>CALETE010000029.1 GCA_937920085.1 uncultured Alphaproteobacteria bacterium | reverse complement strand
GACGGGTTCGCCCTGAGCGCTGCCGCGATGTGCGTCATGTGCTTAGCGTCCTTCACCTCAACGTCGAAGTCCACGTCGAAGAAGTCTTCTTGGCGCAAGTGCATGCGCAGGTTGACGATGTTGCCGCCGGCGTCACCGATGACGGTGCAGGCCTGTCCTAAAACCCCTGGGGCGTTTCGGATGGTGGCAGTGAGACGTGATTGGGTGACGGTGTTGCGGTCCGCCTCTGGCGTCCATTGCAGGTCACGCCAGAGGTCTTCCTGGTCTTCGTATCGGGCGAGGTTGGCGCAGTCGATGGTGTGGATGGTCAGGCTGGTCTGGTCCTCACCAACAATGCCGACAATCCGGTCGCCGGGCACAGGCGTGCAGCAGTCGCCAAAGTGCATGACCACGCCCGAGGTCACGCCGCCGCCACGTACATAGAGCCTGGCACCCTTGCCATCTTCGATCCGGCGGACCGCCGTGGCGGCTGCGCGGTCTGCGGGCTTCAGGCCGGGGAAGATGACATCGAGAATCTGGGCCGGAGAGACCCTGCCCCGGCCGATCAGTTCGAAAATCTCATCCTCGGTGGTGACCCCCCAGCGCTCCAGGGCTGGGATCAGGGAGACATGGCTGCGGGACTTGCCAGCCCGGGCAAAGGTCTGGTCCACCGTGGCGCGACCCAACCGTGTCAGCTCTTCCTTTTCGGATTGGCGGATATGGCGACGAATGGCCGAGCGGGCCCGCCCTGTCACTGTGAGGGACCGCCAGTCTGGGGGCACAACAGGCTTTGGCCCGCGCACCACCTCGATGACGTCACCATTCACCAGGCCGGTGCGGAGGGGCTTGAGGTCGCCATTAATCTTCACACCAATACAGGTATCGCCCACATCTGTGTGGACGGCATAGGCGAAGTCCAAAGGCATGGCCCCCCGGGGCAGGCTCACCAGCTTGCCCTTGGGCGTAAAAACAAAGACCTGGTCGAGATACATTTCCAGCTTGGCGTGCTCGACCAGCTCATCCACATCGCCGCCGTGCTCCAACACCTGAACCAGGTGGCGCAGATTGACCAGGGGATCGCGGCCGCCGGCCGCGGCTTGGTGGTCGGCGTCAAAGCCGTAGGATTTGTCCTTGTATCGCCAGTGGGCAGCAACGCCGTCCTCGGCCACCCGATCCATGTCCTCTGTGCGGATCTGCATCTCAATTCGCAGGCCCTTGGGGCCAACGACCGTGGTGTGCAGGGAGCGGTAATTGTTGCGCTTCGGCGTCGAGAGATAGTCCTTGAAGCGGTCGGGCACGGACGGCCAGGCCATGTGCACCACGCCAAGCGCGCGATAGCACTCCTCTTCCGTGCCGACGATCACCCGGAAAGCGTAGATGTCGGACAGCTGTGAAAAGCCCAGGGATTTGCGTTGCAGCTTGCGCCAGATGGAATAGGCGTTCTTCTCCCGGCCAAACACCCGGGCCGATAGGCCTGCAGCCTCAAGCTTTGCTGTGATTTCTCGGGAGACCACATCCACCGCCCCGCCCTGTTCGGTGCGCAGGGCTGCTAAGCGTCGTGAAATGGCATTGCGCGCCACGGGGTTCAGATGCTCGAAGGCCAGTTCCTCAAGCTCGGTGCAGATGCGGTGACAGCCGATGGACCGTGCCAGAGGCGCATAGATTTCAAGGGTTTCTCGGGCGATCCGCTCGCGCTTAGCCGGGGCCTTGATGTATTGCAGGGTCCGCATATTGTGCAGACGGTCGGCCAGCTTGACCATCAGCACCCGCACATCCTTAGAAATCGCCAGGATGAACTTACGCAGGTTCTCGGCCTGCTTGGTGTATTCGCTGTTGAGCTCTAGCTTGGTTAGCTTGGTGACGCCCTCCACCAGCTCGGTGATCTCGGCACCGAACAGATGGGCGATATCGTCTGGGGTGACCGGCGTGTCCTCAATCACATCATGCAGGAGGGCCGTGACGATGGTGGCGGTATCCAGCCGGTAGTCAGTCAGAATCCCCGCCACCTCGATGGGGTGGGCGAAATAGGGATCACCGGAGGCGCGCTTTTGCGCTCCATGCATACGCATGGCGTAGACATAGGCCCGATTGAGGATCGCCTCGTCAGCGGTGGGATCGTAGGACCTGACCTTATCGATCAGCTCATACTGACGCAGCATCCGCGGCCGCTTGACGGTATCGGGGACCGGCGTGTCTGAAGGTTCGGCGAGCGGAGGATCTTGCGCCGCCGTGATGGAGAGTGGTTCTGCGCCCTCGGGGCTCAGTACCGCTCCTCCTGGCCGCCGTCACGATCGCTCTGCAGGGCGCGGATCAGCTCAATTTCGCTCATCTGCATATGAGTCGGATCAGCCAGCAGGGCGAGGGTTTCGGCCTCTTCCTCGGCTTCAGACCGCTCATCAACCCGCTGCAGGGTGGTGATCAGATTTTCGCGAAGATCGTCAGAATTGACCACATCGTCGGCAATTTCCCGCAGGGAGACGACGGGGTTCTTGTCATTGTCGCGATCGACCATGATCTGCGAACCGGCCGAGATCGCCCGGGCGCGATGCGCCGCCAACAGCACGAGGCTGAAGCGGTTGGGAACCTTTTCGATGCAATCTTCGACGGTGACGCGAGCCATGTAATCCTCGGGAGACGAATAGAACCTGTCAAAATAGAGGGTTTGGCGACTTTGTGCAACGCCGCAAACCCGATGCGCCGCGAAAGCCTATCCGGCGATGGTCTCGATGATCTGTTCCATCGTGTTCAACAGATAGGTCGGCTTATGGCTGGCCAGGATATCGGGCCGGGTGTAGCCCCAGGTCACAGCCCCAGAGGCGAGCCCAACCTCTGTGGCCGCTTCGATGTCCCGAGTCTCGTCGCCGATGGAGATGACATCAGATTTGGCAACCTTGGTGCGGCGGAGCACTTCGCGAAATTTCGGCGACTTACCGAAGATCGAGGCCCCGCAGGCATAGTAGGAAACCAGGTCGGCACAGGTCGGCCCTAGGATCTTGCGGACATTGGCCTCAGCGTTTGAGCTCACCAGGGCAATCATCACCCCCTTATCGGCAAGGCTCATAAGCATTTGGTCAGCCCCTGGGAACAGACTCATCTCAGATATGTTTTCGGCCACCAGCTTGCGGGTATGGCGGGCGATAAACGGCATCTTCCAGGCCGGAACCTTCATGTAGGCCACAACCTCGCGGGACGACCACCCACGAAACATTTCGATTTCTGCTTCTGTGATCTTCCGAAACCGGAACTTTTCAGCCACCTGATTCACCATGGAGATGAACCAGTCGGCGCTGTCCGCCAGCGTTCCGTCGAAATCGAAAATGACAAGCCGATAGGCCAAATGCTTATCCCGCAAAATTCCTGCAGTCCGGCTAGCCTTCCCTTTGGCACCCGTCAATCAGCAAGCGTTAAAGCGCTCCATCAATCCCGTGTCTGCCCAGGGCCAAATCAGGATTTAATGGCATAGGAATCTCGACCGATAGCGGCAGATTTCGCAAGCTGCGCAGCTGTTTCGCCCGTTCTCGGATGCCGCCATTGCGGCGCGATTTCGCTGAGAGGCCCCATGACGAAGTATCTCTCCGCCGCGCGGGGGTGAGGCAGGATCAAGTCTTGGGTATCCAAGATCGTGCGGCCATGGGCAATCAGGTCTAAATCCAGGGTGCGCGGCGCGTTTTTTTCGCCTCTAAGCCGCCCAAACTCTGCTTCCAGACCGAACAATGTTCGAATCGTCTCTTCCGGGCTCTGCTGTGTCTCGACAACTACGACGGCATTGCGATACTCGTTAGCGGTCGGGTCGGGCCAGGCGGCAGAGCTCCACCAAGACGACCGACGCACCACAGGCAATCCCGCCTGGGCGAAACGAGAGAGCGCAACCTCTAGAAGTGCTTGTGGCGATTGATAGTCGCCGGCCAGATTCCCGCCCAAAGCGACGATCACCGCCTCATCCAGGTTCATGCGCCCCAGCCCCCATTATGGATTTCCGATCTCAATGACATTCTATCCGACCGATAAGCTGGCGCTTTTTATCGATGGTGCGAATTTATATTCTGCGGCCAAGGGCCTGGGATTCGACATCGACTATCGCAAACTTCTGGAGGAATTCCGCAAGCGCGGGGTGCTGATCCGGGCCTATTACTACACCGCCCTTGTGGAAGATCAGGAATATTCCCCCATCAGACCCCTGGTTGATTGGCTAGATTACAATGGGTTCCGGCTGGTGACCAAGTCGGCCCGCGAGTTCACCGACGCTCAGGGCCGCAAACGTTGGCGCGGAGACATGGATGTCGAGATCGCTGTCGACATGCTGGAAATGGCAGAGCATGCGGACCATTTGCTGCTGTTCTCAGGAGATGGTGACTTCCGCGTCCTGATCGAAGCCGTTCAGCGCAAGGGTGCCCGGGTGACCGTCGTTTCAACCGTAAAGTCACAGCCGCCAATGGCGTCGGACGATTTGCGACGGCAGGCCGATAATTTCATCGATCTTGCCGACCTTGCCGATCTGATTGGTCGGCCATCCAGACTACCCCGGTTCATCCAAGAGAGCCGCACCAGTGGCGACCGTGACTCCGAAGCCTATGCCGAAGACTGAGGCAGAGCCGGCCCGAAATTGCCCCCTCTGCCCTCGGCTTGTTGCCTATCGCGCAGAAAACCAGCGGGCCAATCCCACTTGGTGGAACGGGCCTGCGCCTTCCTTCGGCGATCCAAACGGTCGGCTGATGGTCATGGGCCTCGCCCCGGGCCGAACAGGCGCCAACCGGACCGGCAGACCCTTCACCGGCGACCATGCCGGGGTCATGCTCTACGAGACGCTGATCAAGACAGGGTTTGCGCGGGGGCAATATGACGCGCGGCCAGATGACGACCTCACCCTCGTCGATGCGATGATTTCAAACGCGGTCCGCTGCGCGCCGCCCGGAAATAAGCCGGAGACATCTGAAGAAAACGCCTGTCGACCCTTTCTGACGGCCCGGCTTGAGGCCATGCCGAATCTGAAGGTGATCGTGACGCTCGGCGATGTCTCACGGCGGAATGTGCTCAAGGCGCTTGGCCTTAAGGCTTCGGCGGGCCTGCCCGGCCACGGGACGGAGTTCTCGGCCGGGCCCTATACGGTGTTGAACAGTTACCACTGCTCCCGGCTCAATACGAACACGGGACGGCTGACGGCGGAGATGTTCGAGGCAGTCTTCCGGCGCGCACGGACACTTATCGAGGCTTAGATCCTTTGGGCTTGGGGAAAGAAGGCGCATCCAGAAACCGTCCTACGGGATGAGCAGCCCGGCGATGAAGCCGCGATCTATCAGCTAACCCAGCGGGCCTTCGCGCCCATGGCCTTCGCCGCAGGAGATGAGCAAGACCTGATCAGCGCCCTGCGTGCTGCAGGAGGCCTGTCGCTTTCATTGGTGGCGGTGCGAGATGATCAGATTGTTGGGCATATCGCCTTTTCCCCTGCCAGCGCTGCCGACGACCTACTTGGCTGGTACGCCCTAGGTCCAGTGTCGGTTGACCCCGCACTTCAGGGCCAAGGGATAGGGGGTCGACTTATTGAGGCAGGCCTCGCAAGGCTGACCGCCCTTCAGGCGGCTGGCTGCATCCTGACGGGTAACCCGGTCTATTACCGGCGCTTCGGCTTTGTGGTGCGGCCAGACCTCGCCCCACCGGGGGAACCTGCCAAATACTTCATGGTCCGCCCCCTAGACGATCCTTCGCCCAACAAGATAGTGGCCTTCCACCCGCTTTTTCATGCGGGACCCGCTGAGGCCAGCGATCAAGCCTAAGCCTTCCAATAATCGTAACGCCAAGCGGTTTGAAACCCAGCCCGTCGGTAGAGGTTGAGGGCGCTCCAGTTCCCCTCTTCCACCTGCAAAACTGCCTGGGTTAAGCCGCGCTCAAGTCCGACCCGAGCTAGGCCCGCGAGGATGGCGGCCGCATATCCCCGACCCCGGGCCGCCTGAGCGGTACGCATGCCATGAATAGAGACCCAGCCATGATTATAATTGCCAACGCCAACAGCGGCGGCCTCGCCATCGACGTCGACCTGACCAAATAGGGTATTTTTGGCCGAGGCCAGGATGCGAACGCGGGCTTCCCCTTCGATGGGGTCAAAGCCGGGGCCCGCGAAGACCGCCCCCCAACGCGCGTCCGCCACGGTTGCGAAACTGGCCTGTGCCTCGGTTAGAGCCGCAACTGTTTTAAGGTCGGCGAGCATCACGTGAGTGGGCCTAAGGCCGGGGCTAAAGCCCATGGCTGCCAAATGATTTCGGGTCTCGTTTAGGCCCGTGACGTCAGGCATCCGAAACGTGGGGGCAAGGCCAACCTCCCGGTAGGCTGACAGGATGCGCTTCAGAGATGGTGGGTCAGGCTCCAAATCATGACAGATCGGGACCGCGCTCTTTGCCCGCCCCATAGGGCCGTGACGTTTGGGGAGGAGCCAACCCGGATACGCGGCAACCGGATCGCAGCCCAAGCCCGCCAGGGTGGCGCGCTCGATGGCTTCAATATCGCCCCTCGCAATCAACCCCGATCCCGCAGGAGACGCGCCTTATCCCTCTGCCAGTCACGATCAGCGGTGGCCTGGCGCTTGTCATGGTTTTGCTTGCCCTTGGCTAGGGCGAGCTCGAGTTTGGCAAGGCCCTTCTCATTCCAGTAGAGCTTGGTTGGAATAATGGTCCGCCCCTCGCGCTGGACGGCACCAATCAGCTTCTCAATCTGCTTACGATGCAGCAGGAGCTTCCGATGACGCCGAGGCTCGTGGTTGAAGCGGTTGGCGTGGCCATAGGGCGGGATGTCTGAATTGATCAGAACGATGTCTCGCCCTTCAACCGAGGCGTAGGATTCCGCAATATTAGCTCGGCCGACGCGAAGGGACTTAACCTCTGTGCCCGTAAGCATGAGCCCGGCTTCAAAAGTCTCTTCTAGGAAATAGTCATACCGCGCACGGCGGTTTTCAGCGATGAGCTTCACAGGAACTTCCGCGTCAAAGGACGCCGGCCTCCAACAAGGCTGCTTTCACTTCCGACCGAGATAGTTCCGAGGCCTTGACGAGCGGCAGGCGAACGCCGTCTTCGCAAAGCCCGAGTTCCGACAGGGCATATTTGGTCGGTGCCGGCGACGAGTCGGTAAACAGCGCCTTATGAAGCCGGACAAGTCGATCCTGCCAGTAGAGCGCTTGCTTGGCGTCCCCCTGCAGCGCTGCATTATAGAAGGCAGCGCATTGATCAGGGGCAACATTGGCGGTCACCGAAATACAGCCATGCCCACCGTGCGCCATGTAACCCAAAGCCGTCGGATCGTCTCCAGACAGCATGACCCAATCTTCACCACAGGTGATCCGCTGGACAGTCGCCCGGGTCATATCGCCCGTAGCATCCTTGATCCCCACAATGTTCGGCAGCTTAGCCAAACGCGCCAGGGTCGAGTCCGCGATATCAACACTGGTCCGGCTCGGCACATTGTAAACCAGGATCGGAATCTGCACCGCCTCGTTGATAGCCGCATAGTGGGCATAGAGCCCCTCTTGGCTGGGACGATTATAATAGGGAGTCACGACCAGCACGGCGTCGGCGCCGACCGCCTTCCCATGCTTCGCAAGCTCAATGGCTTCTTCTGTCGAATTTGACCCTGCACCCGCAATGACCGGCACCCGCCCCTTCACAGTCTGAACACAGAGCTCCACAACCCGACGATGCTCATCATGGCTTAGGGTTGAGGTTTCGCCGGTAGTGCCGACTGGAACCACCCCATGCACGCCCCCCAGCACCTGGCGCTCAACCAATTTAACGAAGGCAGCTTCATCCACCTGACCTTCTCTGAAAGGTGTAACGAGAGCGGGCATGACGCCCTTAAAAATTGGATCGGACATGGTCTGCAAAAAGCCGTGAAGACGAGGTCATATGTTGCGACCTCAAGATTGGGGCGGACAATATGGCGCGAGCCCCCTATGTCGCAACCAATTGAGTCTGTTATTTATCGCGCACGCCGCGCCTAGGGTCCCGGAGTACATAGATTGTCCTTCAAAGTCAGCCGGGCATTATTGTCATCTGCTCTGATCGCCTTGCTGGCGTGCATGGCCGAAGCCCAGCCTGTACAGGCACCGGGGGCACCCGCCGCTAACCCTGCCGATCTGATTCAGACACCGGCCACAAGCTATTCAGTGCGCCTATCCTCCGAAGACAGCGATCGCCTAAAGCAGGCAATCGATAGTGCTAAGGCTGGCCGCATAGATGCTGCCCGGTCTCTCTTGCAGCAGATAACAGACGTCCTCGCACGAAAAATTGCCCTTTGGACCCTGGTGGATTCGAACGCAGATCGGCTGACCTTCTTCGAACTGGATCAGGCACGTCGCGATCTCGCAGGTTGGGCCAGGGCGACAAAGCGTCAAGCTGCCGCTGAACGAAAGCTTGAAACCTCTGGCCTGACACCCCAGCAAATCATCACTTGGTTTGGCGGGGGGGAGCCCAGCACCATTGACGGCGTCATCGCCTTGGCGGGCGCAGAGCAAGCATCAGGGCAAGGGACGGCGGCTTTTGCACGAATCCGGCAAGCCTGGCGCTCACGACCTTTCGATACCGATGTGCAGCGCCAGATCCTCTCACGCTTCGCGGACGCGCTTAGTCAGGACGACCATATCCGGCGCGCTCAGGTTCTATTGTACGGAGGCCAAGCCAGCGCAGCGCGCGAGCTGATCCCCCTCCTCCCAGAAGGACAGCAGGCTCTGGCGCGGGCGCGACTAGCCCTAAGACAGGGGACGAGCGACGCCATCACCCTGAGTGAGGCTGTTCCAAATGAACTCTCCCAAGATCCCGGACTGAGGTTTGAACGCGCCGTCTATGACCGTCGACGAGGTGATGACGGTCAAGCGCGGCTCGATCTTGCTGGCCCGGCTCCAGAGCCCCTGAACCCAGAAATGGCAAGTCGGATTTGGGACGAGCGCTACCAGCTCACCCTCTCCGCCCTTAGGATTGGCGACAATCAGGGGGCCTATAACGCAGCGGCGAATTCGGGCCTTAGCTCAGGTCCAGATGCTGCCGAGGCCGAGTTCTATGCAGGCTGGATCGCCCTAACGCGATTGCAGAACCCCACCTTGGCTGAAGGGCATTTTAAGGCCCTTGACCGAATTGGGTCCTCGCCGATTACCCGAGCACGGGCACTCTATTGGCGCGGCCGGGCGGTTGAGGCCATGGCAGACCTGGACGCGGCCCAACCCTTTTATGAGGCCGCGGCTAAGTATAGCGTCACCTTTTATGGCCAACTTGCCGCTGAAAAAATTGGATTGACCCAGCTTGATCTGGGCAAGGACCCAGTCATCCGGAATGCTGACCGTAGTCGGTTCGAAGCACGAGAAACTGTTCGCGCTGCCCGGCTTCTGATGGAAACCGGCTATAGGGACCTCTTCAGAACCTTCGTCCTTTCCCTGGATGATACTCTCCCGTCGGCAGAGGAAGAGGCACTTCTGGTCGACCTGGTTCGCGGCTATGGCGACCTGGAAGCGGCCATGAAGGTGGTGCGAAGCGCCGCCCAGCGCGGGTTTATCCTGCCAGAACGCGGCTATCCAATCCGAACCCCGCCCGAGGCCGCCGAGGCCGCTGAGCCCGCCTTGGTTCTAGGAATCACTCGGCAAGAAAGCAGCTTTGACCCCATGGCACGCTCCGGGTCAGGTGCCCGCGGCATGATGCAGCTCATGCCGGGTACAGCGGCTATACTGGCCCGCAAGGTGGGGGTGAGCTTCACCGCCGATCAACTCTATGACCCCGACTACAATATGCGGCTGGGCTCTACTTTTCTCAGCCAATTGGTCAATGGCTTCAGCGGATCCTACGTCATGGCGATTGCTGGCTACAATGCTGGGCCAGGTCGACCAACCTCATGGAGCGCCTTTTGTGGGGACCCTAGAGGCAGCGGGACCGACCCAATCGATTTTATTGAATGCATACCCTTCTCTGAAACCCGCAATTACGTCATGCGGGTCATGGAAGGCATGCAGGTCTACCGTGCTAGGCTCAACAACGGTAACGGCCCGCTGACCCTGTCGGCGGACTTAAGGCGGGGTGCCTACATCTTTAACGTTGGGCTACAGGGGACGACGACGAACTTGCCACTGGGCGGGGCGAATGCCCCCATCCCTAACCCACCCTAAATCGGTTGGATAAGCCCCTTCATAAGGCCCGCCAAAGTGACGCGAATGAGCTCTTCCTTGGGTGCCCACTCAAAATCTGGCCTTGTAATCAGGAGCGCGACAACACCATGGGTCGAAGCCCAAAGCGCCTGGGCGACAGAATTCGCATCGCCCGTTTTCAATCGTCCAGCCCGCGCCAATTCACCGACCACCCCAGAGAAAATGTCATAACAGCGGGCTGAAATTTCCGCCAAGCTATCGCCAAGAACCTCTGAAACTGGGGTGACGCTGCAAAAAACCAACATATAGGCGTTGGGGTGCTCCAGCCCCCAGCGCATGTAAGACGCCAGCATGAGTTCAACACGCTGCGCTGCATCCAAGGGTTTTTCAGCAATCTCACCGTTCCGCTCGAGTAACTGTCGAATGGTGCGTTCGGAAATTTCCAGCAAAATGCAACCCTTGTCAGGGAAATGCATGTAGAGTGCTGTTGATGAAACGCCGACCTCATCGGCAATCTTGCGAATGGTTGCTCCCTCATAGCCATCAGCTACAAAAATGCGCTCAGCGGCCTCAAGAATTTCCGCGCGCCGAAGATGCCCGTCGCCCTTAGGCTTACGCGCCGACCTTCGCATGGTCTCGATTTCTGCCACGTCCATCCTTTCCGCCCCAAGTCTGAGACAGGAGGATAATTCCGCCTTTGACGCAAGCCACAGTGCGGCGATCATCAGGGTGATCTGGACAATCGTCCCCGCCCCCCGTAACTGCCGCAAATGACTAAGCTTGATCCTGCCGTCGACGACAAGCCGGGCGTTATGCGAACGACCGCCTGGGGAGACTACGCCCTGATCGACAGCGGTAATGGTCGCAAGCTTGAACGCTATGGACAATACAGCGTGGTTCGCCCCGAGCCCCAATGCCTTTGGGTGCCGAAGCTTCCAGCCGAAATTTGGGATCAGGCTGACGCCGTCTTCGATCCTACCGATGAAGAGGATGCCGGGCGTTGGCGCTTTAAAGCCCAGCCAAAGGACACCTGGCCCATGGCTTGGCAAGATGTCCGCTACAAAGGTCGGTTCACGGCTTTCCGGCACCTCGCCTTCTTTCCGGAACAGGCGGCCAATTGGGCATGGCTTGACCAGAGGGTCAGGGCTTTTAACGGCCAGCCCAAGGTCTTGAACCTGTTTGGCTATACCGGTGTTGCCAGTCTGGTCTGCGCCGCCGCCGGGGCCGCAGTCACCCATGTTGATGCTTCGAAGAAGGCCATAGGATGGGCCAGGGAAAACTCTACCCTGTCAGGCCTTGATGATCGGCCTATCCGGTGGATCTGTGAGGACGCAAGGCGCTATGTCCAGCGGGAGGTCCGCCGTGGCAACCACTATGATGGGATTATTCTCGACCCGCCGAAATATGGCCGCGGGCCCGATGGGGAAATCTGGAAGCTTTTCGAAAACCTACCGGAGTTGGCAGGGCTTTGTGCGGAATTGCTCTCAAGTTCTGCGTCTTTCCTCCTGCTGAATGCCTATGCAGAACGCATTTCTGGCGCAGCCCTTGCCGGCTTGCTGTCTGATAAGCTGTCTGGCCGGGGCGGAAACATCGAATGGGGGGAACTTGCCCTGACCCAGGACGACGGGACCCGTGAAATTGGAATGAGCTTCTACGCCCGCTGGACCTCATGAGCGCGCGTATTATCACCTCTCTGACCAA
Source organism: uncultured Alphaproteobacteria bacterium (assembly GCA_937920085.1). Taxonomy (GTDB): domain Bacteria; phylum Pseudomonadota; class Alphaproteobacteria; order Caulobacterales; family Caulobacteraceae; genus Phenylobacterium. Next base: position 69,143 of record CALETE010000029.1, on the reverse strand, counting down.
CCCCACCGTCAAGGCGGTGCGCGCCCTGCATCAGCGCAAGGATCGGGACGAAACCGGCCTTTTCGTTGCAGAGGGCTTGAAAATTATCACCGAGGCTGTGGAACTGGGTCACGCACCGCAGATCCTGATGTACGGCCAGGATGCTCAAGGCCATCCCTTGCTGCGACAAGCGATCAATGCCGCCCGGTCATGCGGTGGCGAAATCATTGAAGTCACCCAGGATATTCTTGCCAAGATCTCACGTCGGGATAACCCGCAGGCTGTCGTGGGGGTCTTTCGCCAAGTTTTCACACCGATCCAGGATCTCAAGCCAGACAGCGCCTCAGCCTTTGTCGCCCTACATCGTGTGAGAGATCCTGGAAATCTTGGCACCATCATCCGAACAGCCGATGCGGCGGGATGCGGGGCAGTTATACTGGTCGGAGAGTGCTGCGATCCCTATTCCGTCGAGGCCGCACGGGCGACCATGGGTTCGATATTTGCCGTCCCAATCGTAAAGGTAACCGAGTCCGATTTCACGGCTTGGCGGAAATCCTGGCCAGGATCGGTGATTGGCACCCTCCTAACGGCAACGGTCACTCACAGCGATGCGACCTATGCAAAGCCCGCACTGATCCTCATGGGTAACGAGCAGCAGGGTTTAACTCCGGATCTGGCCGCACTCTGCGACGTGAATGTAAAAATCCCCATGCGAGGTCGGGCAGACAGCCTCAACCTCTCGGTCGCCACTGGGGTTATGATCTACGCTGCCACAGCCTAAACTGATTTTGCCTCAGGTTCCGCGCGGTTTGGCCCGTGCCGTGGGTGCGGCAGTTGATGGGTCTTCAGGCCAAACGTGTTTCGGGTAGCGTCCTCGCATATCTGACCGAACATCCTTCCAGGACCCGGCCCAGAACCCAGGAAGGTCCTTTGTGGTCTGGATAGGCCGATGGCCAGGTGAAAGTAGCGCCAGGGTTAGGGCAACCTTCCCACCAGCAATGGTTGGATGCGACGTCAGACCGAAGGTCTCCTGGACACGAACCTCAACCCTTGGACCACCTTCGGCGCGATAATCGATGGCAAAGCTGTTACCCGTGGGTGCGGTCCATCTGGCGGGCAGCGCCTGGTCCAAAGCCTTCTGCCTATCCCAAGAAATTTGAGCCCTCAGAGCAGCTTCCAAATCCTCTGATTTAAGCTCCTTGAGGCTACGCAATCCAAAAAGTAAGGGGGCAAGCCAAACCTCTATGGCCTGCATCAGACCCAAGTCAGAAAAGTCAGGCCATGCCGACTCCTCCAGGTTTTTCATAAAAGCGATGCGAGACCGCAGGGCCTTCGCTCCGTCCCCCCAGGCCAAACTGGCGAGACCCTCCCGACGCACCCGATCCAGAAGGGCGCTGACCAGCAGGTCGGGGTCTGGCGGCTCATCAACCTGCTGATCGATGGCGAGCCGCCCGAGCCGACGAATTTTCAGCGCGCGAAGCCTGCCTCCTCCAGACTCTTCGAGACGCACTTCAGTTTCAATCTGGTCTGCGAAAAGGGTTTCGATCTCGGCGGGGTCGATTGGCGCAGCCAGGCGAATACGATCTCGCCGATCGCCACCTCCGAGCTCAGCGACGGCAAGCCAGTTCTCCCTTGCCAGAACATCTGTCGCCTCAAGATAGGCACCGCGCCCATTTACAAGCTGAAACTCCCCCAAAGGCCCCCGCGCCTTCGCGACACGCTCGGGATAGGCCAAGGCGAGCAGGAGGCCTTCAGACACCGGCGGCAGATTGCCCGCTTTTCCAGCCAACCTAACCCATCGATCCGCCAGATTTTTAGCGTCACGCGCCCGCCCGCCCCGATCTCTTCTGAAGGTCTCAAGACGGTGGATCAGATGGGTGTCACGCCCCCCTAAGGCGGGCTCCGATACAAGGGCTGCAATCTCTGACGCGAGCTTTGCTTGCCCATGTTCAGCGGCGCGGAGGATCATGTGCGCCAGTCTCGGGGCGAGGGGAAAGACGGCAAGCGCCTCGCCGTGATCTGTCAAAATTCCTTCTGGGCTTATTGCTCCAAGACGCTGCAACAGACCGCGCGCTTCGGTAAATGCCACGGCCGGTGGGGCATCCAAAAAGGCCAGATTCAATGGGTCCTTCACCCCCCACCTCGCCAGATCTAACGCGAGGCTGCTGAGGTCGGCCTCAAGAATCTCCGGGTCCGCATAGGCTGGTAATGCTCGGGTCTCAGCTTCGTCCCAGAGACGGTAGCACGTGCCAGGTTCGATACGGCCTGCACGACCCCGCCTTTGATCGGCGGCAGCTCGACTCACCCTGATGGTCGTTAGACGGGTCAATCCGCTGGCGGGATCAAAGCGCGGTGTCCTGGAAAGGCCAGAGTCGATAACAACCCGAACGCCCTCAATCGTCAGACTTGTTTCTGCGATGGATGTGGCCAACACGACCTTTCGGCTACCAGATGGCGCGGGAGCTACGGCCTTGTCCTGATCCGCAGGATCCATGGCACCGTAGAGCGGTGCAATAATGACATTTAAGGAACGGACCCGATCGCGCAGGCGTTCTTCGGTCCGCCGAATCTCAGCCTGGCCCGGCAGAAATACCAAGAGGCTTCCGGTCTCCGCCGCCAGAGCGCGCTCTACAGCGCGGACCACATGATCCTCGAGCGTTTCCCCTCGCCCAAGGTATGACGTCACGACGGGAAAGGCGCGCCCATCACTTTCCACAAGCGGCGCGTCGCCAAGCAACTTCCCGACTGCAGCACCATCTAGCGTGGCCGACATGACCAAAATACGAAGGTCTTCTCTGAGCACAAGCTGCGCATCCCGCGCCAAGGCCAGACCAAGGTCTGCGTCGAGACTTCGTTCATGAAACTCATCAAAGAGTACCGCCCCAACCCCCTCCAGGCTTGGATCGTCTAAAATCATCCGCGTAAAAACGCCCTCTGTGACGACCTCTATCCGCGTCCGTTCAGACACCCGACTTTGAAGTCGCACACGATAGCCAACCGTCTCGCCCACAGCTTCGTTCAGGCTCGATGCCATGCGTTCGGCTGCCATCCGCGCGGCGAGCCTTCTCGGCTCCAGCATGAGGATTTTACGCCCCTCAAGCCAGGGCTCAGCCAAAAGTCGCAGGGGGACGATGGTGGTCTTGCCCGCCCCTGGCGGTGCAACCAGTACAGCGCAGTTCGTCCCGGTCAAAGCGGCACGCAATTGCGGAATGACGTCCTCGATCGGCAACATTTCCCGGGTCTAGCTGCCCCACCCCATTCCGCCAAGGTCAGCTGCCAAAGCAGGTCTTTTCAATCGCCCTCAAAGATTGGATGCTAGGGCCATGTCAAACACTGAACTCTCCATCCGCGCACTCATTGCACCTGTCACGCCGCTTCAGCAGAATTGTACAATCGTCTGGTGTACGAAGACGCTCAAGGCCGCGATCATTGACCCAGGCGGCGAAGTGCCGCGGCTTATGGCTGCCTTGACTCAGCATGGCCTAACCCTGGAAAAAATCTGGATTACCCATGGGCATATGGATCACGCCGGTGGGACGGCCCAGCTTAAGGAGCTAACCGGCTGTCCTATTGAAGGACCGCACCCCGCAGATCAATTTTGGATCGATCGCATTACGGAGTCTGGCAAGAAATACGGCATGCCGGAAGCCCGCACCTTCACCCCGGATCGATGGCTGCAGGATGGCGATGTCGTGACCCTCGGCGAAACGGAATTCGAGGTGCTCCATTGCCCAGGCCACACCCCAGGACATGTGGTCTTCTTCCATCGAGATTCTCGTTTTGCCCAGGTTGGAGACGTCCTTTTCCAAGGCTCAATTGGACGGACAGACTTTCCAATGGGCAATCATGGGGACCTCATTCGGGCCATTACCGAAAAGCTCTGGCCCCTAGGGTCTGATGTCGCCTTCGTTCCGGGCCATGGGCCGATGTCGACCTTTGGCCAAGAACGCAAGACCAACCCCTTTGTGGCTGATGAAGTGCTTGCCGACTGAATTTTTCTGACCTGAAATTCAGAGGACGCACGCCGCGTCTAAATGACAAACATGCCTTTGACGTCCGAAGTCTCTGTTTCACGCATTCTGATGGTCGATGACGACCCCGGCATTTGCGATGTTGTCTCTGAGTTCCTGAGCCAGCACGGATACGAGGTTCGGACTGCTGGCAATGCGCGGGAGATGGATGCTGCCCTGGCATTGGTCGTGCCAGATCTTATCATTCTGGATGTCATGTTGCCGGGAGAAGATGGCTTGGCAATCTGTCGCCGCCTGAGCGGAAACATGGCTCCCCCCATCATTATGTTGTCTGCCATGGCTGAGGACACAGACCGGATCGTCGGCCTAGAGCTTGGTGCCGACGATTACCTCCCCAAACCCTGTAATCCTCGGGAACTGTTAGCGAGGGTTCGCGCCGTACTCCGCCGGGCTGCGGCGCGAGGCCAAGACAGAGGGGCCGGCACCGGATGCGAATTTGCAGGCTGGAAGCTAGACTTGGTCCGCCGGGAGCTTCGAACCCCCGACGGCGTCATGGTGCACTTATCCAGCGGCGAGTTTGCGCTGCTTCGTACTTTCGTTGAACGGGCACAGCGGGTTTTGACGCGAGACCAGCTCCTGGATATGGCACGGGGCCCTGAGTCCGATGCCTTTGACCGCGCTATAGACGTGCAGATAAGCCGACTTCGCCGCAAGCTGGAGGACGGCGCGCCAGGCCAGAACCTGATCCGAACCATCCGAAATGAGGGCTATATGTTTATTGCTAAAGTCAGAAAGCCTTGACCCTAAAACCCCCCTCGTCTGGCCAGGGACAAAGGCGATGGCGACCCTCCGGCTCCATGTTCGCTCAGATTTTGACGCTGATTAGCATCAGCCTGATTGCCGCTCAGGCCGTAAATCTTTTCCTGATTTTCAATCTTCCGCCACCCTCACCCGATTTCTATCGGATTGCAGAGGTCGAACAGGTTTACCGTGGACTGCCGCCGCCATTTGCCGAGCGTCGGCCATTGGAGGTGGTCACCGCCGCCGCCCCACCCAATCCTCCCATGGAGGGGCGTAACGCCAAGTCGCTGAGGCTGGCGATTGCGTCGTCCCTCGGCATTCCGGAGGAAAAAATCCGGATTACGGGAGACCGCAGCCCCTTTGCAGATCGACGGGTGCTTAGGATCGTGCGCGACCAGTTGGCGCGGCAAGGGGCGCGTCAGGAAGACTTGTTTCTCGTCGCACCCTTCGCAGTCAGCATGCAACAGCCCGATGGGCGTTGGCGTGTTGTTCAGCCAGTGCCAGTGTTTGGGCTTGAAGCCTGGCAGCAACGCTTGGTGCTTCGGTTCTTGATATCAGCCCTCGCCATGGCCCCCATTGCCTGGATCGCCGCGCGCCGTATGGCCCGGCCCTACCAGCAGTTTTCCGAAGCCGCGGAACGGCTTGGCCGAGATCCACAATCGGCCCCAATTTCGCTGTCCTTGACCGGCGCTTCAGAAATCAAGGTCGCTGCCGGTGCCTTCAACGACATGCAGCAAAGACTGAAACGCTATGTGGAGGATCGCACGGCCATGGTCGGGGCCATTGCCCACGACTTACGCACGCCACTCACCCGTCTCAAGTTTCGCATTGAATCAGCGCCTGATGATCTTCGTCTCAAAATGGCCAAAGACATTGATCAGATGGAACAAATGATCTCTGGTACGCTAACCTTTGTCCGTGATGCGAGCCATGCTGGTGCCAGAAAACCGCTTGAACTCTCCTCACTCATCGAGAGCCTGTGCGATGAAATGTCTGAGACAGGCTCACCCGTCAATTTGGTCCATCGCGAGCAGGTCATTTTAAGCGGTGACCCGATAAGTCTGCGTCGGCTTTTCACAAATCTCCTGGACAATGCCGTCAAATTCGGTGGCAGCGCCACCGCTCGGGTGTTCAACAGAGACGGGTACGCAGTCATTGAGATCGATGATATGGGCCCCGGCATCCCGGAGGACGAAAGCGAACGGGTATTTGAACCCTTCTATCGCGGTGAGCCCTCCCGAAATCGGGAAACCGGAGGCATTGGCCTTGGCCTTGCCGTGGTGCGATCTGTGACCCGCGCCCATGGTGGCGACGTCGAACTGACAAATCGCGCAGAGGGCGGACTTTGTGCGAGGGTCCGCCTCCCGCTCTAGCCCGCCTCGACAAGGCTCCCTAGGAGTGCGAGGCCTATCTGGTTGGTCATTCTTGCGAGTCCCCCTTGCGATACGTCGGTCTCATTCTTCTTTTGGTCGCTACCCTTGGGCTAACGGGGTGTCAGAAGCACCCAACACGCCCCCAGTGCCCCCCCGGCAAGGTCTGCCTGGAGTACGGAAACAACTCAGAAGTTGAGACCCTGGACCCCCAGAAATCGACGCTAATCGACGATTTTTCGGTCATCGCAGACCTGATCGTGGGGTTAACGACCGATGCACCCGACGCAAGCCCCATACCGGGCATGGCGACCTCGTGGGAAACAAGCCCAGACGGACTGGTATGGACGTTCCACCTGCGAGACGCCGTGTGGTCTGATGGCGTTCCGGTTACGGCAGATGATTTCGTCTATGCCTATCAACGGATTTTGAATCCAAAAACGGCGTCTATCTATGCCTATCTCATCTACATCTTGAAAAACGGGCAGGCGCTCAATGAGGGTAAGGTTCTCCCGGCTGCGCTCGGCGCCAAGGCTATTGACGCGAAAACCCTGCAGCTAACCTTGGAACACCCCGCACCCTACCTGCCAGAGATCGCCAAACATCAGAGCTTCTATCCAGTCCCGAAACACGTTGTCGAAAAGTGGGGCGACGCCTGGACACAGCCCGCCCATTTCGTTGGCAATGGCCCCTTCAAATTAGTGGCCTGGAAACTCGGCGACCACATCGAGGTGAACAAAAATGCAAGCTTTTATGATGCGGCCAAGGTCTGCATAGACCGCGTCAACTATTACCCGACAAATGACTCCGTGATGGCCGAGCGGCGCGTAAGTAAGGGTGAGCTTGATATAAATACAAACTTCCAGTCGAACCGAATTGATCGAATTCAAGCTGAAATGCCTGGAGTGGAAAGGACACACGTATCCTTGGCGACGTCCTATATGTCGTTCAACACGCGCGATGTTGCAGCCTTCAAGGACATTCGTGTACGCCGCGCGCTCTCAGAGGCTGTCGATCGTGAATTCATAACTCAAAAGCTTATGCGAGCTGGCCAAGCCGCTGCCTATGCTTTCGTTCCCCCGGGCACCGCCAATTATAAGTATGGGGCCCACGTCTTTTGGGCGAGCGAAACGCGGGCGCAAAGGGTCGCAGACGCAAGACGACTTCTATCCTTAGCTGGCTACGGCCCTGGCAATCCGCTTTCGTTTGACATCAAGACCCCAAATAATCCCGACAGTATCTTGATCAGCCAGTCGGTGCAGGCCGATTGGGCAGAACTGGGCGTCAAGACGAAGCTTATTCAAAATGAGTCCCAAATCGCGTTTTCGGCCTTTCGCATGCGCGATTTCGATGTAGGCGTCATGAATTGGTATGCAGACTTCAATGATGCGACGACATTCCTAGGTCTTTTCAAGTCCGACACAGGTGGCCAAAACTACGGCGACTACAGCAGCAAGATCTATGATGCCCTTCTGAATGCCGCGGATCGGGAGGCGAATGGAGACAGGCGGGCGGCTCTGCTTTCTCAAGCAGAGCAAGTCATGCTCAATGATGAGGCAACAATACCCTTGTTCTTTGTCGTCAACCGCAATCTCGTCTCAAACAAGATCACGGGCTGGGTGGATAATGCTGAAAATTTCCATCGTGCCCGCTGGTTGTGCAACCGGTGAGCTTAAGACCTGTTCTGATCTGAAAAACCCGATTGCCTGATCTAAATGCACAGACAAGACCGTGGCATTTTCAGTCTGCCAGGACCCCGTTTAGGACTTCGAACAAATTTGCTGCCGACAACGGCTTGGCGATCAGACCATCCATGCCAGCGTCCCCATAGGCCTCAACCTGATCCGTCATGGCGTCCGCCGTCAGGGCGATGATGGGTGTCCTCGATCGGCCCTCGGCCATTTCTGCGGCGCGGATCATTCGCGTGGCCGTTACGCCATCCATAACCGGCATCTGTATGTCCATGAGGATCAAGTCCCACGCTCCATCGCGCCACGCAGCGACGGCCTCCTCGCCGTTGACGACGAAGACAGGCTCGATCCCAATCTGATTGAGCAGCACGCTCAGGACCTGCTGGTTTACAGCATTGTCTTCGGCGGCCAGAACGCGAAATTTGGCGACGCCGAACCCTGCAGACCCCGAGCCAGACGTAGGAACCTTCAAGTCTTCGGCAATGGCCAGTGAGCCGTCTAACTGTTCTAGGGGTAGCGTAATCGTAAATGTCGATCCCCTGCCCACTTGGCTTTCCACACTGATGTTGCCGCCCATCAACTCGACGATATGCTTGCAGATCGAGAGGCCCAACCCTGTGCCGCCATACCGTCGGGTGGTCGACAGGTCGGCCTGCCTGAACGGCTTGAATAGGTCCTCCAGACTTTCAGGCGCGATGCCGATGCCGGAGTCAGAGATGCTGATCCTGAGCGGGTCTTCGAAATGTGCGTCGACCTTGACCTCCCCGTGCGAGGTGAACTTCAGCGCATTGGAGATCAAATTATTGATGATCTGGCGCAGGCGCGCGGGGTCGCCGACATAGGTCCCCTTGGCAGTGTCTGAGACGAAGAGACCGAACGTCAGGCCCTTGGCGTTGGCGATCGCAGCAAACGCCGCCCGCGAACTCCGCAGCAAAGTCTCTAAATCGAACGGTATAGCCTCGATCTCGAACTCGCCCGCCTCTATCTTCGATAGGTCGAGCACATCGTTTAGAATGGTGAGCAAGGCCTCGCCTGATTGGCTTATGACCGATAGCCGTTCCTCCTGAACCTTTGGCAAGGGATCGGCGGCCATAGCCTGCGCCATACCCAGCACCCCGTTCAGCGGCGTTCGAATCTCGTGACTCATGATGGCCAAGAAGGTGCTCTTGGACCGGTTCGCGGCCTCGGCACGCTCCTTCTCGATCACGACCTGAGCGATCGCCGCCTCCAGGCGCTTCGATACCGACAGGCTGAGCAAGCTACTCACCACGGCCAGCGAAACGAGCCCGACCATCGTCAAGCTGACAGCCAACTGATCAATCCCGTGAAAAATCGGGAAAAAAGTCGTCATCACCAATGGTGCCAGGAAGGAGGGTAACCCCAGAACCGTAGCCGCCCAAGACTGGCTATGATTGGCCTGCAGATAAGTAAGGTGGGCACCAAAATAGGCTGCAGCCAAAACGGTCATGACCTCCCGGCCCTGAATCCAGATGATGACACCAACGGAATTCCAGCAGAGGGTCAGCAGGAAAAGCGAAATTGCGGCCCCCACAAGAGCCGTCGGCCTTCGGTCCATCCTCTTGGCCAGGCCGCCCGCCACGGCCCAGTTGAGAGCTTCTATCAGTAACGTTACGGAAAACCAGGCGACAGGTATGGTCCAGCCAACCTCGGCACCCAGCACCAAGACGACCAAGGCGGCAATCGCCAGCCTGAAGCCGATTAGGCGATATGTGGCCGTACAAGCAGAAGCGAACCTTTCATTCAAGAATGAATTCATTGAAGGTCCCAAGGTTCAAATTGGCAAGATTAGCGCAGCGATGACCTAGGCAAACGCCTCACATAACTGGAGGTCATCTTCATCCCAAGGGTGGAAATTTGGAGCAAACCATTTCAGCCAGCCGGACATCATGGCCAGCGACACCCCGCGAGGCCCCATTAGATACCGCAGGGTCCGCGTCCAGATGCCAAACCCGCCCAGGCCATCCTGGGCGTAAAGGCAGTTCATGTTCAGTGCGACCACCTTCAGCAACCGCCAGCACGCGTCCAGCATAACAGCAGCCCGGAAAGTCCAGCGACGCATAGGACCCCAGTCCTGGCTGACGACCTTGAAGGTATCGAATGCCACCCCCTTGTGCTCGATTTCCTCTACAGCATGCCAACGCCACATGGCCTGTATCTCCGCGGGAGCGGCCTCCAGGTGGCGCGGGTCGGCCAGGAATTGGTGGGCGAGGAGCGCGGTACAATGTTCCAGCGCCATGGTGAACCCTAACTGGGCGATGGCCGATCGCCCCCGGATCCGCTTGTCCTCTCGTGACGCATGGGCATTGAGATCGGCCGGATCATAGCCTCCGGTTTCCAACTGGGCATTGAAGGCAGCGTGCTCGCGGGTATGTGCCGCCTCCTGTCGCACAAAGGCGACGATCTGGGCCTGTAACGGGCGAGGCGCGAGGTCATGAAAGTATCTGACGCTGTCAATGAAAAGCTTTTCACCGACGGGAAATGCCGCCGAAAGAGCATTCAGGAAGCTGGTCGCCACGGGATCGCCCCCCATGTACCAACGCTTAAGCCTCTGCTCTCGATCGAACATCTGGTCGCGCACAGTAATCGTCGGCAAGCGCTTAGCATGGCCTTGATGTTCCAAACGTCCAACTCCTAAGTCGAAAATTCTCTCGACATCCCGCCTACCTAAACTCCCATAAGGAAGTGTTTCCACGTTTTCCGATGGTGCCGCCGACATCGTAAGGATTGCGAGTAAGCGCCGGTGAAAAGTTGATCGGCTGAAGATACCCACAATCCAAAAGTGGGGCCTTGAGCAGGGGCCCTTCGTTTTTGGCCACTTTGATCAATGAACTCAGGAAAAAATGGCGGTGACGCAGGGATTCGAACCCTGGATACCCTTTCGGGTATGACGATTTAGCAAACCGTTGCCTTCAGCCACTCGGCCACGTCACCACTTTGATTTGTCTTGGGTTTTCTCCCGCCCCCAAAATCGCAAAAGCAAGCAGTGCGGCTCGGGACGGTTCTCATAGCCGAACCCGTTGCGTGGGGGAAGTCCGCAAAGCACAGGTTTGAACGACCAATTCCAAAAACCACATGCCTGTTAACCGCAGGGTCAGATGGCGCCGATAAACTGAAAAGCGTCTGTGATGGAAGAAACTCTCCTTATGTCTCTTGCGGAGACCGCGCCTCCCCTGGCTGAGCCGGCTGAAACGCCTGCTGTGGACTGGTCTCTAAGAGATCAGGATTTTGACCGTAGAGGGCCGCTACGACCCCTGGCCTTGGAACCGTCCAGGCGACGATTTTCTGGACACCTTCTCACACGCACAATCCAAATTGCCGACATAATTGTCCTCGGTCTTGGAGTCTTTCTTGTCCCAAATTCCTTCGCCAGCATTGGTCCAGGCCTTGGGACACTTTTCGTTGGATTAATCGCGTCGCCGATCCTTCTGGGCGTGATGGGTGCCTATACGTTTTCCCGTCGCGAGCGCCTTGGCCATCGACTCTTCACTGTGGTCGCGGCCATGCTGGCGAGCACAGGTGCCATCGTCTTGGGGCAGGCCATCTTCCATCCCCCTGTCGGCTTGCAAAACATCTTACTGGCTTGGACCACCTTCAGTTTCCTACCCATCGTTTTGGTTCATGGCGTTTGGTGGGGGCTTATCCGCCATTGGCGCAAATCCGGTCGTCTGACACCAAACCTCATTGTTGTTGGCGCTACAGGCGCTGCGATGCGCCTGATCGATACCCTTCTGCGCTCCGGGGATGCGAACGTTCTTGGTCTCTTTGACGATCGCGCGGAAAGGACCCCGACTTCCGTTAGAGGCGTTCCTGTTCTCGGGGGCCTTCAGGATCTGATTGGTCACAGGATTTTGCCCTATGCAGACCGTCTCGTGATTTCTGTGCCTCCAACGGCCCGCAAGCGTATTCGAGAACTTGTGGCCCACCTCCAGGTTCTGCCCAATGAAATCGTACTCCTGCTCGAGAAGGAGGATGAGGACGGCGAGCCCCAGTCTCTAAGCTACATCTCAGACGTTCCCCTCGCGCATATTTCTGGTCGGCCTAGGAACGAGGTACGGGGGTTATTCAAGCGCGTACAGGATCTTTCCTTAGGCGTTTTGGCTTTAGTCCTGATGTCGCCGATCATGGCAGCGACAATTCTGGCCATTCGGCTTGAGGGCCCTGGCCCCATATTTTTTCGGCAACGCCGTCATGGCTTCAATAACGAAGAAATCCTGGTTTGGAAGTTTCGCTCTATGCGCGCCGATGTCATGGACGAAACGGCGAAACAGCAAGTACTGTTAGGCGATAGCAGGGTAACCCGGGTCGGACGCTTCATACGCAAAACATCGATCGATGAACTACCTCAGATTTTCAATGTGCTTGCAGGTCAAATGTCCCTCGTCGGCCCGAGACCACATGCCATCGGCATGCTGACCGGCGACGTAGAAAGTTCACAACTGGTCGCTGAATACGCCCACCGGCATCAGATTAAACCCGGCATGACCGGGTGGGCAGCGATCCATGGCTCGCGAGGTCCAGTGGATACGCCAGCCCTCGTGGAACGCAGGGTCGCCCTGGACATTGAGTATATTGAAAGACAGTCTTTCTGGCTGGATCTCTGGATTATGCTGAGCACTGTGCCGCTTCTGCTCGGCGACACAAAGACCGTTCGGTAAGGGCACGCCCATGTTTTTGAAGGGGCTCTTGGGTTACCTGCCAGCCAATCTGCTTCAAGGCATTGTAGGCTTTCTAACGCTCTGGCTTTTCACGCGCATGCTGTCGCCAGAAGACTACGGCCGTTACGCCCTGGCCTTTGGGGTGACGAGCCTCGTCTACACCGTTTGTTTTTGTTGGATTGAAGCCGCCATGGCGCGGTTTTATCCCGCCGAAAAACTCGACAATGTGGAGGCACCCGAACTCTATGGCACGCTCTACCGACTGCACATCACGGTCGCAGGGCTGTTCATGGCTGTCTGCGCTGGAGGCCTTTATATCTGGCCAGCCAAGTCGCCAGGTGACCTTGCCACCAAGGCTGCCATTGGCGCTGGGCTTGTGGGCATCGTCTTCCGCACACTCTTGCGGATGGTGCAGGAGCAACGGCGCTCTGAAGGGCGCGTCCGCGAGGCCGCTGCGATTGATATGTTGCAGACAGTGGGCGGTTTTCTTTTGGGGTTAGGGTTCGTAACCCTAGGCTTTCGCGGCGGAGCACCGCTTCTAGGCATGGGGGTCATGGCGGCACTTTTGCTGCCCTTCGTGGCGCGCGAGGATTGGCGTCGGGCCGCTCATGGGGTTTGGTCGAGACCTAAGGCTCTTGCCTATGCCCGTTATGGTTATCCCGTCACCTTGAGTCTGATCCTAACGCTTAGCCTTTATACGCTGGATCGATTTTTCATCGCCTATTTCATGGGCGAGGCAGATGTCGGGGCTTATCAGGCTGGGTTTTCCCTCGCATCTCGGGTGATCGACGTTCTGTTCCTTTGGTTTGCTGCCGCGGGTGCGCCCGCCATGATCAATGCCCTGGAGACGGGCGGAGAAGCAGCGTTAGAGCGCGAAGCAAAACAACAGATCCTATGGATCGCACTGCTAGCCTTTCCAGCTATGGCGGGGCTGATCAGTCTCGGGCCCGCCCTATCTCAATGGATGATTGGCCCACAACTTCGCGAAAAGGCTCTATCGATCATACCCTTGGTTTCATTGGGGGCCCTTATGGCTGGATTGAACAGCAGCTATTTTCTGCTGTCTTTTACCCTCGCCAAGAAAACGCACCTCTTGATGCTGGCCATGAGCGTGCCCGCCATCGCTAATATCGTGCTGAACTTGATCCTGATCCCAAAGATGGGTGTTCAGGGGGCGGCATTGGCTTATGTTCTCTGCTTTGCAATCGGCATTGCGACCTCATGGATTTTGGGGCTTCGCGCAACCCTTATGCCCCTGCCCCTGATCGACCTTTGCAAAATTGGCCTGGCTGCTACAGCCATGGCGCTTGCCCTATCGCATCTGCCGCATTTGAGCATGTTGGGCGAACTCTTGATCAAGCCCCCGCTGGGCATTTTGATCTACGGCACCCTGGTTCTAGGCTTCAACATTTCTGGATCACGCGCTTATCTTCTGGCCATATTCAACAAGCTATCTCGGCGGTTAGCGACCAGTTGATGTCACGAGGCATTTTGCCGATGCTTAAGACTATCCCAGCATTTCCATGATCAAGATTATCGGATGGGATGTTCAATTATCAATTTCAGCCGAGACGGATTTGGGCATCCCAATCTCAGCATACTGATCCCATTCTATAACCACTCTCCCGTCTCCCTGCTGGAAAGCTTGGCTCGGCAGCTCCCCCTGCGCGGTGGTGAGCTCGAAATTATTCTCATCGATGATGGCTCGGCCTGTCCAGAACTCACAGCCAAGGTCATCGCCTGCCTAGGGACCATAACCTGTCCAGCAACCCTTCTAACCCTTACGAAAAATGAGGGGCGCGCAGCAGGCCGGAACCGGCTGATCACGGCTGCGAGGGGCGACTATGTCTTATTCTTAGACTGCGACATGCTCCCCGATGCCGATGATTTTGTTCAAAAATGGCTCGACCTCGTTACCCAAGAACGGCCAGACGTGGTTTTTGGAGGGTTTTCCTTGACCCAAGCCAGCAGGGACCCTGGATATGCCCTACACAGGGCGATGGCGGCACAAGGCGACACTTTTGAGGCCGCCTTACGTCGTCAGGCCCCTGAAAAGTACATATTCACCTCAAACCTACTGATCCGGGCAGACATACTGAGTGAGGAGACCTTCGACCCTGAGTATTTGGGCTGGGGGTGGGAAGACGTCGAGTGGGGCATTCGCATATCGCGGCGCTGGACTATTCTCCACATCGACAATCCAGCCAGCCATCTCGGCCTGGACTCGGCTGAAACCCTCGCCGAGAAGTATGAGCAATCGGTCGCTAACTTTGCGCGCGTGGTCAGGGCCCATTGGGCCATTGTCGCAACCTATCCCAGCTATCAGGTGGCGCGTCTTTTGAAATTGGCACCTCTACGAAGGGTCTGGCGTCCCGCACTCAAGGCCCTCGCCCTTGCCCAGCACGCTCCGCTAGAGGCTCGCGCCTTAGCCATGCGCTTGTACCGGGCTGCGCTGTATGCGGAGGTGGTCTGATGTCTCGGCATGAGCTGGCCTATCAAGCTGACGGGTCCCTTGTTGGAAAACTTAGGCGACGGATCGCCCGCCTGCGCCATCGCCGACCCGTATTGAGGGCTCCCGACCGCCCCATGCTCAGCATATCCTTCGACGACGCACCGCTCACCGCGACAGGGATAGGCGCAGAAATTCTGGAGCAACGGGGCGCAAGGGGAACCTTCTACGTTGCGGCGGGACTTGCTGGCAGTCTCGAGCCAGTAGGCCAATGCGCCGATCGTGATGACTATGTGCGTCTGACACGGCGGGGGCACGAAATCGGATGCCATACGTTTTCTCATCTCGATTGCGGACGGGCGAGCGCCCGGAGCGCGCAGGCAGACGTCGCGCTAAATGCTCAAACGTTCCGGGATTGGGGCCTGTCACGCCCTGATAGCTTTGCCTATCCATTTGGCGATGTGTCGTCAGAGACCAAGGCAGGCCTTGCCCCTGATTTTGCTATCCTTCGAGGTCTCCACGAGGGCGTGATCCAACTCGGATCAGACCTCAATCAAGCGCCGGCGGTGGGAATCCAGGGACCTGACGGCGAGGCCAAGGCAAGGAAGTGGATGGAATACGCCCTGTCAAAAAGGTCGTGGCTGATCCTTTTCACCCATGATGTACAGGCTTCGCCTTCACCCTGGGGATGCACACCTGATGCCCTAAATCGCTTGCTGAGATCGGCCACGGGTTTGGGATTTGATGTGGTCACCGTGCGAGAAGGTGCTGCGCGTCTGACCGTCTAGGATGGTTCTCTAAGCCTGGATGCTCTTCCATCCGGCCAGAAGAGTTTCACCGCAATCGCTGTGAAAACGACCCACCGAAAGTCATTATACACAACGGCAACACTCTCGGTCATACAGATGACCGTGTAGCAAATGAAGAACGGTAGGGCGAGGATACCCCCAACACCGCGATATGCGGCAATGATCGCGCCAATCAAAAACTGCAATTGCATAAGCACGAAAGCCGCCAAGCCTGAAATTCCAAGGCCGAGCCACTGCTCTAGCCAAGCATTATGGGCGTGCCGCCCTCTAAAACCGGCTTGTTTCGTGATCCATGCCAGCGGGCCCCAGTGACCCTCCTCAGACCAAACAGCGCCATAGCCAAACCCAGTCCATGGGCGCAGCTCGATCTGTCTCCACACCGCTTGCCAAATCTTAGTTCGGCCCGTGAAGGTCGCATCCTTGCCGAGAAGATCGAAAAAGACCTCAGGTGCCAGGAGTACAAGGCCAGCCAAAACACCCAGGATCAAAACGGCCAGCCAGGTCATGACGATCGATAAGACCGGCCCCCGGCGTAGCATCAGCACGAACCCAAAAGCGCCTAGGCCCAACAAAACTGCAACAAGTGAAGTCTTCGAGGTGGACAACAAAATTAGTAAGAAGGCGAGACCCGCAAAGACCGACCAAACAACCCGTCTTGACGGACTAAGCACGGCGGCAGCGAGCAAGACGCAAACGCCCAGGGACATATTGCCGCCCAATAGATTTTTTTCCGCCCAAACACCCCTCCAAGCCCCAGGAAACAGGTCATGCATGATGCCAATTTTGGGAAACAGAAGGGCGAATACGATGGACAGGCAGATCAAAACCACAAAGGTCGTTGCGAAGAGTTCGGCCAATTCTGACCAAGTTCGATCCGCGGCCAGGACAATGGCGCAAAGAGTCGTCGCATAAATCGCCACAGCCCTGCGGGCAGTCTGATCAGGCGCAATTGACCAAAGAACTGAGGTCCCAATGACAGCCATCAGCATGATGAGAAACGGCTGCCTCAAGCTGGCAAGTATGGCTTTTCCCGGAGACACCACCAGCAGCATCAAGCCTAGGCCATAGGCAGGAAAAAATAGGATGCGGATCAACCCGCTGGCAGCTGGGTCGCCAATATCGCCAAGCATTGGGAACACCCAGGCTTGGCTGAAGGTCAATAGAATGATCAGACCGAGAATAACCCTTATACCCTGACCTAGGCTTGCCCTAGACCCTAGCATGGACGGGTTTTCCAAGGCCGTGATCACAGAGCAGCCAAGGGCGACCGTCTGTTTTGCGTCCCACCCACCCGATTGAAGAACAGCCCAGCAATGGTCGCGCCCTCCTCTGTTAAGGCGTCGCGTAGGCCAAGCGGCGGCGCCACCTCGGGTTCATCGGCAGCTACGACGATCACGGTCTCATCCATGTTCCTCGCAAGGGTCAAAGCGGCCTTGGACCGATCGAGGGACGGACAATCTACAATGATGAGGTCAGCGTGTTCCCGAAGGCTCGACCAATATTTTGGATCGCGGACGACGTGAAGGTTCTGACCAGGATAGAGATTTTCGCTGCGGAATCGCGTCACCCACCAGCGCGCATCGCCGACCCTATGGGCAGAAAGATACTTCGCGTCTGACAGGGGAGATTGGCCTGTCCCGGTGGCTTGAGGCCGTAGCGCAAAAAACATCGACCCATTGGGACTGGCACTTACCGCAGGACCAAGCTGTCCGTAACGTTCTGCCTCTGAAGAAATTGCGGCATATTGCGCACCGGCAAACACATCTAGATCAATCAACCAAACCGATCGCATGGCACGCCGAGAGGCAAAATGTGCCAATTCCCGGGCGACCGTAGAGGTTCCCTCTCCCCGCCGTGCAGCAACGATCTGGACAATGCGTGGCCTCGCAGCCCCAGGCGCACCCAAGGCCGACCAAAGATCGGCAATTTCGTCGCTAAGATCGACCATGACTCGAATCGTGATGTCTGCGCGTCCAGCCTATCCGCTATTGAGCAGGTTTCGCACAGCCGCGATTTAGCGAGCACATCACGGGGTCCGTGACGCACGGGCTCGGGCATTCAGCGAATATCGGTTACCCTGCCTTAAACCGAGCACTGGCTAGAACAGGCAATTCGAATGTCCGCTCAGCCGCTTGCGGGGTCGCAATGCCAGGCCGCAAGAGCATACGTATCAAGCCGACGCAAAGCGCAGTGAAGGCAGCAAACACGACCGCAAAAATGGCGGCAGGTCGTTTCAGGCTCACGCCCTTGGTGGGGGCAATTGCCCGGCTCACAATCCGGATATTCTCGCTATCAGAGTTTGCGAGGTCTTGAGAGGCGCGGCTTTGGATGGCCTTCACCGTGTAGTCACGCACATTGCTTTGCAGAACCTCCCGCTCGAGGCTCAATTTTTGAAATTGTGGCTCAAGCTCAGCCAATTTCAGGCTCCGACGGGTGAGTTCCTGTATCTGCAGCTTCAAGGCTGCCAGAGACTGCCTCAAGGCGGCGACATCAGCCGCAACCTGAACCCGTTCGGTCTCAACAGTTTGGTACACCGGATTGATCCCCAAACGCTTTGCGCCCTCGGTTCGCGTACGACCAGCAGCCATACCGGCTTCCAACTGCGCAATCTGGGTATCAAGGTCCTGGATCGGGCGGGAGTCTACCCGGTAGCGCGAGAGTAGATCCTCCCTTTGCACACGTAGAGCTGCCAACTTATCGTTCGCAGCCCCTGAAATGTCGCGATAAAGCCCGACCTCCTGAGACAAGCCATTCATTTGCGAAGAAAGGTTCGCAAGCCGAGCAACACGCTCTTCCAACTGCGCCTCAGTCTGAAGTTTTTGCTGCTCAACCTGCGCCGTAATTTGACCTAGGCTCGTCTTCTCCGCGACAAAATCACCGATCTGATTGGTTACGAGGAAGTTCTGCAAAGCGGTGTCAACTTGATCGAGCCGCTTCTCGAGAACATCCCTCTGGCCCGAGAAGGCTGGGCCCGTCGTATCTCCCAAGACGCTACGGCGATAGAGCAGATACTCTTCCAGCAAGGTGTTGAGCACCTGTGCGGCGACCTCTGGATTTTCGCCCTTGAAGGTCAGCTTAATAATTGGCGTATCCGGCGCGGTTTCGATCTTAGTATTTTTTTCAAGGGCCTGTAGGGCGTCGGCCAAGACCCGCTTTCTGACCTGCGCGTCCCCATTTGCATACTTCAGAGCAAGTTGGGGATAGATATGCGAGAGACCCAATCTCGAGATCACCCGTTGTTTGAGTTGGGCAGATCCCAAAATTTCAGTTTCCGACTGGATGACCTGATCCGGCCCCGGGACAGCCCCCCTGCCGGCATCACCAGCCCGGGGTTCGTAGACATATTCCTGGCCAAGTCGAACCAAGACGCTGGAATAAACGGGGTATTTCGTCTTGAGCTGAAATGCTCCAAACACCCCGACAGCCGATAAGATCAGGAATACAAACAGCATCAACGAAGCCTCGCGAGAAAGCCTCGCGAGGTAGTCAGCCGCATCGTAGCGCGGGCTCGGCGACATTCGCCTCGGCTCGGCGTAAGAAGGCGAATAGGCGACCATTAAACTCTGAGATTTCTAGGTTTGAGACTGGCAGTCTCGCCTCAGGGCATTAACGTTCTATTACCCATTCTCATTAACCCTCCGCCGCATGCAAAGACCTCTCACAGGCTTGATCGGTCCTACCTTGGCACTCGTCATCCTTGCCGCTGGTTGCGCGTCTGCGCCCCCAAAAGCCGATTTCGATCCCAGAACAAGGCCACCTGCCTCCCAGGCACAATTCCAGGACATTCCGTACGCGTCTTGGAGCGACTACGAACCGCCCTACCGGTTTTACCCTGGCGATGAGTTAGAGGTCAGCCTTCCCACGGCACCCGAGTTATCCAAGGCTGTCCAGGTGCAACCGGACGGCCGGATTCGACTTCCCCTCATAGGGAGCTTCATGGTCGCTGATCGCACCGCAGACGAGGTTCATGATGACCTCGTGCAGGCTTACGCCCAGCAACTTTTGCGGCCGCAGGTTGACATCACCCTAAAAGCGGCACCGCTGAAAGTCTTTGTTGGCGGAGAGGTCAAAACCCCTGGTGTCCTAGACCTTGTGGGCGACAGCGACGCCCTACGTGCCATTATTCAGGCAGGGGACTTTACCAATTCCTCGGATAGACGAAGGGTCATAATCCTACGCCGCGGCCCCGCAGGCCTTGGCATGATCAAGACCATTAATCTGAAAAAGGGACTGGCGTCTGGCACGGCTGACCTCG
Source organism: uncultured Alphaproteobacteria bacterium (assembly GCA_937920085.1). Taxonomy (GTDB): domain Bacteria; phylum Pseudomonadota; class Alphaproteobacteria; order Caulobacterales; family Caulobacteraceae; genus Phenylobacterium. Next base: position 49,142 of record CALETE010000029.1, on the reverse strand, counting down.
TGCCACTGCGCCGCTTTGACATTGTCTATGTGCCAAAGAGTGGCGTCGCCAACGCGGCGCTCTTCGTACAGCAATACGTTCGTGACCTGTCGCCTATCCAATTGGGCTTTAGCTACGCCCTGGGCACACCCAAAAATTAAACTTCCCTTGGGAAGCCTAACCCTGCGCTAGCCACTCTCTTGCCGCCCGCTGCGCTTCGGCAACTTCCTCTGCGCCCATTTCCTGGCTTAATTCTTTGCGGTAAACCTTGCCCTCATTGGACCCGCGCATGGCCGCTAGGTTGAACAGCATGTGCGCCGAGATAAAATCCAAAGGCGCGCCACCCTGCCCCGTCGAATAGAGCATGCCCAATTTGAATAGCTCATCGCCCGTTGCATTCGGCCCTGGCAACGGTAATCCAACGTCCGCTTCCACGCTCGCAAGCATGTGCCCAATCCCTTTTTCGACCGACCGGGCTCCATTCTGGAGACCGCCCTCGGTCCGACGCTTCGATGAAAGTCTATCTTCACTAAAGATATAGTTAAGCGCTGAAAGACTTGGCATTTCATTTGATAACTTACGGGAACGTCTCTCGCCATTTAAAACAACACATCTTGAGCGCGTTTGCGAAGCCGAGATGGGCAGTGTCCGGACTAAATAAGTCTTCTCACTTTCCCAGGCTTAGGTGCCCATTGCACCTTCCCGGCCTTTTGCATCTGAGGCCTGGAAAAGACTTTCCACAAAACGGGCAATCACCCTAGCCTTTCACCAACGGGGGGATGGGATAATGGCAAAAACAAAGATCTATCTTGCGGACCTCGCGCACACCCAGGCCGTCAATGATGCGGCTCAGACCGTGCCTTTGGGCATTGGGTACATCAAGGCCTACGCTATAGCGGCGTTCGGATCAGCAGTGGATATTACCCTTTTCAAGCACCCGGAGAAGTTTTTAGCGGCTATCGCCAATGAAGCCCCCGATATCATCGGCATGACCAATTACGGGTGGAATGAAAATTTAAACCTGCAGATTGGTGCTTATGTTCGTAGCAAACTACCAGACGCCCTCATTGTTGTCGGAGGGCCGAATATCGATCCTGAGGCGGACCGGCGGAAGACCTTCCTAAAGCGCCACAGCTATGCGGACTTTGCGGTGGTGGATGGCGGGGAGGAGCCTTTTGCTGAACTGATCGCCTGGTGGCAGCAGGGGGCATCCGACGAGAGCCTATTGCCTAACAACGTTATCTGGCTTGAGGGCGACACTGTTCGAGCAACCCGTGAGCGTAAGCTAACGAGAGAGATAACCGGCGTTCCATCACCCTATCTCGATGGCTATCTGGATGAATTTCTGGATGCAGGAATGTGCCCGCTTCTTGAGACAAACCGTGGCTGCCCATTCCAGTGCACCTTCTGCGCCTGGGGCATGGCGTCGAAAGATCTTGTACGACGCTTTAGTCTTGAAACCGCCATGGCGGAAATCGCCTATGTTGGTGCCCGCTCGCAGGCTCGAAAGTGGATCATTTGCGACGCCAATTTCGGTTTGCTCAAGCGCGATGTGGAGCTTGCGCACGCCATCCGAGCCGTCAAAGACAAATATGGCGCTCCAGACTTCTGCCAAATGTGGATGGCCAAAAATGTAACGGATCGCAACCTGGAGATCGCCAATATTCTGGGCGATATGGTCATGCCCGTGATGGCTGTCCAGAGCATGAATCAAGAGGTTCTAAAGGAAATCAAGCGGGACAATATCTCCCTTGAAACCTATCGAAAGTACCAAGAGCTATTCCATGATGCTGGGGCCGTGACGGCTTCAGACGTCATCGTCCCCCTGCCCGCAGAAACCCTCGGAACCCACCTTGAGGGGTTGAGGGAACTGTTCGACGCCGGGGTCGATGTCATTCTCAATCACAATATGCGGCTGCTTGCCGGGGCTGAGACCAACTCAGAGGAAACGCGGACCAAGTTTGAGTTCAAGACCCGTTACCGCCTAATCCACGGCGACGCGGGGGCTTACCGGACCCCTGATGGCGATGAAATCAGGACATTCGAGGTTGAAGAAAGCCTCAGATCGACGTCGACCATGTCGGAGCAGGACCTATTCTTCCTGAGACGCCTACATTTTCTGGTCGATTTTTGCTGGAACATCGATGTCTATAAGCCGCTCCTAAAGATCGCCCAGGGCCATGGAACCAATCCCCTCGATGTAATCCTGAGCCTTCTGAAAGAGACCCTGAGCGCACCTCAAACCTCAGCGTTTTGGCAGGAATTTGAAAGCGCATCGCAGGCAGAATGGTTCGATACCGAGGACGATATTCGCGCGCACTTCAGTCTTGAGCCGAATTTTCAAAAACTCATCGATCAAGACTTCGACAAGCTAAACATCAAATTCAGCGTGAGGATTCTTGAAACCTATAAGGCTGCCTTTGATGCCGCGATAATCCAGGCTATTCAAAACTCGGCGGAAACTGCAACGGAAGAGCTAAACCTTTTCAGTCCAGAGGTCTTCAGCCGCTTCCCATCGCTCAGTCTCGAGTGTTCAGAAATTCTCGTCGACTCCCACGTTCCGCTGGCTGGGGATCGTGGTCCAATGAGGTTGGTACCTGCGCCACGCCGCCAGGCCTTCCTAGACATACTGCGAACACAGCCGAACCTCAGTGTGTCAAAACTCATCAATGTAGAGGGCTATCGATTGCAAGAGCTGGGTTATGTGCCCGCTCCCACAGTCGAAGCGGCCTAACACGCCCTGTCACGGCATTGGCTACCGTCTGTGCCCTGTGATAGCGAACCAATATGTTTTCCGTTCGAAGGACCTGATCAAATATGCGTCGGATCTTGATTGCATTTGTCGCCGTCGCAGTGTCGGCCTCATCCTTGGCCCTGGCTGGCGAGATCAAGGGGATGACTCCAAAAGATCTTGGTAGTTTTGACCGTGCATCAGATGTTCAAGCCTCGCCGGTTGATAACGTTGCGATTTATGACCTTCGATCGACAGATTGGTCGAAGAATCGGGGCGTCCACAGCCTTTGGAAGCTAGACCTTTCCGCCAAGACTCTCCCGCGACGCTTGGGGATATCTGACGGGGGCGCATCTTCTGGTCGTTGGTCCGCGGATGGGAAGTGGATCTATTTTATGTCCGCCCGATCTGGCTCGCCGCAAGTTTGGCGAACAGATTCAGCCGGCGAAAAAGCCACTCAAGTTACGAACCTGCCCCTACCCGTGCTGACCTTCCGCCTTGCCCCAAATGGCAAAACTTTAGTGTTAGGCCTTGCGGTATATCCCGATTGTCCGACCCTAAAGTGCACGCTAGATCGCAATAACGCGCCCAAGACCCCCTCGGGCAAGGTCTATGATCGCTTGTTCGTCCGCCATTGGGACGAGTGGGCAGACGGAACCCGCAATCACCTCTTTGCGATGGCTATTAGCACAGAGGGCGTCGCCTCGGGCGAGCCCATAGAACTTACCCCTGGTTTTGATGCCGACATCCCATCCAAACCCTTTGGGGGCCAGGGTGACTTCACAGTCTCCGCCGACAGCACATCGGTGATCTTTTCGGCACGAATCTCAGGAAAGTCTGAGCCCTGGCAAACCAACTTTGACCTGTATCAAGTGGCCATAACGGGCCAAGGCGCACCTGTTAACCTGACCGCAGACAATCTTGCCAGTGATGCCGCCCCGGCCATGTCCCCAGACGGGACCAAGCTTGCATGGCTCGCGGCAAAGCGGCCGGGTTTTGAGTCCGACCGCAATGCCTTGATGGTGCGTGACCTCAAGAGCGGTTCCACTCAGGAAGTCACGGCAAATTGGGATCGATCCGTTGAAGGTTTCACCTGGGCCAAGGACAGCAAGCGGCTTTATGGTTTGGCGCAAGATCTCGGACAAACACGGATATTTGCCTTCTCGACCACCAAGCCTAACGCCCCCCTTCCCCTGACGGGACCTGGGCACGTCCAAGATTTCGACCTGACGAAGACGGGCTTGGTCTTCACCCAGGATAACCTCTCGACACCCGCTCAAATCTACCGGCTCGACACAGGGGCCAAGGTGCCTATTCCCCTCACCGCGCACAATGCTGAGCGGCTCTCTGGTATCACAATGGGGCAGGCCGAGCAGTTTTCCTTCCCCGGTTGGAATGGAGAAACAGTCTATGGGTATGTGGTGAAACCTGCCGATTTTCAGCCAGGTAAGTCCTATCCAGTGGCCTTCCTGATCCATGGCGGGCCGCAGGGCAGCTTCGGCAACCTGTTCCATTATCGCTGGAACGCTCAAACCTATGCAGGCCATGGATATGCTGTGGTCATGGTCGATTTCCATGGGTCGACGGGCTATGGTCAGGGCTTCACCGACGCCATCTCCCAGCATTGGGGTGACCGCCCGCTGGAGGATCTCCAGAAGGGCTGGGCCTATGCTCTGGCAAAGTATCCATTCCTGGACGGGGACCGGGCCTGCGCACTCGGCGGCTCATATGGCGGTTTCATGATCAACTGGATCGCCGGTAACTGGTCCAAGCCTTGGAAATGCCTCGTCAATCATGACGGCCTCTTTGACACCCACGCCATGGGCTATTCCACTGAGGAGCTTTGGTTCTCTGAATGGGAAAACGGTGGCACGCCCTACGACAATCCCAAGGGCTACCAGACCTTCAACCCCGTCAATCACGTGGTCAACTGGAACAAGCCGGAGCTTGTCATTCACGGCCAGAATGACTTCCGGGTGCCGCTGGAACAGGGCCTAGGGACCTTTACCGCCCTCCAGCGCAAGGGCGTTCCCAGCCAGTTCCTTTACTTCCCTGATGAAAATCACTGGGTACTCAAGCCAGAAAATGGCCTGCAATGGCACGATACCGTCTTCAACTGGCTAGACCGCTGGACAGGGAAATAGCGCGCCCAGGACTTAGGGGGGCGGCGCCCCCCCTTTGCAAGGTCGAACTAGTCGATACCAAGCTTGGACTTGAGCAACTGATTGACAGCGCCGGGATTGGCCTTGCCGCCCGTCGCCTTCATCACTTGGCCCACAAACCAGCCAATGGCCTGGGGCTTTTCTTTTACCGAGTTCGCCTGCCCGGGATTGCCCGCAATCAGATCATCAATGATCTTTTCAAGAGCACCGGTGTCAGACACCTGCTGCAGTCCCTGCGCCTCCACAATAGCTCGCGGACGCCCATCCCCAGCCCACATGCGCTCAAACACGTCCTTGGCAATCTTGGAGGAGATTACGCCCTCTTCAATTAGTGCCACCAGTTCCGCAATCTCGTCTGGCTTAAGTGGGCTGTCTCCTATTTCGAGATTGCCCGCCGTAAGCTTGGCCGCCAGTTCATTGGTCACCCAGTTAGAGACCAGTTTAGCGTCCCTGCCCGCCGCGGCGGCCTCGAAAAAGTCAGCCCGAGCCTGCTCGATAATCAGCACGCCAGCGTCATAGGCAGTGAGGCCATATTGCGACTGCAGCCGCGCCTTCTTGGCATCTGGCAGTTCCGGCAAGGACGCCTCGATGGCCTTCACCCAGGCCGGATCAAGATCCAGTGGGAGCAGATCAGGGTCCGGGAAGTAGCGATAGTCGTGGGCTTCTTCCTTGGATCGCATGGAGCGGGTCTCGACCTTGGTCGGGTCGAAAAGTCGGGTTTCCTGATCGATCTTGCCGCCATCTTCGAGAATTTCGACCTGCCGGCGGGCCTCATATTCAATGGCTTGCTGAATATAACGATAGGAATTGACGTTCTTAATCTCGCAACGGGTTCCTAAGCCTTCGCCGGGACGACGCACGGACACATTCACGTCGGCCCGGAGATTACCCTTCTCCATGTCGCCGTCGCAGGTGCCCAGATAGACCAGGATGGTGCGGACCTTTTTCACATAGGCCGCCGCCTCGTCTGAAGAGCGCATGTCCGGGCGAGAGACGATTTCCATCAGCGCCGTGCCAGCACGATTATAGTCCATGAAGGTGGCATTAGGGTCCTGGTCGTGCAGGCTCTTGCCAGCATCCTGTTCCAGATGCAGGCGCTCAATACCGACGGTGAAGGTGGTCCCGTCATCGCGTTCAACAATGACCTCGCCCTCACCGACGATCGGGTCCTTGAACTGGCTGATCTGATACCCCTGAGGCAGGTCCGGATAGAAATAATTCTTCCGATCAAACAGGCTCCGCAGATTAATCTGGGCCTTAAGACCCAAGCCCGTTCTGACTGCCTGCTCGACGCAGTGACGGTTGATGACCGGCAACATACCCGGCATCGCCACATCGACCAGGCTCACCTGCTGGTTTGGCCCTGCGCCAAATCCCACGGCGGCTCCAGAGAAGAGCTTGGCATGCGAGGCGACCTGGGCGTGAATTTCCAGGCCCAGAACAATTTCCCACTGGCCGGTTCGGCCTTGGATCAGCTTCGAAGTATCAGACATAAGCTGCTTCTAGTGCCGACTGAGACGAAGCGGAAGGGCCTTGCGCAACTCATCGAAATCGCGCTTTCTGCGCGCGCTATAAACCTCCCCGGGAAGGAACCCGTCATGAAGAAGATGTTCGCCGCCGGCCTAGCTGGCTTGTCCCTGATGCTCACCGCGGGCGCTGCCCTCGCCGCGGACGCCCCCAACGTCGAAACCACCCCGATCGCAGACCTGGCCGCAAACCCGGTTACCAAGGCGATTCTCGACAAAGACATCCCCATGCTCACCGCTCATCCGGCTTTCGATCAGTTCAAGGCCATGACCCTGAAGGCTCTTCAGCCTATGAGCCAGGGCGCTTTGACCGACGAGCAAATCGCCGCGGTCCAAGCTGATTTGGACAAGCTGCCTAAGCAGTAAGAGATCAGCTCGATCTGAGATGAAAAGCCCCCTCGCCGTCAGGCTTGGGGGCTTTTTTTAGGTCTGCACCAAGGTGTAATTGTCTACCACCACTTGGCGGGTTTGGCTCGGAAGTCTGCTGCCTTTTCCAAGGCTCCACCCAAGGAAAACAAGGTGCCTTCATCCAAAGTGCGGCCAATTAGCTGAAGACCTAAGGGCAGACCATTGACATCAACGCCTGCAGGTAGGCTCATCCCTGGCAGCCCGGCGAGGTTTACCGTCACGGTGAAGATGTCGTTGAGATACATCGCCACTGGATCGTTGGCATTTTCGCCGAGACCAAATGCTGCAGAGGGTGCTGTCGGCGTAAGGAGCGCGTCGACCTTCTGAAAGGCCTGATCAAAATCGTCGGCAATACGACGCCGGACCTTGAGCGCCTTGAGATAATAGGCGTCATAATAGCCCGCTGAGAGCACATAGGTGCCAATAAGAATCCGGCGTTTGACTTCCTCGCCAAATCCCTTGGCCCGGGTGTTCTCGTAAGTCTCCATCAGGTTGCCGCCCTCGACTCGCAAGCCAAACCTCATGCCGTCATATCTGGCGAGATTCGAAGACGCCTCTGCCGGTGCGACGATGTAATAGGCCGGGAGCGCGTACTTGGTATGCGGTAGTGAAACTTCGACAATTTCGCACCCCGCATCTTTCAGCCAGGCGATTCCTTGCTCCCAAAGCGCGTCGATCTCGGCTGGCATACCGTCAACACGATATTCCTTCGGAATTCCGATCCTCAGCCCCTTGACCGACTTGCCGACAAAGCTCGCAAAGTCTGGTGTCGCCACATCAAGGCTTGTGGCGTCTTTTGCATCGTGCCCCGCCATAGAGGTCAGCAGAATGGCGGCGTCTTCGACGGTCTTGGCGATCGGCCCCGCTTGATCCAGCGAAGATGCAAAGGCAACCACGCCCCAGCGAGAGCAGCGGCCATAGGTCGGTTTGACACCCACAGTCCCGGTGAACGCCGCCGGCTGACGGATAGAGCCGCCCGTGTCGGTCGCCGTCGCCCCCAAGCAGAGATCGGCGGCCACTGAAGCCGCAGACCCGCCAGATGACCCGCCGGGTGTCAGCTTGGCATCGCTGCCATTGCGCCGCCAGGGATTGACCACCGGCCCGAAGGCAGACGTCTCATTGGACGAGCCCATGGCAAACTCATCGAGATTGAGCTTGCCCAGCATGACCGCCCCATCCCGCCAGAGGTTGGATGTGACCGTGGATTCATACTCGGGAACAAAATTGCCAAGGATGTTCGAGCTGGCTGTGGTGCGAACACCCTTAGTGCAGAATAGGTCCTTCACGCCTAGGGGAGCCCCCGTCAGCGGGCCAGCTTCACCCTTTGCCCGGCGCGCATCGGCGTCAGCGGCCATAGAGAGCGCCTTTTCTGGGGTCTCCAAAACGAAGGCATTGAGCGCCCTCGCCTGAGCCACAGCATCAATGTGAGCCTGAGTGAGTTCAACAGAAGAAAAGGTCTTGGATTGAAGGCCATCTAACGCGGCCTTTAGCGTCAAGCGTGTCAGGTCGGACATTTATTCCACCACCTTGGGCACGACAAAAAATGCGCCAGAGGATTTCGGCGCGTTCGACAGGATGATTGAGGCGTCACCGCCATCAGTGACCACATCATCCCTCAAGGGCATGGGCATAGAGACCGCAGAGGTCATCGGAGTTACGCCCTCCGTGTTGACCTCAGCCAGTTGCTCAATCCAAGCCATAATACCGCTCAGCTCCCTGGCTAGCGGTTCAAGGCGTTCCTCAGGCTGGGCGATGCGCGCCAGCCTGGCGACCTTGCGAACGGTCGCCGCGTCGATGGCCATGGGGCCCTCCTTAATCTGTAAGTGTGGGTTAGCCGCGGCAGGGCGGCTTTGACAAGACTCCCTTTAGAGATAGGCCACTGGCCGCCTTGCCCGCGACGGTTTATGGACCCTCATGGCTGTCGTTGAATTCACCGAACTTCTCGCCCATTTGCCCCGCCAAGGGGCACTTTTCGGCCTTGATCTCGGGGAAAAGACCATTGGGATAGCTGTCAGTGATCCGACCCGCATGATCTCTTCGCCTCTGAAAACTCTGCAAAAGGACAAATTTAGCAAGGACGCCGCTGACCTGTTCACGCTCATGGACGCCCGGGCTGCGGTCGGGCTGGTCATCGGCCTGCCGGTGAATATGGACGGCACAGAAGGACCTCGCTGTCAGTCCAATCGCGCCTTTGCACGTAATCTCTTGCGGCTCAAACCCGAGCTGCTGATCACGTTCTGGGACGAGCGACTTTCCACGGTTGCTGTAAACCGGGTGCTGATTGATGAATTTGACGCCTCCCGAGCCAAGCGAGCGGCCCTTGTGGACCAGATGGCGGCGAGCTGGATTCTACAGGGCGCTCTGGAACGCCTTCGTAACCTTTGAGCGAATGTAAGGAACGCTCAAGCCCTTGGCACCTGCCTCGACCTCGCCTAATAGACCTCTTCAATGACTGCTTCGCCCCCTGGTCTGAGCGAGGTCCTCGGACGGACCTTCCCGTTTCCACGGCGGCATTTCCTATCCATACAGGACTTGAACCCTGTTGAAGTGGCGGGCCTTCTGGACTTGGCCGATGGTTTCGTCAGCCTAAACCGACAGACCTCGAAGAAGCTGGACCTGCTCAAGGGTCGAACCTTGATGAACCTGTTCTTCGAGAACTCAACACGCACTCAGAGCTCTTTCGAACTGGCAGGCAAGCGCCTCGGGGCCGATACCGTCAATATGAGCCCGCGGTCGTCTTCCATCTCTAAGGGCGAAACCCTGATCGATACGGCGGTCACCCTGAATGCCATGCAGCCGGATATTCTGATTATCCGCCATGCCTCCTCGGGGGCGGCCTCTCTGCTGGCTCAAAAGGTTTCCTGCTCGGTCATCAATGCTGGCGATGGCCAGCACGAACATCCAACGCAGGCCCTACTGGACGCCTTGTCCATGCGCCGAGCCTTTGGCCGAATTGCAGGTCTGCGGGTCGCCATCTGCGGGGACGTCCTGCATAGCCGCGTCGCCCGGTCCAATGTTGGGCTATTGCAGATGATGGGCGCGGAAGTTCGCTTGGTGGGCCCACCGACACTCATGCCTTCCGAGATCGCCCGTTGGGGTGTTAGCGTCTTTCACGACCTACGCGAAGGTATTGCCGGCTGCGATGTGGTGATGATGCTGCGTCTGCAATTAGAGCGAATGGACGGCGTCATGGCCCCATCTCAGCGGGAGTATTTCCGGTTCTGGGGCTTAGATCGCGAAAAACTGGCCTATGCGGCGCCCCATGTTCGCGTCATGCATCCCGGCCCGATGAACCGAGGCGTTGAAATCGACTCCGACGTGGCCGATGACCTCAACGTCTCTCTAATCCAGGACCAGGTCGAGATGGGCGTCGCCGCCCGCATGGCCATTCTAGCATCTCTAGCTGCGCGTCTGGATAACGACTGATGCGATCGATCTGCGTCTTCTGCGGCTCAAGCCCTGGCAAGGATCCACAGTATCTCGCAGCTGCAAACCTCATGGGTCGGTTGATCGCCGAGCAAAACACCGTCCTGATCTATGGCGGCGCCAAGGTCGGCCTTATGGGCGCGGTCGCGGACGCCGCCCTTGCGGCTGGCGGCGAAGTAATTGGCATATTGCCTGAAGCCTTGGCCGCCAAGGAATTGGCCCACACCTCCCTCACCCGCCTCGAAGTCGTCTCCTCAATGCATGAGCGCAAGGCGCGGATGGCGGAGTTGTCAGAAGGCTTTATCGCCCTGCCCGGCGGCGCTGGAACCCTTGAAGAGATCTTCGAGATCTGGACATGGGGGCAGCTGGGCTTTCATGGCAAGCCCGCAGGGTTCTTGAATGTGGCGGGCTATTACGATGGTCTGGCCAGCTTCCTTGACCACACAGTGGACGCCGCCTTTGTGAAGCCAGTTCACAGAAACATGCTGACCTTCAGCGACGATCCGAAGGCCCTACTGGAAACCATGGCTGCCTACCAGGCACCGGTCTCTGAGAAGTGGCTTCAGCGGTTCGAGCTTTAGAGGTCCTGAAAATGTCCCGCCCCCTCGCCATCCTCAACGCCCGACTCGTAGACCCCGATAGCCGTTACGACGGCCCAGGGGCCCTGCTGATCCGCGACGGCAAGATATCCGACATCATAAAGGGCGAGAGCCCAGAGGGCGTTTCAGCTGACACTGAAGTGATCGACGCTAAGGGTGCTATGCTTGCCCCTGGCCTCATCGACCTTCGGGTCAAGACAGGCGAGCCCGGCTTCGAAACCAAAGAGACCTTGAAATCGGCCTCCCTAGCTGCGGCGGCCGGCGGCGTCACTTCCATCGTCCTGCAGCCAGATACCCATCCGGTGATCGACGAGGCGTCCGTCGTAGATTTCATTCTCCGGCGATCGAGAGATATCGAACTGGTCCACGTCTATCCCGCCGGAGCCGCAACAAAAGGCTGCGAGGGTCAGCGCATGGCCGAAATCGGCCTGATGCGAGACGCTGGCTGCGTCTATGTCACCGATGCCGATCGCCCCATTGTCGACTCAAAAGTCATGCGGCGCGTCCTGGCCTATGCCGCCAGCTTCGGCGTCCTTGTTGCCCACCGCCCAGCTGATCCTTGGCTTTCGGCCGGTGCCGCTGCCACTGAAGGCGAGTTTGCAGGCCGTATGGGCCTGCCCAGCGTGCCACCGATTGCTGAGAAAATTATGCTCGAGCGAGACTTGGCCTTGGTTGAGCTCACCGGCGGGCGTCTGCTCGTGGATCAGGTGACTACAGCCTGCGCCCTTGAAAGTCTGGCACGGGGCAAGGCCAAGGGTCTCTCAGTCTCAGCGACCACTTCAATTAATCACCTGTCCTTCAACGAAATCGATATTGGCGACTATCGAACCTTCGTGAAGTTTGATCCGCCGGTTCGCGGAGAAGACGACCGCCAGGCGACAATTGAAGCCCTGGCCAGTGGTCTGATTGATATCGTCGTCTCGGCACACGCCCCGGCACCCGCCGAAGATAAACGTTTGCCCTATGACGAGGCAGCACCCGGCGCTGTGGGCCTACAGACCTTGCTACCAGCGCTACTGGCTTTCTACCATGAGGGTCGAATTCCGCTGCTTGATCTCATGCGTACCGTGACCAGCCGTCCTGCGGATCTTTTGGGCCTGGATGCGGGCAAGCTGGCGAAGGGCAGACCTGCTGACCTCGTTTTGTGCGACCTCAATGCGCCGATTGTCATAGATTTAGATCAACTGAAGTCTAAATCGCGGAATTCACCCTTTGATGGTCGACGCCTTCAGGGCGCGATTAGGATGACTTTGGTGGATGGTCGCATCGTCTATCGGGACGACGCCTAAAGATTGCGCCAGCCCTTCGGGTTAACAAGAACATTTGACGAACATCTATAGATTGAGTCATGCTGGTCTGAAGAGGTGACGGCGCCCCCGACGGCAGATAGGCTCCGAACAAAATCCCCTGACGGAGAACAAGCCAATGCTGGCCTTGGGAATAGATGCGAAATTTGTCGCGGCAGCGGTAATCGGCGGCTACCTCTTGGGAACCATCCCGTTTGGGGTGCTGGTCATGAAGGCAGCTGGTGCCGGCGATCCTCGAGCGATTGGCTCAGGAAACATCGGCGCTACCAATGTCCTTCGATCTGGTCGCCGCGATCTTGCCGCCCTGACCCTGATTGGCGATGGCGGAAAGGGTGCCCTGGCCGTCCTGCTGGCTTGGGTGTTCGCCCACGGTCAGGCACCAGAAAGCCTTACCCTGCTCTGCGCCCTGGCAGGCGGCGCGGCCTTCCTGGGCCACCTATTTCCAGTCTGGCTTGGGTTTAAGGGTGGCAAGGGGGTCGCAACATTTTATGGCACATTGATTGCCGTTGCTTGGCCCCTCGGCCTCGCAGCAGGCGCGACCTGGTTGGCCGTTGCCTATTTCCTCAGAATTTCGTCCCTCGCTGCCCTGACCTCAGCGGCCCTGGCTCCACTGCTTGCCCTCCTTGTCTTTGATCAGCCCTATCCAGTCACCGCATTGGCTCTGTTTATGGCGATTTTGATTTTTGTCCGGCATCAGGAAAACATCCGACGTCTTCTAAAAGGCGAAGAGCCAAAGATCGGTGCCAAGAAGGCGGCCCCCGAGGCAGTGCAATGAGACCAGCCCAGTCGCCCTCGCAGCGACGGGACTGGGTGCGTCTCGCCCGCACGGAAATGGTCGGGCCCGCTACCTTTGCCGATCTGCTAAGGCGGTTTGGGGATGCCTCCAACGCCCTGGCGAACCTGCCCTCGGTAGTTCGATCCAGGGACAAGGGTGCGATTTCGACCCCTTCCATTGAGGAGATAGAGGTTGAACTGAATAGCGGCGAAGCCTTGGGTGCCCGATTGCTCCTCTCCTGCGATCGGGATTATCCGTCACACCTCGCCGCTCTTGATACCCCGCCGCCTCTCCTTTGGGCCCTTGGAGAGATCGAGGCCCTCCAGCGGCCATGTGTGGCCATTGTTGGCGCGAGGATAGCTTCAGCCGCAGGCCAAAGGTTTGCGCGGACCCTGGCAGCAGACCTTGGAGCCGCTGGATATGTCGTGGTGTCTGGACTAGCCCGTGGAGTCGATGGTGCCGCCCATGAGGGTGCCCTCCCGACCGGTACAGTGGCCGTCTTGGGCGGTGGTATCGACGACATCTATCCAAGGGAGCATGACAAACTCTACAATCAGATCGCCGCCCAGGGCTGCATCGTCTCGGAAAGCCGTCCCGGGCAAGTGGCCCAGGCCAGAGATTTCCCCCGACGTAACAGGATCATTTCCGGTCTCTGCAAGGCCATTGTCGTGGTTGAGGCCGAACTTCGCTCCGGCTCGCTGATCACAGCGCGAATGGGCGCAGAGCAGGGGCGCGAGGTCCTGGCTGTGCCAGGATCACCGCTCGATCCTAGGGCAAAGGGCTGCAATGACCTCATTCGACAGGGTGCCGCCATTTGCGAGGGTGTCGATGACGTTCTGCGGGCCATGGAAGGGTTTAGGAGCCTTCAGGCCCCCGCCGCAAGCTGGCTTGCGGAGCCAGGTGACCCCTTCGAGTTTTCCCCCGATGCCTTCTGTGAGCAGGTGGCTGGCTTACTGTCGCCAACGCCGGTTTCCAAGGACGACATCATCCGTGCAGTGGGCGGCAAAGCAGCACCCGTTCTTGCCGCCCTCGCCGAATTAGAGCTCGCAGGACGCGCAGAATTCACCCCTGGAGGCTCCGTGGCAGCAACCTAATTTCTTGAGCAGTTGACAGCTATGGGGCTCAGCCCCACCTTCCGCTCCCTTTTCAGTCTGGGCTTTTGGCCCTTGGGATCATCCGCCGCGCATGAACCTCGTCGTTGTCGAGAGCCCCGCAAAGGCTAAGACCATCAATAAGTATCTGGGCTCGAACTATACAGTTCTGGCCAGCTACGGCCATGTCCGCGATCTGCCAGCTAAGGACGGATCTGTTCGCCCGGACGATGATTTTTCCATGTCCTGGGATGTCGATCCCAAGGCTGCAAAGCGCCTAAACGACATTGCAGATGTCGCGAAGACAGCTGAACGCATCATTCTGGCCACTGACCCCGACCGCGAGGGAGAGGCCATTTCCTGGCACGTCCTGGAGGTGCTTTCAAAAAAGAAGGCCATCAAGGGTGCCAAGGTTGAGCGCGTGGTGTTCAACGCCATCACCAAGACCGCCGTGACCGAGGCTATGAAGTCTCCGCGGGATATCGACATGGAGTTGGTCGATGCCTATCTCGCCCGCCGCGCTTTGGACTATCTTGTGGGCTTTACCCTCTCGCCAGTTCTCTGGCGCAAACTGCCGGGCTCAAGGTCAGCAGGCCGGGTTCAGTCCGTATCCCTACGCCTGATCGTCGATCGCGAAATTGAGATCGAGAGCTTTGACACCCAAGAGTATTGGACTGTGGAGGCCGACGTATCTTCGGGCGGCGATCCCTTCCTGGCGCGCATGGTCAAGCATGAGGGCAAGCGCCTCACCAAGTTCGATCTGAACTCCGAAGTCAGCGCCAAGGCCGCCCAGGCGGCGCTCAAAGCCGCGACATTCAAGATTGCATCGGTGGAAAAGAAGCCCGCCAGACGCTCTCCTGCCCCTCCCTTCACAACCTCAACCCTGCAACAGGAGGCGGCTCGAAAGCTTGGCTTTTCTGCTCAACGCACCATGCAGGCGGCCCAGAAGCTTTATGAGGGAATCGACATTGGCGGCGAAACGGTCGGCCTGATCACTTATATGCGGACCGACGGTGTTCAGTCTGCACCAGAGGCCCTGCAGGAAGCCCGTCAGGTGATTGGGGGCATTTACGGCAAGGACTATGTTCCAGAAGCGCCCCGTATCTACAAGACCAAGGCCAAGAATGCCCAAGAAGCCCACGAGGCTATCCGCCCCACAGCCTTGGCCCGTAATCCCGGATCCCTGCGCCTTGAGAGCGATCTTGGCCGTCTCTATGAGCTGATCTGGAAGCGGATGATCGCCTCGCAAATGGAAGCCGCACGGATAGAGCGCACCACCATCGAGCTCGAGAGCGGGGATGGCCAAACTGGACTTCGCGCCACAGGCCAGGTCGTGCTGTTTGACGGTTACCTTGCGGTCTACGAAGAGGGCCGCGACGACGCCGACGACGAGGAAAGTGGCCGTCTGCCTCAGGTCAAGGAGGGTGCAGACGCCCGGGTAATAGATGCTCGCGCCGATCAGCACTTCACCGAACCGCCTCCACGCTATTCCGAAGCCAGCCTCGTCAAGAAGATGGAAGAATTGGGGATTGGCCGTCCGTCGACCTATGCCTCTATCCTGACCGTTCTGCGCGACCGCGCCTATGTCCGCATGGATAAGAACCGGTTCATTCCCGAGGACAAGGGGCGGCTGGTTACAGCCTTCCTCGAACAATTCTTCCTGAAATACGTTCAGTATGATTTTACCGCTGCCCTGGAAGAAAAGCTCGATCTGGTCTCTGCCGGCGAACTGAACTGGAAGGTCTTGCTCCGGGAATTCTGGGACGACTTCCATGGTGCAGTCGGTGAGATCGCCGAACTGCGGGTCACCAATGTTCTCGACGCGCTGAACGTCGCCCTAGGCCCGCACATCTTCCCACCCAAGGCGGATGGCTCAGATCCCCGAGGTTGCCCCACCTGCGGTGCGGGTCAGCTGTCTCTGAAGACCGGCAAGTTCGGCGCCTTTATCGGCTGCTCCAACTATCCGGAATGCCGCTTCACCCGGCAGATTGCTCAATCAGATGAAGATGCCGCCCAGGACAATGGCGACCGCGAACTGGGGATCGATCCTGAGTCTGGGCTCACGGTTTTCCTAAAATCTGGACGCTTTGGTCCCTACGTCCAGTTAGGCGAGGGCGAAAAGCCCAAACGCAGTTCTCTCCCAAAGGGCTGGTCCGCCCCCGATATGGATCTGGAGAAGGGTCTACGCCTCCTCAATCTGCCCCGCGACGTGGGGCTGCATCCCGAAGACAATCTCATGATCACCGCAGGGATTGGGCGGTTTGGTCCCTTCGTCCTGCACAACGGCACCTATGCCAACCTGCCCAGCGTGGACGAGGTCTTCGAAGTTGGTCTCAATCGCGCCGTCGCCGTCCTTGCTGAAAAACGGGCCGGTGGTCGCGGCGGACGTGGCGAAAGCGCAGCCCTGAAGGATCTCGGGGCTCACCCGGCTGATGGCGCTCCGATCAAAATTCTCTCCGGGCGGTATGGACCCTACATCAAGCACGGCTCGACCAACGCCAATATCCCCAAAGGGTCAGACCCCAAGGACATAACTCTGGAAGAAGCCGTCCAGTTGATCGCAGATCGGGTCGCCAAGGGCGGTGGTAAGAAACCCGCCAAGGCTAAGGCTACAGCCAAACCCAAGGCGGAGACCAAGCCAAAAGCCGTGGCGATCAAAAAGCCGGCAGCGAAAAAGCCACCGGCAAAGAAGCCGCCAACGAAGAAGGCGGCGAAAGCGTGATTCCCGCGCTATAGGGTTTCATGGCTAAACTCCGCGCGCCCAAAGCTTCACGTTTCGTCAGCAAGCCTGCGCAAGGCCTGCCTGATCGCGAAACCCTGCTGAAATTCATCCGTGAAGCGGGTGAAGCTGACAAGTCAGACCTAGCCAAGGCCTTTGGCCTCAAGGGCGCTGACCGAAAGGCCCTGCGGGACATGATCAAAGAGCTTGAAACCTCCGGTGCTCTCGGGCGTCGCGGCCGGAAAGGTTTCGCTGCCTATGGCGACCTACCTCCCGTGGGTGTCGTCGATGTGGTCGAGCGGGATAATGACGGTGATCTGTTTGTTCGTCTGACCAAGGGCGACGACACCAGACCCGTGCGGCTGTCTCCGGATCGGTCCGAAGTTGCTGCCGGGGCACCTGGGCTCGGGGACCGACTGCTCGTTCGATTCGAAACCCTAGAAAACGGCGAGGTCGAGGCCCGGCTCATCAAGAAACTGGGAACCAGCGTTCACAAAATCCTCGGGGTTGTCCGCAAGGCTAATCGCGAGGTGCGGCTCGAGCCCGTGGACCGAAAGTCCAAAGAAAGCCTCGTCCTCGATGGTGTCGGAGTCAGTGACCTGCGCGATGGGGACCTGGTAGTTGCCCAGCCCGTCGTGTCAGAGCGGCGCTATGGCCCGAAGCGAGGCAAGATCCTAGAAATGGTGGGCCGCGAGGATCATCCCCGGGCAGCCTCACTGATCGCCATTCATTCTCACGGGATCCCCACGGGATTCAGTGCCGAAGCCGAGGCTGAAGCTGAAACAGCTAAACCACCCACCCTGGCTGGGCGCGAAGACCTCAGGGACATCCCGCTGATCACGATTGATCCGCCAGATGCCCGCGACCACGACGATGCCGTCTATGCCCAAAAGGATGATGATCCGGGCAATCCTGAGGGGTGGATTGTTTGGGTCGCCATTGCCGATGTCGCCGCCTATGTCCGGTCCGGCACAGCCCTGGACCGAGAAGCCCGGGAAAAATCCAACAGCGTCTATTTCCCAGACCGGGTCGAGCCCATGTTGCCCGAGCGCCTATCGGCTGGCCTCTGCTCCCTGAGGGAGGGTGAAAACCGGGCCTGCCTCGCCGTGCGCATGGTATTTGACCGGGAAGGTCGCAAGCGAAACCACCGTTTTGTCCGCGGCCTGATGCGCTCTGCGGCAAAACTGTCTTACGAGCAGGCACAGGCGGCCGTGGACGGCCAGCCAGACGAAGTGACCAGCCCGCTGCTCAAGGCCGTCCTTGAGCCCTTATACGCCGCCTATGCGTGCATGAAGATCGGACGGAACAAACGCTCGCCCCTGGCTATCGAAAGTTCCGAGCGCCGGATCATTATCAACACCGATGGCGAGGTCGCCTCGATCCAGCCGAGGGCCGCCCTAGAGGCCCATAAGTTGATCGAGGAGATGATGGTCCAGGCCAATGTCTGCGCGGCAGAAACCCTGGAAGCGAAGAAAACACCTCTAATTTATCGGATTCACGACACCCCCAGTCAGGAGAAGATCCAGTCCCTGGCTGAATTCCTCGCAACCCTGGAGATTGCTTGGTCGAAGGGCGAGGCTCCCCGCACCGATCGTTTCAACAAGCTCCTGGCCGAAACCCATGACAGTCCGCACGCAGCCATCATTAATGAGGTTGTCCTGCGCAGCCAGATGCAGGCCATTTATTCGCCGGAGAATATTGGCCACTTCGGGCTGAACCTGGCCAAATATGCCCACTTCACCTCCCCCATCCGCCGTTATGCTGACCTGATCGTCCATCGCGGCCTGATCCGGGCGCTAGGTTTGGGTGACGACGGCATTACCGACTGGGATATCGCCCATATCAAAGATACGGCTGAACAGATCACCTTTGCTGAGCGCCGGGCCATGGCCGCTGAGCGCGATGCCACAGACCGCTACGTGGCCGCCTTCCTGGCCGATCGGGTCGGAGCAGAGTTTGCAGGCCGCATTACCGGCGTCACGCGATTTGGCCTGTTCGTGCGTCTTGAAGAGACGGGCGCCGATGGCCTGGTCCCTATCTCCCGGCTTGGCGATGAGTTCTTTATCCACGATGACCGCATGCATGCCCTGGTAGGCGAGCGCAGCGGGGCCCGTTGGATGCTAGGCACCTCGGTCATCGTCCGGCTGATAGAGGCCACTCCAGTGACCGGCGGACTGATGTTCGAAATGCTGTCTTCGCCAGCCCCGGCCGATCCCAATACTCCCCGCCCCCGTATGGCGCAACGTAACCGCAAGCCCGGAAGTATGGATGCTCGGAAGCGCGGTGGCCCACCCAAGGGCGTCCGAAAGGGAAAGAGACGATGATCGCCAACTGGCTGCCTTGGGCGCTAGGGTCTGCGGGTTTCGCCGCCCTCACCGCCATCTTCGCCAAGATCGGGATTGAGAACATCAATTCCGACTATGCCACCATGATCCGCACCACGGTGATCCTGGCTATTACAACAGGGATTGTTGCGGTCTCTGGCCAGTGGCAGCCCCTGGGATCAGTCAGCCGTAAGACTTGGACCTTCCTGATTCTCTCAGGGCTGGCGACCGGCGGCTCATGGCTCTGCTATTTCCGGGCCTTGAAGCTGGGCGACGCGGCCAGGGTCGCGCCAGTGGACAAGCTGTCTGTGGTGCTGGTCGCCGTATTCGGCGCGGCCCTGCTGGGGGAAAAGCTCAGTCTGCCAAACTGGCTGGGCGTCGCCCTGATTGCTGGCGGGGCCATACTGGTCGCCTATCGGGGTTAGCTACGCGCAATCAGGCCTCTGGAAACTCATAGACGATCGCATCGAAGGAATCGGCCGCAAAGACATAGAGGAGCCTCAGAGGCTCTGCCCCGACCCCTATGGCGCCATGCCAAACCCCGCCAGGAATGAAGACCGTATCTCCCGGGGCGAGATCATAATCGACGCCGTCAATCTGCATGATTCCCCGGCCCGATAGGATGTAATAGGTCTCGTCTTCGGCATGCCGATGGATTTTTGGAGGTCCGCCAGCCCCCTCGGGCACATCGGCCACCCCCATGGTCAAGCCCCTGGACGGGGTCCGGTCTGCACTGAGCAGGGTGCGCCAGGTGACAACGCCTTTCACCGGATCATTCCAGGCCTCAAGGGGAACCTGTGATTCCTTGAGCACAAAGGGTTTGGGGTCCATGGGAGCCTTCGAAAAACAAGAAAAGAACTAGGAGACACCATCCTTGACGTAAGGACACCGTTTCCTGGATTGAAAACCGGTCTTAGAGTTTTCTCATGACCGAGGAAACACCCCCTATCCGCCGCGCTGATGGATCCCGCATGCGCCCCGAAGGTGCACCCGCTGTAAAGCCAAGGGATGCTGCTACGCTTTTCATTATTCGCCGAGACGGACCCAAACCCCGCGTCCTGATGGGCAAGCGCAATGGCGGCCATGACTTCATGCCCAATCTCTGGGTGTTCCCAGGCGGCCGTATCGACAAGGCCGATTTCCGCGCGCCGTTCGCGACGGAGCTGAAGCCAGAGGTCGCCGGCAAGTTCCATGCGCACCTTCCCGGCAACCGGGGGCGCGCCCTGGCCCTGGCGGCCATTCGCGAGACCTTTGAAGAGGCGGGCCTGCTTCTGGCCAAACAGGCCGAGCCTCGCCCCGCGGCGGGCCCCTGGCGGGAATTCCTGGCCCTGGGTGCCCTGCCTGACCTGGAAGCCCTTTCCATCATCTATCGCGCCGTGACGCCGCCCGTCCTGGCCAAGCGGTTTGACACCTGGTTCCTGATGGCCGACGCCGAACGGCTGATCAGCCTGGAGCGCCAGCCCGATTGCGGAGAACTGGAAGAGATCGCCTGGTTCGAGTTCGAAGAGGCTCTGGAGCTCAACCTGCCCATGGTCACCCGCTCTGTGATCAAAGAAGCAGAGGCCCGTTTGGAGGAGCCAGACCGCCCGATACCGTACATGCGCTTCCGCATGGGGCCAACAAAACCAAGAGTTCTGTAGGTCACCATTGACTTTGGTCCGGGGATTCGTATTTTCCCCCGCTCTTTAGAACACCCGCCGTCGCGATCTCGCGTCCGGCCCCGCCCAAGGATCGATCATGGCGAAGCCCGCCTCAATCAAGATTCGCCTGAATTCGTCGGCAGACACCGGCTTTTTCTACGTGACTAAGAAGAATGCGCGCACCAAGACCGAAAAGCTGGTCATGCGGAAGTATGACCCGGTCATCCGCAAGCACGTGGAATTCAAAGAAGGCAAGATCAAGTAGGATCAACACCCTCCTACGGGTCAAAAAGAAGCGCCCGGACCGTGAGGTCGGGCGCTTTTTCTATGTCTAAGCCTGCAGCTGTTCTTATTACGCAGCTTTGGCGATCACCTTGTTTCGACCTTGGGCCTTGGCCTCATAGACCCCCTCGTCAGCCCGCTTGAGCAGCATTTCTGGCTTATCGTCGCCACCGAGAGTCGCCGCGACGCCAATGGAAATCGTAACACTCAGCAATTCCGATCCGCCCATCACGCGAAACGGGGAACCTGCCACATGACGGCGTATCCGTTCAGCGATCCGCTCGGCATCTCCCAGCTGGGTATCTGGCATCACAACGACGAATTCCTCACCGCCAAACCGGCAAGGGATATCGATTGCCCGGACGTTTGAGGCCAGCCGAACAGCAAATTCACTCAAGACCTCATCGCCGACATCGTGACCATAATTGTCATTGATACGTTTGAAGAAATCGATGTCGATCATTAGGGCTGAAACCGGATCTCCGCCCAGAACGGCTCGCTTCACGAGTGCGTCCAATTGGCCCACCATATACCGGCGATTGTGGAGGCCCGTGAGCTGATCTGTGACGGCAAGTTCCAGCGAGTGATCGAGGTTGTCCCGAAGATACTCCGTGTAGCGTTTCCGCTTGATCTGGGTCCGCACCCGGGCTGCCAGCTCCTGAGGGTCAATGGGCTTTGCCAGGATATCGCTGACACCCAAATCCAAGGCCTTGACGAGACGGGTCCGCTCATCGAAATCGACGATGGCCAAAATCGGCAGATGACGCGTCGCTTCCTCCGACCGGATTTGGGCTGTGAGCCTAAGTCCGTCAAAGGTCGTGGCTGTGGCATTGATAATGATCAGGTCGACAGGCCCCTTGGCGGAAAGCAAAGCCTTTTCCGGATCGCTTTCGACGATAGGACGATGCTCGATCGACAGTTCCGACGCAACCCGGCCAGCCTGACGCTCATTGTCGTCCACGATCAGAATGCGGCCACCCGTGCCCCCAAGCCGTGCTGAGGCACCAGCGATAACACCCATCCGTCGGCCCGAAGCTTCACGCTCGCGCAGCTCGTCTATCACCATTTTCAGGCGGGTCAGGCTGCGCACTCGGGCGAAGAGCATGACGTCATCAATAGGCTTGGTGAGGAATTCATCCGCCCCGGCCTCTAGGCCTAGAATACGGTCTGAGCGGCCATCCAAGGCCGTCACCAGAACAACAGGAATATGCCGGGTCTCTGGATCGTCCTTTAGCCTGCGGCAGACCTGGAACCCATCCATTCCAGGCATCATCACATCTAAGAGGACGATATCGGGCTTATCAGCAGCAGCCTTGGCGAGCGCAGTTGGCCCATCGTACGCGGTCAGAACCTCATAATATTCAGCCGTGAGCTTGGCTTCGAGCAACCTGACATTGGCCTCGATATCGTCGACGACGAGGACTCGCGCGGTCATGAGGGCTATTCCAAAAGTCTGCGAATGGTTTCGAGGAAATGCGAAACAGAGATCGGCTTCGAGATATAAGCCTCGCAGCCACCCTCCCGTATCCGTTCTTCATCGCCCTTCATGGCGAAGGCTGTCACCGCGACAACTGGAATAGATGCCAGATCATCATCTTCCTTGAGCCATTTCGTGACCTCGAGGCCTGAAATTTCAGGGAGCTGGATATCCATAAGGATCAGATCGGGGCGATGTTCACGCGCAATCGATAACGCCTGCAGCCCCTCACGGGTCTGCAGAGTCTGATAACCCTGAGCATCGAGCAAATCATGAAAGAGTTTCATGTTGAGCTCGTTATCCTCGACGATGAGGATTTTCTTGACCATTTAAGTTCCGTCGATGCACTCGAATCCAAGCGATTCTCGCCTGAACCCCATGATTTCGCGATTAATCACACGGATATCCTTAAACTCACGTTAGCCGCGCTGGAGACGATGTGTCAGAAAATAACGACTCTCTGGTGAAAAGTCCTGACCTAGCCGCTATGGGTGTAGTCCGATCTCGCCCGCTGGTGATTGTCGATGTCGATGAGGTTCTTGGCCTCTTTATGCAGGGGTTCGCTGACTATCTGTCCTCTCAGGGCCTTGAGTTCCGGTTGGACCGGTTTGCTCTGTTCCAGAACATTTACCGTCCAGGTGAGACAGAGCACCTCGACATTGACCTCGGCAAAACTCATTTCGATAATTTCTTCCGCTATGCGGCCGGAGATATGGCCTTAGCCGAAGGTGGCAGGGAGGCTTTGCACGACCTGTCCAAGATCGCCAATATTGTGATCCTGACCAATGCGCCCGGCCAGGCTAGGCTGGCACGGGCCCGTTGGCTGGGTCGCCACAGGATGGACTATCCGCTGATCCTCAACAGTGGCCCCAAAGGCCCACTCTCAGCTGCCCTTGCCAAGCAGGTGTCTGGCCCAGTTGCGTTTATTGATGACATGCTCTCGAACCTCGACTCTGTCGCAAAACATGCCCCAGCGATCTCACGGTTTCAGATGGTCGCCGACCCTCGTTTGCGCCCCCTGGCCCCAGCAAATCCCGAACTACATCGTAGAATAGATGACTGGGGCGTGCTGCGTGCAGCGATCGAGACGGCGATTTCCTAGTTAGAGCCCCGAGAGGTATGAAAACAAGTCGGGGCCACAGATAGACTGCCGAGGCAGAAATTGACTGCGACACACATGAGCGATCGACGACCATGATGGGGCTCTGCCGCGATTGCTATTCCTGCGGCACAATAGATCGGCGGTGCCACATCTGCGGTTCCCCCAGGGTCGTGCGTCACGCCGAACTGCTTTCCCTTTCCATTGCCCACATGGACTGTGACGCCTTCTATGCGTCAGTTGAAAAGAGGGATCGCCCAGAACTCCGAGACAAGCCAGTCATTGTGGGTGGGGGCGTCAGGGGCGTCGTCACGACCTGCTGTTATATTGCACGCATATCTGGCGTGCGCTCAGCCATGCCCATGTTCAAGGCATTGAAGGCTTGCCCACAAGCCATCGTGATAAAACCCGATTTCCAAAAATACCGAACGGAGAGCAGGCGCATCATGGCGTTGATGCGCGATCTGACTCCCCTTGTTCAGCCGCTCTCCCTGGACGAGGCCTGGATGGACCTCTCAGGTACATCTCGCCTTCACGGCACCGCCCCAGCGGTTACCTTGGCAAAGCTTCAAGCACAGATTGAAGCCGAAGTTGGGATAACCGTATCCATCGGCCTTGCCCCAAATAAGTTTCTGGCGAAAATCGCTTCGGACCTCGACAAGCCGAGGGGGTTTTCAGTGATTGGTCGGGAGGATGCCAAGACCTTTCTCGCAACACGGCCAGTCGGAATTTTGCCAGGCGTGGGCCCCGCCATGGTCCGGAGTCTCGAGGCCAGCGGATTGACCACAGTTGGCGATATCTCCCGCGCCGACCTAAAGTTCCTGGCAAAAACATTTGGCCAAAATGGCCTTCGGCTACATCGCCTTGCCCAGGGCGAAGATCATCGGCCTGTGGATCCAGATCAGGTGCGTAAGTCCATCAGCGCCGAAACCACCTTCAATCTTGATCTAGAGACTTATGACGATCTCGACGACCAGCTGGTCACGCTCGCCGAGAAGGTCGGCAGACTGTCCCGCAGTTCGAATTTTGCAGGTCGGGTTGTAACCCTCAAATTGCGCGCCGATGATTTCAAAATTCTCACGCGCCGCCGTGCCCTCCCGGTCCCGACCCAAACCGCCAAGACGATTTTGGGAATTGGACGCGAGCTCTTAAAAGCAGAACTGGATACTGGACGACCGCGCCGGGCTTTTCGCCTGATCGGTATCGGTATTTCCGAGCTCGTTGAAGCCAGCGCTGTTGAGCACGACTTTTTCGAAGAGGCCGAAAGGCGGAGTCTGGCCAGCGAAAAAACTGCCGATGCCCTCCGCGCGCGATTCGGCGCTTCAGCCCTCACCTCAGGGCGCGCGCTGAAGCGGAAAACATCAGAATCCGATTGAAATCAGACCTTTGAAATCCTGATAGGGTGCAGGTTGAGAGCTCAATTTTCAGACCGTCCACACGATCTATCGCCCTGAAATGAATTCAACCCTTTCAAACTGCGCCAGATTCCATATCTAATTAAAGTGCAGGAGCGGCAAAGGTGCCGTTTGGAGACCTGTTCGATGGCCGAGCGTAAGCAAGGTGATCAGGCGACGGGCGACCGTACGACGGTGATCACCAAGACAAAGACGAAGACTCAAAAGCCTTCGCTCTACAGAGTGTTGATATTAAACGACGATTACACGCCGATGGAATTCGTCGTGTACGTCTTGGAGCAGTATTTTCATAAGTCTCGTGAAGAGGCGACTGAAATTATGCTGCACGTCCACCAACACGGTGTTGGTGTGTGCGGCGTTTATACCTACGAAGTGGCGGAAACGAAGGTGGCTCAAGTTATTGAGACTGCTCGACGGCACCAACATCCGCTTCAATGCACCATGGAAAAGGACTAGGCGACCTTGCCGTCATTCTCGCGCCAACTCGAAGACTCGCTCCATCGCGCCGTCGCATTCGCCACCCAGCGGAAGCACGAATATGCGACGCTGGAACATTTGCTGCTCTCACTCGTCGATGATGAAGACGCAGTCGGGGTCATGAAGGCCTGCGACGTTGACCTCGCGGCGCTGAAAACAACCCTCAGCAACTATGTGGACAACGAATTGCGGTCCCTCGTGGTTGACGATGGCGAAGATGCCAAGCCGACCCCAAGTTTCCAGCGAGTCATACAGCGCGCGGTCATTCACGTTCAGTCCTCTGGTCGGGAAGACGTCACCGGGGCCAATGTCCTGGTCGCTATTTTCTCAGAACGCGAAAGTCATGCGGCCTACTTCCTGCAAGAGCAGGACATGACCCGCTATGACGCGGTCAACTACATCGCTCACGGCATAGCCAAGAAGGCAGGTGCAAGTGAATCAAAGCCCGTAAAGGGTGCTGATGACGATGAAAAGCCCAACACTAAGACGGGCGGCGAGGCCCTAGATGCCTATTGCGTCAATCTCAACGAGAAGGCCAAACAGGGCAAGGTCGACCCCCTCATTGGTCGCATGCCCGAGGTTGAGCGATGTATTCAAATCCTCTGCCGCCGCACCAAGAACAACCCCCTGTTGGTCGGCGATCCCGGGGTCGGTAAGACCGCCATTGCCGAAGGCTTGGCTCGCAAGATTATCAATAAGCAGGTCCCAGAGGTTCTGGCCGGCGCGACCATCTTCTCATTGGATATGGGCTCGCTTTTAGCCGGCACGCGCTATCGCGGGGACTTCGAAGAGCGGATCAAACAGGTGATGAAGGAGTTGGAAAACCATCCCGACGCGATCCTGTTCATTGATGAAATTCATACCGTTATCGGGGCTGGTGCGACCTCTGGCGGAGCCATGGATGCTTCGAACCTCCTAAAGCCTGCCTTGGCCTCAGGCACCCTGCGGTGCATGGGCTCCACCACCTATAAAGAGTTCCGCCAGCACTTCGAGAAGGACCGCGCCCTGGTGCGCCGGTTCCAGAAGATCGACGTCAATGAGCCGACCGTCGAGGATACCATCAAGATCCTCAAGGGCTTGAAGACCTATTACGAGGACTTTCATAAGCTCAAATACACCAACGACGCCATCAAGGCGGCAGTGGAACTGTCGGCCCGCTACATAACCGACCGCAAGCTGCCCGATAAGGCGATCGACATTATCGATGAAGCCGGTGCCAGCCAGATGCTGCTGCCGGAGAGCCGTCGCAAGAAGAGCATTGGCGTTAAGGAGATCGAGGCCGTCGTCGCCAAGATCGCTCGCATTCCGCCGAAGTCAGTGTCTAAATCCGACACCGAAGCCCTGAAGCAGTTGGACGAAGATCTGAAGCGTGCCGTCTATGGTCAGGACAACGCCATAGAGCAGCTATCTGCGGCTATGAAGATGGCGCGGGCCGGCCTGCGCGATCCAACCAAACCAATTGGCTGCTATTTGTTCTCCGGCCCCACAGGCACGGGTAAAACAGAAACGGCCCGTCAACTGGCCTCGACCATGGGCATAGAACTCATGCGGTTCGACATGAGCGAATATATGGAGCGCCATACGGTCAGCCGGCTGATCGGGGCCCCTCCTGGCTATGTGGGCTTTGATCAGGGGGGATTGCTCACCGACGCCGTCGATCAGCACCCACACTGCGTGGTCCTGCTGGACGAAATCGAAAAAGCCCATCCCGATGTGTTCAATATTCTGCTGCAGGTCATGGACCACGGCTCACTGACCGATGCCAACGGCAAGAAGGTGGACTTCCGCAATGTCGTCTTGATCATGACGACCAATGCCGGTGCCTCTGACGCCCAGCGCAATTCTATCGGTTTTGGTCGCGGCAAACAGGACGACGAGGTTGATGAGGCTCTAAAGCGCCTGTTCACCCCAGAATTCCGCAACCGGCTGGACGCCGTGGTGCAGTTCCGCGCCTTGACTCCAGACATTATCCGCCAGGTTGTTGTTAAGTTCATCATGCAGCTAGAGGCCCAATTGGCCGATCGCCACGTGACCATCGAGACAACGGACGAAGCCGCAGATTGGCTGGCCAAAAACGGCTTTGATGAACTCTATGGCGCGCGCCCACTTGCACGGGTCATCCAGGAGCACATTAAGAAGCCGCTCGCAGACGAAATTCTCTTCGGGAAGCTGGTCAAGGGAGGCCACGTCAAGGTGGTGCTGAAGGACAGCAAGCTGGCCTTTGAAATCGAAGACGAGGATCGTGAAACCGGAGCTCCGGTGGTCGAGCGCCCTGCGAAAAAGTCCAGAAAGTCTGCGCCTGAACTGGCAGACTAAATATTACTGAATCAGCCTGGGGCCCCGGAGGTAACTCCGGGGCTTTTCCTTGCTCGCCTCAAAAGGTCGCGCCATGAATGCCTTCATTAACGGCCTGCCCAAGGCCGAGCTTCACCTGCATATCGAAGGCAGTCTCGAACCAGAACTTATGTTCGATCTGGCTAGGCGCAATAAAATCTCCCTGCCCTTCAGCAGCGTCGAGGCGGTTCGTGCCGCCTATGCCTTCGCAAACCTGCAGGATTTTCTAGATATTTACTACCAGGGGGCTCAGGTCCTGCTGAGCGCAGAGGACTTCCACGATCTAGCGGTCGCCTATTTCACAAGATTGGCCGCAGATGGTGGTGTCCATGCTGAAATCTTTTTCGACCCTCAGACCCATACGGACCGGGGGGTACCCTTCGCCATTGTCGCTGAGGGATTGCTGAGTGGCATGGCTTGGGCTGAGCAAAACCTTGGCATCACGTCAAAGCTCATTCTCTGCTTCCTGCGACATCTCTCGGAAGATGCCGCCCTGGCGACGCTCAAAATGGCCGAGCCCTGGCTTGACCGTATAGCCGGCGTAGGTCTGGATTCATCAGAAAAGGGGTTTCCGCCCTCCGGCTTTGTCCGGGTCTTCCAGGCGGCGCGGGAGCGAGGCTTAAAGCTTGTGGCACACGCCGGTGAAGAAGGTCCCCCAGACTATGTATGGGAGGCCCTGGACCTACTGAAGGTAGACCGGATCGATCACGGGAACCGCGCTCTTGAGGATCAAAAGCTTGTCGCACGCCTGGCCGCTGAAGGCATGACCCTTACGGTTTGCCCCCTATCCAATCTAAAGCTCTGTGTCGTGGACGACCTAAAGGTCCATCCCTTGAAACGCATGCTCGATCTTGGCTTGAAGGCCACCATCAATTCCGACGATCCTGCATATTTTGGTGGCTATCTCGGCGAAAACTGGCGTCAGACAGCGGCGGCTCTGAACCTTAGCCGTGACGAGCTCATCCTGCTGGCAAAGAACAGCTTCAGAGGCTCTTTCCTGTCACCCACAGAAATCCAAACCCACCTGGCCAGGATCGACGCCTACGCTAGCTAGGGCCTCTCAGCTTTTGCCCCTAGCACCTGAAGGGGTCAGAGCATTCTCTAGTCATGGGTCATCATCTCGCGCGTCATGCGCCAGCGCCCATCGAGCCAGTCGACGATCTCTCTGGCCCCTGGGTGATCATAGGCGGCATATCGCGTTCTCAGGGCCGTGGCCGTGTCACCCAGATTGTCCAGGCCCCAATCATTTAGAAAGACAAGGTGGCGCTGAACCCTGGCAGCGATATCTGGACCCAGCACCGCAGCAGAAGCGCGATTGAAAGCCTGCAGATACTGATAGTCGTCGCCCCGGGCATAACTCTCCGCCAGGCTCAAAAACGGTATCCGCGACAGGACGGGTTGCAGGGCGGGATTGACGGCATGGGATTCCAAATAGGGCCGAATAGATGCCGGACGGCCCGTTACCGAGCGGATGAAAAGGTAAGGCGACATCCTAGGACCGTCATTGACGGGGTAGTTGTCCCAGAGAACGGGCTTTCGCCGCAAAACATCCCCAACCCGGGCGAGATGTGCTGCACTATATTCCCGGCTACAGACCTCTTCCCCCGTCCAAAATACCCCGATCTCTGGGGCCAATCCGGCTCCAAGCTCTTGGAGATACCCCGGTGGTCTAATGCCAAAGGCTGAATCTAGGTTTGGATCGTCAGAGTAATAAGTTCCGCACATGATCAGCCGCTTGGCCGAGGTGCGCTCTGCGATCCAGTGAACAATGCGGATCTGGGTCTCTGCCAATCCGGGCAGGTCACCCCGCATATCGTCAAACAAGATACCAAGCTCGTCTATCCCCAAGCTATCGAGGTGCTTGAGCTTAGCGCCGAGATCGGCCTGCGCCTGAGCATTGAAGTCGCGATAGAGCTCGAAGGGGCTGAGGCCTACGCCAAATCGAACCCCAGACCGCCGACAATGGGTGGCGAAGTCGGCGATGGATTGAGATTGATCGTCGGGGTGAGGCTCACGCCAGCGCTTGCGTAGGAAGGCGTCTGCCTTCGGGGCATACATGTAAAACTGCAATCCATGGGGCTGAAGGAATGAGACCTGCTCGGCCCGCGCCGCCCATGACCAAGGCTCTCCATAATAGCCTTCGATAATCCCGATAGGTGCTGGATCTTCCATTTCAGACCTCTGCTAGCGGGAGCGCGGCACCCCCCTTCGAAAACCCGCATATATACAGATTTCGTCCGAATTTTCGTAATTCTGCGCCTTCTGGCCTCGACCCAAAAGATGCTATCTGATCACGCGTCCGATCTCATCGGACTTATCTTCGCGGAGCGTTTTCATGCATTCAGCCGTCATTGCCGCAACTGGACTCTATACGCCGCCCCAGACCGTCTCCAATGCAGAACTGGTCGTAGCGTTTAACGCCTATGTAGAGGCCTATAACGACGAGCATTCCGCCGCGATCGCCGCTGGGGAAAGGGAGGCCCTGACCCCCTCCTCCGAGGCCTTCATCGAAAAGGCGTCCGGCATTAAATCGCGTCACGTGATGGACCGAACCGGCATTGTCGATCCTAAGATCATGCGTCCAATCCTGCCCGAACGCAGCAATGACGAACCCTCTATCATGGCTGAAATTGGCGTTGCCGCCGCGCGCGATGCCTTGGCCCGTTGGGGCAAGGACGTAAGTCAGATCGATGCTGTCATTTGTGCGGCTTCGAACATGCAGCGCGCCTATCCCGCCATGGCCATTGAGATCCAGCAAGAGCTGGGGATTGAAGGCTTCGGTTTTGACATGAACGTGGCGTGTTCCTCTGCGACCTTCGGCATCAAAACCGCAGTAGATTATATCGCCTCAGGGTCCGCCAGAGCGGTCCTGGTGGTGAATCCTGAAATCACCTCCGGGCACCTGAACTTTTGCGATCGCGACAGCCACTTCATTTTTGGTGACGTGGCCACGGCGATCATTGTCGAACGGTCTGATTTGGCCGATGGCGGCTGGGATATCTTAGGCACCCGCCTCAAGACCCAATTTTCTAACAATATCCGCAATAATTTCGGTTTTCTGAACCGTGCAGCCCCTGAGGGCATCGGCGCCAAGGACAAGCTCTTTGTTCAAGAAGGTCGTAAGGTCTTCCGCGAAGTGGTTCCCATGGTGTCAGAAATGATCCTCGCCCACGCTTCAGACCTGGGGTTGGATCCAACCTCCCTGAAACGCCTTTGGTTGCATCAGGCCAACATCAATATGAATGAAATGATCGGCCGCAAGGTCCTAGGAAGAGATCCAAGTCGCGAAGAAAACGTCATTATCCTGGACGAATACGCCAACACGTCGTCGGCCGGTTCGGTGATCGCCTTCCATTCTGCCAACGCAGACTTTGCGGCCGGCGAGCTCGGACTTATCTGCTCGTTCGGAGCAGGCTATTCCGCTGGGACAGTTTTCGTCAGGAAACGCTAAGGACGGGGTGGCTCAGTCGGCAAATTAGCCCCATGCGCGGCCTTCCAGTCCATGGCTCTGCGGATACGCCGACTGACGGCTGGGTGATCATAGAATAGCGCTTCTTCCAGGCGGCTGGGCGAGGCCGCTCGATATTCAATGGTCTTTGCCAACGCTTTTGACAGGCCGTCAGGCTCATTGACCCGCTCGAGCGAGAACCTATCCGCATCGCTTTCCCCGAGGCGGATCATCGTGGTTCGGATCGGTGTTGATACCAGGGCCAGACAGGTCAGGATAATTCCGAAAACAGGAAAACCCGCCGGATCAGCTATGCCTTCAACGCCTTTGGCACCGGTCCATTTTAGAACCTGCGGAAAAAGGCGATCCACCGCGAAGAAGCCGACCAGGGCAATGAGCACATAGGCCGCAGAAAACCACAGGACATGGTGGTGCGCATAATGCCCCATTTCATGACCGACCACGCCCTTCACCTCGGCAAGGTCGGCGTCCTTCTTGAACATGACATCGCTCATGGCGACGCGCGCAGAGCCAAATAGGCCAGAGACATTGGCCGTATACCTGTTGGACTGCTTGGAACCGTTATAGATAAAAATCTTGTCCGACCGCACGCCATTGGCCCTCGCCATCTCGGCGACAGCATCCCTCACGGGGCCTGGAGGTGCGGGCGTGTACTTGCTGAACAATGGCTCGACGACGACCGGGCTGATCACCATGACAAACACCAAGAAGGCAGCCGACATCAGGGAGCCCCAAAGCCACCAGGTCGACTTCGTGCGCCGGATCAGCGCATAGAGCCCCAGAATCAACAGAGGTGTCACAAGGAGAGACAGGGCGTTGGACAAGGCCCATTCGCCCATCCAGCTACCGAACGCCTGGCTGGTTAGCCCATAGGACTTTTCCCGCCACCAATGGGCATAAATGTCCCATGGCAGAGCCATCACCGATTCAATGATGGCATCGACAAGCACGATAAGCAGGATCACTCGGACCGGCTTGGGACGCCCAGCCTCGACCCAGTTGCGTAGCCGAGGCAAGACACCGGATCTAAGGACCAGAACACTCGCAATAATACTGACCAGAGCACTCCAGAGCAGGAGCCAATGTCCGCCCTGGGTGTAGGCCACAGCCTTGGCGTGCTGGTCAGGTGTCAGGATTGAAAGATAGGCCTGAGTTGCCGCGGCAGGATCAAAGTTCGCCATGGCTTAGGGCTCCTAAAGATCTATTTCGACAATCGTGACGCGAACCTTCTCGAATCTACCGATCTTTTTCCCGCTCTCCAATCGCGGCCTGGGCAGCCGCTAATCGCGCGATTGGGAGTCGATAGGGCGAGCAGCTGACATAATCCAAGCCGACATTTTCGCAGAAGCTGATCGAGGCTGGATCACCGCCATGCTCGCCGCAAATGCCCATCTTGATGTCAGGGCGGGTCTTGCGACCCCGCTCAACAGCAATGCGGATCAGATCGCCAACGCCTTCCTGATCGAGACTGACGAAGGGGTCCTTATCGAAAATACCCTTCTCGATATAGGCATTGAGGAACCGACCGCTGTCATCGCGGCTAATACCAAAGGTGGTCTGTGTCAGGTCATTGGTACCGAAAGAAAAGAATTCGGCGGTCTCCGCCAAATCTCCGGCGCGCAGAGCCGCCCGAGGCAATTCGACCATGGTACCTACCTGATAGGTGATACGCAGGCCGCGCTCGGCCATGACAGCCTCGGCCACCCGGTCGGTTAGCTTGCGCAGGTAATTCATCTCCTCGCCCTTCGCGACCAGGGGGTGCATCACCTCAGGCACCGGAGGTGTCCGCCCAGCTTCTGCAATTTCACACGCGGCTTCGAAAATAGCCCGAACCTGCATCTCGTAGATTTCGGGGTAGGAGACGCCCAGTCTGCACCCACGGTGGCCCAACATAGGATTGGTTTCATGCAGCTCTTTTGCGCGACGCAGCAGCTTCTCAGAGTCCAGCCCTGTTGCCTTAGCCACGGCTTCGAGGTCCTCAGCCGTATGGGGCAAGAACTCGTGCAGCGGGGGATCGAGCAGACGGATCGTGACCGGCAGCCCCTCCATAATTGTGAAAATCTCCACGAAATCGGCCCGCTGCATCGGCAGGATCTTGGCCAGGGCCTTACGACGCCCGGCTTCATCGTCCGCCAGGATCATCTCGCGGACTGCGGCAATTCGCGTCTCGTCAAAGAACATGTGCTCAGTACGGCAAAGGCCTATGCCCTCGGCTCCAAACTGTCGGGCTGTCCTGGCGTCCAGGGGCGTTTCAGCATTGGCGCGAACCTTCAGTCGGCGCGAGAGATCTGCCCACCCCATCAAGGTCGAAAAATCGCCGGTCAGCTCAGGCTCGATCATCTGGACATGACCTGAGAGGACGTCCCCCTTGGACCCATCAATCGTAATGATGTCGCCGGCCTTGAAGATACGGTTCCGCGCCCGGAAGATGCCGGCACCTTCATCGATCTGGATCTCACCAGCACCAGAGACACAGGGGCGTCCCATGCCGCGCGCTACGACAGCGGCATGGCTGGTCATGCCACCACGCGCGGTCACAATGCCCCGCGCCGCATGCATGCCGTGAATGTCCTCAGGGCTGGTTTCTTCCCGTACAAGGATCACAGCTTCGCCCGCCATACCCAGGCGCTCTGCCTCGTCTGCATCGAACACAATCTTGCCTGTCGCCGCCCCCGGCGAGGCAGGCAAGCCAGAGGTGATCAGGTCGCGGGGTGAATTCGGATCTATGGTCGGGTGCAGAAGCTGATCGAGACTAGCTGGCTCGACGCGCATAACGGCTTCTTCTTTGGAAATAAGACCCTCATTCGCCAGGTCCACCGCAATCTTCAGCGCCGCCTTAGCCGTCCGCTTTCCGTTGCGGGTTTGCAGCATGTAGAGCCGACCCATTTCAACGGTGAACTCTATGTCCTGCATGTCCCGATAGTGACGTTCTAGGCGTTCAACGACCGCCTTAAACTCAGCAAACACAGCCGGCATGGCCTCTTCCATCGAGAGCGCCTTTTCACCCATCGCTTCCCGGGCCGCCCGGGTCAGGGCTTGCGGCGTTCGAATTCCCGCCACGACATCTTCGCCCTGCGCATTGATAAGAAACTCACCATAGAGCGACGCTTCGCCATTAGATGGGTTGCGCGTGAAGGCAACGCCGGTCGCAGAGGTGTCACCCATATTGCCAAACACCATGGACTGGATATTGACGGCGGTGCCCCAGCTCTCCGGTATGTCGTGCATCCGACGATAGAACTTCGCGCGGTCGTTCATCCAGCTTGAGAAGACGGCGCTAACCGCTGCCCATAGCTGAGCCTGAGGGTCCTGCGGGAAAGGCTCTCCCCGCTCCTTCTCCACGACGGCCTTATAGTCGTGGACAATGGACTCCCAATCTTCAGCGGTCAGGGCAGTGTCGACATAGATCTCGAGCCGGTCCTTATGCTCATCGAGGATCTCCTCGAAGATATGATGATCGATATTGAGCACCACGTTGGAGAACATCTGGATGAAACGACGGTAGCTATCGAAAGCAAACCGCCGGTCCCCGGCTAGTCTGGCTAGCCCCTCGACGGTGTGATCGTTCAGGCCAAGATTAAGGACCGTGTCCATCATACCTGGCATGGACGCGCGGGCGCCGGACCGCACGGAAACCAGCAAGGGATTCTGAGGATCGCCGAAGGACTTACCGGTCAGCTTTTCAATCGTCGCAAGGCCAGCGGCAACCTGATCATGGAGATCTTGCGGATAGCGCCTCTCATTGTCGTAATAGTGGTTGCAGGCCTCTGTGGTGATGGTGAACCCAGGGGGTACAGGCAGGCCCAGAGCAGACATTTCTGCCAAGTTGGCACCCTTGCCGCCAAGGGTGTCCTTCATCGAGGAATCCCCGTCAGCATGCCCGCCGCCGAAGGAATACACCCAGCGCATCGTGGAAACCGTATCGGTCGACATACTGGAAATCTCCTAGTTATTGACCTGTCCGAAGTCAGCGACCTTACCCATAACGTCGCGGACCTGGATGAGCAGCTTTAGGCGGTTGTCCCGTTCGGCGGGAACCTGAGAATTGACGAGCACTTTTTCGAAGAAGGCGTCCACTGGACCACGCAGGCCTGACAGCGACCGCATGGCCGCGGCGAAGTCTTCCTGATTGATCGCCTTGACCACCTCTGGCACCACAGAGCCGACAGCGCCGATAAGCGCAAGTTCCTCTGCCGAGGCTTCCGCCATGGGGGTGGCATCTCCCTGCGGAAGGGTGCCCTTCTTTTCTTCAGCCTTGAGAATATTTGTCGCCCTCTTGAACCCGGCGAGCAGATTGGTCCCATCCTCTGTCACAAGGAAGTCTGACAGGGCCTCGACCCGCGCGACAATACGGACCAGGTCGTCGTCACCCAGGGCATAGACCGCATCCACCAGATCATGACGCTTGCCCTGATCGCGCAGGGCGACTTTCAATCTGTCAGCCAGAAAGGCCAAGACCTCTTCGGACACCTCTGAATAGGGTCGGAAGGTGTAGATGACTTCACCCTCAGGCGGGTCACCGGCCGCAGCCGACCGGTCAAAGACGATATCGAAATTATCTTTGGTGGTGACCACCTGGGGCACACCCTCGATCAGAGCTGCATCGAACTCTTCGAGATAGGCGGCAAAGACCTGCGACGGGGCGCGGGATTTCGGCCCAAGATAGCCGGTGGTCCTGCGGGTCGAGATATATAGGGCTCTGCCCGGATCCACATAGCAACGCAGGGACTCATACCAGTCATTGACCAGTTGGCGGACCGGCGCACGGGACTCTGACCCCAGCAGGATCCGGATCACCCCCAGGGCTGCCCGGCGCAAGGCGTAAGGGTCTCTCGACCCCGTAGGTTTCTCATTTATGGCAAAGAAAGCCGTCAGTGTGTCGATTTTCTCGGCCAGGGCCACGGCCATGGTCACCGGCGTATCGGGGGCCTCATCAGACGCGCCAATGGGCCGGTAATGATCGCGGATGGCGTCGGCGACGATAGGGCTGATCTTTTCAGCGCGGGCGTAATAGCCTCCCATCAAACCCTGCAACTCAGGAAACTCCCCGACCATGCCGGTGGTCAGATCTGCCTTGCAAAGCCGGGCCGCCGACAAAGCCTTGGCTGGGTCGGCCCCAACGCGTGGCGCTATGGCCCTGGCCAAGTGCTCCAGACGCTCAACACGTTCAGCTAGGGTCCCAAGCTTGGCGTGAAAGGTCACGCCAGATAGCTTTTCCAAGCGATCCTCAAGGCGGACCTTGCGGTCTTCATCCCAGAAGAAACGGGCATCAGATAGGCGCGCAGACAGCACCTTGGCATTACCCCGCGCAATCTCGGCTCCGCCGTCTACAGCCTCGATATTGGCGACCGTTATAAAATGCGGGGCAAGCTTATCGGTCGTGGCATCCTTGACGGCGAAATATTTCTGGTGTGTCCGCATGGACGTGCGAACGACCTCTGGCGGTAGATCAAGAAAGGCCGGGTCCATATTACCCAAGACAGGCGTGGGCCATTCGGCGAGGCCGGCAACTTCGTCCAATAGTCCCTCGTCCTCGACCAATTCCAGGTTTCGCGCAAAACACAGGGTCTTGGCAGCTTCGATAATCTTATCCTTGCGTTCCTCTGGATCGAGGATGACGAAGTGCTTTTCTAACCCGGCCACATAGCTGTCGAAGTCCTTGACCTTGAAGGTACGACCCGACCCCATAAACCTATGACCGCGGGTGAAATCGACGCTTTCCACCTCATCAATGATGAAGGGGACTCGCTCTCCATCAAACAGGCAGAGAATGTGCTTGAGTGGGCGCACCCAGCGCAGGGTTCCGCGACCCCAGGTCATTGACTTGGGCCAGGGGAAGTTACGAACGATCTCGTCCATCATCTGTGCGACAATGTCAGCTGTCGGGCGGCCGGCGCGATGAATGTGCGCGAACCAGACACCGTCTCGCTCCACCAGGTCAGCCATCTTCAGGCCCGTCGAACGCAGGAATCCTGCCATGGCCGCATCGGGCGAACCCACCCGTGGACCTTTACGCTCTTCGTGGCGATCACCCTGGGCCGCAGGCAACCCCTCGGCCACAAGGGTCAGCCGGCGGGGGCCTGAAAAAGTCTTTAGAGCTTCGGGCAACAGACCCTCAGCAGCCAGCTTTTCCCGGGCCAGCCGTTCGAAATCCCGCGCAGCTTGGACCTGCATCCGGGCGGGAATTTCTTCCGAAAATAGCTCAATCAGCAGTTGGGGCATGGGTCAGGCCTTCTCTGCAGCAACTGCAGACCCATTGCCGCCTTCATTGGCAACCCAGGCCTCCGCACACATCTTGGTCAGGTCGCGGATACGACCGATATAGCTCTGGCGCTCAGCCACAGCGATGGCACCCCGCGCGTCCATCAGATTAAACAAGTGGCTCGCTTTCAAGACATGGTCATAGGCAGGCAGCACTGTCGCCTGGCCCTGAGGTCCACGGCCTTGCAGCAGCCGGGGCACCTGGGTCTCCATATCTTCAAACTGGCGCTTCAGCGTATCCACATCATAAAGATGGAAATTCGCCTCAGACTGCTGCCGCTCATTCTCGAGGAATACATCCCCATAGGTCATGGGGGCAGGCCCGTCGGGATCATTGAAGGCCAGTTGCGTAAAATGGTCCACGTTTTGGATGTACATCGCCAAACGTTCGAGGCCGTAGGTTAGCTCTCCAGCCACAGGCCAGACGTCCAGGCCACCGACCTGCTGGAAATAGGTGTACTGCGTCACTTCCATGCCGTCGCACCACACCTCCCAACCCAGGCCCCAGGCCCCAACCGTGGGATTTTCCCAGTCATCCTCAACAAAGCGGATGTCGTGTTGGCGGGTATCGAGCCCGATGGCTTCCAAGCTCCCAAGATAGAGATCCTGCAAATTCTCGGGGTTTGGCTTCAGTATGACCTGGTACTGGTAATAGTGCTGGAGCCGGTTCGGGTTTTCCCCATAGCGACCATCCCCTGGACGACGCGAAGGTTGCACATAGGCCGCACGCCATGGCTTTGGGCCTAGCGCCCGCAGAACCGTTGCAGGGTGTAGGGTCCCTGCCCCGACCTCCACATCATGAGGCTGCAGAATCACGCAACCCTGCGCGCTCCAATAGTCATGGAGCTTCAGGATAAGGCCCTGAAAGGACAGCGGCTTTTTGTTCGACATGGGGGAGGCTTCGCAACCGCAAAAAAGTCGGCGGACCATAGGGCCCGCCGACCAAGGCTTCAAGCTATCGTGACGGAAAGTCTTTAGTTGGGCTTCGCTGTTGGTGCCGGCGCTTCTGGCACTACAACCGGAGCGGGCGCTGCACTCGGCGAAAGTATCTTACCGATCACATGGATGACCCCATTCGTCGTCACGATATCGGACTGAACGAAGGTCACGCCATTAACGCCGGGCGGGTTACCCCCCTCCATTTCGACGGGAAGCTTGGCCAAGGTAACAGCGGTCCGTGCTGCCCCTGCAAAATCAGCAGTCGAAACCCGAGCCGGAATGATGTGGTAAAGAACCGTCCGCTGCAGCTCGCTGCGATTGGCCAAGGCCATAAGGGCCTGAATATCGGCCGGTGCCATGCTGCGGAAGGCGGTATCGGTAGGTGCAAGCACCGTAATGTCTTTGAGCGTCTTCAGAAAACCGGTCAAACCAACGGCGTCAGCCGAGCGCAGGAAAATCGTGAACTGCCCAGACGCCTTCAAGGTGTCGACGACATCCCCAGCGGCGACAACAGGGACCCAGGCCGGAGCAGCCGGGGGAGCCACCGCAGCCGGGGGAGCCACCGCAGCCGGGGCCGCATTTGGGGTTTGGGCGAGGGCGACACCAGTCATCAAACCGGTCATGACCAAGGCGGACAGCAAGCGCTTCATTGAATACAAATCCCAGCTGGAAGAGGTTTCAACTGCCCTTAGCGAGGCTGAGAGGGTTTGACTACCGGTCTCCGAGGCTAGCTTGCATTTTCCAGACAGGCCCAGCCCCTTTCGAGATGCCTTCCCACGCAACCAAGCATGGTTCACAGGCATTAGGCGCCGCTTTTTTGACCATACATAATGCATTTAGCTCATATTTTGGGCGGAGCGGGGGATTTACAGCCGCATCCTCCGCCGCTGCAGGGCAATCACTGCATCGCTCGCTAG
The DNA here is from genome assembly GCA_937920085.1 of uncultured Alphaproteobacteria bacterium. Classification (GTDB taxonomy): domain Bacteria; phylum Pseudomonadota; class Alphaproteobacteria; order Caulobacterales; family Caulobacteraceae; genus Phenylobacterium. The sequence goes on along the minus strand of CALETE010000029.1, from coordinate 9,785 downwards.
CGTGAACCTGCCATCCGCCTTCGGATCGGCTTGAAACACTTAGGGCGCGGCCAGGGCATGCCTCTGCGTCGAGCGGGAGCGAACGGATGAAAATGATCGTTGCGATCGTCAAACCCTTCAAACTGGACGACGTGCGTGAAGCACTTGTCGCAGCCGGTGTGGAAGGGCTCACGGTCTCTGAAGTGAAGGGCTACGGCCGCCAAAGGGGTCAGACCGAAATCTATCGGGGCGCTGAGTACCAGGTGAATTTCTTGCCGAAGGTTAAGCTCGAGGCTGTCATTGATGACAGCGCCTCAGCCAAGGTGGTGGATGCCATCAAGGCCGCAGCTTCAACTGGCAAGATCGGCGATGGCAAAATTTTCGTCCTCAATGTCGAGGACGCCGTACGCATCCGGACCGGTGAGTCCGGCGCAGCGGCCCTCTAGAAGATCAGGACCAGGGGATAGACACATGAAACTCTTTGGAATGAACAGGCTTGCAGGACTTGTTCTTGCAGCCACCCTGGCCGGAGCGCCGTTTGCGGCCTCAGCCCTGGCGCAGGATGCCGCCGCACCGGCTGCGCCCGCCACAACAGCCATGGCCCCAGCTGCCGCAGCAATGGCACCTGCAACACCCGCCGCTGCGCCTGAAGCTGCGCCCGTCGCGGCACCTGTTGAGGCTGCGGTCGCGGCTCCGGCTGCCGCTGAGCCTGCTGTGCCCCTGCTACCGCACCAGGTGAAGCTTGAGCTCGACTCCGGCGGTACGGCCTGGATCCTCACCTCCACTGCCCTCGTCTTGATGATGACCATTCCGGGTCTGGCCCTTTTTTATGGCGGCATGGTCCGTCGTAAAAACATCATCGCAACTGTTGCCCAGTCCTTTGCGATAACCTGTCTGGTGACCGTCATCTGGATGGTGGCAACCTATAGTTTGGCGTTTGGCTTCAACGATAGCGAAAGCCTGCAACCCTATATCGGTAGCTTCAAGAGCTTCTTCCTCGGCGGCATCACCGTGAATACGGCCTACACCGCAGCAAAGGGCCTTCCCGAAATGCTCTGGGTCACCTACCAGATGACCTTCGCCATCATCACGCCCGCTCTGATCTGCGGTGCCTTTGCTGAGCGCATGAAGTTCTCCGCCATGCTGCTCTTCATGACCCTCTGGTCCTTGTTTGTTTACGCACCGATCTGCCATTGGGTTTGGGGCGGTGGCTTCCTCTCCAAGATGGGCGTTCTCGACTTTGCCGGCGGCACGGTCGTTCACATCAATGCCGGTGTTGCCGGTCTGGTTTGCGCCTTGGTTCTTGGCAAGCGTAAGGGTTACGGCACCGAAAACATGGCACCTTCCAACCTCGTCTACACCATGATCGGCGCAAGCCTTCTGTGGGTTGGCTGGTTTGGCTTCAACGCCGGTTCGGAATGGGCTGCAGACGGCATTGCATCGGCCGCCATGCTGAACACCCAAGTCGCGACTGCCGCCGCAGCCCTGGCCTGGATGGTAGTGGAATGGATTGAGCGCAAGAAGCCCGGCATGCTGGGCCTTGCGTCGGGTGCCGTCGCAGGTCTGGTGGCAATCACCCCGGCCGCTGGCTTCGTTAATCCTCAGGGAGCCTTGATCATCGGCATCGTCGCTGGCGGCATTTGCTACCTCGGCGCAGTCTGGGTGAAGCGCATCTTCAAGTATGATGACAGCCTTGATGCCTTCGGCGTGCACGGCATTGGCGGCATCGCCGGTGCCCTGCTGACCGGCGTTCTCGCCGACCCCACGATCAATGCGCTGGGCAAGGACCACAGCCTTCTGATCCAGGCCAAGGGCGTACTGATCACCATGGGTTGGACCGCGATCGCCACCCTGGTTATTCTCTTCATCTGCAAGTTCACAACGGGCCTGCGCGTGTCGGAAGAAGCAGAAGTCGAAGGTCTGGATATCTCCCTGCACGGCGAAGCCCTGCACGAATAATCTCGACACTAAATCTGAGTTGGGAACGGGGGTCCTTGCGGCCCCCGTTTTCGCATGCGGGTTAGCCGAAGCGACAGGCCTGAACCCACCAAGCTGGATAGGCGCAAGCTATGGCCTGGGCTAACTGATCGGACGCAGCCTTATCCGTGCATAATGCAAAGCAAGTCGCCCCCGAGCCTGACATGCGTGCAAGTAAGACACCCTCAGCCGATTCAAGCTCGCGCAGAACCGTCTGAATGACCGGTGCAAGGCTCAGGGCTGGCACTTGCAGATCATTGCGCATATTCTGAAGCCATTCCGCGAGCGCAAAAGCACTTTCAAAGCCAGCAGGCATTTCTGGAGCCGTGCAATCGGAGACGTCGCCAAGCTCGTCAAAGCGGCGATAAACAGCGGCTGTAGACACCTCCACCCGCGGATTGACCAGAACGCCATAGAGCTCGGGCATAGGTGGCCAGGCGGACAGACGCTCCCCCCGTCCCTGCGCCAAGACCGACCGCCCCCAAAGACAGGCAGCACCGTCAGATCCAAGACTCGCGGCGATCTCCTCCAGGTCATGATCGGATAGCTGAGGGACGAATTTAGCACGCAGGAGCCGCAAGGCCGCACCGGCATCGCTGGACCCGCCCCCTAGTCCTGCGGCAACAGGCAGGCGCTTTTCCAACTTCAGGCCTACGGAAGGCGGAATAAGTTTGCCAAGAGCCAGGATGGCCCTGTCCACCAAATTCACGCCCCCGCCATCAAGGTGGCCGGAAAAGGGCCCAGTGACGCTTAGGCCAGGACGACTGGCAAGGGAGACCAAGTCGCCATAGTCACAAAAAACCATCCCGCTGCAGATGGGATGGAATCCATCATCGGCCAGAGCACCCACGTGCAGAAATAGATTCACCTTCGCCGAAGCGAGATAAACCTCGGGCTCCAGCAAGGTTAGTCTCCAACCCGCGGGGCGGGCGTAGCAACCACCTCCGATAGCCCCGAGACCAATTTCCGATCCACCTCAGACTTCATTTTTGCGTCCGGATCCAAGGTGAGTACCCTGCGCCATTGGAAAATGGCTTCGTCCTTACGCCCGACCCGCCAATAGGCATCCCCCAGATGATTATTGATATCTGGATCACCCGCTTCTAGCTCGACTGCGTTTTCAAGGGTTTCGACGGCCTTCTTGAAATCACCGAGCCGATAATAGGCCCAACCCAGGCTATCAATGATCGCCCCAGACCGCGGGTTTTGCCCAACGGCTTTCTGGATCATGCCCAAGGCCGTATCGAGATGCTGGCCCCGATCAATCCAGGAATATCCCAGATAATTCAGAATTTCTGCTTCGTCGGGCTGCAGCTTCAGTGCGGCAAGCAGGTCAGCCTCCCCTTCGGCCCAGCGGCCTGCGCGATCATAGGAAACCCCTCGGGCGTATAGCAAATGCCAATCGGGGGCTGACCCCATAACCTCAGTAAGAACCTGAGCAGACTCTTCATACTTGCCATTATTTCGCAGGATATCGGAAAATGTCAGCTTGGCGTCAGGGTCGCCGGTTGATGCCATGGCCTTGGCCATAGCAAGTGCCGTGGTGGGATCGTGGGCAGCTTGATACGACCATGCGAGCTTGGACTGTGCTGGTAGATATTCAGCAGAGCCGGGCTTGGCCATGCCATAGGCCTGCCGCGCCCCATCACGGTCACCGGATTCTTGGAGAAGGTCACCGACCATCAGCCAAGCGCTATTCAGATTTGGATCGAGCCTTAGGGCAAGTCGCAGATAGGCCAGGGCCATCTGATTTTGTTTTGCCCCGGAAATAACAATGGCCGGTGCCATCACAGCTTGCGCCGCACCTTGCTTAAGAGTGGGGACTGCGGGTGGCCTGCCACGGCCAGATTGAGCACGCTGAAGTGCCGCTTTCAATTGTGAGTCAAAGGGCTGGCTGACTAAGGCCTTGCTATAGATCGTCACAGCATCGGCCCGCCGCCCGCGCCGCTCCAAAAAACCGCCATAGGCTAGCGCTGAAAGCGATGAGGGGGTTTCGCCCCCAGCCAAGAGCTTAAAGTCGGTCTCAGCTTCATCATAACGCTTTGCGCGCTCGAAGAGATGAGCCTGACCCAGCAGGCCAAAGAAATCCACGACCCTGTCGCCACTCGACTGTGGCCTGACCAACGAGCCCTGAACATCACCCGCCATGGCAGCGGCCCATGGCGATAGGAGAAGTGAGAGTATCTTGTGTGGGAAGGGCGTCTTGTCCGGAGCAAGGAGGCGTTGGCCTAGCTTTGCGTCTCCCGTCGCTAAAGCCTCGACCCCCTGAACGACCTGACCGAATTTCTGTCCGTCGCCATTCAAGTCTACGGGCGCGACGGCCGCCGCCCGCGTCACATCTCCAGCCAGAAGTGTGGATGCAAAAACCCTTTCGCCCACCAGTCCTTCTGTATCGTCGGCCGTAACCTGCGCCCGCACAAAATAATCTGCAGCTTCTCGATTGCGACCATCGGTCAACGCGCCCTTCCCAGCCAGGAACAAGCCATAGGAAGAGGCCTGTGGGTCGACTTGCGTCGTTACACTCGCAGGGGTAGCGCACCCTGCGAGGGCGGTCATGAAGGCCAGGATGACGGCGATGCGCAACTGAGTCATGGGCTGAGTCTCACGAAATCCGCCCTGACTGCAACCCGCCAACGCTGACGATAGCTTACATGTTGGGATAGTTCGGGCCGTCTCCGCCTTGTGGCGTGGTCCAGTTAATATTTTGCGAGGGGTCCTTAATGTCACAGGTCTTGCAGTGGACGCAGTTCTGGAAGTTAATCTGGAACTTCGGGTTCTGGCCTTGCTCGTCGTAGAGCACCTCATAGACACCCGCAGGACAGAAGAGCCGCGCTGGCTCTCCATACTTGGGCAGGTTCACCGAAATCGGGATTGAGGGATCCTTGAGTTTCAGGTGCGCCGGCTGGTTCTCATCGTGGTTGGTCGCCGACAGGAACACTGATGACAGCTTGTCGAAGGACAGGACACCATCAGGCTTCGGATAGGTGATCGGCTTGTAGTCCTTGGCTAGGCCCGTCGACTCTGCGTCCGACTTCCCGTGCTTGACCGTGCCCCAAGGCGACCACCCTCCGAACAAGGTGGCGATCATTGCGTCGAGGGCGCCAAGGCCAATTCCAGGAATGGTGCCGAACTTCGACCACAGGGGTTTGAAGTTCCGGACAGACCAAAGTTCCTTTGCAATCGATGACTTATTGTAGGCCGCCTCATAGGACGCCAATTCGTCGCCGCCACGGCCTTCGGCAATCGCCGCGAAGGCCGCTTCAGCCGCGAGAACCCCGCTCTTAACCGCGTTATGGCTGCCCTTGATCCGCGGGACATTGACCATACCGGCCGCGCATCCCAGCAAGACCCCGCCAGGGAAATAGAGCTGAGGCAGCGACTGTGATCCCCCTTCAGTGATGGCACGGGCACCGTAGGCAATCCGCTTGCCACCTTCCAGATAGCCACGGATCGAGGGGTGGGTCTTGAAACGCTGGAATTCGTCGAAGGGCGATATCCACGGATTCTTGTAGTTCAGGTGCACCACAAACCCGATGGACACATAGTTGTCCCCGAAATGGTACATAAAGCTGCCGCCGCCAGTGGCATTGTCCAATGGCCATCCGAAGGTGTGCTGGGTCAAACCAGACTCAAAGTTCGCGTCTGGCACCTGCCAGAGCTCCTTGATACCGATGCCGAATTTTTGCGCATCGCGGCCGTCTGTCAGTCCAAACTTAGCCTGAAGTTGCTTGGAAAGAGAGCCCCGGACCCCTTCCCCAATGAAGGTATATTTAGCATGCAGCTCGATCCCTGGCTGATAGTCTGGACCGGGCTCTCCGTCCTTGCCGATCCCGAACACGCCGGCGACGACGCCCTTTACGGCACCCTTCTCATCGTAGACCACTTCTGAAGCGGCCATGCCGGGGTAGATTTCAACCCCAAGGCTCTCGGCATGGGCACCCAGCCAACGGCAGACATTGCCAAGGCTGGCAATATAGTTGCCGTGGTTCAGCATCCACTTGGGAAAGGGCAAGAAGCTGACATCTAGAGCGCCCTGCGGCCCCAGAATGACAAACTTATCGCGACTGACCTTTGTCTCCAGAGGCACGCCAAGTTCCTGCCAGTTGGGCAGCAGTTCCTGAATTCCACTCGGATCGATCACCGCGCCGGACAGAATATGCGCCCCGACCTCTGAGCCCTTTTCAAGCACAGCCACGGAAATCTCGGTTCCAGCAGCCTCGGCCAGCTGTTTCAACCGAATGGCAGCCGATAGCCCTGACGGCCCAGCGCCCACAATGACCACGTCATATTCCATCGCTTCGCGTTCAACGGCGTCTGCGGCTTGGCTCATGTGTCTTAAGCTCCACTGTCCAGTCGCAACATAGAGCGGCTGGTCTTGATCCCTTGAGGGACTTATCAATAGCTTGCACAAGGGCGGTCAAGCACCAATGCCGCCAAAATTGATTTTCAGACGCCAATGAGCCTTGCCGACCGCACTGCTGAGAGCTTGCTCGCATTCTGGGCTGAGGCGGGTATTGACTCCATTCTGTCGGAAGATCCGATTGATCGCATAGCTGCGGGCGCGATTGCCCTCAGCCGGCCAGCCCCCCTGCAGCCCCCTCCGAACCTGGCTCGGGCTGCCACCAAGACCCAGGACGTCTCGGCCCAGGTGGAGGCAGCCCGGCAAATGGCAGAGGCTTGTCAAAGTCTGGAAGCGCTGCACGAGGCGATCGCTAATTTCGACGGTTGCCCGCTTAAATTTCAAGGCGCTAAGCAGACTGTCTTCAGCCGCGGTGCAGGGGACGCGCCAATCATTGTGGTCGGCGAGGGCCCCGGGCAGGAAGAAGACCAGCGGGGAATTCCTTTTGTCGGACGTGCTGGGCAACTGCTCGACAAGATGCTCACCTCTGCTGGTCTGTCGGATCGGGTCTTCATCACCAATTCCGTGTTTTGGCGCCCGCCTGGAAATCGAAATCCAACATTGGAAGAGCAGGCCGTGTGCATGCCCTTCGTCGAACGGGCCATCGCCCTGGTTCAACCCCGGCTGCTGCTCTGCGTGGGTGGGCCCTCCTCCAAGGCCATGCTCAAACAAGATGAGGGCATCCTATCCCTCCGCGGCCGCTGGATCGAATGGCGAAGTTCCGACGGAAAAATCGAAATACCCGCACTGGCTACCCTGCATCCAGCCTTTCTCCTGCGACAACCTGGGGCCAAAAAAATGGCCTGGGCAGACCTTCTGACCCTCAGTGAGCGCCTAGATCGCCCCTCAAGGTGATCAAGTAGGATTGACCAAGCAGATCCGACTAAACCCTTTCCGAGGCGGGTCCTGCCCCTTAAGGACAACCTGCCCTAAAGGTTGGGGCGCGGGCTGGCCTAGGGCTGCTTCCCCAGAGGGTTTGGATGACGGTGCTCAAAGGGTTCATCGGCGCGAGTATTGCGGCCGCGCTGAGCCTCGCCGCACCGAGTGCTTGGGCATCTGCCCCACAAGCGCTGACGGCAGATGATGCCCTCAAATATCAACTTGCCTTCGCATCGGTTGATCAAGGCGACTTCGTCGGTGCCGCCCTCTTGGCCGTCGACATCACCGATCCATCCCTAAGCGGATATCTGACCTTCCGTCAGTTAATGCACCCCACTGCGCACAAGTCCAACTACAGCGAATTGGCCAACTGGGTGTCGCAATATGCCGACCTGCCCCCCGCTGAGCGCATGGCGCAATTGGCGGCAAAGCGAAAGCTGCCCTCTGATCCGCCCCTTGCCCAACCAGCGCTCATAGGCACGGATTGGAATATGACGATCCTCGTGCCGCCGGGCACAGGGGGGCCGTTTGATATCGATGGTGCTCGGCAGGCGCGACTGGCGTTTTATAACGGCGACCCCAAGCGCGCATTGGACCTCGCGCTAGAAATGGGTGATCGGTGGGTTGCTGGCATGGCGGCCTATCGCTTGAAATCCTTCGACCAAGCCGAAAAAAGCTTTTCAGCCCTATCCCGTGATCCAGAGGAAAATATCTGGGTGAGAGCCGGCGCGGCGTACTGGGCCGCTAGGTCGGCGGACGCAAGCGCGACACAGGATCCAAAAACTCAGCTAAGGCGTAGTCTCTATCTGCGTCAGGCTGCGTCAGCATCGCACACCTTCTATGGGATGATCGCAGAGCGGCAGACCCAGTTACAGGCGCTTGGAGACCCTCTACCTCTTGAAACTGCGCCCCGGGCTTACAAGGCACCACCCGCCGCAAAACCGGAAATCGTTGCAGATCGCGATCTCATCGCCCTGGTCCAAAATGATCCACGCGCCCACCGCGCCGCTGCACTTGCGCAAATCGGGCGCACGGAGGAGGCTGCTCAGGAATTACGAGCTGGCATTACCCTGGCGGCACCAGGGCAAGCCCGACAGATCTGGGCTGGCTTAGCTTTGGCCCTGAATGGTGAGTTGACCGTAGAAAAAGTTACAGCGACCGCGAACCGCACAGCTGCGGAGCCAGACTACCAAACACCGGCCCTCTACCCCAGTCGTGGGTTCACAATACCGAAGGCCTTGGTCTACGCCATTGTGCGCCAGGAGAGCCGCTTCAACCCTGGCGTCGTATCCTCTACGGGCGCCGTTGGGCTAATGCAGCTGATGCCAGATACCGCCGTCCATGCCAGCGGCAACACCCGTCTACGAGACGATATGAGCCCGCTCTTCAATCCCAGTTTCAACCTGAGCGTTGGGCAGGACTACGTCACTTGGCTGATGAACCAGGGGGTTGGCTACGACATTCTCCGAACTGTTGCCGCCTATAATGGCGGGCCGGCAACCCTGCAAAAGACGGCGCAAATGCTGGGCGAAGACGACGACAGCCTCATGGTCATCGAATGTATGCCCGCCCCTGAAACGCGGGACTATGTTGAAAAAGTCATGGCGGCCTATTGGGCTTATCGGAAAAAGTTTGGCCAGGATCTGGGAACCCTAGACGCCGTCGCCAGCGGTCAGAAGTACATTGACGCTCGCTGGGATGCTGAGCCACCGCCAGTCCCCATCAAGCCCCCCGCCTCCCGAAAATCTAAGGCCCGGCACTCTACCCGACACCACAGGCGCTAGGCCTCGATCTTCGCCGCAATCTCCGTGGCCAAAGCCCGAAGCTCGTTGGGGTCAGCCATCCCGCCGCTGGCGTGCCGACCGACGGCCTGTCCCTCCCAACGTGGGATCACATGGAAATGTAGGTGAAAGACCGTCTGCCCTGCCGCCGTGCCATTGAACTGGGTAATCACCAAGCCATCTGGATTCAGCGCCAACCGCACCGCCTTGGCAACGATCTGCACCCCTTGCATCAGGGCACCCAACCGCTGGGGCGTCTCTTCCAAAAAATTGCGCGCCTGGGACAGTTTTGGGATCACGAGCGTATGGCCACGCGTCTGCGGAAAGACATCCATGAAGGCATAGACATCGTCATTCTCGAAGACCTTAGCGCTGGGCATTTCCCCACGCAGGATTTTACCGAAAATGTTTGAAGGATCGTACTGGCCATCGAGGCTCATAAAATAACTCCTAAAATCAGGGCCCTACCCGTCCTTCTTGAAAGGCGAGTACTCCTCTGAAAGCCACTCCATCTCGTCCTCGACCGCCGCTCGCTCGCGCCGAACAAAGTCTTCCACCGGAGCTCTAAGCCTTGGATCGGCAATATAATGCGCAGAGCGAACCGGGGCGGGCAAATACCCCCGGGCGATCTTGTGCTGTCCCTGAGCCCCAGCCTCCACCCGCGAAAGGCCCCGACCGATCGCCCATTCAATGGCCTGATAGTAGCAGAGCTCAAAATGGAGGAAGGGAATGTCCTCAACACAGCCCCAGTTACGGCCATAGAGGCAGTC
>CALETE010000028.1 GCA_937920085.1 uncultured Alphaproteobacteria bacterium | reverse complement strand
CGAAGACACTCTTTCCCTACACGACGCTCTTCCGATCTGTTCCCTACGCCGATCTTTATCGACGTCGAGCAGGGTATCCCGTCTGGCGTTGACGCTCACACTTTTGGAGAGGTGGACGGCTACGATGCTGTCGTCTCCGCCATTGGTCAACTGATCACGGATGACCACGACTTCAAGACGGTGATCATCGACTCCCTCGACAAGCTGGAGCCGCTGGTCTGGGCTAAGGTCTGCGCCGACAACAATTGGTCGAGCATCGAAGACCCTGGCTATGGCAAGGGGTATATCATGGTCGACTCCTATTGGTCGAAACTGCTGGATGGCCTGAACCACCTGCGCCGCCTGCGCGGGATGAACATTGTGCACATCGCGCACTCGACCGTTGACAGGTTCGATAGCCCGACCACAGCGCCCTATAGCCGGTACGATATTCGTCTGCACAAGCGCGCGCTGGCCCTGTTCCAGGACGACGTTGACGCCATCCTGTTCGTGAACCAGGAGCCGACGCTGAAAGAGACGGACGCGGGCTTCAACAAGAAGAAGGTGCACGCCGAGGGCGGAGGTACGCGCTGGATCTACGCTGAAGGGCGCCCGGCTATGACCGCGAAGAACCGCTACGGCATCCCCGACAAGCTGATCTTCCACAAGGGTCAGGGCTATGCGGCCCTGGCTCCCTACTTCCCCGCGGCCCCGGTCGCTCAACAAACGGAGACCACCACCAATGGCTGACCTTGGCGGAACATTTGACCCAAGCGCCGTGAAGGACGACCGGCAGCTTATCCCCGACGGCGAAGTCCTGGCACAAATCTTTGAGAGCGACCTGATCGACAACAAGAGCGGGACTGGCAAGATCGCCAAGTTCGGCTGGGAGATCATCAACGGGCAGTTTCAAGGCCGCAAGCTATGGACGCAGGAGAACGTCAGTCACTCCAACGTCCAGGCGCAAGAGATCGGGCAGCGCAATCTGAAGCGTATCTGCGAAGGTGCGGGCGTCGGTCCTATCCGCAATACCGAGGACCTGCACTTCAAGCCCATGCTGATCAAGATCGGCCACGACGAAGCCAAGAACGGGTACGACGCCAGCAATAAAATCCTGGGCTACAAGTTCTACGGCCCGACTGGCTCGGCGCCCCCCGCCCCCGCCGCACAGACGGGCGGTAATCCGCAACCTAACAATCCTCCTGCGTCGGGCGTTCCCTGGCCTACCCGATAGCCTAGCCGTCTGGCGGGCACACCCTCTCACAGAAGCGCCCGCCAGACTCCCCCTCATTCCTGCCTACCAAGGCATCGACGCGAAGGACGCGAACGATGAACGCTACCGCTTTGCATGACAAGTCCGCTCTTGTGGCTGTCCCGGTTCGAAACCGATACACGAATGAAATCCAGTTCACGGCGCAAGTGGATTGCGCGCCGGATGCTACCATCAGCTTCAAGCTGGGATTGGCAGTGAATTGGGCAGTCAAAAATTCCGCCAACCTCAGTTCCGCCGACCTCAGTTCCGCCAACCTCAGTTCCGCCAACCTCAGTTCCGCCGACCTCAGTTCCGCCAACCTCAGTTTCGCCGACCTCAGTTCCGCCAACCTCCGTTTGGCCGACCTCAGTTCCGCCTCCATTCGGGACGAGAAGGTGTCCCGAATTGTTGCCATCGTGGAGCGGCTGAACGATCCATACACGTTCGTCGGCTTTGAACTGGAGTCTGGTGGCCTCAAGATCATGGCCGGCTGTCGCTGGTTCAGCATCCCTGAGTTTTGTGCGCACGTCGGGGACACATATCCAGACACAGCCAAGGCTAGCGAGACGCTTCATATCCTCGACTTCATTGAGGATCGGGCTCGCGCTTGTGGCGTGAACTTGGGCTCGGAGGTGGCCGCATGACCCAGGTCGCGCCCAACACCTTCACCCCCGCCCCGCCACCAGAGCCGACCATCTATGAGGTCATCATTGGCCTGGTCGAGGACGCCGAGGAAGCAGCCGACACGGGTCATCCCGTCGAGGCGCTAGTCCTGCTGGGTACAGCCCGCTCGCGGCTGAATACTTACCTGTCAGAGATGGCGAACTGACATGGCCCGTAAACTCTGCACGCGCGCTGCTGCCCTAGTCGCGCTCAACTATAACCCTGCTACCGGATCACTGACCTGGACCGGGCTTCAGCGCGGGACGGTATGCGGCGAAGTTCCAGGCTGGCTGGACAAGGACGAATATCGCCGTTTCGGATTCATGGGCCGCATCTACTTCGCCCATATCATGATTTGGTTCATGCAAACCGGAGACTGGCCTCCGGAGACGGTCGATCACAAGAACCGCGATAAAGCTGATCTCAGATGGGTCAATCTCCGCCTCGCAAATTATAGCGAGAACCAGTGGAACCGGACCAAGGGCGCTCTCAACAAGAGCGGCTTCAAAGGCGTGTGCTTCGAGCGCCAGACCAAAAAATGGAAGGCATCATTCGCTGTGCGCCGTCGATGCGTGACGGTCGGCCGGTTCGAGACTGCTGAACTCGCCAACGCCGCCGTCATAGCCGCTCGCGCTGAAGCGCATGGAAAATTTGCGAGGGCTGCCTAATGCCTGAACTTCCTGAAATCCAGTCACTGACTGAGCAGGCGATCTGGGCTGGACTCGTGGCGGCGGAAGTCCGTCACGAGAACCACCCGCGCCTATCTGCCTCCGCACTTGGCGACGAATGCGAGCGGAAACTCTGGTATGAGTTCCGGTGGGCTACCCCGGGCGAAGTGTTCGACGGCCGCAAGCTGTCGATCTTCGAGACGGGCAACGTCTGGGAAGACCGGCTGGTCGAGTACCTGCGCAAGGCGGGTATGGACGTGACCGCCAATGACCCGGAGACCGGTGAACAATTCCGCGTCACCTACGCTTGGGGTCATGGCTCAGGCCGGACGGATGGCAAGGTGCTTGGTGTCCCCGAGGCGCCGAAGACGGTGCATCTGTTCGAGGCCAAGTCCTCCAACCAGAAGTCGTTCCTGGAACTGAAGCGCAAGGCGGTGAAAGAGGCCAAGCCTCTGCACTACGCCCAGATGCAGACCTACCTGCACCTGCAGGGGCTGACTCGTGCGCTCTACATCTGCATCAACAAGAACGACGACGCCCTCTATGTCGAGAGGGTCGAGTACGACGCACCCTATGCCATCGGTCTGATGAACAAGGCCGAGCGCATCGTCTCCGCCAACTCCGCCCCAGCCAAGCTGCACGAGGACCCGGAGGCCAAGATGGCGTTCCAGTGCCGGTTCATGTGCGACAAGCGAGGCGTCTGCCATGACGGCGCATTCGCCCTGCGTAGCTGCCGCACCTGCCTGCACGCCACCGCGGAGCCGGACGGTGATGGACGCTGGTCCTGCGCTCGCCACCTGAAGGACCTGACCCATGCGGAGCAGGTCGCCGGCTGTCCCAACCACCTCTACCTCCCGTCCCTGGTTCCCGGCGAGCAGATAGACGCCGATGAGGCGGGCGAGTGGGTCGAGTACCGGATGCGCGATGGCTCCAGCTATCGGGATGGTGCGGCATGAGAGCCCTCCTGTTCCGCTTGCGCGCCGCCTGGCTGTCTCGCCGATACGAGGCTGCTCGCCGCCGATGGGCGCGCTCGATCGGTAATCCGGCCGTCCGTTGGAAGGGGGTCCGGGGATGAGCACCTACTTCAACGAGTTCGACCCGAACGCGGCCCAATGGCTGCGCAACCTGATAGCTGCGGGCCACCTGCCTGCTGGAGACGTGGATGAGCGATCAATTACCGATGTTCGAGCCGATGACCTCCGCGGCTACACCCAATGGCATTTCTTCGCAGGCATTGGCGGATGGGGGCACGCGCTCCGCCTCGCCGGATGGCCCGATGACCGCCCGATTTGGACAGGTTCGTGCCCCTGCCAGCCGTTCTCGAACGCAGGCAAAGGCGCCGGTACAGACGATCCAAGGCATCTGTGGCCCGACTTCTTTCGTCTCATTGCCGCCGTCCGGCCCCCTGTTGTCATGGGAGAGCAGGTTGCGGGACAGGCTGGCTATGGTTGGCTCGACGGAGTGCGCACTGATCTGGCGAGTGAAGGCTACGCCAGCCGGGGAGTCGATATCCCGGCTTGCGCCGTGGACGCCCCGCATATCCGCCAGCGACTCTATTGGGTCGCCAGATCAGGAGACGTGGAGAACGCCAATGGTTCGCCAGAAGGGCGGCGGCATGTACGCGGACCCGGAGAAGGCGTTGGCGCGCATCACATCGGGTCATCAAGTCAACCTGGAAGACCAGATGCTGGCGATGAGTACATGGCCGACGCCCTGCGCCAGGGATGGAATGCCAGCGCACTCCCCGGAGTACGTCGCGGAGAAGAAGGCGCAGGGCCATGGGATGGCGAACCTGAACGACTACATGGCAATGAGTTCCTGGCCGACGCCGACCGTGGCGGACGTGACGGGAGGCCGGAAGGCGAGGAGTGGACTCCGCTCGAACGAGCCATTGCTGAACGGGCTGATGCATGGGGCGGACACGTTTGGGGGGACGCCGAGAGCGTCGGACGGGGAGAAGGGCGGGCCGAACCAGTCATTCTCAGCGGGCGGTCAGCCTCTGCCGGCACAGATGCACGGGGCGGAAGCCAAGGGGTCGCCCTGGGCGACCCCTGCGGCTCGGGACTACCGACACCCCAACGCGGTTCCGCTTTCAGAGCGGGGCGGCGGGAAGAAGGGGGAGCAGCTTCCGAACCAGATGGCGCATCTGGCTCCAGAACCGCCACTGGGGACTTGGCCGACTCCACAAGCTATGGACGGGAACAAGGGGTCGGAGCCTCCTCGATCGTGGGATACGGGGGTGAGCCTGCCGCAACGAATAGCGCAACAACATTCTGGTCAGGCGCAGACCGACTCCTCTGCCACGACGGCAAAACGCGGCGCACCCAACCCGGCGTTCCCATGCTGGTTGATGGGGTACGGGGTCGAGTGGCTATTGGCAGCGCCATCGGAGAAGCAGACCACCCGCAAGCAGATCAACTGATCAACCGCATCATCGTCTGGAAGGGTGTCGGCAACGCCATCGTCCCGCAAGAGGCCGAGCAGGTCATACGCGCCTACATGGAGACGTGCGCATGACCCTGGTTCGCCTGAGAGAGTACCAGGACGAGGCGATCACGTCCCTCATGAACCATTGGCAGAGCGGCGGCGGAAATGCGCTGATCGACCTGGCTACGGGACTCGGGAAGTCGGTCGTCAATGCCAAGATCGTCAAGGATCTAGTGGGCGGCTGGCCTGCCATGCGTATCCTGTTGCTGGTGGATAACCGGGAACTGGTCGAGCAGAACTATCAAGCCCTGATCCGCATGTGGCCGCAGGCGCCGGCCGGCATTTACAGCGCGGGCTTGGGTCGCCGGGACTCGCACCACCAGATCACATTCGCGTCGATCCAGTCAGTCTACAAGCGTGGCGCCGAACTAGGCCCCCGCCATCTGGTCCTGGTCGATGAGTGCCACATGATTCCCCACGACGGCGAGGGCATGTACCGTAAGCTGCTAGACAAGCTGTCGGACATGGAACCGAACATGCGTGTCGGCGGGCTGACAGCCACCCCCTTCCGCATGAAGGGCGGCTCGCTGGTCGGCGGTGACGGCGCGCTGTTTGAGAAGATCGTCTACTCGTATGGCATTGGCGCCGGGATTGATGACGGCTGGCTGTCACCGCTGGTCAGTCGGCGCGGTAAGGAGCAGGCGTCCGAGATCAACGTCAAGGGCGTGGCGCGGGCGGGCGGGGAGTTCGTACCTGGAGCCCTAGCTGAGGCTGCAGACGACGACGACGTGACCCGTGCGGCCGTGGCTGACATGGCGACGACCGGGCTGGCCGAGGGGCGGAAGTCCTGGCTTGTGTTCTGCGTCGGGGTGAAGCACGCCAGCAATGTCTGTCAGGCTTTGCGCGATGCAGGCGTCACCGCGGAGACGGTCACGGGCGACACGGATCCCGGCGAGCGGCGGCGCATCATTGCCGACTTCAAAGCTGGACGGATCACCGCCCTGACCAATGCAGAGGTTCTGACCAAGGGGTTCGATGCTCCAAGCGTCGATATGGTCGCCATGCTTCGCCCTACCATGTCGCCGGGCCTACTGATCCAGATCATCGGACGAGGTACGCGCCCTGTCTATCCTGTCGGCTTTAACCCCAATGACGCCACGGCCGAGGAGCGCCGCGCAGCTATCGCGTCGGGCCCTAAGCCGAACTGTCGTGTCCTGGACTTCAGCGGCAATATCACCCGGCATGGCCCGATTGATACCATCGTGGTCGGTCCTAAGCGGAAGAAGGGCGAGGTAGATCCGAACGCAGTCAAGCCAGACAGCATGCGCGCCAAGTCCTGTCCCCATTGCTTGGCCCTGAATGCGCTCAACGCACGGCGATGTGTGGACTGCGATGCAGAGTTTAACATGGAGGCCGCACCGAGCCATTCGGGCGAGGCGGAGGACGTGGCGATCCTGTCACGGGACCTGCCCAAGCAGAACCTGCATGACACGGTTCCGGTCCACGACTGGCGGGCGACAGCACACTTCAAGGATGGGTCACCGCCGTCGATGAAGGTGACGTACAGCGCCGGCGTCACTCAGTACCCGGAATGGCTCCCCTTCGAACACATGGGTCCGTCCAAGGCACGGGCGCATCGCTGGTGGACGCAGCATGGCGGGCTGGACCCGGCGCCGAAGACGACCGCGGAGGCTATCGCCAGGTTCGGTGAATGCCGCCGCCCGGTCACCATCACCACCAAGAAGAACGGCAAGTGGTTCGATATCACAGGTCGCAGTTTCACCCTCTCACAGGACCAACTTTAATGAGCATGACAATGGAGGCCACGCCTAGGCGGGGACACGGGCGCGAGGCGAGTAACCACCTTGCGGCTGCGCTCATGGCGGTCGGTAAGAGCTCGGTCCTGGACGACGACTATCAGCCGACCGTCTGCGACTACCGCCCACGCAAGACCCTGGCCGAGCGGCGGAGCGATGAGCCTGAGCGCCCTGCCCTACCCCCGCTACCTACGTGGGAGGCCGGGCCAGGCGCAAAGCGGATGATCGACCTAGACCCAGGGCAGTGCAAGTTCCCAGTCGGGGACGCTGAGGGCTTCAACCAACTGTTCTGCGCAGAGCCGCAAGCCGACGGGCGCCCGTACTGCCGGGCCTGCCTGATGCGCATAGCTGGAAAAACCGTGAACCCAAAGGTGATGAATTGACCCTCTCCCCACAGGCGCAGATCGCCGCCATGCAGAACATCATCGCCGACCTTACGCACGAGCGCGACCACTACAAGCGAGAATTGGGCATAGCAACGCGCATGGATCAGGTCGCGCGTGTCAGTTCAATGCTGGGACTAAGCCCCAAAGAGGGGGCATTGCTTATGACCCTCTATGCCAGGGCGGGCCGTGTTCTGAGCAAAGAGATTTGCATGTCGGCCATGTACAACGAGCGCGATGAGCCTGAGATCCAGATCATCGACGTGTTCATCTGCAAATTGCGGAAGAAGATCGGGAGTGAGTGCATCGATACCTTGTGGGCGCGCGGCTACATGCTGACCCAGGCGGGCGTTGAGAAGGTCGAGAAAGCACTGAGGGTCGAACACTGATGGACACCCTCACACCCAATGAACGCCGCGCCATGGAACTGTTCAGGCAGTCCGCCATTCGGCGCGGAGAGGAATGGCGCCGATGGGGTGGGCCTGGCGTCAATCGAAAATACTACCGGCGCATGGCGCGGATGGAAGCAGCAAGGCGACAACGGACCGCGGAGGAACTTGATAAGGCGCGAGCGCATGAAGCCCTGCAACTGTGGGAAGCCGAACCCAGTGGCCGCGAACACTCCATCGCCCAGATCGCCGCCCGCCTAGCCAGTCATGACAAGCTGGTGGAGGGGTTGAAGCGGCTGACCGAGGCTGTTTGGCGAGACGACAGTTTCGACATGACAACCGCTCACAATGAAGCCCGCGCTCTTCTGAAGGAACTCGGACAATGACCCAGGAACAGATTGACGAACTTCATGCCCTTGCCAAAGGGGAGCGCGTTCGCGTGATATTTGACGGAATAAACCTAGGCTTCGGCCCGCTTGGCGTTTTTAACGTCTGTTTCGATGACCCCCTTGCAACCTCAATCCCTCTCGCAATTCATCCAGCAAACCTCCGCGCGGCCAATTGCAAAGTCACTCCGTTGCGCTCTTGTAACAGTGAAGACGCCCTAGAGGCTGAGAACGCGGCCCTGAGAGGGGCGCTGCGGGAAATGCTTCACGCCGTCTGCGGTGAGACTGGGTTTGCTTCTGCCGTCCGGCTGGTCAGCGGATTGGCCTACCCGTGGCCCGCTCTCGACATAGCCGAAGGCCTCGCCCGCACCGCCCTTGGAGAGAATCAATGACCGACCAGACAGACGAAGAACCCCGCAAGATGCTAAGCGACGGCACTCAAATTTATCCCGGCCACCGTGAGATAGAGCCTGAGACGGGGATGCAGAAGGGTTATGTGGTCCTGGCGGAGGAAGAGCGCGCCAAGGGCTTTGTTCGACCCTACCGTGACGCATACAGACACCTGCGCTGTGGAACCGTCACAACCATGGGGCGCTCCCTGTCGGAGACTTATGCCCGCGACCCTGAATTTTACAGCGGCACGTTCTGCGCCGGTTGTCGCTCTCACTTTCCGGTCGGCAAGGACGGCGAGTTTATCTGGACGCATGACGGCGAAAAGGTGGGGACATGACCACAAAGCACTCACACTTGAACGCTCTGAAAGTCCAGGCCGACAAGATCGCCTCTACGCTTATCGCCGCCGAGCGCGGAGACAAGATCGACGCTCGGTTTGCCGTGAAGCTTGCAGCCGCTCGATCTCAACCCAGCTTCAAAGTCGGGATTGTCATGGACGACCAAGTCATCACCTTGGACTTGCCGTGGTCGGTTATCCGCGAAACGTCTTTCGCCGGGCTTTCAGCATACATCGTCAAGCAAATGCGAGGGGCTCAAAATGACGCCTAGCAGTTTCACCTGGGGACCACGCATCACCCTGCCGGATGAACTGGAGGTGGTGAAGTGAGCGAGGCTGATTACCCCATAGATGACGAACAGCCCCTATGCCCCGATTGCGGCGAAGAACTCCTAGAGATCAACGTCGAGGCTTTTGAATTGTTCGACACGCTCCTTTGCTCGAATTGCCTTGAAGCGCGTTGCGAAAAGGAAAATTGCCAATGACCGACCCCAGACCCCTAGCTGAACGGGTGAGGGCTATAGCCGTGTGGCATGAAAAGGCCGCTGCGGTGCGAATGCGAACAAACTCCGAAGGACTTGGGTTTTGGCGCAAAGACGCCGCCGCCACCCTGCACCAAGCCGCCGACGCCCTTGAGAACCGCCCCACACAGAAGGAGACCGGGGAATGACTGGACCTCTGACGGAAGAAAACCTGCGCGCTTTGTGCTGGATGGCTTGGCGCGAGTTCAATGCCATTCGAGCCCGCCACGGTGCGCCAGTCGATCACTTCGGCATCACCACAATGGACGAGACCTATTGGTCCTGCATGACAGACGCTCTGCAAGCCGCTGCGGGCTATTCGACCCCATGGCCGAGCGAGACACACAGGCCGTTCATTGAAGGCATCATGGCCGCCCGCCGAGCCCTTGTCTCTGATACCAGGGGGGATGGGGAATGACGATGGGTCGGTCTATCGAACACATCAAGCGCCGGACGAATCTTCGTCGGGTGATCAATTGGACCAAACACCATCGAATGCTGGACTATATCACTCGGCAAACCCGTGGCTGGTTGGAACCGTATGGCGAGAAATTGGCGGTCTTTGGGCCGGGTGGAAAGTCCGTGGACTTGGACCCCTTTGGTCCGTTTATGGACCCGTCCGGTTTCACCGATTTTGCTATCCGCCAGTGCTACCGCGTTCCCCTTCCCCCAGAAGGAGATGGACGGTGACTGAAGCAACATTCACCCTTTCCAAATCTGCAGCCGTGCGTGGTGGCGCCAGCGCGGGGCAGTACCTGCAGTCCATTGGCGAGACGGATTTAGCCAAGCTGTCCGTCCCTCAGTTTGAAATGTTCTGCTCGAAATTCATGGCAGGTACACTTTCAGCCGCGCTGGATGACTACATGACGGCGCTGGAGCGGGAGCCTCCGTTCTAGCTGCGACTAGCCGCCCGATATCCCAAACACCCCCGCCCCTGAAGGGTCGCATGACTGACTCCAGTACCCTCTCACCTCTCGCTCGCACCGCTACGGATTTAGTGGCGATGGGCTATCATCCGCTTCCAATCGTACCGCCGACCGCCTCGCACGCCGGGCGCGGAAAGGCACCGGGCGAGTTCGTCATGGGAACGTGGCGCGGTATGCCGAAATGGCAGAACCTCCGCGACTCTTCGCCGTCTGCGTTTCAGCTTGGCCTATGGCGATCATACCCAAATGCCAATGTCGGCTTGGTGCTAGGCTCTCCGGTAGGACAAGACCGCCTGATTGCCGTTGACGTGGATGTGACAGACCCAGATATCCTGCGTGATATTCTAGGTGCCCTACCCTACTCGCCTATGTGCAAGCGCGGTCTAAAGGGGGAAACTCGCTTCTATCGAGCGCCGCCTGAGATCAAGTCTACGCCCTATGATGACGAGACGAGCAAGGCTAAGGACAAGGCGGCTGGGGTCACGGGTCATTCCTACAGGCTTGTGGATCTGTTGACCGGCTTCGATACCCGACAGACCGTCATTCCGCCGTCTATTCACCCGGACGGGCCTGAGTACGTGTGGATGAGCGGACCCGTGCCGGCGCGTGACCTACCCCGGTTCGACGCCGATGACCTGTGTGTGCTGGAAGAGACGCTTGAGTCCCTTGGGTGGGCGCCAGCGGCGGCTCGCAAGGCTAAGCGGGCGACAGCGCCAGGGACACCCCTACCAGATTCAGACGACTTCTTTTCAAAAACGAAAGTCGCCGCGCTCGCAAACCTGGAGGCGTGGGTTTACGACCTAGATGTTTACGGACTTCAGCCGGCGCGTGGCGGCTATGAAGCTCTAGCGACGTGGCGTCCGTCTTCGACCGGGCAAGCTATCCCGAACCGCAAGCGGAACCTCTCGATCCAGCCGAACGGGATCAAGGACTTTGGGACCAACTGGACGGGATCAGCGATTGATCTAGTCATGGAAGCGCAGGGGCTCGATCAGGCCGGTGCGACCGCCTGGCTACGCGACCGCCTATTCCCGCCTACCGAATTGATCGTCCTGGAGCAGCGGCCGAAACATGTACAGGAATCGCGGGAAATCGAACACGTTCAGCCAACATGTACAGTTTCTGCCTTCAAGCCTGACATATCGCAGCCCTTAGTTAGCCCCCCGGCGCCCGCTGTAATCAATACCGCCCAAGAACCCAGCGAGCTACCCGAACACCTGACTCGAGTGCCCGGCCTTCTAGGCGAGATCACGGACTGGATCGAGGCGAGTTCGCAGCGGCCACAACGCGGCTTGGCATTAGGCGCGGCTATGACCCTGGTCGGGACTGCAGCCGGGCGCAAGGTCGCAGGGCCGACTATGAGCGGGACGCACCTGTACGTCCTGGCTATCGCTCCGACCGGCGCGGGCAAGGATCACCCGCTCAAATGCATCGGGCGCATCCTGACTGCAGCCACGATGAAGGCACACAATGGCCCGTCCGGCTTTGCGTCCATGGCGGCGGTGGTCAACACCCTGACCAGCCAGCCTCTCACCCTGTCAGCCATGGATGAGTTCGGTTCGTTCTTGAAGCGGATCAATGGCGCCAAGTCGGGTAATCACGAGCAAGCGATCACCGGCATTATGCGCCAAGTTTGGGGGAGTTCGTTCGGGGAGATCGAGACGCCGGCCTATGCGCAAATGCCCTCGCGCACGCTGATATCCCCCGCCTTCAGCCTGTACGGCGCGAGCACAGCGGAGGAATTCTATTCCGCGGTCGAGGGGGACGACGTGTTCAACGGTTTCTTGAACCGTTTCCTGACAATTTCCACGAAGACCCGACCGCCTAAGCGTGAGCCAATCGCGTCGATATTCGAGGTGCCAGAGTCCGTGTCCAAGGGGATGATCAACATCTATTCCATTGGAGGGTTGCTTATGTCAGCGACCATGCACGCCGGACAATCTAACGCACCGGCCATGACGGTCCCTTGGGACGATG
>CALETE010000027.1 GCA_937920085.1 uncultured Alphaproteobacteria bacterium | reverse complement strand
CGGAGGGCTTGGGGCTGTCGTAGCCGTAGGAGGTGATCAGGCCGCAGGAGACCACGTGGCCATCCCGGTAGGAAAAGACCATGTCCCCAGGGGCGACGTCCCGCATGTACTCGTAGAAAGGGTTCCGGACGGTGGCTTCACCGTCCCGGCCGCGCTTGCGTTTCGGCGACCATAGGTAACCACCCTCCCGCTCCTCGCGGTAGGTCTGGCCTTGGTTTACCCACCAGTATCGCACGTTTGGCAGCTTTCAGATCGCCGGCCGTCTGTCCAGGCGCGTGTGTCGGGGCAATTTCCTGAGTAATACTTCAGAGAACATGAAGATTATAATATTCCTTCCGCTTATTGGGTTAACGGTGGTTTATAAATCGGGGT
The DNA here is from genome assembly GCA_937920085.1 of uncultured Alphaproteobacteria bacterium. Classification (GTDB taxonomy): domain Bacteria; phylum Pseudomonadota; class Alphaproteobacteria; order Caulobacterales; family Caulobacteraceae; genus Phenylobacterium. Next base: position 2,503 of record CALETE010000027.1, on the reverse strand, counting down.
CTTAGCTGTAAGTTGCCGGGCCTTGACTGCCCGTTTGGCGGAGCGAATGTCTTTCAACGACCTATGTGGACCGCCCCGAGCCACTCAGATAAGCCAAAGCTCTTGAAGCAGCTCGAGGCGCAACTCGGGCCTTTTCATTCTGCCGTTGAGTTAGGATTGGGCACGGCCGAGGTTCTGGGGCGTATCGAGAGGTCTGTGGCAAATGAAAAGTCGGCAATAGAATCTGCCCCTCCTGTCGTTTTCATGCCGTGGGAGTGGCAGGCAAGCCACGGGAAGATCCAGTTGCATCCTGATAGGATTGCTGAGCTAAGAGGCATGCAGAAGGCTTCATCTCACAAGATAGAGTCTACTCTAGAGTCCGCTTCCCGTGCGTATCTGATACCCATCAAGGAAGTCTGTGCCCAGAATACCGACATTGATGACGATGAGCCGGCTCGCCCTGATCGGGCTAAGCTCGCGGAATGGGTTAAGTCAAAGGGGACGTCGGCGCGCTACGTTCCATTGATTCGTGACACCCGATTCAGGGGCGATCTGAAGTACCGGGAGTTCAACTGGGACGATTGTAAGGACGAGGATTTCGTCCTTTATGTGGAAGAGAATACGTTGCCCCAACAGCGAAAGCTCGAGGCAATCGATACTCTCAGGAAGAACATCCCATACCTTGTACCTCTAAGGGCCGCGTTAGCTGGTCGGTCCGACGGACCCGGTTTAGAGGAGGTATTTGCCGGTCAGACGCAGGTTGATTGGCGATTCCTGACCGATGAAACCCGGTCTGGTTGTGGTCAGCAGAGGGACTTCGTTGCGAAGGCTCTGGCTACGCCGGATTTCGCTTTCCTGTGGGGGCCTCCTGGATCCGGGAAGACAACGGCTATCTGTGAGCTTGTGGCTCAGCTGGCCGCTAAGGGTAAGAAGATCCTTCTCTGTGCCTCGACCCACGTGGCGGTCGACAACGTCATCGAGAAGCTTGAGGAGTTCAGTCTTTGCGCACGACCTGACTCAGATGCCAGCCTTGGCGTGGAGGTGATTCCTCTCCGGATTGCGACCGATCCAACAAACGTGTCGGATGCAGTGAAGCCTTATATCGAGGAAACCTTCGTCGATGGTGAGAAAGGGAGGATTAAGGAAAACCTTCGTAGGCATTCAAAGTACCGGGCTGCGAAGCGGCTGCTCCAGGCTTTGGACGACGAGGGCGATTCGCTCGCAGCGCGTCTCGCCCGTGATTCGGCAAATCTGATCTGCGGCACCACGATGGGGTTCATGCAGTATGAGGACCTGAGGGATCGCGGGATTTCGACGACACCAGCCTTCGACTATGTAATACTCGATGAGTGCAGCAAGACGACCCTGGACGAGTTCCTGGTTCCAGCGGTTTATGGCGCCAAATGGATCCTGGTGGGCGATCCTTATCAGCTTTTCCCGTATAGCGAGGAGGAGGATGCTGCTGCCGCTATCACCAAGGAGATCGAGGGAGAGGTCGCCGATAACCCTCATATCCGGGCCGAAGTAGAGAAATTCATCCAACTTGCTCAGGAGGAGCAGATGCTCCGTCTTGAGGGGTCGCCTCGGCATGGCGCCCTTGTCGACGAACTTCGTCAGAAGATCGCTGACATTCAGGCCCTTTCGCCTGCTTGCCTTGAGGCAATCCAGGGCACCTTGTCCGTCAAGCTATGCTCGGTTTTAGAGCAGCTCATCGGTGGAAACGAAGGTATTCCAAGCCCTATGTTTAAGGTGCTCGATGGGCTTCCTTCAGAAGTCGTCCAGGGCAGGCTTGTCAGGTTGGATTATCAGCATCGCATGGATGCCGCTATTGCGGATTTTCCCTCCAGGGTTATCTATCGTGGCCGATCGATGCTGACTAAGCTCAAGGAACCTAGGGCGAAATTCCATATCGAGCAAAGGGTTGTTAAGCGTGAGATCAGGAAGACCGCGCCTTTTGACATATCTGACCCGCAGGGAATCAAGCGAATCAGTCCGACCGAGGCCGTGTTGGCTATGGCGGAGATAGCGATGATCTCAAGGTGGGTGCATGACGTAAGGCCAGACAGGCCCCCTAGCGTCTACGTCATCGCATTCTACCGAAACCAGCGTGAATTGCTTGAGCGCGCTTTCAGGCGTATGAAGGCATTGGATGGCACAATCCGTCTCAATGTTCTATTCCATACGGTAGACACTTGCCAGGGCCATGAGGCAGACGTCGTCATCCTTAGTTTTGGTCGTGATTCCAGCGGCGAGCGAAGCTCGTTCATGAGGTCCTTCAATCGAGTGAACGTAGCACTAACACGTGCTAAATCTCATCTGATCCTGACTCGATTGCCGTTTAGGGACGGATCTGGTGATATCGTCGACAAACTTCATGAAGAACTGGACGCCAGCAGGATGGTGGAGGGCAATCACGACGTATCCCCCAAGGACAAGTGTGTGGTCGCGGTCCAAGAGGCACTAAGGGAGATGCAGAAGCGATGATTGTAAGCATTGAAGCAAGCGGAGCGTTTCCCGTAGATCG
>CALETE010000026.1 GCA_937920085.1 uncultured Alphaproteobacteria bacterium | reverse complement strand
GCACAAGGCCGCCGTGACCGGCGACACCGTGGGTGACCCCTACAAGGACACGGCGGGCCCCGCCGTGAACCCGATGATCAAGATTGCCAATATCGTGGCGCTGCTGCTGTTGGCGGTTCTTGCGCATATCGCGCACTGAACGGCCTCTGCTGAGCGAAAAGACCCCGGAGGTTCGCCTCCGGGGTTTTTTTGTGTGACGATCCGGGGCACCGGCGATGTTTTGCTGCGATGCAGCATTTTCCTGGACAGGGCCTGTGGCATCCGTTACCTGCGCCGAGGCATTGACCAGGAGACCCGTCATGGACGTCAGCAAGATTTCAACCGGGCGCAACCCGCCTTACGATATCAATGTGGTGATCGAAATTCCGCAGGGTTCGGCGGTGAAGTACGAAATCGACAAGGAGAGCGGGGCGATTTTTGTCGATCGCTTCCTCTTTACGCCGACGGCCTATCCGGCTGCCTACGGGTTCATACCGGGCACTTTGTCGGATGATGGCGATCCGGCCGATGCGTTGGTGCTCGTGCCGGCGCAGGTGGTGCCGGGCGCCGTGGTGCGGGCGCGGCCGATCGGCATCCTTTTCATGGACGACGAGGCCGGCAATGACACCAAGATCATTTGCGTGCCGCACGACAAGATCCATCCCCAGCACGCGCTGGTGAACGATATTGCCGACCTGCCGGAAATCACCCGGCGCGCGATTGCCCATTTTTTCGAGAATTATAAGGATCTCGAGGAGGACAAGTGGGTGAAGGTGACGGGGTGGGGCGGGCGTGAGGCGGCGGAGGCGGAAATTCTGAAATCGATCGGTCTGGCATCACGTTAGAGCGGGATGACGTCTGGCGATCCCGCCAAAGATCATCAGGTTCGAGGCGCTGAAGCCTCAGTATCGGCCTGCCGCCTTTCGATGAAACTCCTGCTGCGCGGCGCTGTACGCCGTGCCTACCGGGCAGGCGGCGCGGGCGGCGTCAAATGTGTCGGCCGCGAGGCAGGGGCGCGCGCCGCAATGCGCGCAGGGCGGTTCGGCGTTCACGCGCGGCGGCAGGTTCAGGCGTATCGGAAGGCTGATGGCCCCGCGCCAGGCATGCCACAGGCCCCAGTGCGGATGGATCAGCAGGCCGAGCGGGGCGGGTGTGACAGGTTCGGCGCGTACAGCCCAGCGCAGAAACGGCAAATAGGGCGGGCCGCAAAACGGATAGAGCGCCGCGCCGCCATGACGGTCTGCCGCGGCGTCGATGATGCGGCGGGACCAGCGATCCAGAGGATGGGTCTGTCCATCCCCATATTCGGGCGAGGCCGTGAAGGCGGGCCACTGCCGTCCCTCGGTCCATCCCAGCAGGAGCAAGGTCGCCGCGGGCCGTCCGTCGGGAAGGCTGGGCACATTGTCGGTTGCCGCCGGGTGGAAACCGCCTCGCAGGGCCAGGCCCTGGGCCGTGAGGTCCGCCGCGATCGCACCATAAGTCACCGTGTGACCCCCGACATCACATCCTGGATGCCCGTCAAAATGATTTGTGCGCCGATACACAGCAGCAGGAAGGCACTGAGCCGCGCAATGGTTCGCCGCGCCGGGCTGCCGACCAGCCGGGCGATGCGATCTGCTGACCGGTAGGCGATCCAAATGCACAGAGACATCGCAACCGCGGCAGCCGTCATACCAACGAAAAACGACAACAACGCCGCGCCGTCGGCCGGGCGCCCGGCCCCCAGGGCCACGGCGACGGAGATTGTGCCGGGACCGGTGGTGAAGGGCAGGGTGAGGGGGAAGAACGCGATGTCCTCTCCCGCCGGGCCGCTTGATCCTGCCTGTTCCTGCTTGCGCGCTTCCTGCCGTTCGGGGGCGGAGAGCAGGTCCCAAGCGTGTTTGCAGACAACGACACCGCCGGCGAGGCGCAGGGCGGCAAGGGAAATACCGAAGAAATTCAGGATGTAGGCCCCGCCCCACAGCGCGCCCAGCATCACGAACAGCGAGAAGAGCCCCACCTTGCCGGCGATCCGGGTTCGTTCGTCGCGCGGCAGATGCGCCGTCACCTCGTTGAAGATGAAGGCGCCGCCGGGAGGATTGACGATGGAGAAGAATGCGGGGAATGCGAGCAGAAAGGCCGCGATCGCCGCGCTCATCGGTTTGCCGGCGGCGGGGCGGTCTGCCCTGCGCCGAGGACTCTGACCATCAGGACCGAATCCAGCCAGCGATCGAACTTCCAGCCGACGCCTGGCAGGAGTCCGGCATGGGTGAAGCCGCAGCTTCCGTGCAAGGCGATACTCGCCTTGTTGTCGCTGTCGCCGATCACTGCGACGATCAGTCGGTAGCCGCCGGCCTCGCAGCGGCGGACCAACTCGGTCAGCATGGTCCTGCCGATGCCGCGACCTTGCTGGTCGGACGCGACATAGACCGAGTTCTCCACCGTGAAGCGATAGCCGGGCCGTGCGCGATAGGTGCTGGCATAGGCATAGCCGACAATTTTTCCGTCCTGCTCGGCGACGAGATAGGGGAAACCGCTCCCGATCACGCTGCGCCGGCGATGGGCCATCTCCTCCGCGGAGGGGGGATCCAGCTCGAAGCTGGCCGTGCCGGTGCGCACAGCATGCTGGTAAATGGCGGAAATCCCGTCGATATCGTCGTCCCGACTGTCGCGTAGAATGATGCTCATGGGCAAACCTTACCCGGGCTGAAGGCGCCTGCAAGAGCGCCGGGATGGCATTCGCACGGCTTTTGGCAAGCTATGCATTAAATGCATGACGAGCGTGTTTTGGGAGTTTGTGGGGCTTGGTTGGATCGAATATGGCAGTTGCAAGAATGAACATTAAATGAAATCAATGTCTTGTGTGGAAAATGACGCGACGCGAGAGGGCTCAATCGCCGTTTGACAGGTTTGGGTTCCGCGCCTAGAAAGCGCCTCCCGACGATGGGCTGGTTCTTCCGGTTTCTCTGGTTGGTTTGTTCTTTTACAATAGAATATGGAATGGAAGGGATACGTTGGCGGCGTTCCTTGTCGGTTGTTCTTTTGGATGACTGGGTTTGTGGATGTTCATGGGTTAGGTTCATATTGGTCCTGCTTGATGATTGTCTTAAGGGATGTCTGTTTGATGTATCTTGACTATGCGTTGACAGATGTTTCGAGAGACATGTTCTAGGTTTGGGTTCTTTAGGGAGCCTGGGTCTGGGCTATCGAGTCAGGGCTAGTTCGTTGTGGTTTGGTCTTTATTGGCTGGACTGTGATGAACCTGAGAGTTTGATCCTGGCTCAGAGCGAACGCTGGCGGCATGCTTAACACATGCAAGTCGCACGAGGGGTTTCGGCCTCTAGTGGCGGACGGGTGAGTAACGCGTAGGTATCTATCCTGGGATGGGGGATAACAGCGGGAAACTGCTGCTAATACCGCATGATGCCCGAGGGCCAAAGGCGCGAGTCGTCTTGGGAGGAGCCTGCGTCCGATTAGCTAGTTGGTGGGGTAAAGGCCTACCAAGGCGACGATCGGTAGCTGGTCTGAGAGGATGATCAGCCACATTGGGACTGAGACACGGCCCAAACTCCTACGGGAGGCAGCAGTGGGGAATATTGGACAATGGGCGCAAGCCTGATCCAGCCATGCCGCGTGAGTGATGAAGGCCTTAGGGTTGTAAAGCTCTTTTACCCGGGAAGATAATGACGGTACCGGGAGAATAAGCCCCGGCTAACTTCGTGCCAGCAGCCGCGGTAATACGAAGGGGGCTAGCGTTGCTCGGAATTACTGGGCGTAAAGGGCGCGTAGGCGGATAGTTTAGTCAGAGGTGAAAGCCCAGGGCTCAACCTTGGAAATGCCTTTGATACTGGCTATCTTGAGTACGGGAGAGGTGTGTGGAACTCCGAGTGTAGAGGTGAAATTCGTAGATATTCGGAAGAACACCGGTGGCGAAGGCGACACACTGGCCCGTTACTGACGCTGAGGCGCGAAAGCGTGGGGAGCAAACAGGATTAGATACCCTGGTAGTCCACGCCGTAAACGATGAGTGCTAGTTGTCGGCATGCATGCATGTCGGTGACGCAGCTAACGCATTAAGCACTCCGCCTGGGGAGTACGGTCGCAAGATTAAAACTCAAAGGAATTGACGGGGGCCCGCACAAGCGGTGGAGCATGTGGTTTAATT
>CALETE010000025.1 GCA_937920085.1 uncultured Alphaproteobacteria bacterium | reverse complement strand
TCGTCATGGTCTCCACGGCCCTGAGCGAAGACAAACTCACCAGCCTCGAGGAAGAGAACGGCAAGGCCGACTTCGCGGGCCTGCTCGAGATGACGCTGGCACAGCTCTCGAAGCCCGTCGATGCATCGATGGCCGACATCGAAGCCTCCTGGGCCTGGAAGTCCGCTGGAGAGGCTGGAGATTGGGTTACGACGCGTTTGGCCGAAGAAGCCGCTAAGGCGGGACGCAAGCCCGCTGGCAAGGCATCGATCGCAGCGAAGCGCTACGCCCCCGCTGAAGTCCTCGAGAAGCTCCGCCCCTCCAAGCCGGCTGATGGCAAGATGTATGCGTGGAAGCCCGCGAGCGACGAACCCGGCGGCCGTGAACTCGGCAACCTCATCCACGAACTCATGCAGGGACTTGGCTGGGATATCGACGGCTTTGTGGATGGCCTGGCTACGGCCAATATCGCCCCGGAGAATGTCGGGATGAAGGATGCCGCCATCGCGCTGATCAAAGACTGCCTGGCCAAGAAAGAAGTACGCGAACTCCTAGGAGAAGTCCCCCAGGGAGTCACCCTATGGCTGGAGCGGAAAGCCGCCCTGGTGCATGAAGGGAAACTCATCAGCGCCGTCTTCGACCGCGTGCACGTGATTCCGGGCCAGTCGGCCACCGTCATCGACTACAAGACCAACGACTGCTCGGTAGAAGACCTCAGGGAGATGTACCAGGGCCAGATGGATCTCTATCGGATCGCGGTCGGGAAGTTGTGTGGGCTGGACGTGGGGAAGGTCAGGTGTGTGTTGGTGCATGTGCGCGCAGGCGCGATTGTTGAAGCATAGCGCGCCCTGCAGGGGGCACGTGGACATGGTGACATGGGGATAGACCGCGCTCAAGGGGAGACCGGAAACCGGATGGTTGGCTGGGGAATGATTCCTGCGCGCACGCGTGGCAATTGACCCAATTGACTTCCATTAAAAATAAACTTATTACATAAAACGCCTACAACAGCCAACCATGCCAAAAATCATAGTAGCACGTGGCGGGAAAGTAATCTTCGAGTGTAAAGACCTTCCGGAGCTAGACCAACGCTTAATAGACGGAGAGATTACACTCGACGACCACTGGTGGGCCGACGGTCAAAGCAAGCAATGGGCAACACTTCGCCAAGACATGCCTGTCGACGATGCACCACCACCCCTGCCAGCGACATTGAATAACAAACTTCATCCGGGCAGTTTCAGGTTCCCGGAAAAATGCCCTAAATGTAAGAGCGATAAATTCAAGTCATTCAAGATGATCTACAACGAGGGAACGACCGACTCTTTGAACATTGGTTTTGTCGGCGACGATCTCGCCATGTCAGCCGGAAGAAAAAGCACTGCAATGGCCAGCAAGTTTCAGCCTCCTAGCGACCCACAGCGCGGAGCACTCATGACCTTTGTAGCCGGAAGCACCGACGGTAAGAAGATTGAGGCTTACAAAGAAGCCCTACTGCGATGGCAAAACTCCTGGTGTTGCATGCACTGTGGTTACACGTTCATGTGCTTGAACGATCCTACTGCGGTAGGCTTTTGCAGATATGTCGACCTAAGGATGGATATCTGAAGGCGCCAGCGGCCATTCATCAAAAGCCCGCGATTGTTCGAGGTCCCGCAAACGGGGTCAGACAGGTTCAGCATTCCGAACGAAGTCAGACACTGACGCGAGGTGGAAGCGGTTGGGAACACAAACGAGGCAGCTAGGGCAGCACGCGGTGCTGCCCCTGCCTCGATACAGTTTCGCAGCGGTTCACCATGCCAGCGGATCCCCGCGCGACCTACGGTCGTGGCAGTGTGTGTTGACTTCTATTACGATTTTGCTCGACAGAATGAGGGTCTTCTGATGTATTGATTTCCTCTGAGATAACCAATGCCGAGCACATGCCGTCGGGGCACCTAATCGAACCGACAGCCGCTTAAGCGACTCAGGAACCGTAGCAAAGCTACGGTGGGTACTGCTGTTCCGCTGGCAGGCTGCGAAGCCGATCCAAGCGACCGACAAAAGTCCCAAGGGGCAATTGTGCCCAAATTCCAAGCTAGTTGACCAGTTGATCAGAGGCCCGGAGGCCCAGAACGCGAAAAACGACCAAAAACAACGAACTAAGACCGAGGCAAAGTTGACCGGTTGATCAGTGGGCCAGTTGGCCAGAGATAACAAAACGACCTAAAAAACGAACCAATAACCCCAAAACAGCTAGGACAGCACGTGGTGCTATCCCTACCTCGAGACACCTATGTCGTGACGCGGTCCCGACCCTACCTCCGATACTCGATACTCCATACTCAATACTCTCATTTTATGAACAACCCAACACTGCCACCCACCAAACTCGTCCTGCGCACCTTCACGACCGATCTCCCGGCCGCCGAGGTGAAGCGCAAACTCCAGGAGCTGGTCGAGAAGTCGACCCACTTCAACACGTCGTTCCTCAACGGGGAATGGGACGAGGATAGCCGCATCGGCGGCTTCGAGCAGCACGGCGACATCATCATCCGCCATAGTTCGGAACGGGCGAGGCGCGAGCTGACGATCGAGCACCGCGACGGCGATCAGCCCCTGGTGGTCGAAATCGTCACGGCTCTCGGCAAGGCGCTGACGCGTCGTCCCACCCTACCCGTCCCGGGAATGAACCGCCCCAAGGGCATGGCCTACTTCTTCGAGATGATCCAGGGCAACCCCCTGAAGTCTAAGATCCTGATCAGCGACGCCGTCGTCGAGGCCGCGCATGACCTGCGCTTCGAGGACTACCGCATGGCCCGCCGGGCCTTGGACTTCCTGGCCAAGCTCCGCGAGATCAAGCGCACCTACCTGACGCAGGACAAGGAGACCCAGATCGCCTACCACATGGCCCAGGTGAATCACCCGGACCCGAAGGTCTGCCTGCACGAGGGCCAGAAGGTCTTCCTGCGAAACCAGATCACCATCAAGCCCGACATCGACGGCCCGCACCTCACGATGCACTTCACCCGACTGCCGAAGGGAAAGATCTTGGTCGGGTGGGCGGAGGAGACGCCGTTCTGAGGCGCGGAAGCGCTGAAGAACGCGAGTATAGAGTATGGAGTATTGAGTATAGGAAGAGTCAGAAAGGCGTGGTGACGGGTGACGGGCACGGGTATCGGTAGTTCAGGGGTCGGCCATTTGGCCATCGGGAGCCGGCACCCGGCATCCGGCGGCTGAAGGCTGAACGGCTGAACGGCTGACTCCCGAGAGGCCGACCACCGTGGCCGTCACCCGTCACCTGGAATGATGTGATTCGCACGGATGCGATGTCATCGCATCCCTACCTCTAGGCTAGGAAATCAGCGAATTGAGTGAGGCCGGAGCGGCGGAGGACTTTGAGATGATCGGCTTTGCTGAGAGGCGAGCGGGCAAGCCGGCGGCGGCAACGCTCAGCGAGTTCGCTCATACCGTCAGGGTCGGCCTTGGCCTTCGCGAGTAACCACTGGTCGGGGGTAAGTGCCATCAACCCCAAGGGACTTAGGTGGCGGCGGGGAAAATGCCGGAGATTGAAGGTGATGATGACATCTGCCCGGGCTGTATACGCACCCTGGATGACATGGCCGTCCGCCGGATCGATCAGTGGCAGCGATCTGAGCGATACTTCGGGGCGAAGCCGGGTCAGCGCCTCAGGACAAGCAAGCGCTAGAAGATGGAACAGGCGGTCCAGCTGCGGCGGCCGAAGGTCCGGACGTTTTCGATGCAACGCAATCCTGACCTCGGAGAGGACTTGGTCTGACCATCGACAATGGCAGAGACCACCCAAAGAGGCCTCAATCAGAAGGTCACGAGAGCAGGCCGAATAAAGAACATTGGCATCCAGAAACAGGATGTCTGGCCGAGAAGACATGAACCTAAAAATGAATCAGTAGCCGAGGCCGAGCTTGCGGGTCTGGCGCACAAGGGAAGTCAGGGCTTTGGAGCGATGGGCAGCCTCCCGTGATTGATAGGCTTCAAGGTCCGCGAGAAGAACCCGGCGGTGGGTGCCCACCTTGGTTCCGACTAACCTTCGAGATTCGATGAGGCTGACGACGTGAGGCCGGGAGACACCGAGGCGTTCTGCGACCTGCTGGGTGGTCAGCGTCAGCGCCAGGCGGTCGACGGCCGACGGTGTTCCTTCTGCGGCTAGACTCAGCACAGCGAAGATCTGGGCATGGAGAGCCTTAGGAACCAGAATCGGCCTACCCTGCCCCACCTGGATACGTAAAGGACCGGCGACCTTGGCGCGTGATGCAAGCGTGGCGACGGTGGCACGTTCTTCGACCGATAAGACGGGCGCCTGGGACTGACGATAGCTGTATGGTTTGACGGGCATGGGGGAAGATTAGCGGGTGGGGAGGTGTCGGCAAACGAAATAAACGAAAGTAAAAAGTGGTAGCGGTTAGCGGTTGGGAACGTCGCGAGAAAAGACACCTAGGGCAGCACGCGGTGCTGCCCCTACCTAGAGGCATTCCCCACCGCCTTGACAGACGGTCTAGGGCGGGCATCTCGACGGCCAACACGATAAGTTGACCCGTTGACCAGTGGGCCGGTTAGCCAGAACAGACCAAGAACGACGAACTAAGAACCAAGAACTAAGAACCTTTCTAAACCTTCATGCCCAATCCCACCCTCCCCCTGACCAAGCTCCAGATTCGCGCCTATGATTGTAAATTGTCCGCCCTGAAGGTGAAGCGGGCGTTGCTGAAGCTGGTGGAGTCTTCCCCGACCTTCAACGAGTCGTGGATCAACGGGGAATTCGACATCGGCTCCCGGATCGGCGGGCTGAACCAGTTCGGGGATATCATCGTCCGTCATCGCACGGTGCTGCGCGGCAAGCATGAGCTGACGATCGAACACCGGGCGGGCGATGAGCTCCTGGCCAAGGAGATCGAGGCGGCCTATGGCAAGGACCTGTCGCCCAAGGCCCCACGGATGATCAAGGGCAAGAAGCGCCCGCACGGGATGGCCTACTTCTTTGAGACGATCCGGAGCGCGTCCCTGATCAGGAACCACGTGATTATCACCGACGCGGTCATCGAGGAAGCGCACGACCTGAACTTTGACGATTACCGCGAAGCCCGCAGCAAGCTGGAGTTCCTCGGCATGGTCCCCCGGCTCGGCGCCCTCCACAGCAACTTGGATATCCGCGTCCAGCGGGCTTACAAGGAGGCCAATCAGCTATACGCCTGCCCGAAGGTCTGTCTGTACCAGGGCAAGAAGGTAGCACTACCCCACCGGATGGAGGCGATCTCAGTGAAGCATGATTATATCGTGACCCTGCATTTCGCGAAGCTGCCGGGGTGTAAGGTGTTGGTGGGGTGGGTGGAGGAGAGGCAGTTTTAGCGGCTGGCGGGGCCGGCGCTAAAAGGTGCAAAAGTGCAAATCGGAGCGGAGCTCCTGTGCAAAGGTGCAAAAGTTAACCACAAAGAACCATGGTGACGGGTGACGGGCACGGGCATCGGGAGTTCAGGGGCTTGCCCCTCGGGAGTCGGCAGCGGGTTCCTGGTTCCTGCGGCCGAGGGCTGAACGGCTGATTCCCGAGTGGCTGACCACCGTGGCCGTCACCCGTCACCTGGAATGAGTTAAACCCTCAGCATCAATCCCGGTCTCCGGTTTCCCTTTGAGCACATGAGTCTGCTTCACAGCCGTCCCCCCGCCGCCGCTCTTCCATACTCCATACTCGATACTCCATACTCTAATTGCATTGTGTCATTATACTGAATGAGGTTTGCCAGGTTTTCGGGTTTGAGCAGAATGGGGTTATGAGCAAAACAAAGACCCTGAAAGGTAAAGAAATGTACGACCTGGCCTACCAGCTGGCCAAGAAGGCCCACGCCGGCCAGACCCGCAAAGACAAGAAGACGCCTTACTTCGAACACGTGAAGGAAGTCGCCTCCCGCGTCAAAGGATGGGACCTCAAGACCGTGGCCATCCTACACGACACGATCGAGGATACCAAGATCACCGATGAATTCCTCCTGAATAAGGGGTTCCCTAAGCATATCGTCGACGCCGTCGTGGCGCTGACCAAGCCGAAGGACTGTAAAGACTACCTCGCCGAAGTCCGCCGGAAAATCCTGCCCAACAAACTGGCCCGGGTCGTCAAGATCTCGGACAACTACGCCAACATGCGTGACCGCGTGAGCGAATGGCCCAAGAGCGCCAAGGCCCGCCGTAAGCTGCACGAGTACGCCAGCTCGATCGCGCTGCTGACGAAGAAGGGTTAAAGATGGAGGAGAGCATCTACGAGTTCTGGAATAAGGTTCCGGGGCCGGGGGAATACGATCGGCATCAGTTCGCGAAGATTCCGCAGGATGCCGCCCTATGGCAGGGCGTGCGCATCGGGGTGACGGAATACCTGGGCGAGCGCTGGGTAGTCGAGGTCGTCGACAAGGATAACGTGATCGTACGCCGGACGGATACGGTAAGGGTATTCCGACTGAAGCAGACCTTTAAGACTCCGGCCGGTGAACTGGACTATGCGATGTGGACGACCCTCGATGCCCCACCAGGCGAGACGTTAGCCTACATGGTCGGGGCGGGGACCTTCAAACGGGCGATCGAACGCGATGTCGGCATCCCGGTAGGCTTCGCGGGCAAGCTCGGCGCCGCCGAAGGCCTGGAAAGTGACGGCCAGCTAAGGACAGCGGCAAGTATGGGTGACGCACCGAACTCCCAACAAACGGGGCTCGTCGCCCGCTGGTTCGTGTGGTCGATCCTCATGCTGCAATGGGTCGCGGAGAGTATTGAGGCGAATCCGGATCCGTAAGGTAAGGCCGCCGCAGGGCGGCCGAAGGTAGGGGCGTGGCTACGCCGCGCCCTCCAGTCTGGATTTGTTCCCAGCCGCCAACCGCTCACCGCCAACACCCTCTGCGGAGTGCACGATGAATCGTGCCCCTACCCTGGTTCGCCCTGCGGCGAACGAGAAGCAACTAGGACAGCACGTGGTGCTGTCCCTACCTCAAGACAGCGGCCGGCCAAGGATGGCCAGCCCTACCCTGCTTCGCAGCAGATCACCATGCCAGCAGTTCCCCCACGCGACGAAGTCGCGTCAGGCCTTCTTCACGTAGCAGGCTT
>CALETE010000024.1 GCA_937920085.1 uncultured Alphaproteobacteria bacterium | reverse complement strand
CGCTGGACGCCCTCGTTAATCTGGCCACCGCGGCAGGTTTGGTTCTGGAAATCCGTGTGGCAACAGCGGCCTGAGCTCAGTCACATGATGCGAGCAACCAAGGGCGACAATGCGAGCGATCCAAGCCATAGAGCTTGGCAAGGACATACGGGACAGAAAGGGATTATTTGACCTGTCACTAGATGCACGAAATACCTCATGCATCAATCGTGCGTATGGAAAGCTATCGCTGCTGTTCTTTGCACCCGAGCCCGGCGAGTTCTTGACATCCCTAAATCCTGAGTAGTATCTTTAAGCGTTAACTGTTTCACGCAGCGGCGCTCGTCGGGGGGCTTCTCTGAAACCTTTGACTACAAATGGTGGGAATGTCGCGCACCGCATAACACACTCAATTGTTGTGGAAAAAGATATACTCGCCTCTTGGCTGGTGACGCTGCGCCGAAGACGACCGTATTGGCATGGGAACGGGTTGAATTGATGCGCAAGTTTTTTCTCTCCGCACTTTTCCTGGCGTTCTCAAGCAGCGTCGCTGCTCAGACCGTCGAAGTCCGACTTGCCGGTTGGACCAAATCTCCGATTAAGGTCGAGATATTTACTGCAGACGGCGTACCAAAGGGCGTTCGCAACTCCGAAACCTTTAACCTTACCGGCGCTCACGCCTGGGATCGGCGCAACAATTTAGTCGAGGTAGAGAAGGATGTTTGGGTCGATCGAGAAGCGGTGGTCCTTCAGCTTTGCGGCAACGCACCCCCTGCGCCACAGGTTTCAAGCATGGCTGGTCAGGTCGGCGGGCAAGCTCCTCGAGCTCCCATTGGCTTCGGGTCCGGCTCCGGTTGTCCGCCCCCGGCCGGCGGCCCTCGATGAAACCTTCGGCCTTGCGGAGAACAATCGCCACAGCAGTCTGGGGCTCACTTTTTTTTGTGCACACGCCGTCCGCGAGAGCGCAACTCGCGCCAACGGCCACGGAGATCGCTCAGTCCCCGCCGATCGATAAATCGCTCAACAAGGAACTCTCGCGGGGCAAACTGATCGATGCAATCGAGCGCAGGAAGCCGCGCAAAGCCTATTTGCCGCCTGAACGTCTGCTACTGCCCTATGCCACCGCCACCCTGAGCGCGCCCGTGGCCTACGAAATTTCCGAAGGCACCGAATTCGCCGATGCCACCGAAGCGCAGCAATTATGCCAAGAAATCGTAGACAAGTTGATCGAAAAGTGGAACGGCCCTCACCCCAATATCAAGGTGTATATTACAGCTGAGGACAGTTTTCATGGTGAAGTCAGACCGAGCGGCGTGATACTGATTTCTTTGGGTGTATTCAACAAAAACTATCTGTACGGGGCAACAAGCACTGAAGAACTGACTCTCCTGTTGGCTCATGAGCTCAGCCACATGCTTCTAGGTCACCTCGACGACCAGAAAATGATGAACAGTGTAGCCGACTCCCTTAGCCTAGTGTCGAACACCTACATGGCCTACGGTCATATTAGTGAAAGCTATATGGTGGGCGATGAATTCAAGGCGAAATCTGACCCTCGGATCATAAGACGTGGCCTGATTGCCAATCTAACGTCCCAAACTCTGATCCGCGATCTTCTGCGACCAAGCTTCGGACGGGGCAAGGAGCTGGAAGCAGACCGGCTGGCCATCGACCTTGCCGTGCGAGCGGAGATTCCAATAACCGAAGGTGTCGTGGGTGAATTCGTCAACCACCATGCAGCCGACCAAGCCCAGGTCACCGGTCGGATGGCCGCGCTTGCTACCGTTTTGCGCGCCCTGAACGAGGAAAACGCTAGCCAAGTACGCCCGAAAATCCAAGTCAACTCAACCTTTCTGTCGGATATCTTCCAAAACGCGACGCGCGAGATAGGCAATCAGGCGATAAACGGAACCCTGCTTTTCATCTCCTCGCGCAACAAGGATCACCCTGATCCCGCCGAACGTCTTGCATTCGACCAGAGCTATTTCCGGCAAAACTATCCGCCCAAGCCTCAGCCCGAGACTTCCAGTCAGCCCGTCAGGCGAAAGCCCGGGGACACTCGATTCCTCGGCGTCGCTAACGCTAACACAGTTGCCCCTCTGGTTGACCGGGTCAACCAAGCCGCCGTGGCAAGGAAAGGCCTCGTAGCCACGATAAGTGAAACAGACGCCGCCAAGAGCGACGCGGCTATTCGCCAGGTGTTGAAGGACGCCGGCCTGCAGAACGGAGCTGCACCTGATCTGACCAACCAGGTCAAGGCGCAAGACTCAGCAAGGAAGAGCAAGGCACCATCAAGACCTACCCAGGCGAATTCTGCTCGCCCCATGCTCGCCGGCTTCGGTGACGACAAGGCGGCCATCACCTGGTCGATGGAAGGCTTGCTGCGCGACATTGAAGGGAATCGCGGTCTCGCACTTGCGGCTTGGCGGCGTGGGCTGGCGACCAGCATGCCTTCTGTGGACGTCGCAGCGCGTTGGGCGCGGGGACTGCCGCCCGACCTTCGAGCCTCGGCGCTACCGCCGGTGCTCGACCGGTATGGCAAGCTGCTGGGCACTTCTGACCCGATTTTGGATCTGGTGGTCGCGGCAGCGGTCGCCAAAGGCGACACGGCACAGGCCGAAACCAAGGCTGCGCAGTGCATGAACTATAGGGACGGGAAGCTTTATCCGAGCTGTGTACAGTATCTGGGCTATGATCCCACCAATAAGGAGACCCCCGCCCAGACCCCCGAAGGTCAGTCCGCCTTTCAGGCCAAAGGGCTCGGGAAGACCGTCCAGTGGCTAAAGCCACTGGGAGATATATTCTGATGCAACAGCTATTGGCCTGGGTCCGCCGCGTTGTCTCGATCGCCATCGTTCCAATTCTCGTGGTCGCGCTCACGGATTTCATCGTAGACCAGGCTAACCCTTTTGGCATTGGAACGGCGATCGAAGCCGCGGTTGCGAGATTGATCCAGCGCGAAGCCGTGGCGCTGGGCATTAGCGGCGGTGCCTCCCCGGGACAGAAGGTAGTTACTGTCGTCTTGATCAACCGGGACTTCATTCAAAAGTTCACGCATAGCGACGAGGCGACGTGGCCATTGCCTGTCTCAAGCCTGATGCGATACGTGATCCGGCCGGTTCTGAATGAAAAGCCGGCAGCCGTATTCATCGACCTGGCGTTTCCTAAAGCGCCCCGAGAAATAACGCCTGGGGTCAATAGAGCTGGAGAGCAAGGCGAGCAGAACGCCGCGGACTACCTTGCAGACCGTCTGGTCGAAATTGATCAGGATTCAACTCTGCCGCCTGTCTTCCTCGCGGATGTTGTCGTACCTACACGGGATGACGATGCCCTCAAGGGTTCGTGCGATGTCTCCTACGTCGCGGAGGACAAGCTGGTCGAGCGCAGTGTCATGTCCCGCGAACTTCGTGCCAAGGTCTTTGGCTCCTCGCAAGGTGCCACCCGCATCTCCCTTGTCGATAGCGGCGTCCTAAACGCCAAGGGCGGCTATCAACTCGCGCCAATAGCGACTGGACCGTCTGGAAGCTGCGGGCTGCAACTCGAAAAGGGCCTTAATTACATTCCCTCGCCGGCTATTGCTCTGCTTAGAGCCTACTGTCCGCCGACACTGCAAGGCGGGTATAGGCGGCGTGAGCTGTGCGGGAGAAAGCCTGTGCAACCGCTTGCCGCTAGCATCATGCTGGGCAAGGAGCGCTCCCCTCTGGGCGTTCGCCTCTACGGCCTGAAAAAGCCAGCAGCGCGGAATGTTATGGAGTTGCGCTGGCGCACCAACCTGACTCCTGAAACCCGCCAGGCTTTCGAGGGCGTGGCCGGAACCGACGCATGTCTGGCGCAATTTCGCTATCGAACTTTCGAGCCGCTAATCATCTATGCGGCAACTCTGTTTAAGCCCCTCGAGGAGGCATTCTCCACCGAACTCGAGCGCCCCTGTATGGCGATCGACACGATCACGCCAGCCGACATCCATGCGGAGTTCAAAGAGGGCGAAGGCCTGGCGGGGCGGTCTTTCGGGGGCGTATTTATCAGGGACAGGATCGTTCTGATCGGCGTAGACTTGACCCAAGCAGGCGACACCTACGAGTCGCCCACAAGCGGCGTGATACCTGGTGTTTACGTGCATGCGACCGCAATCGAGAATCTGCTCACCCGCGGCGACACATATTCGCCCGCGGAGCCTGAACCCCAAATCATCGCCCTGCTATATCTTGTCAGCGCGATCGCCGTGTTCATCCTGAGCTGGCTCTGGAGGAAATTTCTTGCTATCGGTCAGAGGCGCTGGCCGCCGATCGGAGAGTTGGTGCTGGCTCCAGCAGCGTATCTCGTCGTGGCACTCCTGGTCAGCATCTGCCTTCTGTTCCTGTTCGACGTGATACTTCCGAACGTGGGGATGGTCTTGCCCTTGACCAAGATCGCCTTACCGATCCTCGCCGTTCATCTAGTGCTGTTCGCCGACTGGGGCGAACGTCTGCGCGATTGCATTTTGCGGATCGCGCTAAGGCGGACCTCCTTCGACCTGGAAACCAAACGACGTTAGGTTGCGATGGCCGCTAATACGGTCATAGATCCAGTGTTCCCCGAAATCTGGCTAGAACAGAGGAACTGCCCCTCCACGTTGCTGGCACTTTTCTGACTAGGCGCACCCCCGGTCACCTGGCGGCCAGG
>CALETE010000023.1 GCA_937920085.1 uncultured Alphaproteobacteria bacterium | reverse complement strand
TGGCACCTCGATGTCGGCTCATCACATCCTGGGGCTGGAGCAGGTCCCAAGGGTTCGGCTGTTCGCCGATTAAAGTGGTACGTGAGCTGGGTTCAGAACGTCGTGAGACAGTTTGGTCCCTATCTGCCGTGGGTGTACGAAGCTTGAGAGGATCTGTCCCTAGTACGAGAGGACCGGGATGGACACACCTCTGGTGGACCTGTCGTGGCGCCAGCCGCGCAGCAGGGTAGCTAAGTGTGGACTAGATAACCGCTGAAAGCATCTAAGCGGGAAACTAACCTCAAAACAAGGCTTCGCCGAGAGCCGTGGTAGACCACCACGTTGATAGGCCAGGTGTGGAAGCGCGGTGACGCGTGTAGCTTACTGGTACTAATCGCTCGATCGGCTTGATCGTTCTTAGTTGAACTCATGAGAGCGCTTTGAAGCTCTTTTAGATGATGATGTCTTCTCAACATCCGTTTTGTTGACCTGGTGGTTTTGCCGAGAGGTCCCCACCCGATCCCATTCCGAACTCGGTCGTTAAGCTTCTCTGGGCCAATGGTACTTCGTCTTAAGGCGCGGGAGAGTAGGTCGCTGCCAGGTCTACCAAACGGATGTGTCTACACCCTTCAATTACGATTATCTCCTGCTCAGGTCGCAGACTTGCCGCGGGGTGGAGCAGCCCGGTAGCTCGTCAGGCTCATAACCTGAAGGTCACAGGTTCAAATCCTGTCCCCGCACCCAAGTCTTAAAGAGCCCTCCGCCATCGGGGGGCTTTTTGCATGTGAACTCGACAAGCGCCGAGTGGAGCCTCAAAAGCTATCCAAGTTTGGAGTAAGTCCCATGGCGATGCCCCTGCCGGCTACCGATCTCGCACCTATCGTTGTGCAGGCACCGCGCTTGCCTAGCCTAGCAGGTGAAGCCGTATTCTCCGCGACACAGATTGATGCACGGGAGTTATCAATAGCCCCTCGGCTGGATGCCGCGCTTAAGGCAGTCCCCGGAGTGTCCTTGTTCCGGAGGACGGGCAGTGATGGTGCCAACCCGACAATTCAAGGCATTTCGTTGCGGGGTATTGCGCCGTCAGGCGCGGGCCGAGCCTTGGTGACGCTCGACGATGTGCCGATAAATGATCCCTTCGGAGGATGGGTCATTTGGTCAGCTGTTCCGACCGAGAGTTTGGCAGGGGCGACCATCGTTCGCGGCGCTGGCGCGGGTATGTACGGTGCAGGCGCGCTGACGGGTGTTGTGGCCTTAACGAGCGCTAGAGCCGGGAGCGGCCAGGATCTCACGGCGGCATCCATCGGGTCCTTAGGGGCTAAAAGATTAGTAGGCAGATTTGGCCAGCAGGATCTAACCCTTGTTGCCGGTATGGAGAGCGGCGGCGGTTACCGGCCGGTTAGAGGGCCCTCTGCAGGCACGGCTGATATCGACACCAAACTGAGCACATCCAATGTAAGTGCCCAGTTCCGTAGAACATGGGGCGATCTTCGGGGAGCCATTCATCTTGGTGGATATCAAGAGCGTCGGGGTTCAGGGTTATTAGGCGCACGATCTGTCGCCCAAGGTGCCGACGCCTCTATAACCTTGGCCGACCTTATGGATACGGGGGGCTGGCGTCTTCAAGCCTGGGCCCGGAGTACGGATCTCTTCAATTCTTCAGTGGCAGTGGCTACCAACCGGGCAACAGTGACCCCTGCGAGCGAGCAATATGCCACTCCGGCGCTCGGCTATGGCTTTAATGCAGCTTGGCAGCTCCGTGCTGGTATGTGGTCGTGGGAACTCGGCGGCGATGCTCGGCTAACCACCGGCCGAGCCTACGAGCATTTTCGCTACCAGAACGGTGCCTACACGCGCGGCCGTGAGAGCGGGGGAAGAACGGCAATCACAGGTCTCTATGTTGATGCCTCCAGATTCTCTGGGCCCCTATTGATGACGGGCGGTTTGCGGGTGGATCAGTGGAATCAGAGTGGGGCTGTACGCATTGAGAGAGATGTGTCGACGGGCTTGGTCACCCTGAACAGTCCAGCAAAGGGCGCATCCGGCGTAACGCCCACCGGTCGGTTAGGTGCCCGACTAACAGTGTCAGACCAAGCGTGGATCAGAGCTGCAGCTTATGCGGGTTTTCGGCCGCCGACCTTGAACGAACTCCACCGCCCCTTCCGGGTGGGAAATGATGTCACCGAAGCTAATCCGGCCCTTACCCCCGAGACCCTTTATGGAGCCGAATTGGGCGTGGGGGGTGACGCTGGTTTGAATTGGACAGTTTCAGCATTTTATAATGAAATCAAAGATCCTGTAACGAACGTAACCCTAGGCGTGGGGCCGAAGACCTTCCCGATAGCTGGCTTCATCCCTGCGGGGGGTGCACTGCGGATGCGTCAAAATGTGGGTGTCATTGCGGCGTCTGGGCTGGAAGCCGAGGCGCACAAGACCTTTGGACCCCTTCGGTTGGACTTAGCGGGATCTTATACGCACGCCAGGGTAGACGGTGGCGGTGCCGCCCCACAGTTGACCGGAAAGCTGCCCGCACAGGCGCCTAGGGTGTCTGTGACCGCGGGACTTGGGTGGGATGCCACGTCGCATCTGAGGCTCTCTGCCAATGGCAGATACGAAAGTGAACGTTTCGAAGATGACTTGAATACGCGGATTTTGCCGGCTTCTACCGAGATTAATGCCCAGGCTGAGTGGCGATATAATGAAAAGGTATCGGCGTTTTTTGCGGTCGAAAACTTGGGTAATTCAAACATCGTCGTTGGGCAAACCGGTGACGGGGTCAGCAGTTACGCGGCACTTAGAGCCATTCGAATTGGGTTGATCGTTCGATAGTAAGGCTAGGTCGTAATAGGGGCCTTCATAGGCAGAAGGTTTAGGTTTTTACCGATGAACTATCGCCACAGTTTTCACGCAGGTAATTTTGCGGACATCATAAAACATGCAACCCTATTGCTTGTGATGGATGAACTCGCTGCCGGCGAGTTGCCTCTGCGTGTGGTTGATACGCATGCTGGTCGGGGGCGGTATGACGTAAGCGGCATCGATGCGTCACGCTCGGGGGAGGCGAAGGTCGGGATCGGGCGTCTGGCGGAAGTCGGGGATTTTCCGGCGGCCCTTGCTGGACTTCGCGCAGAAATTGCCAAACTAAATCCCGCTGGAGGTATCAAAATATACCCTGGCTCTCCGGAATTGATCGCAAACCGCCTTCGCCAGGGAGACAGCTATCTTGCCTGTGAGCTGCGCCCGGAGGAGCATTCTGTCCTTGCCAATGCTATGCAGGGCAGGGCGGGTGTGAAGACAGCCTGTGTCGATGGGTTTGAGCGTGCAGCAGAGCTTCCGGTATTTTCTGGGGAGACATTTTTCCTGATCGATCCGCCATTTGAGCGGGCCGACGACTATGCTCAAATCGCCAAGACCTTACGGCTTGTGGAACAACGCAGTCCAGGTGCGCGGTATCTTATCTGGCTTCCCCTGAAGGACCTTGAGACATTCGACAGCTTTGTCCGATCGATTGAAGATATCAGGCATGAGTCAATGCTCATCGCAGAGGCGCGGATGCGGCCCCTTGCTGACCCCTTAAAAATGAACGGATGCGTTCTTGTCCTGGTGAATTTCAGCCGGGATGTTGAGGCACCGGTGCGAGACTTAATCGTTTGGGTGGTCAAGGCTTTGGGCGAGAACGGCGAAGCCCGCCTGTGGCGACCGTAACAGACTGTGATAGGTGTCTGTTTCATTTATGAACCTAGGCTGGGACTTGGAAGCGGCAGGCCGACTTGATTAAGCGTAGTCTGGATATAGTTGGATCGATCCTCGGCCTGGTGATCTTGTCGCCGATTTTGATTTTGATCGGCTTGGCGGTCCGTTTGGAAACAGCAGGACCTGCCTTGCATTGGTCGTCTCGAGTTGGGCGCAACAATGTATTGTTCTTGATGCCTAAATTTCGGAGCATGAGGACAGATGCTCCCGATATTGCCACGCATCTGCTTCCCGACCCTGATCGCTGGATTACGCCCCTGGGTCGCTTTCTCCGGCGTCACAGTCTGGATGAATTTCCGCAGCTGTGGAGTATTCTGAAGGGCGATATGAGCATGGTGGGGCCTCGTCCGGCCTTGCACAGCCAAGACGACCTTATGGCCCTCAGAAATCAGTCGGGGGTCCAGACCTTGCGCCCAGGGCTAACGGGGTGGGCGCAGATAAATGGCCGTGACGAATTGCCAATTCCGGAAAAAGCGCGGCTGGATGCTGAGTACCTCGCCAAGCAGTCGATCATGCTCGATCTTTGGATTATCGCTCGGACGGCGTTCACCGGGTTCTCCGGGCGTGGAATTCGACACTAGCTCTGCTGAGTTTTCTGAGATTGACCTAGGCAATGCTGGGCTTCAAGGATTGCCAATAGGTCGTTTTTTCGAGAGTCGAACCATGAAATCCAAGTCTGCGAGGCTAGCAACTGCCCTGGTTGTCGGCTGCTCACTTTCCTTCAGCGCTGCCTTTGCGGCCGTCGATCCCGTCAAAGCCTACGAGACGCGTCACGCGCATTTTCACGCCCTCTACGGGGCCCTGACATCCATAATGGATGGGTTAAAAGTTGAGAAACCAGACAACGCCGCCATTGCTGTGAAAGCCCAGACAATCGAGGGCCTGGCTCACGAAATTCCCACTTGGTTTCCCGCGGGAACAGGCCCCGAAGGCGGTGCCAAGACGAGAGCTAAGCCCGAAATTTGGACAGATTCGGCGGGCTTTGCGGCGGCGGCGAAGAACCTAGAAACTCAGAGCGCGGCTCTGAAAACTGTGGCGAAGACCGGAGATTTAGCCGCTGTTCAGGCTCAGGCAAAGGCCGTCGGCGGTGCTTGTGGGGCGTGTCACGCGAAATTCCGCGGCCCAGAAGTCGACCACGATCACGACCATAAGTGAGGCTCAGGTTTGCCCCAAGCTTACACGGAGTTGTAAGCTTGGTTGGCCCTTGGACTAGCCGCGGGCACCCCTTAGGCAGTTGAGCCAAGCGTCTTCCCGGGCTTTTTCGGCTTCCCGGAGTTTGGCTTCAGCTTCGCGCACATCAGCGTCATGCTTGCGCCACTCAAGCACTGCGCCTTCCCGGGCAGCCCGCGCGCCTTCAAGGGTTTCAAAGCGGGCGAGTATGGCGCGGACGCTGTAGTTGACCGGTGGGCCAACCGTTTCGCGGTCTGGGTATACCCCCGTAATGGAGTCTGCGGATTCCTTCTCAATCAGGAATACATCGGCCCAGCCAGCGTGATGGCGCATCAGGGCCCAGGGGCGTGCAGTCTGGTCGGTCATAGGGGCGCTCCTCGAATCCGCAACGCGGAAAACTGACGCAATCTAGCGCGCCTGACGCAGACGTCCAATCACACACCGTCGACAATTTGCTTTCGCGAGCTCGGGAGTTGTGAAAAATCGGGCGCATTATCGATCACAAAATTTCTAGTCCATTTTATTTGGAGCCTTCCATGGCCGATGTTGTCGTTACCCAGCAATTCTGCGGGCCGCCGAACTCAGGAAATGGCGGGTATTGTTGCGGCATGCTGGTTGCCGATCTCCAAGGCCCTGCGAGCGCCATGCTCAGGGCTCGGATCCCGCTTGATGTTGGTCTGCGGCTGGAGATTGGGGATCAGTCAACCCAGCTGTTTGACGAAGAGGGTAATCTCATCGGGGTTGGGCGACCCGCTACCGTCGAAGATCTGCCCACAGTTCCGCAGCCTCCCTCTTTGGATCAGGCCATAGCCGCAGAAACCCGTCATCTTGGCCATACTGGGCGCTATCATCCGATCTGCTTCACCTGTGGGCCAGACCGCCTTGAGGGAGATGGCCTCCGTGTTTTTCCGGGGCAGATTGAGGGTGCCGAGCCAGGATATTTGGCCTGCCCCTGGGTTCCTCACAAAAACTTCGCCGATAAAGATGGCCTCATGCCTGTGGACGTCATTTGGGGAGCCTTAGATTGCCCTGGCTTCTTCTCTTGGGTTGTTCGGGAGGGACGACATGGGGCATTGCTGGGGACAATGACCGGAGACGTCCTGCGGCGACCTGCCGTAGACGAAACCTGCATTATCACCTCTTGGCCGATTGTGCGGGAGGGTCGAAAAGAGACAGCCGGTGTCGCCCTGCATTCATCCTCAGGTGAACTGCTCGCCAGAGCTCATCAAGTTTGGATTGTCATGTCTCCGCCGCAGGCTAAGTCCTAAGGTAGGCTTTGGCTTGACCGGGACCTACTGCATGCGCTGCGTCCGACACTAGGAAATGGGCAAGGAAAAACGCCATGAAGCCAGCTTCGATCCAGGACTATCGAGAGCTTGCCCGCCGCCGCCTTCCGCCCATGTTCTTCGAATATATTGATGGAGGCTCATACGCCGAAGTGACGCTGCGACGTAATTTGGAAGACTTTGACTCCATAGCGCTTCGCCAGCGGGTTATGCGGGATATGTCGCAAATTGACCTTGGGATTGAGTCCTTGGGGCAAAAATGGTCCATGCCGGTTGGTCTGGCCCCCGTGGGTATGGCTGGCATGTATGCAAGGCGCGGGGAGGCGCAGGCCAGCCGGGCCGCAACGGCGGCGGGTATTCCTTTTTGCCTATCTACCGTTGGGGTCTGCTCGGTTGAGGAAGTGACGAAAGCTTCGAAGGCACCCTGGTTTCAGCTCTATATGCTAAAGGATCGTGGTTACATGCGCGCCCTTCTTGAGCGGGCAAAGGAGGCAGGGTGCCCCGTACTGGTCTTCACCGTGGACCTGCCGACCCCTGGGGCGCGGTATCGCGATGTCAAATCCGGATTTACCGGCGCTAGCGGACTATCTGGCGCTTTGAATACGGCTTGGCAGGGGGCGACCCATCCCGAATGGAGTTGGGACGTGATGCTTCAAGGCGGACCACACACCTTGGGCAATGTTCAAGACGCAATTCCTGGCGGCCAAAGAGTGAATGATTTTTTGGGATGGATTGCCAAAAACTTTGACCGCTCGGTGACTTGGAAGGACATGGAATTCGTTCGCGAAGTCTGGGATGGACCGATCGTGATCAAGGGCGTCCTGGATGCTGAAGATGCGCGTGACGCTGTAAAAGCAGGCGCACAGGGTTTGGTGGTATCTAACCACGGCGGACGCCAGCTCGATGCGGTGAAATCCTCCATTGAGGCCCTCCCGCGCATATTGGAAGCGGTTGGCACTGATCTCGAAGTCTATATGGACGGCGGGGTCAGATCGGGGCTCGACGTCCTTAAGGCTTTGGCGCTTGGTGCACGCGCCTGCTTCCTGGGTCGGCCTTGGGCCTACGCCCTAGGAGCGGGTGGTGTGCCCATGGTGTCTCGCATGCTTGGCGTGATCCGCTCAGAGCTTAACACGGCGATGATCTTAACTGGGTGTGCGGACATTCGGCAGGCCGGAAAAGCGCTCCTGGACCGATAGGACCCCAATCTGTTCATGCAGGGGTAGAATGCGCCCTTGATTGAATTGGGCTCGTTGCCCCAATTTCTGACCAGTTGGGAAAACTTTTCGAATCCGAGCGTTTCGAGCCATCGACAAGGGTCGATCTTGCCGCTAATGCCCCCCAGAACACGCCTTCACGGCCTCTCGAGGCCGCGTTGGAGCGTGCCTGGATTTTGGTAGATTGGGGAACGCTATGAGCGCTCCGGAAAAACAAGGTTTGTACGATCCGCGCAACGAACACGATGCGTGCGGCGTGGGGTTCGTGGCGAATATTAAAGGTCGCAAATCCCATGAGGTCATTACCTGCGGCCTGGAGATTCTCGTCAATCTCGATCACAGGGGCGCCGTGGGCGCAGACCCTCTGGTGGGCGACGGCGCGGGGATTCTGATTCAGATACCTGATGCCCTGCTTCGTGACTGGTCCAAGGATGCCAATGTCGATCTGCCGCCCGCAGGTCAGTATGCGGTGGCCATGTGTTTCCTGCCGCAGGACACCGAAACCCGCGACGTTGCGATCGCCCAGTTCGAGCACTTCTTGAAGGTCGAAGGCCAACACCTCATCGCTTGGCGTGACGTCCCGACGGACACAACGGGACTGGGCGACGCTGTGCTCGCCCAGATGCCGATCATTGCGCAGGCCATTGTCGGCATGGGCACCAACGTCAAAGACCAGGACGCCTTTGAACGTAAACTTCTGACCATCCGTAAGCAGTTGCAGAACCCGCTTGCAGAGCTCGCGATCAAGAAGAACCTGCCCAACCTTACCCAACTCTACCTCCCGTCATTTTCGACGCGAACGGTTGTCTACAAGGGCCTTCTGCTCGCTCATCAGGTCGGAAGTTTCTACAAGGACCTCACCGACCCGCGCACCGTGTCGGCCTTGGCCCTCGTGCACCAGCGGTTCTCCACCAACACCTTCCCATCCTGGAAGTTGGCTCACCCCTATCGGTTCATCGCCCACAACGGCGAGATCAACACGGTTCGCGGCAACGTCAACTGGATGAACGCGCGCCGCCGCACCCTTGAGAGCGATCTTTTGGGCCCTGATCTCACCAAGATGTGGCCTCTGATTCCCCATGGTCAGTCCGACACCGCCTGTCTGGACAATGCCTTGGAGCTGCTATTGGCCGGGGGTATCCCCCTGGCTCAGGCCGTCATGATGCTGATCCCCGAAGCCTGGGCTGGCAATCCGCTGATGGATGCCAAGCGTAAGGCTTTCTACGAGTACCATGCTGCCTTGATGGAGCCATGGGATGGCCCCGCGGCCGTCGCCTTCACCGATGGCCGTCAGATTGGCGCGACCTTGGACCGGAATGGCCTGCGCCCAGCGCGCTTCCTGATCACAGACGAAGATAACGTGATCATGGCCTCGGAAATGGGCGTTCTGCAGATCCCGGAGGAACGGATCCTGCGCAAGTGGCGGCTGCAGCCCGGTAAGATGCTGCTGATCGACATGGAAGAAGGTCGGATCATCGAGGACGAAGAAATTAAGTCCAAGCTGGCCGACGCAGAGCCCTATGCCGAATGGTTGGCCAATACGCAGTTCAAGTTGGAAGACCTCGGGGAAGTGGCCCCCTCAGAAGCGCCGCCAAAAAACGATCCCGCCAGCTTACTCGATCGGCAACAGGCCTTTGGCTACACACAGGAGGACCTCTCCTTCTTCCTGGAGCCCATGGGCCGCACGGGAGATGACCCCATCGGTTCTATGGGGGCCGACATTCCAATTGCCGTCCTGTCTCGCCGGTCAAAGCTGCTCTACGACTATTTCAAGCAGAACTTCGCTCAGGTAACCAATCCGCCTATCGACCCGATCCGAGAGGAACTGGTCATGAGCTTGGTGTCCATGATTGGTCCGAGGCCGAACCTGCTTGGCCGCCAGGCGGGTGCCCACAAGCGCCTCGAAGTGGCGCAGCCCATCCTGACCAATGAGGATCTGGCCAAGATCCGCTCGATCCACGAGTTGGTGGACGGAGCCTTCCGCACCGCCACACTGGATGCCACCTGGCCTGCAGAGGCTGGACCGGGCGGGCTGGAAAAGGCGCTAGAGGGCCTCTGTCGCCAGGCTACTGATCAGGTCCTCGCCGATATGAACATCCTGATCCTTTCGGACCGGGAAGCGGGTCCAGATCGTATTCCGATCCCTGCGGCCCTGGCCACGGCAGCGGTTCACCACCATCTCATCCGCCAGGGTTTGCGTATGCAGACCGGTCTGGTCATCGAGACCGGTGAGGCGCGGGAAGTCCATCACTTCTGCGTCCTGGCCGGTTATGGCGCGGAAGCGGTGAATCCCTATTTAGCTTTCGAGACCCTTGAGGATATTCGGGTCCGCAATGGCCTGACGCAGACTGCGTATGAAGCGCGCAAGAATTACATCAAGGCTATCGGCAAGGGCGTTCTGAAGGTCATGTCCAAAATGGGCATTTCGACCTACCAATCCTATTGCGGTGCACAGATCTTCGACGCCGTTGGCCTGTCGTCCGATTTCATCGAGAACTACTTCACTGGCACAGCCACAACGATTGAAGGTGCCGGCCTGATAGAAGTCGCGGAAGAAGCGGCCCGTCGCCATCGCGACGCGTTCGGCGATTCCCCGATCTATCAATCCATGCTGGATGTTGGCGGTACCTATGCCTTCCGCCTGCGCGGAGAAGAGCACGCGTGGACACCGGAAACCGTCAGCCGCTTGCAACATGCGGTGCGCGGCAATCTTCCCGATGAATACAAGGCTTTCGCCGCGGGAATTAATGAGCAATCTGAGCGCCTGCTGACCATCCGCGGGTTAATGCGCTTCAAGGTGGCGGCGACACCTTTGGCCCTCGACGAGGTCGAGCCAGCCTCAGAAATCGTCAAGCGTTTTGCCACCGGTGCCATGAGCTTTGGCTCCATCAGCCGCGAGGCTCACACCAACCTGGCCATCGCCATGAACCGGATCGGCGGCAAGTCGAACACCGGCGAAGGCGGCGAGGAATCTGACCGCTTCGTGCGTATGCCCAATGGCGATTCCATGCGCTCTGCCATCAAGCAGGTGGCGTCTGGGCGCTTTGGTGTGACCGCGGAATATCTGGTCAATGCCGACGACATCCAAATCAAGATGGCGCAGGGTGCAAAGCCAGGGGAGGGCGGACAACTGCCCGGCCACAAGGTCGACGCCAACATCGCTCGGGTCCGCCACTCCACGGCCGGTGTTGGCCTGATCAGCCCGCCGCCACACCACGACATCTATTCCATCGAAGATCTGGCCCAACTCATTCACGACCTGAAGAACGTCAATCCGGGTGCCCGGATTTCCGTAAAGCTGGTGTCGGAAGTGGGCGTGGGCACCGTGGCCGCTGGCGTTGCCAAGGCGCGGGCGGATCATGTGACCATTTCTGGCTATGAAGGCGGAACCGGGGCGTCTCCCCTGACATCCTTGACCCATGCGGGCTCGCCTTGGGAAATCGGCCTGGCTGAAACCCAGCAAACCTTGCTGCTCAACGGCCTGCGCTCGCGGATCGCGGTTCAGGCTGACGGCGGTCTTAGGACCGGCCGTGACGTCGCCGTTGCCGCCCTGCTGGGCGCTGATGAGTTCGGCTTCGCCACAGCGCCTTTGATCGCCTCTGGCTGCATCATGATGCGCAAGTGTCATCTGAACACCTGTCCGGTGGGTGTGGCGACCCAGGACCCCGTCCTGCGCGCCCGGTTCACCGGTCAGCCGGAACACGTGATCAACTACTTCTTCTTCGTGGCTGAAGAGTTGCGGGAGATTATGGCAAACCTCGGCTTCCGCACCGTGTCGGAAATGGTCGGTCAGGTTGGCCGACTGGATATGCAACCGGCCATCGATCACTGGAAGGCGGGCGGTGTTGATCTTGGCAAGATCCTGCATGCCGTTGAGCCTCAGCCGGGTAGCGTGCTTTGGAACCGTGATCGCCAGGATCATGGGGTCGACAAGGCCCTCGACAATCGGCTCATCGCCGATGCCCAGGCCGCCATCGACACGAAAGCCCCGCACAGGGCGATCTACCCGATCCGGAACGTCAATCGGACGGTTGGTGCCATGCTCTCGGGTGCAGTGGCCCGGGTCCACGGGCATGCCGGCCTGCCGGACGACACCATAGCCTTGACCTTCACTGGTCAGGCGGGGCAGTCCTTCGGTGCCTTCACCGCCCGCGGGGTCACGCTAGAGCTGATTGGCGACGGCAATGACTATGTGGGCAAGGGTCTTTCTGGCGGACGCGTCATTGTTCGCCAGCCCAAGGAAGCCAACCGCGACCCAACCCAGAACATCATCGTCGGCAATACCGTGCTCTATGGTGCCATCGCCGGTGAGGCCTATATCGAGGGCGTCGCAGGTGAACGCTTCGCCGTGCGTAACTCCGGCGCTATCACGGTGGTGGAAGGTCTCGGCGACCACGGTTGTGAGTACATGACCGGCGGGGTCGTGGTGGTTCTGGGCGATACCGGCCGTAACTTCGCTGCCGGCATGTCCGGCGGGGTCGCTTACGTCTATGACCCCACAGATCGCTTCTCGGCCCTCTGCAACATGTCCATGGTCGACCTCGAGCGGATCGGGCCCGCTGGGGCCTCAGCCAGTTCAGAAGGCACCCCCAGCCAGAAGTCCGTCTCGGTGGACAATTCCGGCATGGGCGACATGCTGGGCTTTGACGCTGAGCGTCTGAAGATCCTGATCGAGCGCCACCTGCTGCACACTGGTTCACAGCGCGCCAAGGACATTCTCGACACGTGGGATGTTGCCCTTGGCAAGTTCTGGAAGGTCATGCCTCAGGATTACCGCCGTGCCCTCATTGACCAGGCTGCTGCCCGCAAGGCTGCTGCCGCGGTTGCCGCTGAATAAGGAGACCGTTTATGGGCAAACCCACAGGGTTCCTGGAAATCAATCGTCAGGACCGAACCTATGTGTCGCCGCAGGATCGGTTGCGGACCTGGAATGAGTTCGTCAATCCACTTCCCGCCTCGGATCTGGTGGCCCAAGCTTCCCGCTGCATGGACTGTGGGATTCCGTTCTGCCATCAGGGCTGTCCGGTCAACAACCAGATCCCGGACTTCAACAACCTCGTCTATCGGGAACAGTGGCAGGCGGCGGTGGAAAACCTCCAGTCCACCAATAACTTCCCAGAGTTCACGGGCAGGGTCTGCCCTGCGCCTTGCGAAGCCTCTTGCACCCTGAACATCCAGGACACCCCGGTCACCATCAAGACCATCGAGTGCCAGATTGTCGACAAGGGATGGGAAGAAGGCTGGATCAAGCCGCAAATGGCACCTCGCGGGACGGGCAAGCGGATTGCGGTTGTCGGGTCAGGCCCCGCAGGTCTGGCCTGCGCCCAGCAGCTGGCGCGGGCAGGTCATGCTCCAACGGTCTTTGAAAAGAACGACCGGATTGGCGGCCTGCTTCGCTATGGCATTCCCGACTTCAAGATGGAGAAGCACCTGATTGATCGTCGGGTGGCCCAGCTGGAATCTGAAGGGGTGATCTTCCGCACCAATTTCGAAGTCGGTGTGACGGTTTCCGTCCAGCGGCTCCTCGATGATTATGATGTGCTAGTCATGGCAGGCGGCTCTGAAAATCCCCGCGACCTCGAGATCGAGGGCCGTGAGCTGAACGGCATCCACTTCGCCATGGATTTCCTGACCCAGCAGAACAAGCGCAATGCAGGCGACGACGAATTGCGCGCGGCCCCCCATGGCGGAATCTCGGCCACGGGCAAGCATGTGGTTGTCATTGGCGGCGGCGATACAGGCTCAGACTGCATCGGCACCTCCAACCGGCATGGCGCCGCCTCCGTCACCCAGCTGGAAATCATGCCCGAGCCGCCAGCCCGGGAGAACAAGTCCATGACTTGGCCCGATTGGCCCATGAAGCTGCGAACCTCGTCCAGCCACGAAGAAGGCTGCGAGCGCGACTTCGCCGTCGCCACCCGCCGGGCCATAGGCTCGAACGGCAAGGTCGAGGGCCTGGAGTGTGTCCGCACCGAGTGGGTCAAGGGCCCAGACGGCCGGATGTCCATGCAGGAAATCGAGGGCAGCGCCTTTACCCTCAAGGCTGATCTCGTCCTGCTGGCCATGGGCTTTGTCAGCCCGCGCCATAATGCCTTTACCGAGCAAGCTGGGGTGGAATTTGACCCCCGCGGTGCCGTTAAAGCACCAGTGACCCACTATCGGACTACCGCCCCCAACATCTTCGCATGCGGCGACATGCGGCGCGGCCAGTCCTTGGTGGTCTGGGCAATCCGTGAAGGCCGTCAATGTGCACAAGCTGTGGACGCCTTCCTCATGGGGTCGAGCAAGCTCCCACGATAAGGGGACCAAGGGGCGATCTCGTGGGTCGTCCCGGTTCTTGGTGCCTAATTGCCGTGCTGACGACCTGAAGGCGCGGGGCGAAACCTTTTTGTGCTTGCCCGTGGCGTGAAATCCGCCACGCTCATCCTGGAAAAACCGGAGTGAGCATGCGCCTGTCCCTAACCCTTGCGGCCCTGGCCGTATCCGCCACCGCCTTTAGCGCCCAGGCGCGGGATATGCTCATCCATGGCGGCCCGATTTATGTGGAGGCTGATAAGCCTCCCGTTGCGGCCCTGGTCATCCGGGACGGTAAGGTCGGCTTTGTCGGGGGGCTGTCCAAGGCGAAGGCCTTTGCTCGGAACCCTGCGAATATCGATCTGAAGGGTGCTGCCGCCTATCCGGGCCTCGTGGACGCCCACGCCCACCTGATGGGCATTGGCTTTCGGGAACTGACCCTCAATCTCGAGGGCTCGGTTTCAATAGTTGAGCTGCAGTCCCGGCTAAAGGCTTGGAATCTGGCACACCCAGGGGCTGATCCTCTCTCAGGCCGGGGCTGGATCGAGACCCACTGGCCAGAGCACAGGTTCCCGAGCCGCCAGGATTTGGATGCTGTTGTCAGCGACCGCCCGGTGGTTCTGACCCGGTCTGATGGTCACGCCCTGGTCGCCAACAGCGCCATGCTGAAACTCGCCGGCGTCACCCGCGATACAGTGCCTCCAGCTGGCGGGCAGATCCTGAAGGATGCTGACGGCGAACCTACAGGCATGCTCATCGACAATGCTAAGGCCCTGGTCACCGGTAAAATCGCCAAGCCTTCCGTCACCCAGCAGAGAGAGGCGGCTAAGCTCGCCACAGCGCTCTACGCATCCAGGGGCTGGACGGGTATGCACTCTGTCAGCGTCGCGGCACAGGATGTGTCTATCCTGAGGGAGATGGCCAAGGCCGGAACCCTGCCCATCCGCGTCGACAACTTCATGGATCTAGACGCTGCCGGAGAGGTCCTCACCAAGGGGCCAAGCCGGGAAGGTCTGCTCCGCGTAGACGGAATCAAACTCTATATGGATGGTGCCCTCGGCTCGCGGGGTGCGGCCCTCTTGGCACCCTATAACGACGCCCCAGGCGATGGCCTGGTCCTGACCCCGCCAGATGTAATCGCGGCCGCCCTAGAGCGCGCCAAGAAGAGCCACGCCCAGGTCGCCATCCACGCCATTGGCGATCGCGGTAACCGGATGGTGCTCGATGCTTATGAAAAGGCCTTTGCGGGCGATCCCGCAGGCCTCGCCGCCAGTCGCTGGAGGATTGAGCATGCACAAATCATCTCACCTCCGGATTTGCCGCGCTTCGCCAAGCTGGGCGTCATTGCCTCCATGCAGCCGTCCCACGCCATTGGCGATCTCTTCTTCGCCCCCTCGCGCCTTGGGCCCGACCGCATCAAGGAAGGCTATGCCTGGCGCGATCTCTGGACTAGCGGCGCTCATATGGCCGCAGGCACCGACGCCCCAGTAGAAAAGGGCGATCCTCTGATCGAGTTCTACGCCGCCACCTATCGCCACGACCTCAAGGGCTTTGCCGGTCCAGACTGGGGCCTCGACGAGACCCTGACCCGGCCCCAAGCCCTGGCCATGCTGACGAAGGGATCAGCCTATGCCGCCTTCCATGAAGACGAGCTGGGCGACCTCAAGGTGGGCAAGGCTGCGGATATATCAGTCTTCTCAGTAGACCTTATGACCGCGCCCTTCGCAGACATCCCCAAGGCCCACGCCGTCATGACCATTGTGGCGGGTAAGGTGGTCTACAAGGCGAAAATAGGGGTTACTTCCCAGGACGATAGACCCTTACCGTGTGGGCCTTCAGCTGATCAGGGTAGTAGTAGACCTCCCGCAGGGCACCCTGGCTGTAGCGCTCGGCTTGGTCGTTGAAGTGGGGCGATTTGGGATCGCCGCTCTCGCCGCCGGCGGTCACCGCAAAGGCGCGAACGCGATCGCCGAACTCAACGACGGCGACGAAGCTGTTTCCGTTGGTCCCGTAATAGCGCTTGGTCCCCGGATAGCGCTTGGCGCCGAAGGAGGCGAGGGAGCCCCACTGCGCTGAGGCGAAGGGCACAGGAATGCTGGGGCCAGCGTCATTGAAGGGCTGAACAATATCGCCGGTCAGACGCTGGAAGCGGTTGATCTCGCCCCACGGCGTTTTCCACGATCCGAAGTCCTGGGTCAGGCGGTCAGAGGCTTCCTCTAGCGCCTTGAGCTTGACAGCTGGCGAGGCCCGTCCGGCCATATAGTCGAGGACGGATACTTCATCGTCCTTGGCCAGGGGCGCGACCTTGGCCCATAGGGCTTCACCCCAGAAGACGGCGAGGGAGGTTTCGGTTGAACTGGCCGACCACCGCCGGTCCCAGGCCCGCAAGGCGGCGACCTGCGGGGCCAGTTTGACCTTCAGGGGGTCTGTGCCGGGCGTGGCGTCATAGGACGCCACCAGGCTCGGGATCAGCTGGGCGAAGGCCGGCATGTAGGAGTCGTAGGCGGCGGCCATCAGAGATTGCGGTGTGAAGTCGGTCTTGCCCTCAAGGACCAGGGCGGCATGGGCACCCCGCGGGTTTGGCCCCGCACTGTCCACGTATTTCGGGAAGTCCGCAGGCTTGGGGCTGGCGGGTCCAGCCGACGTCCAGGGCCAGTCATTGGTGTTGTAGAGCCAGCCGGTGGCCGGATTGAGCAATTGCGGGGTCTCAGCCGCCGTGTGCAGGCCCTTCCAGTCTGTCGCCGGGTTCGACCCGTCCACCGGTTTGGTGTAGTCGAACTGGTCGTTCCGCTTAGGAACGAACTGCGGATGCATATAGGCGATCTCGCCCGAGGAGTCGGCGAAGATGGTGTTGTTTGACGAGTTGGCCTGCAGCTCGGCGACCTTGGTGAAGCTCTTATAGTCGGTCGCCTTGGTGCGCAGGAAGGACTGGCTGAGCGCTTCCACGGGCTTATGCATCAGGGCCTCGGCGATCCACTTGTCATGAATGGATTTGACGATGGGGCCATGGTGGGTTCGATAGGTGGTGAAGGTCTTCTCTGCCATGGCACCTGAGGCGGTCTTGTAGGGCACGGTGATGGTTTTAACCGTTACAGGCCGGTCTTCGGCACCATACTTGTAGAAGAGCTTTCCATCCTTGCGGATGATGGTCTCGGCGAATTCGTCAACGGAGTCTTCGCCGCTGGTGGTGTGCATCCACCCGGCCTTGGCATTGAAGCCTTGATAGATGAAGAACTGGCCCCAGGTGGCTGCGCCATAGGCGTTTAGGCCCTGGTCGCTGGTGACCTGCTGCTCTGACCGGAAGAAGAAGCTGGTGTGCGGATTGATCAGCAGGAGGGCATGATGCCCGGTGGTGTTCGACGGCGCGATGGCTATGCCGTTCGACCCTTTTGGCTCAACAAAGGCGCCAGGGACAGGATCTAAGGCCGCAAGCTTTGGAGACGACGTTCCGTAGAAGCCGGCAAGCTTGTCCACCGACACCTTCTCAATATCGCCGCCAATGCTGCCCTCGCTGAAGCTCAGGGCCATCCAAGGCTCGAACCGCTTGATGACCCGCGGTTTGACCTTCGGGTGGTCCGCCAGATAGGCGTTTAGACCATCGGCCCAGGCGACCATGAGGGTCTTCAGCCAGACCGGGCTTTTCGCATAGCGGGCCTTCAGGTCAATGGGATCGATGAACAGCTTTTGCCGCAGGTCCTGATAGATGGCGCTCTCACCTTCCGCTTCAGCCAGTCGGCCTAAGGAATTGAGATAGTTGGTTTCGACGCGGTTGAAGTCATCCTCGGCCTGGGCATAGATCATGCCATAGACCGCATCGGCGTCTGTCTTGCCCTTGATGTGGGCCACGCCCCAGTCATCTCGTGTGATCACAACATCTCGGGCTTCAGCAGCGCTTGCCCCAAGCGCAAGGCCAGCTGCCATTATCAGGGCCCGAACAGACGACATGGACATAGATCACTCCCTCATTTGACGTTTAAGCTAGAGAGCAGCGACCCCGACAGCAAGGCTGGCCTTTGACCCGGCTCCTGTTCAGGATATGGCGGAACTTGCCCGCGTAAATAGGACCCAGCCCCGATGGCCGATGATGTAAAACTAGGCACTCGCCGTCCCTTCGGACAGAACTACGCCTTCGTCGTCGCCGCTGCCGTCTTCTTGGCCATGCTCGCTTCAGCAGGCCTGAGGTCAGCGCCGGGGGTCCTGATGCTGCCCCTGGAAAAGGCCTTTGGCTGGGACCGTCCCACCGTCTCACTCTCAGCTGGGATCGGCATCTTGCTATATGGCCTGACCGGGCCCTTTGCGGCGGCCATGATGCAGACTTTTGGCGTCCGCCGCATGGTGACCTTGGCCCTTGGTCTGATGGCCTTGGCCACCGGGTTGTCGGTCTTCATGACTGAGGCGTGGCAGTACATTGCCACCTGGGGGATCATGGCGGGGTTTGGCACAGGTGTCGTCGCCATGGTGCTCGGTGCCACGGTGGTGAACAGGTGGTTCGTCGCCCGACGGGGCCTGATCCTTGGCCTGCTGACGGCCTCCACTGCCACGGGAACCCTGATCTTTCTGCCAGCCATGGCAGCTGTCGCCGAACATGACGGATGGAAGCCCGTGGCCATCGGCGTCTCTATGCTGACCGGAATTCTTGCGCCCCTCATGTGGGTCCTGCTGCCAGAGAGGCCAGCGGATATCGGCCTGCGACCCTATGGTGCGCCGGATAACTATGTTGCGCCACCGCCGCCGCCTAACAGCGCGATTGGCAATGCCTTTGCCGCCTTGGCGAGGGCCGCGAAGACCCGGACCTTCTGGCTGCTTTCCATGGGCTTCTTTGTTTGCGGACTGACCACCAATGGCTTGGTGGGGACCCATATGATCGCGCTCTGTGGTGATCATGGCATGAGCGAGACATCTGCCGCAGGCCTTCTGGCGATGATGGGAGTCTTTGATCTGATCGGAACAACCGCCTCGGGCTGGCTTTCCGACCGGTACGATCCCCGCAAGCTGCTCTTTGTCTATTATGGCCTGAGGGGCCTCTCACTGATCGTTCTACCGTTCACGGACTTCAGCCTTGTGTCCCTGAGCTTTTTCGCTGTGTTCTATGGTCTGGACTGGATCGCAACCGTGCCGCCCACCGTGCGTTTGGCTACGGAAACCTTCGGGGATCGAGATGGCCCTATCGTGTTCGGTTGGATTGCCGCCGGCCACCAGGCCGGTGCTGCGACGGCGGCGATTACCGCAGGCGTCATGCGCACCCTGCAAGGACAGTATGTCGAAGCCTTTGTCCTGGCAGGTTTGACCGCCTTCATTGCTGCATTTGCGTCAATTATGATCCGACGGGAAGTCTTGGCGGCGAGCTAGGTTGAGGCGGGGGTGATTGTCGCGCATTATGCGGGGCTTACGACGGCGGCCGGTAATCACGTTGCAGCCGAATTACGATTAGGTGGGACCCTAAGAACATCATGATGACCCTGTATTATGCTGGACCGTCCCCTTTTGCGCGCAAGGTCCTGGTTGCGGCCCATGAGTTGGGAATTCAGTCACAGATCAATCCGGTGGTCGCCTCGGTCAGCCCGGTCGGCCAAAATGCTGCGGTGGCGTCCGCGAACCCCCTCGCCAAGATCCCGACCCTGGTTTTGGAGACCGGGCAAACTCTGTTCGATAGCCGAGTGATTGTCGATTATTTCGACAGCCTGACGGATCGATGTTTGGTTCCAGAGTCCGGTCCGGCGCGATGGCGGGTCTTGACCGAACAGGCCCAGGCAGACGGCATGGCCGATGCATGCCTTCTTGCCCGGTACGAGGTGGCCCTCCGCCCTGAAGCCCTTCGGTGGTCCGATTGGGAAACCGGTCAGATGGATAAGGTTCACCGCAGCCTTGGCGCCTTTGAAGGTAGCGTCCGCTCGGCAGGTGATGATCTGACCATTGCAGACATCGCCGTGGGCTGCGCCCTTGGCTATCTCGATTTCCGGTTTTCAGAGCTAGACTGGCGCAAGGGTCACCCTGGGCTCGCAGCCTTCTACGCCGCGCTTAGCAATCGCCCCTCATGGATCGCGACCGATCCAAAGAGCTGAACCATGACCACGCGCACCTGTTATGTGGCCTTCCCGACCGTCTCGGGACTGACCCTGGCCGGGAGACTCTGCATTCCCCAGGGCGCACAGCAAGCCCCGGCGGTTTTGATTTGTCACGGCTCTGACGGGGTTGATGGACGGGGCGATTTCTATAGTGGCGCGCTCAATGGGATCGGTTGCGTCACGCTAGAGGTCGACATGTGGTCGGCACGGGGAACAGCCCGCGGGGCAGCGGCGCGGCCACGGACGCCTCTGGAAACCCTTGACGATGCCTTTTCCGCTAAGGCCTTCCTCGCTGCCCAACCCGAGGTCGACCCCAACCGCATTGGCATAATGGGCTTTTCTTGGGGCGGCGTGGTCACCCTTTTAAGCGCGACCAAAGATGCAGTGAGCCGCCATGACGCCACGTCTTTCCGCGCCCATGTGGCGAACTATCCGGTGGTCTGGGCCTATGATGTGGTTCCAGGGCTTTCGCTGAACAACCCGACGGGCGCGCCGATCCTGATCCAGTGCGGCGACGCCGATGCCTATGATGACCCAGATGGTCTGAACCAGCTTCTTGCCCGTCTGCCTCAAGAGACCCGGAGGCTTATTCAGGCCGTGACCTATCCAGGCGCGGGCCATGGTTTTGACCGCGACCTTCCAGCCCAAACCATCAATGATCCCTTCGCCCATAAGGGGCAGGGGGGACCCGTCCTTATGCAATTCGACCCCGTAGCGGCGAAGTCCGCGCAACTGGCCGCTGTGGCTTTTTTCAGCCTGATCCTGCGACCGCCTTCTGGAGACAATAATGACCGCCAAACTGTACCACGACGCCGCCTCAATGACCGCCCTGCTGGTCAAGCAAAAGACCGCCCACCTGCGGGACGGCGCCCCAAGCGCGGAAAAGCGGATTGAGCGGTTAGACCGCTGTATCAGCCTGCTGATCGATCATCGCAGGGACATTGAAGATGCGCTGATCCATGACTTCGGTGCCCGATCGCGGGAGGCGACGGCCTTTACCGATATCGCCGCGTCTGTCGGCCCGCTGAAGCATGCAAAGGACCACCTCCGCGTTTGGATGAAGGCTGAAAAACGTAAGACGACCCCGGCCATCTTGGGTCTTTTTGGTGCCAAGGCGGAGGTTCGCTATCAGCCAAAGGGTGTGGTGGGGGTGATCAGTCCCTGGAACTTCCCGGTCAATCTGACCTTCGCCCCCCTGGCGGGCATTCTGGCCGCCGGCAATCGGGCCATGATTAAGCCTTCGGAATTTACCCCAGCCACCTCGGCCTTGATGGCGCAAATGTTCGGTAGCGCCTTCTCTGAAGAGGAAATCGCGGTGGTGACGGGTGGTCCCGAGGTTGGCCAGTCCTTTGCAAGTCTAGCCTTCGATCACCTCATCTTCACCGGGGCGACCTCCATTGCCCGCCATGTCATGCGCGCAGCGGCAGAGAACCTGGTGCCCCTGACCTTAGAGCTGGGCGGTAAGAGCCCAGTCATTGTCGGCCGATCCGCAGACATGTCCGTTGCGGCAGCGCGGGTCATGGCGGGTAAGACCCTCAATGCGGGTCAGATTTGCCTGGCACCGGACTATCTGTTCGCGCCCAAGGATCAGCTGGAGAGCTTCGTCGCCGCTGCTCAAAGCTCGGTCTCCAAGATGTTCCCGACCATCAAGGACAACCCCGACTACACGGCCATCGTCGCCCAAAGGCACTATGACCGGATCACTGGCTATGTGGATGACGCCCGGGCCAAGGGCGCGCGCATTATCGAGCTCAAGCCAGAGGGGGAAGACCTCAGTCAGCAGGAGCATCGCCGGATCGCCCCGACCCTGATCCTAGACCCCACCGACGACATGAAGGTCATGCAGGAAGAGATCTTTGGCCCTCTCTTGCCGGTGAAGACCTATGACACCGTCGATCAGGCAGTGGACTATATCAACGCCCATGACCGCCCCCTTGGGCTCTACTATTTCGGCGCTGATGCCGCTGAGCAGGAGCGGGTGGTCAATGGCACCACGGCGGGCGGTGTCACGGTGAATGACGTGATCTTCCACATCGCCCAGGAGGATCTGCCGTTTGGTGGGGTCGGTCCTTCGGGTATGGGCAGTTATCACGGCCATGACGGCTTCCGGGAATTCAGCCATCGCAAGGCGATCTTCTCACAGATCAAGAAGGACATTGGTCCCCTACAGATGATGCGCCCGCCCTATGGCCCAGGCATCCGCAAGTATCTGGACGGACAGTTGAAGCGGTAGCTAGCTCTTGACCGCCAGGGCGTGGAAGTCGGTGATGGCGGCATAGACCCCCAGGCCGACTCCCATGGCCAGTTGTTCCAGCTCGAAGGAATTGTGGGCGAGGAAGACCATCACCGATCCGTCGGTGGGGTCAGCCTGCCACCAGCCGCCATAGGCTCCCGGCCAGCCGACGGTTCCGACCCCGCCCTTGCAGCGCAGGACGGAAGCCTTGTCTGGGTCCATGACCACGGCCACGCCTAGGCCAAAACCGTGAGCCTCGAAAACTGGCATGCCGAGCAGTCTTGCTTCCTCCCGCTGGCGAGGCGTGAGGCGGTTAGTGGTCATAAGTTTGAGCGTCTCTTCAGAGACGATTTGAACGCCGTCCACCGTGCCACCTCCGACAAACACCCGGCCGAAGGCTAGGATATCGTCGACTGTGGACCACAGGCCCTGACCCCCAGACTCGTAGGCCATGCCGATTGGGCGTTCCTCCAGAAAGGCTCCGGGCATGGAAGACTTTTCCAAGAGCGCGCCCTGATCATCAAAGCCATACATGGCAGCGCGCCGCTCGCGTTTGTCAGCTGAAACGCTGAAACCCGTATCCTTCATGCCCAAGGGTCCGAAGATCCGCCTTTGCAACAGGTCTCCAAGCGAGGTCCCGTCTATCCTGGCGATTAGCAGACCCAGGAGGTCGGTGGCATGTCCATAGGTGAAGCCCGCACAAGGCTGGGCGATTAGGGGCAGGCCCGCCAATCCGGCGATCCAGGCGTCTGGAGAGACCGGGCTGTCAATGTGGCCGCCCAGGGCCTTGTCATAGGCCTCACGGGTCGCCCCGCTGAAGGTTTCGCCGTAGTTGAAGCCAGCCCTGTGGGTCAAAAGGTCTTCAAAGGTGATCTGGCGTTCTGCAGCCACAGTGTCGTCCATGGCGCTCGTGGGGGAAGGCAGGACCTGCATGGCCGCAAATTCAGGGGCCCACTTACTGATAGGATCGGTTAGTGAAAACCGGCCTTCCTCCAGCATCACCATCGCCGCAAGGGAGGTGATGGGTTTGGAGATCGAAGCAATGCGAAACAGGCTATCGCGCTGCAGGGCCTGTTCAGCCTGCTTATTGCGCCAACCGACAGCCCCAACGTGCCTTAGCTGGCCATCCCGCCAGACCAGGGTGACTGCGCCGGCAAACTCACCACGGTCAACATAGCCAGAGAGGGTCGTCGAAATTGCAGCAGACATATCGGTTTCAGGCCTCATCTAGCTGCGCGGCCTAACCGGTAATTCCCAAGATCGACCGGCGAATGACATCCTTAGCCTCGTCAATGGTCAGGTTCTGATCGCGACGCAGCCGCGACCATGTTTCATAGCTCAAGAGCAAATCTAGCGCCTCAAAGTTGACGGCACCCATATCCATCGGGATCACCTGGCGCAGGATATCGCGTAGGGTCATGACCAGCCGCACATGCTCTTCGGCAACGAAGGCAGACTTGTATCTCAGACGTTCAGAGGCCCGGCGAAAGGGCGCGATACGCTCAAACAGGACGGCCCGTCTATCGACCAATTCTGACACTTCACCGCGCCAACTTGTGGCGGTGAAGGGGCGCTCGACCAAGGCTCGAACTTCAGCGGTGACCACGGCGGACATTTCCCCGTAGAGGCTGTCCATATCCTTGAAATGCCGGAAGACGGTCCGTAGTCCTACATCGGCCTTGGCTGCGACATCTTCAGCGACGGGCGCGACATCGCCGGCCTCAACCAATTCCAACATAGCTTTGACGATGCGTGCGCGGTTGTCTTGACCGCGCTGGCGTCGTCCGTCCGATTCAGTCACTGAAACATGGCCTCGCAACCTGTGCCCGCAAGAATAGCGTCCACCTTGTCTCGCTCTGCACCTGACAGTGCAATTCGAGAATCTCTAAGCCAGCCTAAACATTTGGCTTGATAGGGGAAAGGCTGTTGCTGCCACGGGGCACCATCCACCTCTGCGACAACTTCGTCTTCCTTGTTCATGACAGCCTTGGCATTGGCCAGCATGACCGGCGGATAAACCCGGCCTATCTCGGTAAGGATCGCCACCAGGGTGGGGGGGAGGGCGTCTACGCTGAACCAGCCATCCGCCTCGGGATCGACACCCGACTGATCTTCCAACATGCCAACCCAGGCCGTGACCCTCTGCGCGACCTTCAAGGTAAGGGCCATAGGGGTGGGGTCAAATTCGGCTAGCTGGGTCAACTGCCCATAGACCGCAAAATCAGCAGCGCTTGGCCGTGTTCCCAAGAGATAGGGATAGAGGCGCAAGTGATCTTCCATCGCCTCTAGGAACCGCACATAGCTGGACTCAATTACCGGGGCGGTTGCGCGATGAGACCCCACATAGCGCAGGCGGCTGATCTGGCGTTCGGAGATAAACTTGCCCCGCTCGGCCAGGACGTCGTCGGGGACGGAGAAGCCACGCCAGCAGGGCAGTATCTTGGCCCCCTTGGCAATGTCGTCGGAATAGTACCAGCGATAGTGGAACATGGCCTTGGTCAGCCATTCGTCGGCATAGTCCTCGATCAGATCATTGAGGAAGGCCAGGGCTGGATGGTTTGGGATGACGCTTCGGCCGCTGAACTCCTCTTCGAAGCGCCGGATCAGGGGCGTGGAGTCCGTAGCTGCAACCACCTCCCCATCGGGACCGGGGAGATAGAAGGTCGGAAGCAGTGGCACCTTGGCCTGAGGCAGGTTGGCCAGCTGCGGGCTGTTGGACAGCAGCAAACGATAGGGAATATGGCGATATCGCAGGACCGCCAGCATCTTACGGGTATAGGGCGAGCCGGGGGCCCCCATCAGGGTCAAGGGCGTTGGAAGGGTCATGGTCGTCTCAATCAGTTGAAGGTGTGGAGCCGATTAGAGTGTTTGAATTCGCCCGTTCCCACAGGAAGCGAGATCATATCGCCGTCCCTGCCAACCTGGACAGTCCCCTGGAAAATTTGCCGCGAACGCCCCAGGAAGGGCCCCTCCAATGCCCGCAGGGGCAGCGGCGGTATGACGTGTGTGAACAGAAGCTGCTTCACCCCCGCGCGCTGGGCCAAGGCCGCCGCATCCTCTGGGAAGGTATGATAGCTCAATATGTCGTGGGTGATGGCGGTGATGGTCTTATTGCCCGCC
Organism: uncultured Alphaproteobacteria bacterium; assembly: GCA_937920085.1. GTDB lineage: Bacteria > Pseudomonadota > Alphaproteobacteria > Caulobacterales > Caulobacteraceae > Phenylobacterium. Next base: position 36,328 of record CALETE010000023.1, on the reverse strand, counting down.
TTCTCCGCGGCCCGGTGTTGGATGCCCACCAAGGTCGGCGAAAGGCCTTCATGAACCAGCAGATCGACGCCCTTTGAGGCGGCCTCAAGCCGAGGTGAGGGGGCCGTGTCGCCGCTGATCACCAAGCTCCGCCCCTTATAGTCGAAGCGATAGCCGACCGCAGGTTCGACCGGCTGGTGTTCAACCGGGAAGGCTGTAATTTTCAGGTCCTTGTCCTGGAAAACAATTACATCCGGCTGTCCTTTTTGGGCATCAAAGGGGTGAGGGATACCGCCAAAACCCGTCGGTGGGACAATCAAAGGGCCGTGGTGAGCGATGCGGTAACCGCGATCCTGGTCATAGGCGGCCATGAAGCCGGCTACGACCTTGTCGACGCCAGGCCCACCATAAACCGGGGTCGGCACCGAATTCGAGCCGCCCGCCCACCGTTGAAGCATCAATTCTCCCAGGCCCCCGATATGATCGGAGTGGAAGTGGGTCAGGAAGATCGCCTCGACCTTGGCAGGGGGAAGGTTCATCAGCGACAGGTTGCGGGTACCACCATCGCCAATGTCTACGACAAACAGCCTATGTCCTGCGACGACAGCCGTGCAGGGCCCCGCCCGGGTCGGATCGGGCATGGGCGACCCAGAGCCACACAGGGCAACGCTTAGGCTGTCAGGCATGTCAGTGAAAGGGGCCCGGCCGAGGGCGCGGTCATAGATCCGGCCCATCAGGTGGGTGGCGATCGCACCACGATTGAGCCAGAGGCCTAGGCCGCTGATCAGGATGAGGACCAGGAGAATATTTCGGGGTCTCAAGAGGCGCATTTAGGAGGACTCCCTATTCTTCTGGTCGATCTTGACCTCGCGCACATATAGTGACACGCATGTTGTCAATATAATTCGCCGGTCGGTCGGCGAAGTCAACCGAATGAGAGATTTTCATGGACGTCCTGCGCACACCTGACGAGCGGTTTGAAAACCTTTTGGATTGGCCCTTCGCGCCGCACTACGTGCAGATCAAGGACGCCGACGGAACGGAGATGCGCCTAGCCTATGTGGATGAGGGCCCGCGGGACGGTACGCCAGTCTTGCTCATGCATGGCGAGCCTTCTTGGTCCTACCTCTATCGCAAGATCATTCCGGCCCTGGTGGCCAAGGGGCACAGGGCGATCGCTCCAGACCTCATCGGCTTTGGCCGTTCCGATAAGCCCGCCAACCGGACCGACTACACCTATGAGCGCCATGTGCAGTGGATGAGCCAGTGGCTAGAAGGCATGAACCTCAGCCACGCGGTGATGTTCTGCCAGGATTGGGGCGGTCTGATCGGCCTGCGTCTGGTGACGGCCTATCCTGATCTGTTTGATGGCGTCATCGCCGGCAATACTGGCCTGCCAGTTGGAACGGGATCTAGCGCAGGCTTCGACGCCTGGCTCAACCTCAGCCAGACCATTCCGCAAATGCCGATTGGCGGACTCCTGAACATGGGCTCAACCCGCGAATTGAGCCCTGAGGAAGTGGCCGCGTATGACGCGCCCTTCCCAGATGAGACCTTCAAGGAAGGCGCTCGCCAGTTCCCGACCTTGGTGCCGATCACGGCCCAGCATGCCTCGGTGCCGGAGAACCTCGAAGCCTGGAAGGTGTTGGGGGCCTGGACCAAGCCCTTCATTACCGCCTTCAGTGACAATGATCCGGTGAGTAAGGGGGGCGAGGAGACCTTCAAGGCTCGCATCCCCGGAGCGGCTGGCCAGCCCCATGTGATCCTTTCCGGCGGACATTTCCTCCAGGAAGATAGCCCCAACGAGATCGCCACCATGTTGGACGATCTGATCACCAAGACCCGCTAGGAGGGAAAACGATGCAAGTTACCAACCAAGTCGTTCCGACCATGGAACGCGCCATGGCCTTCTTCGGGGGGGTCGAGGATGGGCCCTTCGTGATGGTCAATCTGTTGAAGTTTAAGCCCATGGCCGAATACGAAGATGGGTCTGATGCCCATCTCACTGGCGCAGAAGCCTATGCGCGTTATGGCGACGGCGTGGCGAAGCTGGTCACTGCCCTCGGCGGCAAGATCCGTTACAGCAGCAAGGTCACGGATCTTATGCTGGGCGAGGTTGAAGAGCTCTGGGATGCCGTAGCACTTGCGGAATATCCGTCCCTGGCGGCCTTCCGTCAGATGGCTATGTCGCCGGAAATGCACGCCATCGAGCACCACCGCAAGGCGGGGCTGGCCGGGCAGCTGAACATCAAGACCAAGCCCGCAGAGGGCTTCTAACCCTTGATCCGAAGGACGGTGCGGAAGCCGATATGGCTTTCGCCCGTGTCTGTTGGCCCAGGCTCCCGGGCAGCAGGGCGATATCGGAAGCAATAATTGGGCGAGCATAGGAATGAGCCCCCCTTAATGACGTGCTTGCGAACGCCCGGATCGCCGGGGTCCATGGCAAGATCGCCCTTGGGACCGCCGTTCGGATCATTGGGATCAAGATTTGGCCGGTACCAATCCTTGGTCCACTCCCAAACATTGCCGGCCATGTCGTGCAGGCCAAAGCCGTTGACGGGGAAGCAGCCCACAGGCGCGACCTGAGCCTTATAGCCGTCGCCACCACTGTCGAAACTGGGGAAGGTTCCTTGCCAGACATTCGCCTGGGGCTTGGCTTCATTGAGGGTTTCATCGCCCCAGACGAACCTGGTTGCTGGTTTACCGCCCTGGGCTGCGTATTCCCACTCAGCTTCTGTGGGCAGGTCCCGGCCTAGCCATTTGGCGTAGGCCATGGCGTCTTCAAAACCGATCTGCACCACGGGCAGATTGTCGAGGCCCTCGATAGAGCTGTCAGGGCCCTGTGGATGGCGCCAGTTGGCCCCGCGGACCACCCGCCACCACGCTCCTGGGCCAGCTTCGACATTCTCGGCAGAGCCGACAAAGACAATGGCTGAGGGCTTAAGGTCTTCGCCTGTAACGCCAGGATAGGCTTTTGGGTCCAGTGGACGCTCGGCCTGTGTCACATATCCTGTAGCCTTGATGAAACGGGCAAAATCGCTGTTTGTGACTTCGGTGGAGTCCATCCAGAAGTCATTGACCTTGATGGGGCGGGGTGGCCCTTCTTCGGCATGCATGGGGCGGGCACCCATCTGGAATTCACCGCCCTTAATCAGGATCATGCCTGCCTTGTCAGGGGCAGAGCCCGGGACGGGTCTGTCAGACAGGCAGACCCGAACGATCGCTGGCGAAGCCGCCTTTGGCACCACCGGATGGCAAGCCGCAGCCGACAGGGCCGCAAGGCAAACCAGAATCTTGGGCGTGAGGCTCAGGCCTTGGATTTTTGCAAGGATAGGGCGAGGAATACGGTGCATAGGATGACTGAAATGGGGCTGGCGAAATGCTCAGGCGGGTGGTGACCGCCTGGCGGGCTCAGGACCCAAGCGTGCAGGGTCATCAGGCCGCGCTCAACGATCACCAGGGATAGGCCAAGTGCGGTCAGGGTCTGGTAACGCAGGGCAATGGCCAACAGTCCCAGACCCAGGGCCAGCTGGGTCGATCCCTCCCATCGAAAAACACCGATCACGAGGTTACGCTTGTCCCCCATGTCGAGGTGGGCAATGACCCCGGCGCCTCCGTCTGGGAGGAAGCTATGGATCAGCCCCGGAACCAGGGTCATGACCGCTGTTAGCAAGAGAAACAGCGGGCTGATCCGGGCCCCAGTATACTGAGGGTTCGTCGTAGGGGGGAGAAAGCTCACAAGCCTGTCCTTAATTGTCCCAGAGGATGTATTCGTCGTCCGGCTTTTGGGGCACGCCGCTGGGCTTATCGATCAGGACAGGTCCCTGCAGCAGGGAAGGCCACATGGGCTTTATCGTCTTAGCATCTTGCGCGGCGAGAAGTGCCAGAAGCGCCTTGGCTTTAGCCGGTTCTGCCGTCGAGAGCTCATGCTGCTCTGTGGGATCAACTGCCAGATTATAAAGCCAGACCTTACTGCGGGCCTCATTGCTCTGCAGCTTCCAGTCGCCGTCGAGGACGACCTTGTACTGGCCGGAGCGCCAGAACAAGGTCTGGTGGGGTCGACCCTGGAGCTGTCCCAATAGATAGGGCAGGAGATTTACGCCGTCGATAACCCGATCCTTTGGAGTATCTGCACCCGCGGCCCCAGCCGCTGTCGCGAAGATATCGATGTGACCGACCGGGTAGGGGAAGCGGCTTTCTGGCTTGATCACGCCAGGCCAGCTCATGAAGAAGGGCGCGTGAATACCGCCTTCGAAGAAGGTCGACTTCCAGCCGCGATAGGGCTGATTGATCTTGGGCAGGCCAATATAGCCCGCCCCGCCATTGTCGGAGGTGAAGATCACCAGGGTGTTCTTATCGAGACCTTCGTCCTTCAGGGTCTGGAGAATTCGCCCAACATTGTGATCCAGGTTCCGAGCCATAGCGCCGTAGACGCGCAGGCGGTGGTCCTTGATCTGGGGCAGGGCGTCATAGTCTTCCTTCTTGGCCTGTAGCGGGGTGTGGATCGCATTGGGCGCGAAGTACATGAAGAAGGGCCGGTTGCGATTGGCCTTGATCGCCTTGACCGCTTCGTCCGTCAGATAGTCCGTCATGTAGCCGCGAGGCTGGAACATGGGCGAGCCATTGAACTGAACAGCGTAGGGCAGGTTTGGCCAAAGGAACTTATCGATTGGATCCCAGTCTTGCTTAGAATTTTCGACGTCTTTCGCATTTTCAGGCCGATACATTGCGGCCCCTGCGATGAAGCCAAGGCTTTCATCAAAGCCCTGCTGCTCAGGTCGTGATCCTTGTTTGCCACCAAGGTGCCATTTGCCAAAATGCAGAGTGTGATAGCCCTTGGTCTTTAAGAGCTCGGCAATGGTGATTTCGCTGGTCGGCACGCTCAATTCATTTACGGCCGAAGGTGTTGGTTTCACTGCCGCAGGGGGCATGTCCTTCAAGCGGTCCTTGAAGAAGCTCGGTGCATGAAGGGACCCAGGTTCCCGGGCCGTACCAACCATGCGCTCGAAAGCAACTGGGGCCGGGGTGAACTCAAAACCAAAACGGGTGGGGTAGCGACCCGTCATTATGGCTGCCCTGGACGGTGCGCAGGTGGCGTTGCCAGTGTAACCGTTGGTGAAGTCGACCCCGGAATGGCCGATGGAATCGATGTTCGGCGTGGGGACCTGTCCGTCGGCGACGCCACCACCATTGAAGGTGATATCGTTATAACCCATGTCGTCGGCGAGGATGAAGACGACGTTCGGCGGCCGAGCGCCTTCCGGCGCGGCCTCAGGCCCTTGAGCCCAGGTCACATCATGGTTTTGCTCGACCTTGGGGAGCTTGGAATGGGCGATCATGGCGAAGATGGTCGCCTTGTTCATGACAGCCACAGCAAACAGTGCGGCAATGGCGACAACGCTGCCGATTAGCCAAGTCCTGATCTTCATCTCGCGCTCCCCGAGTTTATTGACATTATTAGTGCCACTATGTGTCATGGCGCGCAAGGGGCCAGCCGGAGGGAAAAATGCGAGCGACGATCAGCAGGTTTGCAACCAGGATTATCACCAGCAAGGGCTTGCGGAACGCCATGCGATTTCGCGCAGGATTGCCGCGCGTCATAAGCGGGAGGCGGCCGGTGGTGGAGTATTTCCACCAGGCAGATGATCCCTACAGCCACCTGCTTGTACAGCTTCTGCCACAGCTTACCGCCCGCTATGGTTTGGATCTGAAGACCTGGATTGTGTCGCCCCCAGATGATGCCGCCGCCCCCGAGCGGGATCGTCTGCGTGCCCTCGGTTTGAGGGATGCCTCTCGGCTGGCCGGGGCCTACGGACTGACCTTTCCAACAAACGCGCAGCTGCCGGAGCCTGAGGCTATCGCCATGGCAAATGCGCGACTTTCAGAAGTGGTTGGGCAAGCTGGCTTCGCCGAAGCCGCTCAGGCCTGCGGTGAAGCCCTCTGGCGTGGGGAGCCGGCAGAGACGTCTCCTGGATCAATGGATGGGGCTGCTGGTCATCTAAAGGCAGGAACCGATCGACGCTTGAAACTGGGTCACTATCTTGGTGGCATGCTCTACTTCGAGGGCGAGTGGTACTGGGGTGTCGACCGCCTCCACCACCTGGAAACGCGCCTGTCAGGCCTTGGCCTTGACACCCAGGCCGGGACGCCAGCCCTCGCACCCTACCGCGATATGCAGCTTGGTCCGCCGCCTGTGGCCAAGCGCCCCGTCGTTATCGATTTCTGGTTTTCCTTTCGCAGCCCCTACACCTGGATTGCCTTTCCAAGAGTGCGGCAGTTGGCCCGCCATTACGGTGCTGCGCTCAGGCTTCGCTATATCCTGCCCATGATCATGCGCGGCCTGCCTGTGCCGCAGATCAAAGGGCGCTACATCACCTTCGATACCAAACGAGAATCCGAAATGGTTGACCTGCCATTCGGGACCATCGTTGACCCAGTGGGCACTGGCGTTGAGCGTGCCATAGCGGTCCTTTTCCGAGCCATCTCTTTGGGATTGGGCGAGGTCTTCGCCGAAAACACCCTGCGGGCCACCTGGGCGCAAGGGGTTGATTTGACCTCTGACCAGGGGCTCAAGGGCGTGGCAAAGGCTTCGGGACTGTTTGCGGGCATGGTCGATGAGGCCTTGGCTGATGAGACATGGCGCGCGCCAGCAGAGGTCAATCGTCGGGCACTCTTTGACGCTGGCCTGTGGGGCGCGCCAAGCTATTGCGTCAATGGCCGCCCGGCCCATTGGGGACAGGATCGGCTATGGGCTCTGGAAGAAGATCTCTTGGAGGAGCTTTCCCGGCCCTGAATCTTGTGCCGCCTCAACGCAAAGGGCGAAAAGTAAGACGGGGCACCAGAATCCTCAGATAATTCCGATAGGTTTCAAGCTTGGTCTTTCGGAGCGCGCTCATGACATCGCCTCTTGTCCATATTGCCGGTCGCGCCATTGGGCTCGGACATCCGCCCTACATTGTTGCCGAAATGTCGGGCAATCATAATGGCGATATCCAGCGGGCCCTTGCCTTGATCGACGCCGCCAAGGCAGCAGGAGCAGATGCCGTCAAGCTCCAGACCTACACGGCTGACACCATCACTATTGATCATGATGGCCCTGAATTTCGCATCGAAGGGGGGCTGTGGGATGGACGGCGTCTCTACGAACTCTATCAGGAGGCCCACACCCCCTGGGATTGGCACCCGCAACTCTTCGCTCACGCCAAGGCCATCGGCATTCACATCTTCTCATCGCCCTTTGATCCGACGGCGGTGACCTTCCTTGAAGGATTACAGGCCCCAGCCTTTAAGATCGCGTCCTTCGAGTTGGTGGACATCCCCTTGATTGAGCAGTGCGCCCGCACGGGAAAGCCACTGATCATGTCCACAGGGCTGGCGTCTAAGACTGAGATCGCCGAGGCCGTTGCCGCGGCCAAGGGCGCGGGCCATGGCGGTGTGATCCTCCTACATTGCACCAGCGCCTATCCCGCTCCGATGGAAGATATGAACCTCAGGACACTCCAGCGCCTTGCCGCAGAGAATGATGTCGTGGTCGGCCTGTCAGATCACTCCATGGGTGTCACGGCCTCGGTAGCTGCGGTGGCGCTTGGGGCGTCCTTTATCGAGAAGCACTTCACCCTGGCCCGCGCTGACGGGGGCGTGGACTCTGACTTTTCCCTGGAACCGCACGAATTGGCGAGACTCGTCAGCGAATGTCGAGATGCCTGGTCAGCCCTTGGCTCTGAGAGCTTTGATGAAACCCCGTCCGAGATCGTCAACCGCGATCACAGGCGCTCATTGTACGTGGTTCACGATGTGAAGGCCGGTGAAGCGATCACCGAAGCCAATGTCCGTTCCATTCGGCCCGGTTATGGCCTGCCCCCCAAATACCTGCCCGAGGTGATGGGGCGAACCGCCCGGCGCGATATCGCGCGAGGCACCCCGCTTGACTGGGATCTTATGTCCTAAGGCTTCCGGAACAGCCACCAGGTGATGTCGTCTATGCCGGTGGCTCGCTTCCAGAAAAATCCGTAGTCGATCAGCTTCAGGTCTGGAAAGCGGTCCATATAAAGGCCGCCGAAGTCATTTTTGAACAGCAGACCCTCATGGCCGCGATAGGGCAGGGCTTCTGGCCTGGGCGAGAAATATTCGGCGCAGAGAATGTACTTGGACGAAATGCGGTGGATTTCGTCGAGGGTAGCGGGCAGGCGCGCGGGTTCCACATGGATCAAGACCCCTGCGGTAAAAGCCAGTTCCACTGCGCCATCGGCGACGGGGATGGAGTCTCCGAACCCCGCATGGAGATTTTCCGGCGGCAGGACTTTTTCGGATAGGAGCTGGTCCCGCGCGGCGGGATTTGGCTCAATGGCGTGCAAGCTGGCCCCAAAAAGCTGGGGTAAGACCCGAAGGTTGATCCCTAGGTTTGGCCCAACTTCAAGGATCGAGGTTGGTGGCTCTAGGTGAAAGCCCTGGCCCATTCTTGACCACATGAGGGTGCGGTCCCTGAGCGCCTGATCAGATGCCAGATTGCGCGCTGTATAGTCCGCGCCAAACGCACCAGACCATGCAGATTTCGGATCAATGGGCTGATCAGTCATTTAGCTTCCAGGAATTCAGGTTCGAAATGGGAAAAGGGCAGGTTTCGGACGTCTTGCGAGGTGAAGTCCGGCTTTGAGGCATAAAGGGCGTCATAGACCTTGGCGACGAAGGCGTAGTCTTCGGGTGTATCCACCGTCCACCTCAGATGGCGGTCATTGCGTTCGGCCTGAAGCAAGTCGCGACAGGTATAAACCTCAGGGTGGCGATAGATGTATGGCGTTACGTGCTCGCGGTCATAGGCGTCGACGGCGTCACGACCGGCCTCTTCAAGAATCTGAAGCGGGAAGACTTCGACGTCCAAGCCCCGGGGATAGGTCCTTTGGAGGCTATTAGAGACATAGTCTGCGCCGGTAGATTTTCGCAGCTCAATCGCCTCGTCAACAACACTGGGGTCGATCAACGGGCAATCGGCGGTGAGCCGGACGATGTCACCTGAAAGTCCGAATTCACCTGCGCATCCGAGGAAGCGTCCAAGCACATCGTGCAAGGGCCCGCGATATACATCCACCCCCTCAGACGAGAGGTGGGTGTGCAAGGGGTCATCAGTTGGGTCCGTGCTGGTGGCGACGATGACGCGACTAAGGCTACGACACCGAGAGAGCCTTTCAATCTGCCGCAAGATCATTGGCCGGCCTGCCAGGGGCATCAGCACCTTGCCAGGCAGGCGTGTGGAACTCATGCGCGCCTGAAGAATGGCCAAAGCCATTGGATCAACTCCCTAACCGCCATACAGCTTAAGGAGAGAACCTTGCTCGCGGTTTAACCAAGTTGGCGACCGGCATGTCGATGTGTCAGTTAGCAGGGTCTTGGCGGGTTGGCTGACCGCTATCTCTGCGGCCATGCCTTTCAGTCGTTGGAAATTGACAGACCCGGGCTTGGTTTGCATTCAGACGTTCAAACCCTTACCGGCTTCCAAAAAGGACTCTTGAGATGTCAACGCCGCTCAACGACGCCGCTCTCGCACAACTCTTCACCACGGCCCGGACCCGGAATGGATGGTTAGACCGGCCAGTAAGCGAGGACCTGATCCGCAAACTCTATGACCTTGTGAAGTACGGGCCGACGGCCTTGAACGCCTGCCCCGCACGGTTTGTTTGGGTGCAAAGCAATGAGGGCAAACAAAAGCTGGCTGACCAGGCCTCCGAAGGAAATCGCACTAAGATTCTCGCGGCACCTTTGACAGTGATTATCGGCTATGATCTCGATTTTGCTGAAAAATTGCCGGAGCTGTTTCCATCTCGCGGTGAGGCAATCAAGCCGATGTTCAAAGCACCGGCCATGGCTGAGCCCATGGCGTTCAGAAATGGAACCCTGCAGGGGGCCTATCTGATCTTGGCCGCTCGGGCGCTGGGTCTGGATGCCGGGCCGATGTCGGGGTTCAATAATGCCGGAGTGGATGAGGCCTTTTTCGCGGGCACCACGATCAAGTCCAACTTCCTCTGCTGCCTAGGCTATGGCTCGGATGAGAACCTGTTTCCGCGCAATCCCCGCCTCAGCTTTGAGGATGCGGGTCGGGTCGCCTAGGCGTGCAATCAGAGGGCGCTTGAGCGCCCTCTGACCGAATTACGCATTAGCCCATACGATGCAGGGCGCAGAGCTTGTTACCATCGGGATCGCGCAGATAGGCCAGATACATCTTGCCCATGCCGCCGGCGCGAACGCCTGGGGGATCTTCGCAAGTGGTTCCGCCATTGGCGACGCCAGCCGCATGCCAGGCGTCAGCCTGTTCGGAGTTCGCGCAGGCGAAACCGATTGTGCCGCCATTGGCAGCCGTTGCTGGTTCGCCATTGATTGGCTGGGAGACGGAGAAGACTCCGGTGGGGGTGACGTAAAAAATGCGGTGGCCGTCAACCGCTGCGGGGCCCACCCCCAGCGTGCCCAGTAGGGCGTCATAAAACGTCTTGGCCTTTTCGAGGTTATTGGTCCCGATCATGATGTGGGAGAACATGGGGTTATTCCTTCCTTCTATTCTTACCTCATGGCACCGTTGGCCAGAGGCTTCATCGAGTCAATTTGCAGGCTAGTTCTACCATCGGGCCTTACACGACAAGGGGGGGGCTTCAAAGACCTTCGATCGCCGCGTCAGAACCTCAGAAGGTATCCTCGTCACCCCAAGATCTGGATTGCGAATTGCCTAAGATAACGCCCGCTTTTGCAAGCCGACATGGGCCGAAAAGGCCAGGGCCGCAGCGACCTCTGGCATCTGAATTTGGGGAGGGGGAGATGCTATTCTGCCAGTCACCGCGGCAAGTTGCCGACCCCTCATGGACGGCTATGGCTATGGATTGGGTTCCGGCACAGCGGGTCCATACCCTCCTAAAGCTGCGTCCCAATCAAATGAGCTTCAGCAACACAGAAAATCAATCATCGGCTGCTTAGGCTCGAGGTGGATTGCGCTGGTTTGCATGGGGAGCGTGAGTCTTCGAAATGAGGTCGCCAAACCCCAATACCGCAGGGCTTGAGCCGCAAAATCCTTGGCGAAGCCCTTTGGTCTTTGCCGGCTTGCTGGCCGTCACGGTTCTTGTGAGGGGGCCGTTTTACAATATCGTCCATGAGGATGAAGCCTTCTACGCCGTTATCGCGCAGAGGTGGCTTAGTGGCCAATGGCCTTACAGTGCCAGCTTCGATGTAAAGCCGCCCCTGACCTTTGCGATCCTAGCGGCTGGGCAAGCCCTGTTTGGCATGCATTTTTGGGTGATCAAGGTGATCGAGGGCCTTGCTGTTGGCCTTGGAGCCTTTGGCATCTGGAGACTTCTTGAGGGATTTAATCAGCCTCGCGCGGCCCTGTGGGCAGGTCTGTTGTTCGTGGGGTTCAGCTTGCCGTTGCTCGGCGTTTCGTCACCGGCACAACTGATCCAGAACGCATTTACGATCTGGGCTTTCGCCTACGGTCTAAGCGCGCGTCGCAGCGGCAAGGGCGACCAAGCCTGGGTTAGCGGCTTCCTTGTGGGGATGGCGATCCTCACCAAGCAAACCGCCGTCTTCGATGCTGCGGCCTTGGCGATTTTCATGCTTGGGTCTGAACGGCGGGCGGTTTCCTGGCGTGGTTTCAAGCTCTTGATCGTTTGGGGCTTAGGTGCCCTGGTGCCAATCATTATCTGTAGTTTGGCTTTTGTCTTATCAGGACATGGTGCCGTCTTTCTTCGAGACACGGTCGTTTTCGCCCTTGCCCGGGCGGGCTTGGCATCTCAGGCGTTGCAGCCCATCGGGCCGTTTGGCATTGGCACGCGTTTTTTAGGCTTCTTCGGAAGCCTTGCCCCCTTGATGGCACTGGTCGGTGCCCTCGTGCTTTTCATCACTCGACGGGCTCGCTTGTCACGCCTCGTGGATCCATCACTCCTAGGGCTTCTGATCCTTTGGTTGGTTTGCGCCAGCCTGGGCATATTGACCTTCCTGAATATCCAGCCCTGGTACGCTTTTCCTTTAATCCCGCCCTTGGTCATGGTCGCAGCGCTCGTGATCGAGCATGCCCTGGCGTTTCAGGCGCAGGGGCGTCTGAGCTTACAGATCCTGACAGTGGCCTTTTGCGTGGCCTCAGGGGTGTTTGTGGACAGGGACCAGGTCTCAATTCGGAATTTTAGCGGCGCGCCCGATATTGAGGCGGCGAGACTAGCATCGGCCGCCTTGCGTGATGCGGGCATACGATCCTCGGACCGGCTGTTGATCCCCATACGCGGGCAAAGCGTTTATGTGCTGACGGGAAACCTACCCGATGCCACCTACTTCAATTCCTCACACCTGATCTGCGCCTTTGCCACGCCTGATCGTGACCCCCTGGCTTTGGCCTTAAGCAGCAGGCCAGACTTCCTCGTGCTGTCCGATACGAGGTTTGCATATGGCTGCACGGTTCCGGAGCAGGTGGATCGGATCACAGAGTCCCTACGCCAAAATTACCGCCTGGTGGGTTCGGTGCACGGAACCTGGGACACCCTAAGCCTATACAGGCTGGTGCCTTAGTCATTGCTTAGCCCGGCTTGTCAGATGGGGTGGCGCATTCGCACCACCCCGCTGTTCATCAGAAGGTGTAAGCGACGGTCGCCTGGAAGCTCCGTGGCTTTTCCGGCAAGACCACCGTGCTTCCGAACAACTCGGTGAAGTTGGCGCGGAAATAGGTGGCGTCGGTGGCGTTCTTGACCACCGCACGGAACAGCCAGTTATCCTTCTTATAAGAAGCGCTCAGGTCGACCAGGGTGTAGGCGGGCAGGCGCACCACTTGCGACTGACCAGACCAGACCGATTGAACGTGAGAGGCGCTGGCCGCCAGAGCTAGGCCATTGTCGAAGCCATAGGTGGCCGTTCCAGAGATCACGTTTTCCGGAATGCCAGCGCGCCTTGAGGCCTCGCGGGTAAAGACCGGGACAAGGCCCAGGGGCTGACCGCCCAGGAAGAGGGCGGGGTTGGTGACATTCTTCAGATCCTGAATACCAAAGAAGCTGAAGGCTGTGCCTGCGTCCTGGTAGGAGAGGTTGTAGACCTTGGTCTTGGTATAGGCACCGGTGAGCAGCAGATGCTCGTCTACGGCCCAGCGGAATTCCGCCTCAAGGCCCTTCGTTTCCACGGACTGATTGGTCACCGAGGACTGCACATTGTGGTCTGTGCGGTCCTGTTTGTAGACTGAAAGTGCGGCATAGAGCTTACCGTTGAGCCAGGACCCCTTAACCCCGCCCTCCAGAAGGTTGGAGGCTGCGATGAAGGAATCTCCCTTCACATCCGACACCAGGACCTCGGCACCTTCGCCGACCACCATGGTGGACTGCTTAGAGACCGTCACATAGGGGATCAGCCCAAGGGGTGCCTTATAATTGGCGCTGGCAGTCCACGACCAAGCCCCCTTGGATTTCGATGCCGTCAGCAGATCGCCGGGGGAGGTAACCTGGCGTTTCGCGTCAATGGTGGAGACAACGTCGGTCTTGTCATAGCGCGCGCCCAAGGTGACATCGAGGCCGAAGTCGAAGGCTAGGTCCGCCAAGCTGGCCAAACCATAGTCCGTGTAATGACCCCGAAGATAATCTGAGTAATTGCAGTCGCACTGGGTGGAAAGCTGACGTGTCGACAGCGGGGTGTAGCCCTGTGTCAGATCGACCCGATGGAAATACTCATATGTGTAATCATCCCCGAAGTGAAAGTTCGTGTAACGAATTGACGGGGAGACCTGATAAGAGAATTTGCCTAGATCATTTGTATAATTCTTGGAGGCGACAATTTTGTCTTCAATGACATATGAATCGACGAATTGTGCAAACCCGTATGCATTTTCATTCAGGTTATCGGTCTTATCATAGAAGAGCTGATTTTTGATCTCTAAATCATTCTCACCGGTATAGATAAGGTCAAAATATCCGGTAGTCTGCTTGTTCTGCAGGAAGTCGTTTGGTCCGGTCAGGGTATCCTTGCGGCTGAGCTTGCCGATCCCTGGATTGGTAAGCGCCAAGGGCCCGCCAGCCGGGAAGCAGGCGTTGGTGATGGATGACGCGAAGACGTTCCCACCACAAGCAAAGCCGCCGAAGGGGCCAAGGCCACCAATGGCTGCAATCTCCGCATAAGAAATCTTGCCATCGGGTGCGCCGATGTCCGGAACAGCCTTGGCATTCCCGGTAATATAGGTCCCGTTGTCCACAAGGGCCTGGGTCAGGCGGTTCCAGCCGCCGTTCTGCTGGCCATCATACTTGTGGTACATGCCGCCAAATTCCGCCCGGAGATTGTCGGTAAGATTGGTGTCGAAGGAGGCCTGCAGAATGGTCTGCTTGGTGGACATATTGCGGTAGTAGCTGCCGGAGTCTTCGACCTCGCCGTACAGGCTGTAGCCAAACTCCTGGGAGCCCAATTTTCCAGGGCCGCGGACCTGGGCCGAGAGCACGCTCTTATCCCAACTGCCTGTGGTATAGCTGAGTTCCCCCTGCGGCGAGGACATTAGAGCCCCGTTGACCCGGGCAGATTTGGGTACAAAGTTCATATAACCGCCGGTCTTGGACGGGCCATAGATTGGCGAGGCCGGGCCGCGAACAATGTCAATCCGGTCAGAGGCACCGATGGGGGTCGGGTAATTGCCCGCATTGTCAAGGCGGCGGATCCCACGGAAATAGACCTCACCCGGGGTGCCACGAATATCAAGGGCACCGCCAACGCCGAAGAAGGAGTTGGTGAAGGTGCCGGGCGCCTGGGCGACCAGGTCATAAATCTCGCTGACGCCGAAGCGTTCAATCTGCTCATTGCTGATGGTCGAGGCCGAGCGAGGCGTCTCTACCAGGGTCTTGTCAAAGCCGAAGATCGATCCAACGTCCTTGAGGGGCAGGGCGTTCAGCGACCCTGTGACCACAATCTCGTCCACAGTGGCGGGCTCACTGGCCGGTGCCTTGGCTTGGGCCAATGCCGCCGAGGTCATGGCTGTGCTAGCCAGGAGGCCCGCGGCCAGGGTCAAGAGGGTTTTGCTGAGCGGTCGCGAGACGTGCTGAGCCCTAGCGCCAGTGGTCACAGATTGCGTGATCTTCATTTAGATATGCCCCATCGATATTTTAGTGTTTTGAATTCGTTATAATTTTGTCGCAGGTTAGGGCTTTAAGACGTCCGATCCGGGCCGAATCGCCAACCCCCGTGCCCTACTTTTCAGGGGATGGCGGGGTGCAGTGCAAACAAAACCGGGCAATTGGGCCGCTTAAGGCGAAAATAACGCCCTGATTGCTCTGGATTTCACGGCTCAGGGCGACTTTCCGCCGGTGGTGCCGAAACATTGGACAGGGTGCGGGCTTCGGCCTGGGTAGGGCGTTGAATCCTGCCGTCTCGTCGTAGCTCGCCCTTGATTTTATAGCGACCTAGGTCGGCGGGTTGGCAGCCATGAAAGGTCGGATAGCAGCTAGGACGCCGTCACGGTTATGATCCAGCAGCGTGTGGCCACCAGGTATGCGAAGCGCCGTGACTAAGGGATGTGTTGCATAGCGATCGTAATCTTCGTCCGTGAGCAAGCTGGGCTCAGGCGAGACTTCCCTTTCGGGTAGCAAGGGGTCCTGCCCCGCAATGACCAGGGTCGGGACCGAAATCTTGTCCAGCACCCATTCATAGGATTGATCAAACAAGGCGATGTAATCAGGACCGATATCCCATCCGAGGGATTGGGCCTTTCGGATCGTACGATGCACCGGCCAGAGTTTGTCGGTTGTCAGCACAGGTTCAATAGCAACAAGGGCTCTGGCCGGCAGGTTCATGGCAACAACTGCGCCCAGACTTTCTGCAATGATCAGCGGCGGCTTGTCTAAACGTTCCACCAGATGACGTAGGGCGGCTATCCACGCCTTGACTGAGACCTCACCCACCTCTTCGGCACCTCCATGTCCGGGAAGATGAAAGAAGCCGACATTTGGGATGAAGTCCTTCCATGGATAAAGGGCTTTGGCGCTGCGCTTGAAGCCATGGATCATCACCACGTCCACCTGGGATGCATCCGCCGTCATCCAGGCGACTCCATCAGGGGTTTCAAATCGGTAGTTCGGCATGTCCGATGCTCTCAGCGCGAGAACTTCCGTTTACGACATTTCGCCAAAAACGATAGAGCTTCTGACCAGACCAAATTAAGAGAAACTCGAAAACGAAGCCTGTCGATGGTGCTTCTGCTTTCAAATACCGCCAGCAGGTTCGACCGACTTGCCGGATATGCACCAATACCTACAACCCATGTCGCCGCGGTATTGGGCTAGTGGCCCAGATACCGTTACCTTGCCGGTGTTGACGCTCTGTCTGCCCCATGGCTAGGGTCGGGAGCACGGCATTTTGGGGGGACCGTCCATGAACAGACTCTATGGCGCGGCGCTCGCCCTTGTAGTGGCATTCGGCACGGGGACCTTTGCGGTGGCGCAGGTTTCTGTCCAGGCGCCCGCTGACCCGGGCCCACCGCTCAGCGGTTATCCCCGCAAAGCCCTGGGCGCGCCGACGCCTGCGGAGCTGAAAACAGCCACCTATGTCCGCGACGTCATCTATGGCCATCGCGACGGCATGGCGCTGACCTACGACGTCTTTAAGCCGGTAAAGCATGCCAATGGTGCGCTCGTGGTGAACGTGGTGTCGGCTGGGTACAGGTCATCTTGGGGCACACCGGAAGAACGCCAGCCCCGCTATCAGGCGCTGATCGACAAGGGTTTTACCGTCGTGGCTCTCTACCACGCCTCCGCGCCGCGCTTTCAGGTGCCCGACGCCGTCGCCGACGTCCGGCTTGGCATGCGCCATATCAAACTGCACGCCGCCGATTACGGTACTGATCCTGGGCGCATCGGCGTCTGGGGGGCCAGTGCCGGTGGTCATCTGGCGCTGGTTGCGGGCACTATGGCTGATGAGGGAAACCCCGCCGCCACCAACCCGTTGGAGCGTTCAGGTAACCGTATCGCGGCCGTCGTCGCCTATTTTCCGCCCACGGATATGGCCGCCCTTCTCCAGGGCCGCCCCAAGGTCGATGCCATTGCCTTTGATGACAAGTTGATGGCCTCGGTCTCGCCCCTCTTTAGTGTCGATCCCCGCGATCCGCCGACGCTGATCCTGCAGGGCGACGCCGACAGGGGCGTGCCGCCAGCCCAGGCCCAGGCCATGCACGCAGCCCTCGACAAGGCCGGAGTCGAAAACCAATTGAAGATGTACCCAGGGGCCGACCACGATTTCTACGTCAAGGGCGACCCAGCCAAGACCGATGCCTACGCCACCGACGCCATGGCCTCTATGGTCAGCTGGTTCGAAAGCCACCTCAAGAAATAGCCCGCAAACGGGGGGCTAGGTCTTAGCGGTGATCTGGGCGGCTAGCGCTGTGCCAGATAGCCAGGCTGCCTCTACCCGCGGGGCGATCAGCCAGTCCCCACACAGGCCCAGGCTCAAGTCCGGGTCCCAAAGGGTGCCAGAGCCCTCTGCGCCAGATTTCGCATATCTCCACCGATGCGCGGACTGAGCGATCGGGGTTGCTGCTGTCCCCAGCCGTTCCCAAAAGGCGTCCAGCAGGGTCGAAATGACCTCATCCTGCGGGGCTTCCAGGTTTTGCTTTGACCAGGCGGGGCTCGCCTGGAGCACCCAGGCCTCGGGGCCTGTCCGAGCCGGCTTGGACCCATTACGAGCCACCCAGCCAAGGGGGTCGCCCTCATTGCCCCGCCAGCAATCTAGCTGGCTCGGCAGTCTTTCGGCGAAGGCCACCATCACAGTCCAGCAGGGCTGGGTCTGGGTAGCTTGCGCTCTGGCGGCCATTGCAGGCGCGATTGACGCCGTGAGCTCTGCGGTTTGCTCAGCAGGCAGGGCCAGGACCACAGCATCGGCCTCCACTGTGGTGCCGGTCTCAAGGTGCATCAGCCAGCCGGTTCCTTGGCGGGTCAGCTGGGTCACTTTGGCCCCCCACTGGACGGACAATCCCTCTGCCATCTGCCGCACCGGCGCATTCATCCCCGGGGTCCCCACATAGGCATCGGCACCTGCCGCTGGCCAAGGCGCGATGTGCCCCTTGGTGATCCAGTCCTCCGCTCGAGCGCGAAAGCCAGGGTCGCGCAGGGTGAAATACTGGGCACCGTGGTCAAAGCTCGCCTCACCCTGGGGCGTGGCAATACGACGAACAGACATCCGCCCGCCAGGACCTCTGCCCTTATCCATCAGGGCTACCGAATGGCCGCTGCGTGCCAAACCCTCCGCACATGCCAATCCCGACATGCCCGCACCCACGATCCCAACCTTCATGTCTGACTGCACTCCAAGGGCCCGTTTCGGCGGGGCGCGCCGCGACTGCCAACCTTAATCCCTGAAACTAACATAGATCGCTTTGGCCGTGGTGGGTCTGCCTTTCAATCCATGCCGGGAAGGGCGCAATTAAGGCTGTGAGCGCCTGCAAACCTTGCCGTCGACTTGGATAGATGGCGAGAGCCCCAAGGCCCTGAAGACACTAAGCCAGCTCCGACAAACGTCTAGCCGAGGTCAGATGATCTAACTTATTGGAGACGCAGGGTCCGTGAGGTCTAGACCCTTGGTCCTTGGACGGGTCAAAACTCCCGACCTATAACCACCAGATTTCGTTGAAGAAAATGGTGGGTGCAGTAGGATTCGAACCTACGACCCGCTGATTAAGAGTCGGTGGCTTACCCTTGAAAACAAAGGGAACCGTCCAACTGTTCCTGTTAAGTTCACGCCAACAAAATCAATGAGTTAACTGACAGGTTGGACGGGTTTGAGCGCCTGGATTGATGCCTCTAAACCATCGACCCGCTCTAGATCCTTTTCAAGTTCAGCGATGCGACCGCGCATAGTTTCAATCTCCTTCTGAAACACCTCAGCGGCAGCGGCTGCTTGGTGAAACTTCAGAGTCAGGTCGCCAACGTGCATGGCTAAGGTCTGTTCTGCCAGGGCAGGAATTTCATTGTGGGTCATATTGATCAAGTCCTTTGGGTTGTTTTTGAGTTACCAGATCGCAACAAGCGAACCGCCCTTGTACAACTGGACATTACTCCCGTTGTAAATGAAGTATGTGTTCCCGAGGATGCCATCAAGTCCAACTCTATAGTTGGTGTTTGTGGCAAGACCTGTCGCCGCCGCAATCGCGGCTGAACCATTGATCTGCTTGTTAAAGTTAAAGCTATCAGGCCTCATTCTAAATCTTGCATCGTTAGGCGATGTGCGGTTGAACCGCATAGCGATAAAGTCGGACGTGCCGTCATTACCGCTCTCGATGTACATGTCGCCGGGCGTGTTTCCGAAGAAGGCACCATAGGTCGTGGATGCGCCCCGGCCCGATGTAGAGGCGGTCGAGTTCATGACCCAACGATGACCTAGGGCGGTATTGATGGCGGCATTCACACCGTCGCTCGTGGTCAGGAATGAAGTCAGGTCCGCGCGCACTGTGTCCAGGCCGACCCGCCACTTGCCCGAAACGGCATGCGCAGCATCCGCAGGCTTGGTGCCCTCAGACTTAAACAGGGTGCCTAGCCAGACGCAGCTAAGGGCGCCAGTGTCGTTGTTGCGGCTAAAGGTATCGACCTGAGCGATGACCGCGACGTCGTTACCTTGATCGTAATAGCCGCTCTCCCAGCCGGTCGCGTAGGACCCGCCGACACTCCCGACAAAGTTTACGTCGCCGCCATACTGGCCGACCGTAGACGTCTCAAAAAAGTGGGTCTGCCCTGGCTTCTTGACGTAGCTTTGCACCATGCGGCGGATATCACCGTATGAGTCACCCGCGCCCGTGTTCGTGACCTTCAGGTAGGACCAGCCATTCCAGGTCCTAGATCCGATAGAGATCACAGTGCCGATGGGGTGATTGGCAGAGGGGTTCGTAGACAGGGTGAGCACGTTACCCGCGACCGAGTTGACGTGCTTAATGTCAAGCAGGGTGCCGCCGTATCCCGTGTAGAAACAGATATCCTTGCCATTGACGTCTGAGGCGTTGATCCCGTCTACCGTCACAGTCGCGGAACCAGTAGACGCCGCCACTGTCAGCCTCGCCAGGACTGAGGACGATCCGTCCTGAGTATCGAACCAGGCATGATGCGGGATATATGCGGATTCAAAATATCGGTTCGTCGTCGAGGCTCTAGAGTTGGGCCCGATAATCTTGCGCTCGCCACCATCCGTGAATCGCTGATCACCGCGGAACCATCCAGCGGTGCCCTGCGTAGGCCACAGCGTCGGCGGTGTGGATATGTACGCATAGTGCGCGGGCATGACGGCAAGGTCGGGGAAAAGAATAACCCCCTCGCCCTCATAGCTTTTAGTCAGGTTCCCCTCGATCAGCGTTGTCGCGTAGACACCTGCCGGCAGGGACCATCGGAGATTGGTCGAGGCTTCAGCAGCCGCGAATACAAGGTCGTTGGCAGCGGTATTGACGCCACCCCCGTCCATAGCCCCCAGGGTCGTTAGGAGCGGCGGGTAGCCGCCTCCGGTATTGATCGTGACAGAGCCAGCCCCAAGCTGCTGAACGTCCTGGATCATGGCTGTCAGGCGGTTTAGCGCCACGTCGATATCGCGCACGGGCACGGTAGGGGCGGGGGAGAAGTTAGACACACGCTGCGCGACCGTCTGTCGCCATAGCTTACAGGTCGTGCCGGAGACCGCTGTGTTCAGCGTGACAATGCCCCCCTGGTATCCGCCGCCATCGAGTACGGTTCCGGACAGGCTGAAATCTGATTGCGCTAGCTCGACCCCGGCGACGCTGAAGTGCAGGTCAGCCTTGGAAAACACAGCAAAGCTAAACGGAAACACAGTCTGCGCGGCTGACACCGTGTAGGACTGCGAGGCTGCTTCAATAGGAATTGAAAGCTGGG
The DNA here is from genome assembly GCA_937920085.1 of uncultured Alphaproteobacteria bacterium. Lineage (GTDB taxonomy): Bacteria > Pseudomonadota > Alphaproteobacteria > Caulobacterales > Caulobacteraceae > Phenylobacterium. Next base: position 15,509 of record CALETE010000023.1, on the reverse strand, counting down.
TCATTACCGCATTGGGTAGCGACCCAGCCTGTTCCTCAACGCACGGGAGGCTTGCCGCCCGTGATCACCCATCGCCAATTCATTGCGATCAAAATGATGCAGATGATAGCAAGGGGGATAAAGGCTGGGGCCACGCCACCGATAAATTCGCCCATCTTAGGGTCCAGTTCTAGCTTCTGAGCGCCGGCTGGACTGCTCGACTGCCAATTGCTGTAGCTCATCTGCAAAGTCACGCTTCACAGATTCGGTTGCCTGATGAAAATGGTAGTCTAGCCGGCCTTTCAGGAATCTAGCCTTTGATCCAGGCTCGTGCGGGTCTGATCCGTCCTTCAGCGACTCGTAGTTCCCGCTGTTCGGCGAGACTCCGGTCACGAGATCATTGATCTCCGCCAAGGCTGGCGGACCACCTCTGGTCAAGATTTCATTGTAGATCATGGGGTAGTTGCGCAGGTTCACAGACTGCCCACCAACCGTGATCGACTTTGATGGCATCTGTTTGGCGAACCCTAGGCGCAGCATTTCGCGGTCGGCTGGCTCGCCTCCGATAGCGTGAGCGCGAGCGGGGACCATGAAGTCATAGATCGACCCCATGCCAGACTCGTAGGTACGATGACGCCCCCATAGGTCAAAGCTAGCAGGTAGATCCTTTGACAGGCCCGGCACTTGATTCTTGAACACGCTCGTCATGTCCGTCACTTCGCGCATGTACGGATCGCTACTTCGACGGGCAGACCCAAGCACGCTAGAAAACAGGACCATGGCGACGGCGCGCTTCTCGAAGAACGCCGCAGGCTTAGCCGGATTGCCCTGCTTGGCCGAAGCAATGGCGTCCATGAGTTGGCTCATGCCCTGCATTGTGGACTTGTTCAGGAAGGCGGAGCCAATACCCATGGCGCTAGTGGCGAAGGACTCAAAGGCCGTTTGAGCGCGAGCGTCTGTCCAATCGTTTCCTAGCCAGGACTCCGACGTGTCCGCTGCGATAGACATGACGGTCGCGGCAGGGTCGAGGCGTGAGTAGTCAACCCAATGATCGCCGACGCGAATGCTGTAAGGCTGCCACAGGGTAGCATGCGTGTCGGGGTCGATCCGCATCATGGCCTGCTTCTGTGCAGGGTCGGCCGGGCCGCCACCGGTAATGTCACCGTTTGCGACGTGGTCCATAACCCAAAGGCTAGCGAGCGAACCGGCCGCATACTTGGTCAGGGCAAGCTGACGGGTAGCACCGTCAGGACTCACCATTTCCTGAGCCCACCTAAACGACAGCGGTGCAAAGATGCTGTTGCGCATCCCGTAGCTGAAGACGTTCGCAGGGGTACGAACAAATGGCAGGATCGAGGTGCCGAGCGGAAAAGGAATCGGAATGGAGTCACCAAATGACCGAAGCCCGCCGACCGCCTTTGTGAAGTCTCCAGCCCTCGTGTCGGACTCTCGCGTCCAGGACAGTTCCTTCTGTGCAGCGATGACCTTTTCCAGCATATCTGCACTGGGGTCCTCGATATACTTTTGCATTTGATGGCCGACCTGATCCATGGTGATCAGACCAGTGTCTGCATCTTTGATTGCTTGGCGGTAGGCTTGCGCGTGCAGTTCTGCCCGGCCAGAAATGATCTTGGTGAAGTCATCCATCAAGCCGTTGAGGTGTCCTGGAATCTTTACGGCCGACCATACGAGTCGCGTCACGCGGCCTAGGGCGGTGTCCGTCTCTGGACCCTGCTCCATGCCAGGACCGATCTCATCCTTAGCGGTGCGGACCTCCTCACGCATCATGGACGCGAAGCCCTTGGTGTTGGACTTGGCCTTGTCTAGGTTCATCAGACCTAGGTGTGCCTTCCAGTCGGTTCCGGCATTGATGTGTTCGCTCAGGCGCAAGATGTCGCCGAACGCTGCCTTCATACCGGCCTTCATGGCGATATGTTCGCCAGGTGCGATATGGCTTTCGACACCTACCATGTCTGATAGATGCGGTGCCAGTTGACGCATCATCGGCTCCCAGACCATAGCTGACGCATTGCCAACAATGTTTGCGACGTTGCCGGGGATCGAGAGGAGTCCGTTAGTCATGAAGACGCTCAGGTGCTCCTTCGACGCGTCTGAAAACTTGCCGTAGCCCTGGATGAATCGCAGGAATTTTGACGTACCAAGCGGGTTCCTCTGCGCCACAGTCAGGAACGCCTTAGCTGCACGTTCGACCATTTCGCGCCCCCCGGCGCCCGCAACTAGGGCATCTACCTTGCGGTAGAACTCGATCACGTCTTTGCTATTGTGCTGATCTCCCACCATGGATGGGACCGTCTCACGCAGGGTCCGCAGGGTACGCGCGGCCTCTGCCTTACCGCCTTCGACCGCCCGAGTCATGGCGTCCAGAACGCCGCCCGTTTGCAGAAATGCCGCTTGTTTAGCGAGCGAGGAGTCTCCTCCCGCAATATCGCGGGCATGGGCCAAGAAGTCCTTCATAGCGCCTGCCTGCGCGAAGCGGAGGGCGGTCAGTTCGTGGCTTGCCATAGCGGTGCCAGGCTGCCATTCGCCAAGCATCTTGCTCACGTCTACGCCGAACGCATCATCAATCTGTTTGTCGATTGATTGTGGGCTACGTTTGGCGTTCATGATCTCGGGGTGGAAGGCATCGTAAAACTGCACGGACGCAGCCTGAAGGTCCGTCTCATCGCTGATCTTGGCGTAGTTCAGGCCGATAGTGTTTGGGCCCATCTCTCCCGCATCAGCCGTCGCGGCCACGGACTGCGCTGTCAGCGGGAACTTGCGTGTGATCGTGAATCCCTTGCCGCCGACGTTTCCGACGTCTGCCTGCAGGTCATCATGAAACTTCTTTGCCTCGGCCTCGACCTGGATATGGGGGGCGTCGATAGTGCCCTGCAGCCCTTCTGCGTCCGCGGCGATAGCGGCTGCGCGCTGTGCCAAGCGGGCGGACCTGAGATAGCGCGCTGCGCTGATAACACCATGCGTAGCTACGCCTAGGCCTAGACCTTCCATGGCATTCTTTAGCCGTCCCTCGACTTCGCCGTCGCGGGGGTCAGACGCCAAGTAGTCGAACACAGGCTTGATCGCGTCCGGTGCATGAGCCTTGAGCAGGTCTGACAGGCGTTGCTGGTGGGCGTCGAAGGCACCGAAGTCAGCTAGCGCACCTTGAGCCATAGCCTTGACGACTTGTCCCGTACCGGCCGCAGCCTTCCAGCCCTTGAGTAGCGCGCCTCCAGCCGCATAGCCGGTGGCAAATTGCGCGGCACCCTGGATCAATCCACCCGTCACACTAGCAGGATGGTCAAGGTTGCTGTCGGGTAGGATATTGTTTATCGCCGCACTTGGACGACCATCCGTAACGCCATGCTTTGCGAAGTTGGCGGCGGTATCAAGCTGGACGCTCAATTGGTTTCCAGGCTGACCAATATGGTCGAACCCGCTGTAATACATGGTGGTCGGTACGTGCTCCTCGATCATGTCACCGATATGATCCGAAAAGCCAACGAGGTTCTTGACTGCTTGCTTAGCGCCGGACTCAATCTCGGACGGCGCGTAGAATAGACCGGTCCCGATATCCTTTATGGCCGCGGTCGGAAGGACATTTGCTTCGATCACCTTGGGCGTAGGTTGCGGCGCGATGGTCGGGACCGGAATAGGCGCGTTCGACGGTGGGGGCGCTGTATCAAGTTCAGCATGAAACGCATCGATCTGCGCATTGTTGGCATCAGCGACAGCCTGCCTTTGCCGCAGGTCAGCAAGGTGCGTGTCTGCTAGGCTGGCGTCGTGGTTGATGGCCTGCGCCGGCATGAGCGCGGGAATGGGGTCGCGGTGCGCTTGCGCAGGCGTGGCGCCAGCGGAAGTCTGACCTGACTGCGCATTCCCAGGCTCCATGAGCAGAGGAAGCATAGCTTTGCCGCTCGGGTCATAGGGAGACTGGATCTTCTTGTACGTCTTCCCGTCGGCGCTTGTGTAGGTCTGCCCAAGCTTAGCCGTGGCGAACGTCAGGGGAGTCGGGGCCTTAGCCATGTGTAGTCCTATTTCGCTGTGGGGTGTGTGGCCTGATACCGTTTCCAATTGGCGTCGAGGTCACTTTTGGTCACGGTTTGGCTGTGGAAATTTGCGCGGAAAGCGGCGTCCATTTGCGCCCGCGATTGCACGGTCGCAGGGCCACGGCTCATCGACGTGTTGACATGAAGGTCTTTGTTTCGCTTCAGCCAGTCAGCGGCGAACGCTTGTTGCTGGCCGACCGTAGCGCCAGGGTTATTGCGCATGTACTGCGCCGCCTCGCTGTCTAGGTTTTGCCTAGCAATCGCAGCCGCTGTGCCCTGCACGCCATTGTCCTTGAAGGCGGCGTCCGCCAGGGCGGTTATGTTTCGCACGCCGGGGCCAATGGTCTTGTTGATGCGGGCGCTTAGCGCCAGACGCTGCGCCGGCGTCAGCCCGCCGCCGTTGGCTGCTAGGTCTTTGGCTGATAGCTTTCCGTCTGCAGCCAACTCAGACAGGGCACCATAGTTCGCCGCACGGTCAGCAGCCGAGCCTGCATGCGCGATCGACGCATCGCGCCGTGCCTGCGCCCTAGCACTGGTTATGAGGTGCGCCGCAGCGCCAGGCTCAATCTTTCCATCACGTTCGGCCTGGTGGATCTCTGCGGAACTGACAGTACCATCGACTAGGCCAAGAGACAGGGTTCCGGCATAGTCGCGCTGGTCCGCCCGCTTCGCCCGATCCGCCTCGGCTTTTTGGCGTCGAACCTCAGCGTCGTATTTGTCTAGGTCGTTGATGTTGGCTGCGGCGACCCCGTACAGCTTCAACCGTTTGGCGGGGGTCATGGTGGATAGAGCGCCCCCATCGTCCAGGGCTTCGGTCTTCAGCACCCTAAGCGCCTCAGCCTTACCTGCCTCGCCACCGCCCTGAGAGTTATAGGCTACAGTCGCGTGCCGTGTCAGGACCGCCCCCGTCACCCCATCTAACAGTTCGTCGTGAGCGTTTGACGCCTGGGCCGGCGCGAAGTCGAAGATCGGGTTCTGGACCTTCTGGATATTATTGGCCGTCCATTCATCCATAGCCGCCTTGTACTCAGGCGTGTTGTCCTGGCCGTTGCTCGCCAAGGCCTGAAGCTGATCGCGTAGGTCTGTCTGCCTAGCATTGATCTGGTTTACAGCGATGACCTGATCATGCTGTACCTTTTGGTCAGCCAGTCGCTGATAGTGCGAATTAGCGCGACTTGCGGCGTAGGACTGGATATCGATCGCGTATGGGCCTGGAGCCTTGGACACAAATCCAGACGTGATCTCCTGGGCCGCCTTCTTGAACCCAGCCGGGTCATTCGCGTTGTCTCGCGCAGCTTGATCGACGTGATCATCAATCGTCGTCTTCATGCTCGCTAGGTATGAGCCCTGGAATGCAGCCTCGCGGGCGCGGCCTACGTCTGTGATGACGATGTGCTTCTCATACGCCTTGGTGCCAGCGGCTACAGCAGCCCCCTCTTTGGCTCCGACTGTCTCGTAGTGCTGCTTGACGACGTTATTGATGGCACCCTGCGCAGCGTCACCGACAGCGGCCAGGGCCTCAGAGATCGCATTGTCGTGCGGGATGCTGTAGGTCGGCGTGATATCGCTTGTGACTACGCCAGACTGTTGCGGGATGCCTGATCCGGTTGCCATGAGTTAGGCCCCCGCCGCGGCTGCTGCATCTTTTCCAGCCTGGACAAACCCCTTGAGATATCCCCCCGTAATGGCGTTCGAGGCGGCACGGCGCGAGGCTGCGGCCTGCCATTGCAGGGACTGGCCTTGGTTCATATAGCCTAGCCGTTGAATCTGCTCAGTGCGTCCAGCCCCGGCTTTAACTTCCTTCTGGATTGCCATTGCGGTCGGACTGTCGATGCTTAGTCCAGACTGGACACGGTTGGCGGAAATGTTTGCCAGCGAGGCGTTAAGCTGCTCGCGGTGCTGCTCGCTCGCCTGCGTTGATTGCAGGTTCACATCTTTCGCCTGTTGGGTGGCGAGCGCGGCTTGGGTCTTGTATTGCGCGGCGTCTGAGTAGCCGCCAAAGACAGATGCTGCTGCGTCCATTAGGAGGTGACTTCCATTGTGATCGAGCGGACTTCAAATGGACCAGCATGGTCCTGGGTGATGACCGCCGTTGCGGTTTGACTTCGGCCCATAGTCCGGAACCGGCGTGTACCAGACTGCAGTTGCAGGGCTCCACCAACGCCCGCGGCTTGTGAATACCCAGACTGCGTGTAGCCGTTCACCTTGATAGGGCCCGACGCGACCGCCTCCAGGTCAACCCGACAGATGCGCAGCTTGTGGCGAAGGCCATCGGTGCCATCAATCGGCGGCACAAGTTCCGCCCTAATAGGCACATCGAAGCCGACTTGAAGCGCGGTATAGGTATCCGAGACGCCAACGAGAACGCCCGACCCATTGACGGCGAAATCTCCGACATAGGTTGCGCCGCTCCATACCGACACAGTGCTCATTGCGTACTGCGTCACTGGAGTGGTCGGCGTTGCAATCTGAACAATGCCATCGCCATAGACAGTCTCATCCATGATCTCGAGTCTGTAGATCGTGGCTCCGTTTATGACGCGCTTGGAAACGAGATATAGGCTGCCATTCGCAGCGACCGCAGATCGCCAGTCGCCACTCGTGGTCCAGCGCACCCACCCTGATACGGTCTCTGATCGACGATACGACATGACGGCCAGGTCGCCATTGTCCTTGACCAGGATCACCTTGCGATCAGATCCAGACTTAGCCGCCAATAGGCCGATCTCGACGGGCGTGCCCATCATGTGAAAAGCGAGTTCGGATAGGTCTGCAATCTGCCAGGACCGGCGAACATTGCCCGTGGGGATCGCACCCATGACGCGGCCAGATCGCTCCTCCACGAACAGCATCCCCTCCGACACCAGGACAGGCACAGGGTTCGCTGCGGCTTCGGGGCCAATCTTCAGAAGCTCTAGGTTTGTCGGAGATAGCGGGGCACCGACCTGCTCGGGCACATACAGCGACCCCGACTGCGTTAGCATAAGAAGCTGCTCGGTCGAGCCAAAGTGCCGGATACCGACAGAGCCATCACGACCGATCAGTTCGACGATGGCATCTGTGTCCAAGCCAGTCCCTACGTCGCAGTCCGTAATGTCGCCTATGGCCGAGGCTACGAACATATTCACGGCCGGCGAGGGGAAGTTGCCATTCAGGAGTCGAGTGCGGTGTAGAGCGCACGATCCAGGGTAGCCCCGCGCTGCAGAGACAAGCTGCTCGTCCCATTTGACAGTTGCAGATGGGACCGAGTTGAGGGCGGGCGCGGATGAACCCTGCTTCGTCACGCCGGTCGGGCTGACAATCTTCTCGCTGACCGTGCTGCTCGTCCAATCGAAGTAGGAATACCCACCCGTCAATTGGACCGTGACAGAGGTCGATGTTGGGACGTTGACTACAATTCCCGTCGTGCCGCTGTCCAGCCCCTTGACCTCCTGGCCGACAAGGAACACGGCGCTCGTCGCTACGCTGAGGTTTAGCGTCGGGTACAGCGACCCAATGATGGTGACGGTGGCGTGCGTCGTATCCGTCACCGAGGTGATTTGCATTTCAACGTCGATGTAGCGGAACCGGGTTCCGACATGCGTAGACTTGAACAAGGGTGCAGAGGCGATGAGGGACACGCCAGAGCCTGTGTAAGCGCCTGGCAGTAGCGTCACCCCATCATATCCAGGGAAGCGGTAGTAGGGCTGCCTGATGACGCCGCCTGCCCCTAGCGCGTAGGAGAAGGCTGCAAGGGTCCATACCCCTGACGTCTTGGTTAGAAGCTGCTGTGGGAAGGCATTAGCTGATACCACAATCCGGTCAGTCTCTAGCGCCACCTGCATGACGTGCAGGTCTATGTCTGTCCATGGCGCTCCGGTCACTTCCTGGAGTAGCACTCCAGTCAAGTCTCGAAACTGAACCTTGCCGTTTAGAAAGGCTACAAGCTGGGCGCTCGCCCCAATCCCAATGGTCAGTAGGCGTGTATCCCCCGACAGGCTGGCAAGGTCTTTCGTGCCGGGCCGCCGCTTAATGCCGCCGCCTGACTGTATCGAGACGTTCGTCAGTTCCTTGGCTGCCTCCTGGCGCGCGGCAATATCTGCGCGAGACAGGTACTCAGGCGCCATTTCCCCAGACGACAGGCTGTTGGTAAAGACCTCGCGCCTAGCCAAGGTATCGGTTCCTGCGGCCGCGTAGACGCCATGTGTCGCCTAGAGCGTTGAACTCCTGCGTCGTCGCCGGTTGCTGGCGCTTGTCGCGGGTGATCGCTTGGCGAATGATATCCTTGGAGTCCTTGATCTTGATCCGGCCATCCTGCCATTTGTCGGCTAGGGACTCGATAAACAGACCCTGGAGGCGCGTGACGACTCCCTCAGCAAAGTCATCCGGCCACTGACTCTCAGGCGCGCGTACAGTCGCAACGACCTGCACGGTAGATCCGATGTACTGGTCCTGGGTCAGGACCGTCTTGCCCTCAATGCAATACTCCCGCATGCGAAGGCGACGGCCACTCACCAGGACAGCGCGGACGTTCAAGACGTCAGCGGGCCATATCCATGCAAAGTCAAAATCACCGGAGGTCGCAGCGCCTTGAAGGGTCAGGTTGACTGTCTTGGTCGCAAAGGTCCAGGCATGCATAGTCAACATTGACCGCACAATGCCCTCATAATTTGAGGTTGCGACTAGGGCCGCGGGCGTCCCCTCGCTTAGGGATGCGATGCTTTCTTCGCCACATCGATGCAGGGCAGCCTGTACGACTTCGATGGGGGTGGCGAATGCAGACATAACGCAACCATGGGCGATGCAGCGTGCGCCTCAACGCACACGAAAAAGGCCGCTCAGCGTTCAAGACTGAGCGGCCTTACGAAGCTGCCAACGGAGGACGGTGGACTAGGCCGCCTCGGGCTCGCTCACGTCCTGCATGGCGCTCTTTAGGACAAAGCGCGGACGCCCATCCTTGAGGTTTCCGCCATTAGTGATGTTCGCGCGAACGTCGATAGGAAACATTTTGATCTCACCGGCAACGTCCTTGCCTTTTTCGTCTTGGGAAAATGCGCGGTCAATAACCGCGACGAACCCATTTGCATCCAGTTCAAGCATAGTCAGTCTCACTTTCTCAGCTAGCGCGGGGGATGCTTTCGCAGAGCCCTACCGCGCCTTTGGTTTGGCTTACGCCGGCAGGAAGTCCCGGCCGATGAAGCAAGTGGAAGTGACGGTCGGAGAGGTCCCGGCGATCAGGCGGTACAGGCGAATGTACTGATACAGCACATCAGCCTGTTCGTTCTGGAAGGGGATTTCATACCGGCCGGCTGCAGACACAACCGTAGCGCCACCCTTGCGAACGGCAGCAGCGCCAAGGTCGAGTTCAGCCAGGTTCTCAATACCCGAGGCAAAGGTCGAGGAGTTCGAGCCCTGGATGATGAAAGTGTAAATTTCATCGGCAGCCGAAACCTTGAGGTTGGTGATATCGACGACGGCGATACCTTTGAACAGGGCGCCAGAGCCGGCATCAAAAACCTTTGCTGCCGCTGACACCTGCGCGGCTGCAGATGCGGTAATAGCGGCGGAATCGGAAAGCTGAAGATTGGAGTCGTAGGTGAAAGTGCGCATCGGTCGGGGCCTTTCGGGCCAAGAGGAACAGGGGCAGCGAAAGAGCCCGGCGTGAACCGGGCTCTCCCCGTGACTAGGTCACGATCGCTGCGTTGGTGATCGAGGTGAGGCGAGCGGCGGCGTAGGGGTTTTCCAGCACCATGCCGCAATACCACTCGGTGCGGACGCGCTTGACAGGCGCGGTCTGCAGTTCGCCCAAGTCCTGCACGCGAGGCGGTGCAAGCTGGATGCCGCAGACATTGCCCTCAGAGAAGTTCACCACGTAGATCGAGGAGGTGACAGCACCGCCGCCGCCTGTGGCGACTTCGGTGAAGGGCAGAATCTTGGAGTCAGGACCGGCCTCGTAGCCCACCAGGATGGGGAGGCCGTTGTAGGTCATCTGCGGCCGTCCGAAGCTGTCCTTGTCCAGGCGCATGTTGCCCGACAGAGTCTGGTTGCGGATGGCGGCATTGAACTTCGTGCGCAGGTCACGGTTCATGATGATGTGCGTGGGCGACTGCACCTGGTCGATAGTCGCATCCAGCATGGAGAGCGAGAGCGCACCGCCGCCAGAAGCGGAATTGTTGGTGAAGAACTGCGAACCCGTCGACTTAATCCGACGCTGCAGGCCATCAAACTGCGTAGGCGAGGACGTGTTGTCGCCCTTCAGCACGCCGTTTGTAATGACCCGAGCCTGAGACTTGATCTTCTTGGCAGTCTCTCGACCGCGACGGGTTGCATCCAGCGAGAGCAGGAACATGTCAACGTCAGCATCACCACCAGCGATGAACAGCGGTTCGACCTGTGGGTTTTCAATGCTGGTGTCAGGGGTGTAGGACGAGTTCACGCCTCGGAAGGCGATGCCGCCCAGGGTGCCCTCAAGCTGATACTGGTACGGACCAGGCACAGTCTTGAACGGCATGACCTCCAGAATATCGGAGGTCTTGGCATAGATCTCAATAACCCCCTTCGCCAAGCCGGGCTCAAGGCCCTTGGCATATTCGACGAGGTTCATCACTTGAGGCATCGGACTTCCTTACTTCAGGACAGAGGAAAGCAAATCGACGTCGGATAGACCGTCGAGGCTAGAGGCAGGTTTGCCGGGAGGGGGCGTTCCAATGGTCGGCCCGGTGATTGATTTCAGAACAGACTCAAGCGCGATGACTGCATCGGCCGAACCGAGGTTCGCCATGATGGCCTTCGCGCCAGCTTCGCCTGCGTGCTTGGTCAGGCCCGCCGAAACAGCCGCGAACCGTGCATCAGCAGCCGACCCAAGCTTTGCAGTTTCTGCAGCAATGGCAGCGTTGCGGTCGGCCAGGGCCGCCATTTCATTTTGAGCAAACAGGCTAAGCAGCTTGGAGACGCCGGCCTGCGGGACGCCATGCTCATGCGCCCAAGCAAGCGCGCCCTTTGCAAGCGGGTCGTCCGCGTTGAAAGTGATCTCGCTCTTGGTGACGGGATCAATAATGGGTTCCGCTGGCACTAGCTTGTAGCCAGAGGGGTCGGCAGGAACTTCAGCGCGACGGGCGGCGTCGGCGGTTTCAAGTTCAGTAAGTCGTGCAACTGCTTCAGCAGTCTTCACGCCGGTCGCTTCGTCCCAATACTCATCGGGAATGCCGTCAGGGCGAACGGGAGCGGCGACTTCAGCGGCGGGCGCGTCAGCGACGGGCGCGGGCGCAGCGGCGTCAGGGGCAAAAGTTAGTCCGGAATCAGGCGCGGCTACAGGAGCCGGGGCGACCACGGCAGGGGCTTCAGCAACACCAGTCACGGCAGGTGCGGCGGCCACAGGCGGGTTAATCAGCGACATGTGATCCTTTGGTGATCTCGTGAAGTTCTGATACGAACCTGCGGGCTCCCTCACGTTCTCTCAACGCACGGTCCTCGCTATTGACAGGGCACGGAGCGGAGGTCTGAGCGAGCATCCACCCCAGCACGCGAAGGCCATCGGGTGAGCCCGAGAACAGGCGCATAATCACGCGCTCAATTGGTTCCTGATCTGACACAGGCTCCGGAATTATCGGCTGCCGGAAGTCCGAAAACCTACGCACCTTGTGGGTCAAGCGACGTTCCTTGCATGGGGTTAGGCACCGGCTGAGGGGCCGTTTGGGCATTTTGCGCCGCGGCCATGGCCTGTTCCTGCGCGATTTGGTCAGCCGTTTGCAGGACGACCAAGCGGTCCTTGGAAGTCTTCATCAGGTTGGCAACGGTAGAGAGGACGTCGATAGGTGCGCCTGCCTGCTTGGCAGCGCCGACCATCTGTGCCGTGCCGATCATTTGGCTGGCTAACTGAATGTCCTCCAGGTCCTTTGCCTTGGAGAGCGGAGAGATCGGGCGAACATTAAGCATTGGCCCGCCGTCGATCTTGACCTCTGGCAGGGTGCCGCGCTGCTGCAGAATCCAGGCAATCCGCTGGATGATTGGTAGGACCCATTCGCGCACGCATCGGTCACGAGGAAGTTCGCGGCGTCGTGTGTTCCACGCCTTTTCATCCATCCACTGACCAAGGGTCGGGGGTGTTTGTCCTGGCTGCTCGGGCCGGTCCTGATAGAGGGCGCGCTTGATCGCCTTCCGCATGTTCTCCTGATTGAACACCAGGGCATCGAACCTGATATCGGGAAGCATAGCCTCTGGGGCGCTGGAGCCGGCAGAGCGCGGATAGGCAAGCCCTGGCTGCAGACCAGCTTCATAGTTGGCTGTGCCGTCATCCTCATACGAGAATGGGGGATCTACCTGTCGGCCTAGGGCCTTCAGGTTCATGTAGGCAAGTTCGTCTAGGGTGCGCGCAATCGGCGTCGCCTTGTGCGCCGGGCCCGGCCCCCAGGCGCTGTCGGCTTGATGACGATAGCGGCATACAACAATCGGGCACGACCCCTCGCCAACGTATTCCTGGTTATACTTTTCCTTGTCGTTCACGAACAAACGGTAGGTCCAGCACTCCTCGCCCGGCTTGTCGAAGCATCGGTCGCAGCCCTCAATGACCTTATTGCTTTTCGACTTCACCCCTGGCTTTGGCGGCGGGAATACCTTGGGCCAGCGGAAATAAAGCTCCTCGTCAGTCATCGACATTTCGCGCCACTTACCTGTGACGGAGCCGTCATAGCCGCGCTCGATCAGCAGGTCTGGGATTTCGATGGGTTGGAAGTGAATGGGCTCTAGGGGGCCCATGTCTGAAACGGCGCACCCCATGGCCGATACGGACCAGAAGGTGAAGCACTCTTGCGCTGCATCCCAATAATTGGACCGCTCAAGTTCAGAGAAAATCTTGTCCCCAAGCATCTGTAGCTGTGGGGCAATGGCTTGTTTCTGGCCCTCGTCCATATCCTGGACAGGCTCAAACGTCGTCCACCGCTCATAGCGCGGGGTAAAGGTCGAGATCATGTCAGACGAAAAGTCTTCCATGGTCGTCTGTAGTTCAGTATCAAACAGGTCGTCCTGGTCCGCGATGACTACATCGGGCGACTTCGACGATTGAACACGCCGATAGGTCGGCATGCCAAGCCGTAGGATTTCATCAATCCAGATGGCGTGACGCGACCGATCTTGCCTTGCGGCTGAGATACGCGCGAGTACGGCTTTTGTGTCGGATGCCATTACTGAGCAAACAGGCTAAGGCCACCGAATCCGCCGAAATTCGGGTTCGAGTTAACGGCTGAATATAGGTCCGCGCTTCCGCCTCCAGACGATCCAGGCGCAGCCCCTGCAACACCAGACAGCGCAACCGCTGGAGACAAGGCATTGACCATGGTTCCGAAGCGACGGCGAAGGGCAATCGTGTCAGCAGAAAGGCCACGTTGCGTTTGGCCGATTTGGCCTGCTTCAGCGCGGGCTTGTTCCTTAGCCTGCGCGGCGGCGACAGCCGGGTCTGGAGCGGGAGGCTTGGGGCTGTGCATTAGGGCTCCATGAATGCGGGGTGCGCACCTTGAGCCAGCAGGTCACGCCAAAGGGCCACTGGCCTCAACGCACGGGAGCGGACGCCTACAAGATGCGCTACAGCGGGCGCGCACCAGAAACCCCACCTGACATGAGGCGCGGCGGGCCGGTCTCCACCGTCGAAACGCAGGATCGTTCGACCGTTTGGCAGTCCCGCAATCCACTTGGAAAAGTCATCCGTCGTGTAGGCTCGAATGATCGTCCTATGCTCGGTGACGTCGTAGATCAGCCACCGCTCCGCGCTTGCGGCGTAGGCAAAGGCTAGCACATGGTAGAACCCCCCGGGGCTCAGGTAATCCCACCAGTGCCGGCGCTCAGATCCAAAGAAGGCGACGTACCAGGAGGAAGGAAAACCAGATGGCGGGTCTGCTTCGATAATCATCGGCGCCCCCTAGATCCGATAGGTTTGCGCCCACGGTCGAACACGCGCGCCTGCACCCGCGTATCGACGGGCCCCTTGCGCTGCTCACCAAAAAACAGGTTCGCGCCCTCGCCCATACCTAGGCACAGGTACTGAAAGGCTTCGCAGGGGTGGCTGTACTGGTTCTTGACGATTTGGTCTGACTTGTATGTGCCAGCCGAGGACTGCACGTCCTTGAACTGATAGCCGCCCTGAAGACCGGTCGAGAGCATCCGGCATGATGGGTCGATCAGTAGGCCCTGGTATCCATCGACCTGGCGGTTAAGGATAGAGTCGACCGTCTCTTTCCGGCCCTCCTTCCCCATGAAGCGGTTAGCTCCAGGCGCGCGCTGCATGTTCATGCCGTGGCGTCGGAAGATTTGGAACGCCGTGATCTCCTCGGCCTGTCCACGAATGTCGCCGCCTGGGTCGCCAAAGAACTTTACGCGGCTATGATCAAGGCCTGGGAACTTGGTCGCCAGGGCGTTCTTGACCATCGGGGCAAAGGTGATGGCACCGATATCCTCGGCATACATCTCATGCAGAACAAAGATGCGACCGCGCACGGTCTGGCCGAAGATCGCAGCCGGCGTCAGGCCGAAGTCGAAGCCGACATATAGGTCTAGCTCAGCATTGAACTTGAGCGGTCCACGGCTGACATGCCGGTCGGCATTAAATAGGGGATGCACCGCCCGGCCACGCATGACAGCGGCGGCGCGGTTCAGGAGGTTGGCATCAATCCATGCTTTGGTCTGTCCAGCGACCTTGCGAGCATAGTAGCCCGGTCGTAGCCAGCGCATGTTCTCGGCTTGCGGGTTGACGACATACCCCTCGACGTTGCCCTCGGAGTCTAGTTTCTCGATCAGGGCGGGAGGCTGCAGGTAGAGGTTCCAGCCATCCGGCCGCTGGTGCGCACGCACATCGTCAGGTGTGAAGTAGTCCGGCATAGGTGCCTTGCCGAACATGATCGGAACCCAATGCAGGGCTTCGGGCGCATTCATGTCCGCGATGACGCCGGCCCAGGTACAGCCGCCATTCTTCACGTTCGGATAGCGGCCCGTCCGAGACAGGGCCTCGGTCAACATGGAAAGTTCAGTGTATTGCAGTTCGTTGAAGTAGACTCCGGTCACTTCGAGCGACCGCAGCTTCTTGACGTCATCCTCCTTTTCCAGGGCTAGGAAGATGAACTCCGCCTCAATATCTCCGTACTTGAAATAGTAGGTGTAGGGCGGAGACATAACCATGTGTCCGAAGCCGCCATCCTTTTCGTCACCCTCTGGAAAGGTCTCGGTGAACGCCTTGATCGTGGTGGACTTCAGTTCTGGGTAGGTTTGGCGAACGACCATCCAGCGCGATCGCCTGATACCGTCGCGCTGTTTGGGCTGCTGGCTGGCATGGCGGACCATGCGCATGATTGCGGCCCTGGTCTTTCCAGATCCAATTGGCCCCTGGATGATATCAACTTCATCCTCGCCCATGAGGAATCGTTCAAGCGTCCAGCCGTCACACTCAAACGTAATTGGTTCGTGGACAGTTGAAGATGCTAGGTCAGTTTTGAAGCCCATTCCGCATGAGGAGATCGGAAG
>CALETE010000022.1 GCA_937920085.1 uncultured Alphaproteobacteria bacterium | reverse complement strand
GCCATAGAATAGGCCGCCCAGGGAAACCCGGGCGGCCTTTTTCTTGCGCGAAACAGGGCGGAAGCTATTGGACCTGACGGACCGAGCTGATGGACATGCTCAAGCCATAACGCCTTAGGTCAGGGACGTCCCGATCGAAGGTCTGACATTGACCCCGGAAGTCACTATCGGCGCAGACTTCCCAGACGCCACGCCCATTGATCCTTAGGCTCTGTGCCTGGTCGTTATAGGACCGGGGCAGGTTGGTGTAGGGCGTGCGGGCCTCAAAGACTGGGCCGGAAAAACCGACGCCGCTGTAGAGGCTCAAGGATGCATTCCCTTGAAAGCCGCCACCGTTCCAAGGGGGGTGGGGTGGTGGCGGTGGAGGCGGCGGATACCCACCCTGAGATTCTGTTGGGCGAACTGAGCTGATGGCTTCGCCAAGCCCATAGCGACGCAGGTCTGGCACGTCCCGGTCAAAGGTCTGGCAATTGCCTCGGAAGTTTGCGTCCGCGCAGACTTCCCAGGTGCCACGTCCGGAAATCCTCAGGCTGAGCGCCATGTCGTTATATTGCCGAGGCAGGTTGGAATATTCGCGGGTGGTATCTAGCACCTGCCCGCCAAAATTGGCGTCCCTGTAAAGGCTAAGGGTCGAAACTCTACCGCCCCCGGAATTACCAGTGTTGGAATTGCCGTAATCACAGGCCAGCTGGCCATTCTGATTGGTCACAGCGCTACAGTTGGCAAATCTCAGGCTGGTGGACTGGTACCGTCCGTAACGATCCTTGCACTGGCCAGTCATCATGGCATCGCGGCCATATCCAAAGGTGGTGATGTTCTGACAGGTCTGCCAGTAGTCGCCGGGAGGCGGGGGTGCACCTCGCGGTTGGGCCAGACTGGCGGCCGGGGCCAAGGCGCTTGCACCCAGCACCGAAGCCAGGATCAACAAATTATACCTAGGGCGCATTTGCGTCTCTCCCAATGAGTGAACTTCGATCTTCACGTTTTCCTCACCATAGGTTCCATAGGCAGGAGATCGCAAGCTGACTGTTAGTTGGTCGCGTCCTTGCTCCGCAAAGGGGGCACTGCTAAGCGGTTCAGCCTGAGGCAAGGATGCGCAAGGCTATCGCCCCGGTTTTGTGACGAGCGCTAGGTCTACCATGACGCAGTTTGCAAACTCACCCGACTGGCTAACCGAGGTGTTCGATACCCACCTGGAACCCCTCGCCCATACGGCATCTGGAATTCCGGTTTGGCGAATTGCCGATGACCAATCCCAGGCGACCATTTCGGCTCAATTCCAGGCGAACGCTGGAGAGTATAACCAGCGATATTCGGCCAGCGACCACTTTGAAGGTTTGTTTCGTCAGGCCTTCGAAAGGGCGGCCGTTGAATTGCCCGCGGTACCCCGGATTTTGGATCTTGGAAGCGGCTCTGGAGCGAATTCAGTGCTGCCGTGTCTGAGACTCTTTCCGGGAGCTGAGGTGATTGCTACCGACCTCTCGGGCGAATTGCTTGCCATACTGGCTGAGCACCTTCCGACGATTGATGCCCAGGACAGGGTCGCCTGCGTGGTTATGGACGCCATGAGCTCCCATGTGCGGCCCGGGGCCTTCGATCTGGTGACGGGGGTTGCCATTCTGCATCATCTCCTCACGCCCAGGGAAGGTGTGAGGGCTGCGGCGCGGGCTCTAAGGCCGGGAGGCAAGGCGATTTTCTTTGAACCCTTTGATGGGTATGGGCTGATGGCCATCGCCTATCGCCACATCTTGGGGAAGGCCTCTTGGCCCTTTCGGCGACTTGATAAACGCCTAGCCGATATATTGCGGGGGATGGAGCAGGATATCGCGGCAAGGACTTTGCCCGACATAACGTCCCCGAATTTTGCCTTCATGGACGATAAGTGGCTGTTTTCTCAGGAGCACATTGCAAAAATGGCCGAGAAATGCGGGTTTTCCAAGGTAGAGTTCATCCCGCACATGGACCATTCGACCATGTATCGCGACGTCGCTGATGTGCAGATCCGCCTTGCGGCGGGCTCAGACGGGTTGAAGCTGCCAGTTTGGGCCCTAGAAGTCCTTGACGGCTTTGACCGCGCCATTCCGCCTATGACCAAGCGACGGATCATGCTTGAGGGCACCATTGTTATGACCAAAGGCGACTAAGCCCTTCGGGCCCTTGCCCCAGGGCGAGGTGGCTGCTAAACGACCCGGCTCTAGTTGAGGGATGCGCGCCGGGAGCCTTTCCGGCGCGTTGTTCATTGGCTAGAGGCCAGATCCGCAAGGATAAGGTCGTAGGAGTGTAGCTCAGCTGGTAGAGCATCGGTCTCCAAAACCGAGGGTCGTGGGTTCGAGTCCCTCCGCTCCTGCCATTCGGCGCCTATATATGATATCCCGAGGGCGGACTGCCGCCTTCATTGTAGAGAGTTTCGAGACCTTTCGATGGCCAGGAAACCCGGCTCAACGCCGACAGCGATGAGGAACCGCGCCGCTAAGACGGCCGCGGCGATCGCCCCTGCCTCGCCTCTGGCGACCGCGCCGGCGGCACCTAAGAAGCGTGTTAGCCTGGCCCAGTTTGCTCGGGAGGTTCGCGCCGAAGCTCGAAAGATCACCTGGACCACTCGCAAAGAAACCTGGATCACGTCAGTGATGGTGGCGATCATGGTGGTTATGGCTGCCCTGTTTCTGTCCCTGGTGGACTGGATCTTCGGATCGGGCATGGCGCTTATTCTGAAACTTGTGAACGGGGGTTGATCTCAAAGACATGAACGCCGAAACGCCCGTCGTCGCCGCCAATCCTCGCCATAAGTGGTACATCGTCCACGCCTACTCGAACTTCGAGAAGAAGGTTGCCGAGTCCATTCGTGAACAGGCCCATTCCCAGGGCCTCGACGAAAATTTTTCGGATATTTTGGTCCCCACCGAAGACGTGATCGAAATCCGTCGCGGTCGGAAGATCAATGCTGAGCGGAAGTTCTTCCCAGGCTATGTCCTGGTGAAGATGGAGCTCACCGACGAGGCCTATCACCTCATCAAGAACACCCCGAAGGTCACTGGGTTCCTGGGCAGCCAGAACAAGCCCATGCCCGTTTCGGAAAAGGAAGTTGCCCGCATTATCGGTGCTATCGAAGAAGGTGTGGAGCGGCCCAAGCCGACCATCCAGTTCGAGATCGGCGAGACCGTGCGGGTTACGGACGGCCCCTTCGCCAGCTTCAACGGCTCGGTGGAGCAGGTCGACGAAGAACGTGCTCGCCTGCGCGTGACCGTGTCCATCTTCGGACGCGCCACGCCGGTCGAGCTCGAATACGGGCAGGTGGAGAAGGTCTCCTAACCACCCGTACAAATCCGTGGGAGGAGCGCCAATCTCCGCACCACGGCTCAACCGACCGGAAACCGGTCACAGAGGAGAACCATGGCCAAGAAGATTCTGGGCTATATCAAACTGCAGGTGTCAGCTGGCTCCGCAACCCCGTCGCCGCCCATCGGGCCGGCGCTCGGTCAGCGCGGCGTCAACATTATGGGCTTCTGCAAGGAATTTAACGCCCGTACCGAAAAGGAAGTGAAAGGCACGCCCCTGCCGACGGTGATCACCGTTTATCAGGACAAGTCCTTCACCTTCATCACCAAGACCCCGCCCGCCACCCACTTCATCAAGCAGGCGCTGAACCTGAAGTCCGGATCGAAGTTGCCCGGTCGGGATACCGCCGGTTCGATCACCCGCAGCCAGCTGCGTGAGATCGCTCAGAACAAGATGAAGGACCTGAACGCCAACGATCTCGAGGCTGCAGCCAAGATCATCGAAGGCTCCGCCCGGTCCATGGGCCTGTCGATTGTGGAGGCCTAAGACATGACCAAGCTGACCAAGCGCATTAAGGCCCGCACTGGCGACCGTACGGTTGCCCATCCGGTGGAAGCCGCTGTCAAACTGGTGAAGGCCAACGCTACATCCAAGTTCGATGAAAGCGTCGAAATCGCCGTCAATCTGGGGGTTGACCCTCGTCATGCTGACCAACAGGTCCGTGGCGTGGTCAATCTGCCCTCCGGTACCGGCCGCGACGTCCGCGTTGCCGTCATCGCCAAGGACGCCAAGGCTGCTGAAGCCACCGCCGCCGGGGCTGACATCGTCGGTGCCGAAGAGCTGGTGGAACGCATTCAAGGCGGCTTCATGGATTTTGACCGCGTTATCGCCACCCCCGACATGATGGCCCTCGTCGGCCGCCTGGGTAAGGTGCTGGGCCCCCGCGGCCTGATGCCAAACCCGCGCGTCGGCACCGTGACCCCCAACGTGGCTCAGGCCGTGAAGGACGCCAAGGGCGGCGCCATCGAGTTCCGCACTGAGAAGACCGGCATCATCCACGCCGGTATCGGCAAGGCGAGCTTCACTGATGACCAGATCCTGGCCAATGTCCGGGCTCTCGTTGATGCCCTGAACAAGGCCAAGCCATCCGGTGCCAAGGGCGTCTACATAAAGCGTATCAGCCTGTCCTCGACCATGGGACCGGGCTTCAAGATCGAAACCAACACGGTCGGCGTCTAAGCCGAACGCCTTCGATCTGCGAAATACCAGGGCGCTGCAGTGATGCGGTGCCCTTTTTCGTGTGCAAAATGCGGCCTCGATTGACATGAGTGTGTGAGCCTCGGCTCATAGTCCCATCTTGCTGGGATTCTCTGATCCCTTTGCTTATCTGCTCATGGGGCCCCGAAATGCGCTTATCCCTGTTGGGCCTCGTCTTGGTTAGCCTGCTGTCCGTTATGGGCCTCAGCGCCCTTGCGGAACCTGACCGAACCCTCCTGCCGATCCTGCCAGCGCCTTTCACCGGCAAGGCCGGGATGACCTACGCAGACTCTGTTCCAGCTCAAACACAGTCTGTGCGCGCGCCGAAGGGGGCCCCAAATGTGCTAATCGTCCTGATGGATGACCAGGGTTTTGGTCAGTCTTCGACCTTTGGCGGCCTGATCCCGACGCCAACCCTAGATCGGCTGGCAGCGCGGGGGCTGAAATACACACGCTTCCATGTGACGGCCCTCTGCTCGCCAACAAGGGCCCAACTGCTCACAGGCCGCAACAATCACGCAGTCAATATGGGCACCATCACCAATTGGGCGACGTCCTATCCGGGGTATGACGCTAATATTCCCAAAAGCGCGGCCATGCTGCCGGAGGTCCTGCGCCAGAATGGCTATGCGACCGCAGCCTTCGGCAAGTGGCACCTAATCCCAGAGCGCGAAGTCAATCTGGCCGGTCCCTTTGATCATTGGCCGACCCGGCAGGGCTTTGACTATTACTATGGCTTCCTAAACGGCGAGACCAATCAATGGAAGCCTGAGCTAATCCTCGGCGATCGCCCCGTGGAGATGGTTCCACCGCCCGGTCGTGAAGGGGACTACACCCTCACCGAGGACATGGCTGAGAAGGCTATTGCTTGGATCAAGTCCCAGAAGTCCATGGCTCCAGACAAGCCGTTCTTCGTCTATTACGCCCCTGGCGCCAGTCATGCCCCCCTTCATGCACCCAGGACTTGGATCGACCGCTTCCGGGGTCAGTTTGACATGGGCTGGGACCGCTATCGTGACGCCGTCTTTGATCGCCAGAAGGCCCTGGGTATCATTCCTGCCGACACGCGCCTGACCCCTCGTCCTGAAAACATTCCGGCTTGGTCATCTCTATCGCCAGACCAGAAGACCGTCTCAGCTAGGCTGATGGAGGTCTATGCCGGTATGACCGCCCAGAGCGATCATGAGGCCGGCCGGGTGATCGACGCCATCGACCAACTGGGTGAGCTGGACAATACCCTGGTGATCTACATTGCTGGAGATAACGGGGCGAGCCTGGAGGGTGGTCTGAACGGGACCGCCAATCTCATGGGGGCCATGAACGGCGCGACGGAGTCTACAGCCGACCTATTTGCGCGGCTCGATCAGTTGGGCGGGCCGAAAACCTTGCCTCACTATCCTGTGGGATGGGCGTGGGCGGGCAATACACCCTTCCAATGGGGTAAGCGATTTGCCTCCCACCTGGGCGGAACCCGGACCCCCATGGTGGTATCCTGGCCCAAGGGCATTGCCGAGACGGGTGGGATTCGTACCCAGTACGAGAATGTGACGGACCTCTTCCCAACCGTGCTAGAGGTCGCCCATATCCCGGCACCTAAGAGCGTGAACGGGGTGGTCCAGCAGAAGGTCGACGGGATCAGCCTGGCCTCAACCTTCGCCTCAGCCCGTGCACCAGAAACCCGGACCCGGCAGTATTTCGAAATGATGGGCAGCCGGTCGATCTATGACCATGGCTGGGTGGCGGTGGCCAAGAGTGGCCAGTACCCATGGTCGCCTGAAGATGCTTCGGCCATGATGAAGCAGGACTGGGAACTCTACGACCTGACCAAGGACTATTCTGAGGCGGTCAATCTGGCGGGGCAGCGACCAGACAAGGTCAGGGCCTTACAGGCGATTTTTGATCAGGAAGCCCGAGCCAATCATGTCTACCCGCTGGATCCGAGAACGGCTGGCCGGCAGGAGCGGCCAGCGGGCGATCACTTCACATATTACGGTCGGGGCGGGCGGCTATTCTATTCTCTGACCCCAACCTTCGAGAACCGCTCCCATGTGATCACTGCCGATGTGATCATTCCCCAGGGCGGGGCTGATGGGGTGCTGATAGCTGATGGTGCCGAGAGTGGTGGATTTTCCCTGTTCATCAAGAACGGTCGACCGACCTACACCTACAACTTTTTCCAAAAGACAATTTCTACGGTGACCGCGCCAGTCGCCTTGCAGCCTGGCCCCGCGCGGATCGTACTCGACTTTGCCTATGATGGCGGCGGGGTCGGCAAGGGCGCGACCGCAAGCTTGATGGTCAATGGCCTGCCATCTGGGTCCGTGCGGATTCCTCAGACACTGAAGGGGGCCTTCTCATTCGAAGACACCTTCGACATTGGCGAGGATAGCGCCTCGCCGGTGGGCGACTATGTCAGTCCCTTTCCGTTTACGGGCGGACTGACCAAGGTGGAGCTGGCCATAGCACCGCTGAAACCTTGACCATTCAGGAATAGCGCGGCACGAACCCTCAAACGATATTTCGGAAGGAACCTCCATGAAACGCGCCGCCATCGTCTCGCCCATCCGCACGGCCGTGGGGAAGTTTCAGGGGGGGCTGTCCAGCATGACCGCCGGTGATCTGGGCGCAGTGGTGCTCAAGGCCCTGGTGGAGCGGACAGGAATTGATCCCGAGCGTATTGATGATGTGATTTTTGCTCAGGGCTATGGCTCCGGCGAAGCCCCCTGCATCGCCCGCTGGTCAGCCCTGGCTGCAGGGCTACCAATCAGTGTGCCCGGCTACCAGCTGGACCGTCGCTGCGGCTCGGGTCTACAGGCGGTGATTGACGCGGCCATGATGGTTCAGACTGGCGTG
This sequence comes from uncultured Alphaproteobacteria bacterium, assembly GCA_937920085.1. Classification (GTDB taxonomy): domain Bacteria; phylum Pseudomonadota; class Alphaproteobacteria; order Caulobacterales; family Caulobacteraceae; genus Phenylobacterium. The sequence continues at coordinate 17,786 of CALETE010000022.1, read as the reverse complement.
GCCGACATTGTCGTGGCCGGCGGCGTCGAGAGCATGAGCAATGTGGAATACTACACCACCGACATGCGCAACGGCGCGCGCATGGGCTCGGTCACAATGCACGATCGTCTGTCCCGCGGGCGGGTGATGAGCCAGCCCATCGAGCGTTTCGGGGTGATTTCCGGCATGATCGAGACCGCCGACAATTTGGCCCGGGACTATCAGATCAGTCGCGAAGAGTGCGACGAATACGCCGCCATGAGCCACCAGAGGGCTGCGGCAGCCTGGGCGGCCGGCAAGTTTGATGACGAACTGGTGCCGGTTTCCGTCAAGCAGAAGAAGGGTGACCCCATTATCTTTGCCAAGGACGAAGGGGTCCGAGCCGACGCTACAGCCGAAAGCCTTGGCCAGCTGCGGGCCATTGAAAAGGGCGGGGTGGTCACAGCCGGCAATGCAAGCCAGCAGAACGATGCGGCCGCAGCCTGCCTGGTGGTGTCGGAGGACAAGCTAGCGGAGCTGAACCTTGATCCCATGGGCTGGTTCGTCAGCTGGGCGGCGGCGGGCTGCGAGCCCTCTCGCATGGGCATTGGTCCTGTTCCCGCCGTGGAGCGCCTTTTCGCTCGCACCGGCATGGGCTGGGACGACATCGATCTGGTGGAACTTAACGAAGCTTTTGCGCCCCAGGTGCTGGCTGTCTTGCGGGGCTGGGGCTGGGATGAGCGCGACCGTCTGAACGTCAACGGCTCAGGGATTTCTCTGGGGCACCCGATCGGTGCCACAGGCGGCCGGATCCTTGCTAACCTGTTGCGGGAACTGCACCGTCGGGATGGGCGCTATGGCCTGGAGACCATGTGCATTGGTGGCGGCCAGGGTATTGCCGCCATTTTCGAGCGCGCCTGATCATGGAGCTTAAGGCCACCCGGTACGAGATTGCCGACGGGGTGGCCGTGGTTACCCTGGCTCGGCCAAAACGGCGCAATGCCTGGACCGGCCGGATGCACACCGAATACCGCTGGATCCTGGCTCAGGCCGATCAGGATCCGACTGTGCGGGTAATTGTGGTGACGGGTGATCCGGAGGGCCAAGCCTTCTGCGCCGGGGCTGACCTTGGTGCCCTCGACGGTCACGCCGAAAAGGGCCGCTATGACAGCGGTACGGACGAAACGATCTCAATGCCCGGCTTCGGGGTTGATCCAGCCTTCGACGCGACCTTTGCCTACCATTTCGGAGTGGGTAAGCCGATTATCGCGGCGATCAATGGCCCGGCAGCTGGGGTGGGTCTCGTCCTAGCAGCTTTTGCAGACCTCCGGTTCTGCGTGCCCGGTACCAAGTTTACCTCTGCCCACGGGCGGTTTAATTTCCCTGCCGAGTTCGGTCTGTCCTGGGTCCTGCCTAGGATTGTCGGCTTGACCCACGCCAATGATATTCTGTTGTCCAGCCGGACCTTTACCTCGGAAGAAGCCATGACCATGGGCTTCCTCAACCGTCTGGTGGCACCAGAGTCCCTGATGGGTGAGGTCCTGGACTATGCCAAGGCCTTAGCTCGCAATGTTGCCCCGGGGTCGGCTCGGGAGTCCAAGCGGCAGATCTATCGGGACCTGCATCGTGACGCCGCGTCTTCGGTGGTGGCCGCCGAGCGCCTGCTGGAAGCCATGATCCGCGAGCCTGACTATAAGGAGGGCGTCCGAGCCTGGACCGAAAAGCGCCCTGCAGCCTGGACTGGGTGATGAACCGGGAGGCGCTGGCTGGACTATTGGGCGAACTCTCCGCTGATCTTGCTGTTCTGTCCCATCCTTGGCGTCTGATCGGTAGTGCAGCCCTGATGGTCGCAGGGGTAGATTGGCCGTCTTGTGATGATTTAGACATACTGACCACCACCGATGGAGCCGAGGCGCTAGAGGGTTTATGGTCAACCCGTAGAGATCGCATCTTCCAGCCTGATAGGTCAGCACCCTTCTGCTCGCGATTTTCCCGCTACCAGTTCGACAACGGGTGGGTGGAGGTCATGGGGGATTTGCAGGTCCGTACAGTAGAGCGCTGGATCCTGTTAGATCCAGGTCCGATCCACATGCATGACTTTGGCCTTGGCAGGTGGCCGGCCCCTGGTCTTGATGACCAAAGACGGATTCTACAGACCTTTGGCCGACCCAAAGACTTGGAAAAAATGGCCATGCTGGACGGGGTCATAAGCTTGCGCTCACGGTAGGGTGTTGAGTTTCCGTCGCGCCTCGTGTATCTGCCGCACCTTCTAGAGTTTCGCCTCCTCCGCCAAGGGGAGGTGGGTTCGGGGGCTCGCCCCCGATCCTGTCCAAGAACTACGAGGTTTCCGGGGCCACCGGAGACCGTAATCAGCGGAAGAGCCCTTCCGTGATCGTGGGGAGACGGGGAGATGAGGTTTCCACTGGCTCAGCGCGACAGCGCATGAGTGTCGGAGACTGCGGCTTCTCAAGGACAGGCTGATCTTTAGGTCCGGTTTCCGGGCCTTAGGATCCTATTGCGGCTTCGGGAATTGTCCCGAGGTCGGACCTGAGTATGGAGACCGCAATGGACCGCGCTCAAAAGCAGGTTTCGATCGAGACGCTCAAGGGCGTTTTCGAAGAGGCCGGCGCCGTGGTCGTGACCCACAATCTGGGTCTGACTGTTGCGGAAATGACCGATCTTCGGGGCCGCCTCCGCAAGGAAGGCGCCCATCTGAAGGTGGTGAAGAACACCCTGGCTCAAAAGGCATTGGCCGGCTCGATCGGTGAAGCGGGCGACGCCCTTTTCACTGGCCCTGTGGCCATCGCTTATGCGCCGGACCCTGTTTCCGCCGCCAAGGTCGCAACCCAGTTCGCGAAAGAGAACGACAAGCTCGCCATTATCGGCGGCTTCATGGGTAAGGACGTTCTGGACACCAAGGGCATTGGGGCGCTCGCCACCCTGCCTTCGCTGGACGAACTCCGCGGCAAGCTTATCGGCCTGCTTCAGGCACCTGCGACCAAGATCGCCGGCGTTCTGCAAGCTCCCGGAGCGCAGATTGCGCGCGTTCTGTCGGCTTACGCCGCCAAAGACGCCGCCTGATCGGTATTTCCCAGATAACCAACCACATCACCTTAAGGATCGAACCCTATGTCTAAGCTTGAAAAGCTGGTCGAAGACCTCTCCGCCCTGACCGTTCTGGAAGCCTCGGAACTCTCGAAGCTCCTCGAAGAAAAGTGGGGCGTTTCCGCCGCCGCTCCTGTGGCCGTGGCCGCTGCTGCAGCCGCCGCTCCGGCTGAAGCTGCTGAAGAGCAGACCGAATTCACCGTTGTCCTCACCGACGGCGGCGACAAGAAGATCAACGTGATTAAGGAAGTCCGCGGCGTCCGTCCGGACCTCGGCCTGAAGGAAGCTAAGGATCTGGTCGAAGGCGTTCCGCAGAACGTCGTCGAGAACGTTTCGAAGCAACAGGCTGACGAAGTTGCCAAGAAGCTCACCGAAGCTGGCGCTAAGGTCACCATTAAGTAAGACAGACGCTTCCAGCGTTTTGTTTTCGAGCGGGCCCGGGGGAAACCTCCGGGCCCGTTTTCTATGACCCCAGGCCCCAGGTCACCAAGATCTCTTCGGGGCGGGTCAGGGTGGAGTTCAGTCCAGCGGGACGCTCTGTCTCAGGCATGCCGTTGATTGCCCAGACCAGGGTGCGGCCATCCTTCACATTCCAGAACAGGCCGGTCATCCAGCCATAAGCGTCGCCCAGATGGCCTCGCCAGTTGGCGGTATCCGAGCCGAAGAAGGCGTCGCCGGTGGGGCCGGGCCTCCCCATAGGTGTCTGCATGCCCAGTCCGTAACTCTGGAAGACACCTTCGTCGGTCTGACCGTTCGGGTGATCGCCTGCGAGGCTCCAGGCCGGGGTTGCCATCAATGCGATCGCGTGTGGATCCATAAGAGGCAGGCCCCGCCATTTGCCGCGGGCGGCAAATACCCGTGCCAGTCGGTCCATATCGATCAGGCTGAGGCGCAGGCCACCAAGAGGTGAGGTGAGAAAACCATTGGTTCCTGGCCGATAGTCGGCGAGGCTGACACTGTGAAGGTCCTTGGCCTTTGCGAGGAAAAGGTCTGGGAAGGGCGGCGGCGGGGCGTCCACCTGGGGCGTCCAAGCACCGTTTAGCCACCGCATGCCAGCGGCCGCCCTTGATCGCTTCGCCGCCGAAACCCCACTCCAGTTATAGCCGATGTCCAGGCCCAGGGGCCCGAATAGGGACTGATGCATAAAGAGGTCAAAGCGCACTCCGCTGAGGGTCTCGGCCATCTGGGCCAGGAGGGCGAAGTTCACGTCGGCATAGGTGAACCAGGCACCGGGGCGATAGGTGGCGGGACCGAACCACTGGCCATCATCATAGTGGCGACCGCCCAGCAGGAAGGCCTCGCCGAGCCCGTGGCCCAGAGGCACGGGATAGCTTGGCCCATTCCGCAGACCGCTGGTGTGGGACAACAGCATGCGCGGGGTGATGTGATCATCGGGAAAAGCCGGGTGCCGGAGTCGGAAGCCCAGATGGTCGGAGGCGTCGGAGTCCAAGCTGACTCCTTTTGCCGTAAACAGGGGCAAGATGGCGACTGTGGCGATCATCTTCGACACCGAGGCCACCCTGAAGGGGGCGTCGAGGGCAAAGGGTCGGAAGGTGCTGTCGACGCCCCATGCACGGCCGAGGGCCACGTGTCGAAGGATGCGGCCTTCGGGGCCCCGAGCGATGAGGCCCGCGCTCAGGGTTCCCGGACCATCTGCAGATGCGATCAGTCCGGGTGGCGGTGCTTTGGCAGCGGCCAGCCCAAATCCCGCAAGGCCAAGGGTCACAAGTCTACGGTCTGGGCCCAGGGTCATGAACGCCTCTGCTATACGGTGCCAGTCGAGCGACTCATCCTGGCTAGACCCAATTGCGATAGGACGGCGAGGGGGTTTATCCAAAAAAACTGTGGAGAGGGCTTTTCTTCTGCGCGCAAAACCCCTAACTGGGCGGCTCCGCGAAAATCGTCTTCGCTTAAGACGCGATTCTGCGTGCGCTTTTGTTCCGAGGTATGGCCCGTTACCCTCCGGCCATATGAGGGAACGCCCCTGGCGTTATTAGGGGCTTCCAGTGTCCAGCTCCCATCTGGGGGTTGAGGGTGGACACAGGATTTGAACACGACTTGATACCCGGAAACCGTTCCGTGTGTCGCTCAAGGGAAAAAAATGGCGCAATCCTTCACCGGCAAAAAGCGGATCCGTCACTCGTTCGGCCGCATCCCCGAAGCCGTTCAAATGCCGAACCTGATCGAGGTTCAGCGTTCCTCCTACGAACAGTTCCTGCAGAGAGAGACCCGTGTGGCAGACCGCCGCATTGAGGGCATCGAAGCGGTCTTCCGGTCGGTCTTCCCGATCAAAGACTTCAACGAGCGCGCTGTGCTGGAATATGTCTCCTACGAGTTTGAGGAGCCCAAGTACGACGTCGAAGAGTGCGTTCAGCGCGACATGACCTACGCGGCACCGCTGAAGGTTAAGCTTCGCCTGATCGTGTTCGAAACCGACGAAGAAACCGGTGCCCGCTCCGTGAAAGATATCAAGGAGCAGGACGTCTATATGGGCGACATACCGCTCATGACGGAAAAGGGTACCTTCATCGTCAACGGCACTCAGCGGGTTATCGTCTCGCAGATGCACCGTTCGCCCGGCGTGTTCTTTGACCACGATAAGGGTAAGACCCACTCGTCGGGCAAGTTGCTGTTCGCTGCCCGCGTCATTCCCTATCGGGGTTCCTGGCTGGACTTCGAGTTCGACGCCAAGGACATCGTCTTCGTCCGTATCGACCGTCGCCGCAAACTGCCCGCCACCACCTTCCTGATGGCGCTGGGTATGGATGGCGAAGAAATCCTGTCGACCTTCTATGAAAGCGTTCCCTTCGAGAAGCGCGATGGCGGCTGGGCCACCCCCTACAAGCCCGACCGTTGGCGCGGCGTGAAGCCGGAATACCCTCTGGTCAATGCCGAGACGGGCGAGGAAGTCGCCCCGGCCGGTCAGAAGGTTTCGGCCCGCAACGCCAAGAAGTTCGCCGACGGCGGTCTTTCGACCCTGATCCTGCCGCCAGAAGCCTTGACCGGCCGTTATATGGCGCGGGACTTGGTCAATATGGAGACCGGCGAAATCTACGCCGAAGCCGGTGACGAGCTTGATGTTGCCCTGATCCAGGCCCTGGCAGACCAAGGCTTCAACACCCTTGATGTCCTCGACGTCGATGACGTGACTATGGGTGCGTATATGCGTAACACCCTGCGGGTCGATAAGAACTCGGCTCGCGAAGATGCCTTGTTCGATATTTACCGCGTGATGCGTCCCGGCGAGCCGCCAACGGTGGAAGCCGCCGAGGCCATGTACAAGTCGCTGTTCTTTGACGGCGAACGCTATGACCTATCCTCGGTCGGACGCGTGAAGATGAACATGCGTTTGGAACTCGACTGCCCCGACGATGTCCGCGTCTTGCGCAAGGAAGACGTTCTGGCGGTGCTCCAGACCCTTGTCGGCCTTCGTGACGGCCGCGGTGAAATCGACGACATCGACAACCTCGGCAACCGCCGTGTCCGCTCGGTCGGCGAATTGCTGGAAAATCAGTACCGTGTCGGCCTGCTGCGTATGGAGCGGGCAATCAAGGAGCGCATGAGCTCGGTCGATATCGACACCGTCATGCCCCATGACCTGATCAATGCAAAACCTGCTGCTGCTGCTGTCCGCGAATTCTTCGGCTCCTCCCAGCTGTCGCAGTTCATGGACCAGACCAACCCGCTGTCGGAAATCACCCACAAGCGCCGTCTCTCGGCCCTTGGCCCGGGCGGTCTGACCCGCGAGCGCGCTGGCTTTGAAGTCCGCGACGTGCACCCGACCCACTATGGCCGGATCTGCCCGATTGAGACTCCAGAAGGCCCGAACATTGGTCTGATCAACTCCCTGGCCACGCACGCTGTGGTCAATAAGTATGGGTTTATCGAAAGCCCCTACCGGCGGATCAAGGACGGCAAGACCACCGAAGAGGTGGTCTACATGTCGGCCATGGAAGAGGCCAAGCACGTCATTGCCCAGGCCAATATCAAGATCACCGATGGCGAGATCGTCGAGGATCTGGTTCCCGGCCGGATCAATGGCGAACCCTCGCTCCTGCCCAAGGGCGATGTCGACCTGATGGACGTGTCGCCAAAGCAGGTGGTGTCGGTCGCGGCTTCGCTGATCCCCTTCCTGGAAAACGATGACGCCAACCGCGCCCTCATGGGCTCGAACATGCAGAAGCAGGCTGTGCCTCTGATCCAGTCCGACGCCCCTCTGGTGGGCACGGGCATGGAGGCCATTGTGGCCGTGGACTCCGGTGCTGTCGTGGTCGCTCGCCGTACCGGTGTGGTCGAGCAGTTGGACGGAACCCGGATCGTCATCCGGGCCACGGAAGACAATGACCCGACCCGTTCGGGCGTTGACATCTATCGTCTGCAGAAGTTCCAGCGCTCCAACACCTCGACCTGCATCAACCAGCGCCCGCTGGTCCGTGTGGGTGACAAGGTCAATACGGGCGACGTGATTGCCGATGGCCCGTCAACCGACCTGGGAGAACTGGCCCTGGGCCGGAACACCCTCGTCGCCTTCATGCCCTGGAATGGCTACAACTTCGAAGACTCCATCCTGATCTCCGAGCGCATCGTGCGGGACGACGTCTTTACGTCGATCCACATTGAAGAGTTCGAAGTGATGGCCCGGGATACCAAGCTTGGTCCGGAAGAAATCACCCGGGACATTCCCAATGTCGGCGAGGAAGCCCTGCGCAACCTCGACGAAGCTGGCATTGTCGCCATCGGTGCCGAAATCCTGCCGGGCGACATTCTGGTGGGCAAGGTCACGCCAAAGGGCGAAAGCCCGATGACGCCGGAAGAAAAGCTCCTTCGCGCCATCTTCGGCGAAAAGGCGTCAGACGTCCGCGACACCTCTCTGAAACTGCCCCCCGGTGTTGCCGGGACGGTGGTTGAGGTCCGTGTGTTCAACCGGCACGGGGTCGAAAAAGACGAACGCGCCCTGGCCATTGAACGGGCGGAAATCGACCGTCTGGGCAAGGACCGCGACGACGAATTCGCCATCCTGAACCGCAACGTCACCAGCCGTCTTCGGACGCTGATCGTCGGCAAGGTCGCCGTTTCTGGCCCCAAGGGCCTCGGCCGCGGCGAAGTCACTGCCGAGAAGCTGGACGAGATCGCGCCCGGCCTTTGGTGGCAGATCGCCCTGGAAGACGAGAAGGCCATGGGTGAGCTGGAGGCCATGCGCCGCCAGTTCGATGAAGCCCGCAAGCGCCTGGATCGTCGCTTCGAGGACAAGGTCGACAAGCTGCAGCGCGGCGACGAACTGCCTCCGGGCGTGATGAAGATGGTCAAGGTCTTCGTGGCCGTGAAGCGTAAGCTTCAGCCCGGCGACAAGATGGCCGGCCGTCACGGAAACAAGGGCGTCATTTCCAAGATCCTGCCGATCGAGGACATGCCCTATCTGGAAAACGGCCAGAACGTCGACATCGTGCTCAACCCACTGGGCGTGCCCAGCCGGATGAACGTGGGTCAGATCTTCGAAACCCACCTGGGTTGGGCCGCAGCCGGCCTTGGCCGTCAGATCGCCGAGCTTATGGAAGCTTGGCAAAATGGCGGGCAGAAGCAGGCCCTCATCGATCATCTCCGCAGCGTTTATGGCCCCGATCAGGATTTGCCAGACACTGAGGAAGAGCTGATCGAGCTTTGCAAAAACCTGTCCAAGGGCGTGCCCTTCGCGACCCCAGTCTTTGACGGCGCTCACATCGACGACATTGAAAACCTGCTGGAGAAGGCGGGCCTGGATCGGTCAGGTCAGTCGACACTCTATGATGGCCAGACGGGCGAGCGCTTCAAGCGTCCGGTCACTGTGGGCTATATCTACATGCTCAAACTGCACCACCTGGTGGATGACAAGATCCACGCTCGCTCGATCGGTCCCTACAGCCTTGTTACCCAGCAGCCGCTGGGCGGTAAGGCTCAGTTCGGTGGTCAGCGTTTCGGGGAAATGGAGGTCTGGGCTCTGGAAGCCTACGGCGCCGCCTATACCCTGCAGGAAATGCTGACGGTGAAGTCCGACGACGTGGCAGGCCGAACCAAGGTCTACGAATCCATTGTCCGCGGCGACGACACCTTCGAGGCTGGCATTCCCGAGAGCTTCAACGTTCTCGTGAAGGAAATGCGGTCCTTGGGCCTGAATGTGGAGCTGGAGAACGGCTAATCGCCGAACTTCGAATTCGCCTCATGCGAGGGGAGGGGCCGTCAGCTCCTCCCAATTCGCCTTTGAAACGACTGACAATCTGGAAAGCTCATGAACCAGGAAGTCCTGAATATCTTCAACCCGGTCGCCGCCGCTCCGACGTTCGACCGCATCCGTATTGCTCTGGCATCGCCTGAAAAGATCCGTTCGTGGTCCTTTGGCGAGATAAAGAAGCCTGAGACCATCAACTATCGGACCTTCAAGCCCGAGCGGGATGGTCTGTTCTGCGCCCGTATCTTTGGCCCGACCAAGGACTACGAATGCCTGTGCGGCAAGTATAAGCGCATGAAGTATAAGGGCATTATCTGCGAAAAGTGCGGCGTTGAGGTCACCCTGGCCCGCGTTCGGCGCGAGCGCATGGGCCATATCGAACTGGCTAGCCCGGTCGCTCACATCTGGTTCCTGAAGTCCCTGCCAAGCCGCATTTCCATGATGCTGGACATGGCTCTGAAGGACATCGAGCGGGTCCTTTATTTCGAATACTACATCGTCACCGAGCCGGGCCTGACCCCGCTGAAGCAGCACCAACTGCTCTCGGAAGACGATTGCATGCGCTACCAGGAAGAGTTCGGCGACGACAGCTTCACCGCTGAAATCGGCGCTGAGGCGATCCAAGGTCTGCTGCGGGGCATTGACCTGTCCAAGGAAGCTGACCGCCTGCGCGAAGAATTGCTGGTCACGACGTCGGAAATGAAGCTGAAGAAGGCTTCAAAGCGCCTCAAGCTCATCGAGAGCTTCATCGAGAGCAAGAACAAGCCCGAGTGGATGGTTCTCTCGGTGGTGCCGGTCATCCCGCCGGAACTGCGCCCCCTGGTGCCTCTGGACGGCGGCCGCTTTGCGACCTCCGACCTCAACGACCTCTATCGCCGGGTGATCAACCGGAACAACCGCCTGAAGCGCCTGATGGAGCTACGCGCCCCTGACATCATCATTCGCAACGAAAAGCGGATGCTTCAGGAATCCGTCGACGCCCTGTTCGACAATGGCCGTCGCGGCCGGGTCATCACCGGGGCTAATAAGCGTCCTCTGAAGTCCTTGGCTGACATGCTGAAGGGTAAGCAGGGCCGGTTCCGTCAGAATCTGCTCGGCAAGCGCGTCGACTATTCCGGCCGTTCGGTCATCGTGGTGGGCCCAGAGCTCAAACTCCACGAGTGCGGGCTTCCTAAGAAGATGGCGCTCGAGCTGTTCAAGCCGTTCATCTACGCCCGTTTGGATGCCAAGGGCCTGTCTGGCACTGTCAAGCAGTCCAAGCGCATGGTGGAGCGTGAGCAGCCGGCGGTCTGGGATATTCTGGATGAAGTTATCCGCGAGCACCCGGTTCTGCTGAACCGCGCGCCAACTCTGCACCGTCTGGGCATTCAGGCTTTCGAACCCAAGCTGATCGAAGGCAAGGCCATCCAGCTTCACCCGCTGGTCTGCGCCGCCTTCAACGCCGACTTCGACGGCGACCAGATGGCCGTGCACGTTCCCCTGAGCCTTGAGGCCCAGTTGGAAGCCCGCGTCCTGATGATGTCCACGAACAACATCCTCTCGCCCGCCAATGGTCGCCCGATCATCGTGCCGTCGCAGGATATCGTTCTCGGCCTCTATTACCTCTCCCTGGCCCGCGATGGCGAGCCGGGCGAGGGCAAGGCCTTTGGTCAGATGTCGGAAATCGACGCGGCCCTCGACGCTGGCGTCGTGACCCTGCACTCCAAGATCAAGGCGCGGCATGCGGAAATGGACGCTGAAGGCGTTCTGCGGACCAAGCTGATCGACACCACCCCAGGGCGGATGAAGATTTCGGCCCTGTTCCCGCACCATCCGGCCGTGGGTCACCGCCTGCTTGAGAAGAACCTGACCAAGAAGGAAATCGGCAACCTCATCGACATCGTCTACCGCCACTGCGGTCAGAAGGCGACGGTGATCTTCGCCGACCAGATCATGGGTCTGGGCTTCCGCGAGGCCGCCAAGGCCGGCATCTCCTTCGGCAAGGATGACATCATCATCCCGGAAAAGAAGAAGCCGATCGTCGAGCAGACCCGCAAGCTGGTGGAAGAGTACGAGCAGCAATACGCTGACGGCCTCATCACCAAGGGCGAGAAGTACAACAAGGTCGTTGACGCTTGGGCCAAGGCTACGGACCGGGTCGCCGACGAAATGATGGCGGAAATCTCCACCGTCAAGAAGAGCCCAGATGGCCGCGAATTGGAGATCAACTCGATCTTCATGATGGCCAACTCCGGCGCCCGGGGTTCGCAGGCTCAGATGAAGCAGCTCGGCGGCATGCGTGGCCTGATGGCCAAGCCTTCTGGTGAAATCATCGAAACGCCGATCATCTCGAACTTCAAGGAAGGCCTTACCGTTCAGGAGTACTTCAACTCCACCCACGGTGCCCGTAAGGGTCTGGCTGACACCGCGCTGAAGACCGCCAACTCGGGTTACCTGACCCGGCGTCTGGTGGACGTGGCGCAGGACTGCATCATCAACGAGGAAGATTGCGGCACCACCCGGGGCATCACCCTGCGGGCCGTGGTTGAGGGCGGCGACGTCCTGGTCTCGCTGGGCCTGCGCGTCCTGGGCCGCTTCTCGGCGGAAGACGTCAAGGATCCCGACACCGGCGAAGTCGCCATTCCGGCCGACACCTATTTCGACGAAAACATGTGCGACAAGGTCGAGGCCTTGGGCGTTCAGTCGATCAAGGTGCGCTCGGTCCTGACCTGCGAGGCCAAGCTCGGTGTCTGCGCGACCTGCTATGGCCGCGACCTAGCCCGTGGCACGCCGGTGAATATGGGTGAAGCTGTGGGCGTCATCGCCGCTCAGTCGATCGGCGAACCCGGCACCCAGCTGACCATGCGCACCTTCCACATCGGCGGCACCGCCCAGGTGGCTGAGCAGTCCTTCTTCGAAAGCGCCAACAACGGCACCGTGAAGATCGTTGGCGGCAACACCGTGGTCGCTCCGGACGGTGCCCTGATCTGTATGAGCCGCAACCTGATCCTCACGGTTCAGGTGGATGGCAAGGATCGGGAATCCTATAAGCCGCCTTACGGCGCGCGCCTGAAAGCCAAGGACGGCGACAAGGTCAAGCGCGGTCAGCGTCTGGCCGAATGGGATCCCTATTCAACCCCGATCATCACCGAAGTCGGCGGTCGCGTTCGCTTCGAAGACCTGGTGGAAAACATCTCCTTCCGCGAGGAAGCCGACGAAGCTACGGGCATTTCGAACCGAGTGGTCATCGACTGGCGCGCCTCTACCAAGGGTACGGACCTGCGTCCGGCCATGGCGGTCATTGATGCGGACGGTGCCTATCGCCGGATCTCCAACGGCGGCGAGGCCCGTTACCTCCTGCCCGTGGGCGCCATTCTCTCCGTCGGCGACGGCGATGAGATTAAGCCCGGCGAGGTTCTGGCCCGTATGTCGACGGAAAGCGCCAAGACCCGGGACATCACCGGCGGTCTGCCGCGGGTTGCTGAACTCTTCGAAGCTCGCCGTCCGAAGGACTGCGCGGTCATCGCCGAAATGGATGGTCGTGTGGAGTTTGGTCGCGACTACAAGAACAAGCGCCGTATCAAGATCACCCCTGAGGATGGCGGCGAGCCCGTCGAATTCCTGATCCCCAAGGGCAAGCACATCGCCGTCCACGATGGGGACATCATCCGCAAGGGTGAATACCTCATCGACGGTAACCCAGATCCGCACGACATCCTGCGCATTCTGGGCATTGAAGCCCTGGCCGAATTCCTCGTGGACGAAATTCAAGAGGTCTATCGTCTGCAGGGCGTGCCGATCAACGACAAGCACATCGAGACCATCGTCCGCCAGATGCTGCAGAAGGGCGAGATCATCGAGCCCGGCGACACCGGCTTGCTGCGTGGCGACCACCTCGACATGCCTGAAATCCTTGAGGAGAACGCCAAGGCCGAAGCCCGTGGCGGACGTCCGGCCATCACCCAGCCGGTCCTGCTGGGCATCACTAAGGCCTCTCTGCAGACCCGCAGCTTCATCTCGGCCGCCTCCTTCCAGGAAACGACCCGAGTGCTGACCGAAGCTTCGGTGCAGGGCAAGACCGACACCCTCGAAGGCCTGAAGGAAAACGTGATCGTGGGACGTCTAATCCCTGCGGGCACGGGCTCCTATCTCCGCAGCCTCCAGCGCATCGCCGCCAAGCGCGACGAAGCCCTCTCCGCCAGCCGCGAAGAGGCCATGGAGCCCCTGCCAGACATCATCGCCGTGGAAGCCGAAGCCGAAAACGCCGAAGCCTAAGCCCAGCGATCTTCGCAAAAAGACCAGCAGCCCGGGAGCAATCCCGGGCCGTTTGTTTTTGTCGGCAGAAACTCAAATTTCGGCCAATCGAATCAAAAGGCGGGTTTCTTAGCCCCCCGCGGCAGGCGATCTGTACCGCTGTGACTAGAACGGCACCTTTGCGATCCCCCAGTTCGCCTGCGTGTCGCCAGGGCGGCCCGGAGCCATCTGGTTTCGCTTGAGGGCGGCTTCAGCTGTGACGTCGGTATTGCCCATGCCCGCTGGGACACCATGCTTGCGCCAAGCATTGCCCGCTGCGGCGTCTTGATCAAAGCCCGCTTGCTTGTTCCTCGCCAGGCCATTGCCCAGATACCCGGCGGTGCGGGCCCCTGAGGCGAGACGGGCTTCGCAGATGTCCCGAGCCTCCCGACTCAGTCCGGGCAGGCCGGGTGGATTGCAGCCCACGCCCCCATTGCGGAGGGCCTGACCCAGTTGCTCTGCGGTGATGATCTGCGGAGGTTGAGACGGCTTTAAGGCAGTAGGAGAGGGGGCCTGAGGCAGAATTCGCGGTGCTATGGGCAAAGCCTCTGTGGGGCGGTCTTTCTTTGAGACCTTCTGTTGCGGTGTCGGCGGGCGCGGCGTTTCCTTCACCGTCAGATAGCGAGGCAGGACGGTCACGGCGAAGACGTCTTCGTGTGCCTCAAGGTGCGGTATTTGCGCCTGATGCAGTGCCAGCGCCGCCAGGACCACAGCGTGCAGTGCCACAGAGGCCAAAGCGATGGCCGGCCTCTGAATGGTCTGTCCTTGCGCCATAGCCCCCTCGAATTGCGTGGTCTAAGCTTAGGGAAGCTCGCGGCGAAATCGTGACCGTAAAGCGACAAGCGCAGAAAGCCTGCCTCAATTTGCCCTGCAGACGCCGCCGACGTTGACGCCAACCCCCTTCACGAGTATGAACCGCGCTCTTTTCGAGGCCAGGAGTCATCCGTGGTCCTGATGAACGGCTCTTCCCTTGGGTAGAGCGAACCCGCCGGGGCCCAGGCGTCGGCGTGTTTTTGCGTTCAGAAGGTCGGTCTTGAGATCGAGAACAACAAAAACCCCAATTGAAGCGCCTCGGCCAAACGGCACACGCTTCCAGAGCAGAGATTAGATGCCAACAGTTAACCAGCTGATCCGCAAGCCCCGGCAGGACAAGCCGTCGCGTAACAAGGTTCCGGCCCTTAAAGGCTGCCCCCAGCGTCGCGGCGTTTGCACCCGCGTTTACACGACCACCCCAAAGAAGCCGAACTCCGCGCTTCGTAAGGTGGCTAAGGTGCGTTTGACCACGGGCTTCGAAGCGCTGTGCTACATCCCCGGCGAAGGCCACAATCTGCAAGAGCACTCCGTTGTTCTTATCCGTGGGGGCCGCGTTAAGGACCTTCCCGGCGTCCGTTATCACATCCTGCGCGGCGTGCTCGACACCCAAGGGGTCAAGGACCGCAAGCAGCGTCGTTCGCTCTACGGCGCCAAGCGTCCTAAGTAAGGAAAAGAAATATGTCCCGCCGCCGTCGCGCCGAGAAACGTGAAGTTCTTCCGGATCCGAAATTCGGAGACCTCACTGTCACAAAATTCATGAACTACGTCATGTACGAAGGCAAAAAGGCCGTCGCAGAAAACATTCTGTACGGTGCTTTCGACATTCTGGAAGCCAAGCGTAAGGACCAGGGTCCCCTGGAAACCTTCCACTCGGCCCTGGAAAACGTCGCCCCTGGGATCGAAGTTCGCTCCCGTCGGGTCGGCGGCGCCACCTATCAGGTGCCCGTCGAAGTTCGTCCGGACCGCCGCAAGGCCCTGGCCATCCGTTGGTTGGTGACCGCCGCTCGCAAGCGTGGCGAAAACACCATGACCGAAAAGCTGGCCGGTGAAATCCTGGACGCCTCCTCGAACCGCGGCTCCGCCGTCAAGAAGCGTGAAGACACCCACAAGATGGCGGAAGCCAACCGGGCGTTCTCGCACTATCGCTGGTAATACCTGCGAAACACTGACTTTCCGGCGCGGGCGGTTTGCGATAAACCGCCCGCGCTGTTCGTTTGCCACCCGCCGAAATCCTTATTAGCAGGCCTCCCGCTATGTCCCGTTCGAACCCCATCAGTGACTACCGTAACTTCGGAATCATGGCCCACATCGATGCGGGCAAGACCACGACGACGGAGCGGATTCTTTATTACACGGGCAAGAGCCATAAGATCGGCGAAGTCCACGACGGCGCCGCCACCATGGACTGGATGGAGCAGGAGCAGGAGCGTGGCATCACGATCACCTCGGCTGCGACGACCGCTTACTGGAATGGCCACCGCCTGAACATCATCGACACCCCCGGCCACGTGGACTTCACTATTGAAGTTGAGCGTTCGCTCCGGGTTCTCGACGGCGCGGTCGCTGTGCTTGACGGCAACCAGGGCGTTGAGCCTCAGACCGAAACCGTTTGGCGTCAGGCCGACCGCTACAACGTTCCGCGCATCGTGTTCGTCAACAAGATGGACAAGATCGGCGCTGACTTCCAAATGTGCCTGAAGACCATCCGCGAACGCCTTGGGGTGAAGGCGGTTCCGATCCAGCTGCCGATTGGCGCTGAATCCAGCCTGAAGGGCATTGTCGACTTGGTCCGCATGAAGGCCGTGGTGTGGGACTCTGAGGGTCTCGGCGCCAACTATCACGACGAAGAAATCCCCGACGACATGAAGGCGGAAGCTGAAGAAGCCCGCAACTACATGATCGAAAACGCCGTCGAACTCGACGACGAAGCCATGGAAGCCTATCTCGGCGGTGAAGAGCCTGCTGAAGCGGTGATCAAGAAGTGCCTGCGTAAGGCCGTTCTGACCGGTGCCTTTTATCCGATCCTCGCCGGCTCGGCCTTTAAGAACAAGGGCGTTCAGCCCCTGCTCGACGCCGTGGTCGACTATCTGCCTTCCCCGCTGGACATTCCGCCGACTCCTGGCATCGACTACAAGACCGAAGAGCCCGTCGTGCGCCATGCGTCCGATGAAGAGCCCCTGTCGGTCCTGGCCTTCAAGATCATGGATGACCCCTTCGTGGGCTCGTTGACCTTCTGCCGCATTTATTCGGGCAAGCTGGAAACCGGCATGGGCCTGCTGAACTCGACCCGCGAAAAGCGTGAGCGGGTTGGCCGCATGCTGCTCATGCACTCCAACAACCGTGAAGACATCAAGGAAGCCTTCGCTGGCGACATCGTCGCCCTGGCTGGCCTGAAGGACACCCGCACCGGTGATACCCTGTGCGATCCGACCAAGTCCCCGGTCATCCTTGAAAAGATGAACTTCCCAGCTCCGGTTATCGAAATCGCCATTGAGCCGAAGTCGAAGGCTGACCAGGAAAAGCTGGGCGTCGCCCTGGCGAAGATGGTGGCCGAAGATCCGTCATTCACGGTGCATACCGACCAGGAGTCGGGCCAGACCATCATGAAGGGCATGGGCGAACTTCACCTGGATATTAAGGTCGACATTCTGAAGCGGACCTACAAGGTCGAAGCTAATATCGGTGCGCCTCAGGTGGCCTATCGTGAAAGCCTCGGCCGGGTCGCCGACATCGATTACACCCACAAGAAGCAGACCGGCGGTACGGGTCAGTTCGCGCGGGTCAAGATCAAGTTCGAACCAGGCGAAGCCGGGTCGGGCTTTGTCTTCGAGAACACCATTGTTGGTGGTTCGGTGCCCAAGGAATTCATTCCCGGCGTTCAGAAGGGTATTGAATCGGCCAAGGATAATGGCCTGTTGGCTGGCTTCCCGCTGATCGACTTCAAGGCAACCTTGTATGACGGCGGCTATCACGACGTTGACTCCTCGGTCCTTGCCTTCGAAATCGCCAGCCGCGCGGCCTTCCGTGAACTTCGTGAGCGCGGTGGCCCCAAGCTGCTCGAGCCGATCATGAAGGTCGAAGTCTTGACCCCTGATGAGTATATGGGCGACGTGATCGGCGACCTGAACTCCCGCCGTGGTCAAATCCAAGGTACAGAAACCCGGGGTAATGCCCAGGTGGTCACGGCCTTCGTGCCGCTGGCCAATATGTTCGGCTACATCAACACTCTGCGTTCCTTCAGCCAAGGCCGGGCGCAGTTTACGATGCAGTACGACCACTACGAAACGGTGCCGCAAGCCGTCGCCGACGAAGTGATCAAGAAGTACGCCTAAACCCCAACCCTAAATTAGAGGACAAGCCCGGATAGGGCTGGAGCTTGAGATGGCCAAAGAGAAATTCGAACGCAACAAGCCGCATTGCAACATCGGCACGATTG
>CALETE010000021.1 GCA_937920085.1 uncultured Alphaproteobacteria bacterium | reverse complement strand
TAGACGTCCGCGCCCGGGGTACGGCCATCCACAAGGCCTTCGAAGATTTTGTGCGGACATATCCAAAGGACCTACCGAGCGACGCAGCAGCCCAGTTCGAAGCCTTCTATATTCGGGCCCTCGTGGATCAGGGCATGCCAGAAGACGCCATGGTCCGCGAACACGCCCTGGCCCAGGAAATGGCCAAGTGGGTGTCTGAGTTTGAGCAAGCGCGGCGGACAGACGGTCGCGCCATCCATGTGGAGGTATCGGGGGAGGTGACCCTGACCTGGCCTGGCGGTGATTTCACCCTCACCGCCAAGTCCGACAGGATCGAAATCGACCCCCAGGGTTTCAGCTACATACTGGATTACAAGACAGGAACTCCGCCCAGTTCGAAGGTTGTCGATGCCGGGTTTTCGCCCCAACTGACCCTGACAGCGGCCATTCTGGCGCAGGGCGGATTTCCTAAACTGGGACGCCCCCAGCCTGGGGAATTGCTCTATGTGAAGGTGACGGGCCGCAAACCGGCTGGCGAAGTTGTCGATTGCAGCCCCAAGCAGGGCGCTAGGTTTGGTGCGGACAAGGCTCTCAATGGCCTACACGATCTGATCCTCAAATATGACAATCCATCCCAAGGCTACCCATCGCGAACCGCCCCGCAGTTTGTGAAAACTTATGCTGGCGACTATGACCACCTCGCCCGGGTCTTTGAGTGGTCGACCAGCGGGGAAGAGGTGGAGGAATGAGTTTGCCCCTCATCCCTGACCCCCAAAGGCGGGCTGCGGATCCGAATATTTCCGCCTTCGTCACCGCCAATGCGGGATCGGGCAAGACCAAGACCCTGATCGATCGGGTGGCGCGGCTCCTGCTGTCTGGGGCCAAGCCGGAGACCATTCTGTGCGTGACCTATACCAAGGCCGCCGCCGCAGAGATGCAGGGCCGTCTCTATGACCTGCTTGGTCTGTGGTCGGTCTCTGACGATAAGACCTTAAAGGGCGAATTATCGAAACTGGAGGGACGCGCCCTAGAAGCCTATGACAGCGACAGTCTGTCTGCAGCCCGCGCCCTGTTCGCCAGAGCCCTGGAAACCCCAGGCGGGCTGAAGATTCAGACCATCCATGCCTTTTGCGAAAAGCTGCTGCGGCGGTTTCCCATCGAAGCTGGCGTGTCGCCCGGCTTTCAAGTTTTGGACGACAGCGCCGCCGCCGCAGTGGCGGCCAACGCCCGCAAGACCGTCGCAAGGTTTGCCCTGAGGGGTGAAGGGCCGGTGGCAGAGGCCTATGCAAGGTTCTCTGTCTCCCTCGATTTTCAAGCCTTTGAGGACATGTTCAAGGCCTTCGAAACCCAAAGAGCGGCCCTAGCAAAATACCTAGACACGGTCGGCGGCTTGGACGGTGTTGAGGCCGATGTCTGGGCTCGGTGCGGCTTTCCCGATGGCAAGTGTGATCCCAATGACGTGATCCAGCTTGGGCTCGCAGATTTGAACCTGCGGACCCTTTATGAGGTCGCAGACCTGCTGGCGAAGGGGTCTGACACCGACATCAAGAATGCGGGGCGCTTGCGTGCCATAAAATCTAACAACCCAGATCAGCTGGAGTCCCTGCTGAACATCTTCTTCACCGCCGGGGGCGAAGGCACGCCCGCCAAGTGGATGAACACGCCGGCAGTCCTGAAGCCAGTGCCGGACCTGGTCATGGCCCTCCGTCATGAGCAGGACCAGCTGGAGGCACTGCGTGAGCGACTACGCGCCATTGAGGTGGCCCGAGACACTGTTCACGCCATAACCCTAGCCGAGGCCTATCTCACCGCCTTCAAACTTGAGAAGACCTTTGCCGGACGCCTGGATTTCGCCGACCTCATCGAGAAGACCCGCGACCTCACCGCCGAAGCGCCACAAGCCGCCTGGGTGCTGTTCAAGCTGGATGGGGGCATAGATCATATATTGGTGGACGAGGCCCAGGACACCGCCCCGGATCAATGGAAGATCATCCGAGCCCTCACCGAAGATTTTTTCGCCGGCGAAGGCCGCGAGCGCTCAAACACCCTGGCCCGCAATATGTTCGTGGTGGGCGATGAGAAGCAGTCCATCTATTCCTTTCAAGGGGCCGCTCCAGAAATTCTCGCGGGGGAATTTGCATTCCACCATCGTCGCGCCACAGGTGCAGGCCAGGCCTTCGAGCGGGTCGACCTCCTGGCCTCCTGGCGTTCGGCAACGCGCATCTTGAACTTTGTAGACGCCGCCTTCACGGCAGAAGACATGGCAGCTTCTGTCCTGCCCCGGGGCGATGGTGCCGGAGGCCTCGAACCCATCCGCCATGAAGCGGTGCGGAAGGACGAGGGCTGTGTCGATCTTTGGGAGCCGGTGGTTGAGGTCAAAGCCGAAGACCGGGAGGCCTGGACCACGCCCCTAGACCTGGAGTCTGCGCAATCGGCCAATCGCAGGCTGGCGGAGCTTATTGCGGCCGAAATCTTTGACCTCGTGAAACGGGGCGATCAGGTGTTCGACAAAAAGACCAAGGAGATGCGCCCAGCTCACTTTGGCGACGTGCTGATCCTGGTGCGCCGACGCAAGGCCCTGTTCGAAGACATCTTGCGCGCCCTCAAACACCGAAAGGTCCCTGTCGCGGGGGCAGATCGCCTCGCCCTATCAGAGCATATCCTATTCGACGACATGTTGGCCCTGGCGCGATTTGTCCTGTTCCCCCGGGATGAACTGACCTTGGCGGCCCTCCTTAGAAGCCCCTTCTGCGATGTTTCCGATGAGAGCCTCTATCAGCTTGCCCAGGGTCGAGGTGACTTGGTGCCGCCCCAGAACCTTTGGGACGTCCTCATTCAACGGGCCAATGAAACCCCTGAATGGCGGGCTGGGCTTGAGTTCCTGCAAGCGGCTTTGAGCGCAGCTGATTTGCGGCCCTTTGAGTTCTTTGCCCAGTGCCTGTCCCTTCGGGATGGGTCTGGCCGCACACAGAAGGTCCGCTTGCTCCTGAGGCTGGGAGACGAAGCCGCCGACGCCATGGAGGAATTCCTGGCCCAGGTTCTGGCCGCTGAGGGGCGCGGCATTGCCGACCTCGAAAGCTTGACCGCAGCCCTGGTCAATCTCGACATCACGATCAAACGGGAAATGGAGGATCAGCGCCAGGAAGTGCGGGTCATGACCGCCCATGGTGCCAAGGGCCTGGAGGCTCCCATCGTCTTCCTACCGGAAACCACCCTTGGGGCGACGGGTAAGGGCTCACCCCTGCTACCCACTGAAGATGGCGGCTTCCTATGGTCCAGGTCCAAGGAGAAGGGGTGCGCCGCATCCCAGGCTGCCCATGCATGGCGGGCGCGCAAGGAGGCAGAGGAAACCTTCCGCCTCCTCTATGTGGGGCTAACCCGGGCGCGAGATCGGCTGGTGCTGTGTGGACGCCTGACGTCGTCCACCAGAAAAGAGTCCGTAAAAAGCTGGTGGACCGCGATCGGAGAGGGTTTCGCGCATGGGGACGTCGCCCCGTTCGTGCGAAAAATTGACACCGAGACGCACCCTTTTCGCCGGTTTGGGCCCGATCCGCTCCGTGGCCCGCCATCGGTGAGCCTGGTCCTTGCCG
>CALETE010000020.1 GCA_937920085.1 uncultured Alphaproteobacteria bacterium | reverse complement strand
TAGACGTCCGCGCCCGGGGTACGGCCATCCACAAGGCCTTCGAAGATTTTGTGCGCAAGTTCCCAGCCGCCCTTCCTGAAGATGCAGCAGCCCAGTTCGAAGCCTTCTATATCCAGGCCCTTGTGGATCAGGGCATGCCAGAAGACGCCATGGTCCGCGAACACGCCCTAGCCCAGGAAATGGCCAAGTGGGTCGTCGATTTCGAGCACCGCCGCCGGGCCGACGGGCGGGCCATCCATGTGGAGCTTTTAGGGGAACTTAAGCTCAACTGGCCAGGGGGCGACTTTGTTTTGACGGCGAAGACGGACCGGATCGAGATCGACCCCCAGGGGTTCAGCCACATTCTCGACTACAAGACGGGGTCGCCTCCTTCAGAGCCACAGGTAAAAGCTGGCTTTGCACCTCAACTGACCCTGACCGCTGCCATCCTTGCCAAGGGAGGCTTTTCCGGCCTTGGACGCCCCCGGCCGAAGGAGTTGCTCTATGTAAAAGTCACAGGTCGCAGGCCTGCTGGTGAAGAAGCCCTCAGAGGCGAAAAGGATGGCGGGCCAGAAGTCGCGGCGGAAAAGGCGCTATCCGGCTTGGCCGACCTTATCGGCCAATACGATGATCCTCGCCGAGGCTATATTTCTAAGATCGCGCCGCAGTTCTCCAAGGGCTATGTCGGCGACTACGACCATCTGGCGCGGGTCTTTGAATGGTCAACGAGCGGCGAAGGGTCCGACGAATGACCCTCGCCCTGACGCCAGATCCGCAACGCCGCGCGGCAGACCCCAATATCTCGGCCTTCGTCACCGCAAACGCCGGATCGGGCAAGACCAAGACCCTGATCGACCGGGTGGCCCGCCTGCTGCTGGCGGGCGCTGAGCCTGACACCATTCTCTGCGTGACCTACACCAAGGCCGCCGCCGCGGAGATGCAGGGCAGGCTCTATGACCTGCTGGGTGGCTGGTCCGTGCTGGAGAGCAATGCCCTGGCCAAGGCCCTGGGTGAACTCGAAGGGCGAGACAAGGCGTCTTATGACAAGCCGCAACTGTCCAAGGCCCGCGCCCTCTTCGCCCGCGCCCTGGAAACCCCAGGCGGGTTGAAGATCCAGACTATCCACGCCTTCTGTGAAAAGCTGCTGCGACGGTTTCCCTTAGAGGCTGGCGTCTCCCCCAGCTTCCAGGTCTTGGACGACAGCGCCGCGGCGGCGGTGGCGGCTTCCGCACGCAGAGCCGTCGCCAGCCATGCGATGAAGGGTGAGGGCATCCTCGCCGAAGCCTATGCCCGCTTTTCCGTCGCCCTGGATTTCCAGGCCTTTGAGAAAATGTTCAAGGACTTCGAAACTCAGAGGGGCGCTCTGGCGAGATATTTCGAAGCCGCTGGCGGCTGGGGCGGCGTAGAAGCTTGGACATGGGAGGTCTGTGGCTTTCGGAGCGGCGCCATCAAGGCCGAAGATGTCACCCAAGCAGCCTTGGCGAAGATCAATCGCGAAACCCTAAGCCGCGCAGCCGAGATACTGTCGACGGGCACCAAGACCGACATCAAAAACGCAGAGGCTCTGAGAAAGATTCTCGCGGCACCGACCCTGAGTTTTGAGAGCCTAAAGAGCTTGTTCTTCATCGAAAAGGGCGAAGGCACACCGGGAACCTGGACGAACTGCGCAGCACTCAAAGCGGAACCAAGAATCCAGATGGCCCTGCAATCTGAACAGGACCGCATTGGTGAGCTTCGCGAACAGCTCCGCGCCATAGAGGTGGCGACAGACACCCTCTACGCCCTGGCCTTGGCTCAGGCTTATCTGGAGGCCTACGCCGTCGAGAAGGGCTTCGCTGGCCGGCTGGATTTCGCCGACCTTATTGAGAAAGCGCGCGACCTGACCGCCAACGCGCCCCAGGCGGCCTGGGTGCTGTTCAAGCTGGACGGCGGCATAAACCACATACTGGTGGACGAGGCTCAGGACACGGCGCCCGACCAATGGAAGATCATTCGCGCTTTGACGGGCGACTTCTTCGCGGGCGAAGGCCGAGAACGCTCAAACGACCTCGCGCGCAATATGTTCGTGGTGGGCGATGAGAAGCAGTCCATTTATTCCTTTCAGGGCGCTGCGCCGGAAATTCTGGCTCAGGAATTCAACCACCACCGGACCCTGGCCACGGGCGCCGGCCAGACCTTCGAACGGGTGGACCTGCTGACCTCCTGGCGGTCGGCCACGAAGATTCTGAACTTTGTCGACGCCGCCTTCGCCCCCGACGACCTCGCCGCTGCAATCCTGCCACGCCGGAATGATGACGGCGTCCTCGAACCCATTCGGCATGAGGCGGTCCG
Organism: uncultured Alphaproteobacteria bacterium; assembly: GCA_937920085.1. Classification (GTDB taxonomy): domain Bacteria; phylum Pseudomonadota; class Alphaproteobacteria; order Caulobacterales; family Caulobacteraceae; genus Phenylobacterium. The sequence continues at coordinate 1,259 of CALETE010000020.1, read as the reverse complement.
CGATGACGAAGGGTGCGTCGACCTCTGGGATCTCGTGGAGGAAGCGCCAAGCGAGGAACGGGAAGCCTGGACCGCGCCCGTCGACCTTGAGTCTGAGCAATCGGCCAACCGCCGCCTAGCCGAGCGCATAGCTCACGAAATTGTCGACCTTGTGGAGCGGGGCGATCAAGTTCTCGACAAGAAAACCGGCGAAATGCGGCCCGCCCATTATGGCGATGTCCTCATCCTGGTGCGCCGCCGCAAGGCCCTGTTCGAGGACATTCTGCGGGCGCTTAAACACCGCAAGGCGCCCGTGGCGGGCGCCGATAGACTGGCCTTGTCTGAGCACATCCTGTTTGACGACCTTCTGGCCCTAGCCCGTTTTGTGCTTTTCCCGAGGGACGAACTGACCCTGGCGGCCCTGCTGCGCAGCCCGTTCTGCGATGTGAGCGATGAGAGCCTCTATCTCCTGGCCCACGGTCGGAGCTCAAAGACGGAGTCGCAAAACCTCTGGGACAGGCTGATTGAGCGGGCCGACAAACAGCCGGACTGGCGCTCGGCCGCCGACTTCCTGCAGGCCGCCCTAGAGGCCGCTAGCCAGCGGCCCTTCGAATTCTACGCCCAATGCCTTTCCTATCGCGTCGGCAGCGGCGTGACCCAGAGGGCGAGGTTGATCCTGCGACTGGGGTCTGAAGCTGAAGACGCCCTCGAGGAATTCCTCGCCCAGGTCCTGGCGGCGGAAGGGCGCGGCGTTGTCGACCTGGAAAGCTTGGCGGCGGCCTTGGTGAGCCTCGACATCACCGTCAAACGCGAGATGGAGGACCAGCGTCAGGCGGTCAGAGTCATGACCGCCCATGGCGCCAAGGGCTTGGAAGCGTCGATTGTTTTCCTACCTGAGACCACCCTGACCTCAACCGGCAAGAGCTCGCCCCTCCTACAGACCGAAGACGGCGGCTTCCTATGGTCGAGGTCAAAGAAGGCGGGCTGTGAGGCCTCTCGGGCCGCTCATGAACGGCGGGAGCGCAAGGAAGCCGAAGAAATCTATCGTCTGCTCTATGTCGGCCTGACTCGCGCCAGAGACCGGCTGGTCCTGTGCGGGCGCATCGGCGCCACGGCCAATAAGGAAAACATCAAGGGCTGGTGGGGCGCCCTTCGGGATGGCTTCGAGCAAGAGGCGATCGCGCCACACGTCCGCAAGCTCGATGGCGAGGGTTTCAGCTTCAGTCGGTTTGGGCCCGATCCGCTCCGTGGCCCGCCATCGGTGAGCCTGGTCCTTGCCG
>CALETE010000019.1 GCA_937920085.1 uncultured Alphaproteobacteria bacterium | reverse complement strand
TTGAGGTAATGGCCGAAGCGCAGCAGGCCGCGTTCTAGGGCCAGTCGAACGCCGCCCTCGTGGAGGCGCCGCAGGCTGGATAGGTCGACGACCATCCGCTCGTCCCCGAGGTCCAAGGGCAGGGAGGGGCGCAGGCGTTCCTCGCGAGGCGCGGGCTTGGGTGCGGGCAGGAAGCGTTCATGCAGGGGCCGGTCCAGCTGGAAGGTCGCGGTCGCGATGCCGAGCTTGTGGTTCAGCTCCTTGAAGGCCGTCTTGCGGTCGCACCGGTAGCATCGGGCATACAGGTCATAGACGTCCCCGTTGAAGCAGCCCGTGAAGCACTTGCCCCGCTCGATGCCGTTGGAGCCGATGAAGACCGAGAAGGAGGGGCGCTTGTCCGCGTGGAGGGGGCAGGGGACGTTCCTGCCCTTGATGGGCGGCAGACCCAGGAGCACGAACAGCTCCTCGAAGGTCGCCCGGCGGAGGAAGGGGTTGGCGATCACTGGGCACCCCCTTCCTTCTTGGACTGTTCGCCGGAGTCGCCCTGCTTGGCGATGAAGGCCATCAGGCTGTCGTAGTTGATCAGCCGGATGCCCGTCTTGCGCCCGCGCTCGCGGATGCTGACCGTGCCGACCTTGCCGTCGCGCACCAGGGTGTGGAGGTACGACCGGCACAGGCCCGAGGCGGGGCAGCGATGCCCCGGCTTGGGGAGGCGCAGCCACTCGGGGCGGATGATCAGGGACTGGTTGGTGCCGTCTTTGTTGGCCGGGACGGCGCCGGCTTTGTCAGTGTTCGACATGTGGGTTGAAGCGTCCGCAATCGTTCACGGAAATCCCCCCGCATCCATTTTTCGGCCTTCGGATAACCCCCCGGGGGGGTTATCCGAAATTAAGCCCCGACCACTAGACTGCCCCGCTGCCTGAAGGTTTGATGTGTCCGAGGGCCACGAGCTGCATGAGCCGATTGGCCAGCGGCATCACCAGTTCCTCGATGCGGGTTGAGCCCTCCGACCATGCGGCCTCCGAGGGCGACTCATCCTCGCCGCCGATCGCCACCTCGTAGAGCAGGTTACCAAACTTGGTCGCCCTCTCGTTGTCCTTACGGAGCTTGTCCTTGAACCAGAGCCGGGCTTTCAGGTGCTTGTTGCCCTGGCAGAGCCGGTAATAGGCCATCGACAGGACATACGACGGTATGCGACCGCCGCCGTTATTGTCGAAGAGTCCGGAAGCGATGAAGGCATGGCGGCATTGTTGCATCGCATCTGGGAGGCTGGCCTTGCCGCCGACGATGGGGACGTGGATCAGGAAGGTCCGGGAATTTCCTTGGCTGGCCTCGGATTTGACGTGCGCAGGCCCATTCATCAGCTCGATGCCCACGGCAGGCTCATAGCGCAGGCCGCCGCGGTATTCGCGCACCTTGCCGATGATGCTCGGTATGGGCGGAGGCAGCGGGGTCCCGGGGGCGCAGGCCTGCCAGATGGCCACAGCTTCCGACATCAAGGTGAAGTAGTGCATGTCCCCGTGGTCGGTCGGGTACACGATGAGGTGGGGTTCCTCCCGGAGCACCTGGGCCAGGGTGTCCGCGGCGTTCTGGTCGTACAGCTTGGGCATGCGCAGCAGGGCCTGCCGCATGGCCTCTCGGCAGATCTCGTAGTTGTTGGACAACTCCAACTCATCCGAGTCTTTGATCTCACGGAAATCGTACTCGTCGTGCCCGAGGATCTCCGGGAAGTTCGAGAGCATCTGGGTAAGGCTGGTACCCGTGCCGCTGATGTTATCGCGGGTTGCGGTGGGCTCGGTGGCAGCCGGCGTTGACTGCATGGTGGCGGGATTGGACGTCTGCGGCGTTTCGGATTGGCTGGCCGGCATGACTAAGGCCGGAGGTTGGGCGTCGGCCACAGCCCGAATGGCCGTTTTCGTCTGGCGGGGGCGGCGTCGTGCGATTCTGGGATTGGAGCGGGTGGGGCGGTGGATCTTTCGGGGGCGGGGCATGGGGGTGGTCTGGCGAGGTTTGCGGGGGTTGGTCGTCACACTGTCACAGTGTCACAGCCATGCGTGTGAGTTAACCAATCGGTGCCAACAAGGTACTCACACGTTATTCCGGCTTATCCTGGCTAAGCCGTAAAATATTACCTAATAGAGGTTTATATAGCCGCCTTCAGGACATCCGGTCGGAATATTATTTTCCAAAGGAGGGATTTCGGTGATGGATTCTGGCCCCCCGAAAACCAGGCAATAGCAAACAAGTGGACTAGACGGACAACGACTAGGGCTCAGCTTAACGATTCTCCAGGCATACTGGCCTGGTGCTTTCTATATTCCTGCTTGGGTTAGGCCGTCTGGTATCGATGGAAGCAGGAAGTCGAATATCTCTAGGGGTACCCCATCAAGCCCCTCTTCACTTTCGCAGTCTAGATGGAAAGTGCGCCTAGGGCTTCCGAGCACCCCGAGAGGCTGATCAGGATAGGAGTTGCCGGGCAATTTGCCGTCAGGGTCACCTATCTTTGGGTAGAGTAGTGCCAGCGGTAGAGGTTTGACTCCGCGTTTTGTGTAAAGGTTTGAGTATGCGAAAAGCTGGTAAGCGTCTGATTGGCCGACGCCCAAAGTCTTTTTCCCGGAATCTTCTTCTAGATCTTTCCACTTGGTATCGGCGATAAGGATGGGGGTCTTCTCATCATCGGTCTCCTTGTATATGATGATGTCAGGCTTGATTTGAAAAGCGTCCTCAACCTCCCCCGTCTTTGGATCTCTGTATCTTGCGAGGTGGCGTTGACGCTCTTGTCCTTGGGCATAGAATCTTACGTCTTCGGTAGAAATCTTACGGAGTTCTTCGTTGAGCCTGGCCAGGGCGAATTCTTCGAAAAGCTTCCACATGCTGAACATCAGGCCGAAAGAACTAACCCCGTTTTCAGAGCCTCTAATCTGGGGTGATTTGGACATTAGAAACAGCTTTGCAAGTGAGAGCAGGGGTCTGAGGCGAACCTCATTTCTACCTAGCACGATCCGGTCTATGTCGGCAGGTTGAACCAGCTTATCCGATACGCCCTCCAATAGGTCGCGGAGGCTACGAAGCCTGAAGCGTAGCGTTGGCTCATCTATCAAAGCTAGCGCCTTTGTAAGGCCAGCCTTCAGCGCTTGATTTAGAGGCGTGTTTATTTCAAAGGCGTCATGATCGCACGCAAGCGTCGGCCGTCCTGATGAAAGGAGTGATATCTGTCGATTGATGTCCAACTTGCCTCTCAGCGTCGTCAACTCATCAGAGTGCGCCACGTAGCGACGAGGCAGTCCCCGGCTTATCTCCGACGAGAGTTTCTTGGCGAAGAGCTGCGCAAAGAGCGTGAGCAAGGAGGAGCCTTCTGCCATTAGGCTGCTCCCCCAGAAGTTCTCGTCTAGCCAGCCAGACCCAATCAATAGCTTTACCAGGTCAACTTGCCTGCGTTCTCCCTCGATCTTAGGCAACACCGTGACCTGCGTTTCGCCCACCGAAATCACGCCAACCCATCCGCCAGCCTTTAGCGTGTCGGCTTTTGTGTAGCGAAACCACTCACGGCTGTTGGTACAGCCGAAGGCGTCCTTCAGTCCAACGAGCGCATCAGCTTCCTGGGAACTCAGGGAGTCCGCTCCGCCATGCTCGGAGACTTTGATGGCGTCGAATTCATAGACTGGAGGTAACTGGCGTATAACCATCAGCCCTGGAGTTCTTTCGTGGTGC
>CALETE010000018.1 GCA_937920085.1 uncultured Alphaproteobacteria bacterium | reverse complement strand
CATTGGGCGAGCGGAATGATCTTGGTCCTAATGAAGTCGACACGGTCCAAGAGCATGCGCGCATTGTCCTCCGTCGGCGGGACGTCTAGCGGATAGCTGTCTAAAAGATCCTGGGAATGGAGTACGTTTTCCGCCCAGTTCTCAGCGATGGCGCAGTAAAGATCCAAGGCGATGTCAGGCGTCGGCGTATCGTCTGTCTCAAAGTGCATGGACGGCAGGTCCCCGACGACAACCCACCGCTCCCTGCCCTCAGGCAGCCCACCCGGTTCAAACCGCATGAGGAAGAGCCCGATCATAGGCCCAACCCCAAAGGCCAAGGTCAGGCACTCGACGGGGGGCATCCAGTGATAACTATAGACAAAACCCTCCGCCTCCGTCGTGAGCGCCTTAACGGCTTCAACCTCCTCAGGGCTGGTGTAGTCAATGTCGAGTCCGACAGGGAAGCGGGATGTATCAACCAGGGCGTGCATGACGGACCATCATATCAGATTTGTTTGAAGTCAAGAACAAAATGGCAACGATTAGTCCTGTGTATCCGCCCTAACAACCTTGCCACTATAGCCGACTTCGAAGGCACCATGCTCTTCGTCTCCCACGACCGCTTCTTCCTAGGAGCCCTGTCCATCCGGGTGCTGGAGCTGACCCCTGAGGGCGTGCACCAGTATGGCGGCGGCTATACGGAATACGTGGCGCGGACGGGCCAGGAGGCGCCGGGGTTGCATCCGCAGGGGTAGGGGGGGGTGGCGCCGCACCGATGCTGATCAGTATTGTCCCGAGGCACGGATTTTAGAATTGGGCGTTCGTCATGACCCCGCCTGACTCTGATCTAAAGGCATGGGAGCGTCGCCAGATATTACCTTCAGAGCGCATCCATGATCTCGTCAAACGACGCGGCGGCCTGAACGGCGGCCACGCGAATATCCAGCAGATCCTGCGCATCTGGCACGTTTCCATTCTCGTCAACAATGGGATCATCGTCGATCCAGTGGTCCGGGTCTGCCAGGATAGAGGCCCCGATCCTAGCCTTCAGCTGGCCTAACGATATGGGACTGAGCTCCACGAGCTCATGCTCAAACCGGTGCAAGCTTTGTTGCGTGAGGAACCTTAAGATCCGACCGCCGATGGATCCGACGATGCCACGATCCACCACCCGAACAACTTTCCAAGGCCTCAAATCGCTTCCGATCAGCACCATGCCCAGTCGCGGGTAATATCTCAGCCGCCACCACGCGCTGAAGGTAAAATCTACCTCGTCATTAACAATATCTATGCGCTCCGCACCCTCGGGCTCATCGGGGCCCTCAAGCGTGCAAAAACCGATCGCTGGAAAATCGGGGGTCACTGATCCTCCTCCGACTTGGCCGTAGCCGCCCCGACTGGGTGGCTGAATGCGGTCACGGATCCAATATTCCTCTGGTCAGCTCGATGTCCAGGCATGCAAAACCCTCTGCGTCACCTTAATTCCCCTCTGAGGCCCGACGCGCGCTGGAGCGAACGATGGCCGCAAAAGCCCGGGGATAAGCCCAGTTTGCTCCATTTAGAACGTGGGGAATACTGCATCTAAAGGCGTATAATGTCCCTTATTCTGTAATTCTTCAGCGGTTCGCTTCTGTCTGCTCACGAGAGAGTTCGTTGAATAACCGGTCAGCTCCCCATGCTTGTGCTGCTGTGAATGCAATGCGGCGCTTCTGGTCGCTATTTAGCGCGACTATACTTGGCTTATATCCAAGGTCGTGATCTGCCTCTGACCATGCATGTTGAAATAATGTTTTGATCTGAAGCTCAAAGAATTCCGGAATAAATTTCTTTTCCCAGGTCTGTTTAATCACATCAGTCGGGATGAACATAACATAATGTTTTCCAAAATATCCGAATTCAGATTCACTTTCCGGCAACACTCG
>CALETE010000017.1 GCA_937920085.1 uncultured Alphaproteobacteria bacterium | reverse complement strand
CGATTTGTCAAAGGGCTGCGTTCGCGAACCATTACATTGTTTGCACATGGTCTTTGGCCACTTAAGCAGGTCAGATTTCAGTCCTTTGACAAGGCAATTATTCATGTCCAGTTGGTTTAGATACAGCGGCTGGTTCTGATTGACCGTGCCAAACACGGCTTTCAGATCGGACCGTTTTGCCTTGTGCTCCCCGCTATCCGCCTTACCCCCGCAGATCCAGCAAAGCGCGGCCTCATGAGATTTATTGCTCATGCGCTAAAACATCTCCCGGCCATACCATCGTATGCGCCCGACAATGTTCACCTCGTCAGCCAGACAGTCGTAAGGAGGGTACCGGGTGTTATCGGAGATGATCTGCACCCGCGGAGGGTCGCTCATCGGCACATGCTCGAGCCGTTTGGCAACCAGCCCAAGGCCGTCATGTAGAACGAAGATGCCAGGCGGTTGAGGTATCTTCTGCGACATATCGACCAGTACGGTATCACCGTCGACAAGAGCGGGCAGCATGCTGTCCCCCTCCACCTGCATGACCCGCAGCATTGATGGCGCGGCCTTAAGGCGATCTTTGATCCAGGCGCGGCGGAAATGGAAATCGCGGCCAGGCTTCCCTTCCTCCTCAAGGATCGATCCGCCGCCCATGGACGGGCGAGCATTGACGTAAGCAATCCCTATGAAGTCGGTCTCCGCCCCTTCATCCAGCGGCGTCTCGCCCTGAACGTCACCTTGGCCATGGAGCAACCATTCGACATCGACCTTCACGACAGCAGCAATACTCTTGAGCCGCTCCAGATTGGGCGTCTGCGAGCGGCCACGGATGATGTCGTACAAGAACGACCGGTTCACACCTGCCAGCGAGGCAACGTCGGCGACGTTCATGCCTAGCTGGCGAATGCGTGCGCGAAGGCGCTCCTGCAGAGTTGTCGACATATCTATCCTCAGAAATTTGGGTAATGTGGATAGAACAGGATTGCCGCACTCCTGTCAAGCTGATATGAGAACATTACCGGAACAAAGGGAATCGGCAATGGGGCGGATCAAGAAGGATTATCACGAACTCGACGAACTCATTGCCCGCTGGAATCTCTCTGAGTCAGATCTGCGTTATGTCGTCGAGAACGGTAAGCTGCCCCTGTCCGTCCGCATTTACGCCCAGCCCATGGAGCTTGGCTCTTACGAGGCTGAGGACTGGGGCCAGATGCCGGTACCCTATCATCAGGGCACATTCGACGGCGTGGCAGACTTGCTGCGGTTCGATATATATCGCCTGTTTCTGGAGGGCGAAGTTAAGGCCAGCGAGTTCTCTTTGCCGAATGGCGACTATGCTAGCCTGTTGAACCCAGCGGAGGCCCGTTCAATCAAGCGCGCTAATCTAGTGGTGCGCGAGTATGTTCGCCTTGAATTTGAACAGGTAGTTCTGGGAACCCTCAGCCAGGTAGAGCCAGAAAAACCTGACTTCCGGCGATTTTCCTATGCAGGCCGGATCTGGAATTTCACGGAAATGCAGGCCCGTGGCATGCTGTTCTTGTTCGAGGCGGCCAAGAGCGGTGATCCCGAACAGCACTTCCGCAAGATCCTCGACGCTGCCCATTCTGGCTCTGACAAGATTGCTCATCTCTACTCAAGCCGGCGCGACTGGACGAAGGTGATCCTGAAGGCAAAAGGAAGGCTTGGCTGGTACTTTATGGAGCCAAGCCTGGTCGTCGCCATGTCGCGCTGATCGATCGCCTGCCATTTATCAACCCGAAAACGAGCCCGCCCTGAGCGGGCTTTTTCGTGTCCGGCTTTTACCCGATTCGATCGCGCGGAAACGGTCTCTGGTGGGAGATCGGTCGGGATTAGGTTGGCGGACGGTTGGTAAAGGTTGGTGCTCACCTCACAGCGCCCGCAAACCCACGCACCAGCGAGGGACTTAGGTTGGTGCATCTGCCAACCACTTCTGTGACGACCACCAACCATATCTCGCTTT
>CALETE010000016.1 GCA_937920085.1 uncultured Alphaproteobacteria bacterium | reverse complement strand
CGAGGCCGTCGATAGACCTGAACCTCCGCACGGCCGGCTGAGGCACAGAGCGATAGCCGCCAAGGGTCGATGCGAACCCCGGTCTCGAGCAAGGTCTGTCCCGCCCGAAAATCCCGACCAGCATTGCGAATATTGTCGCCAAAGGGTGCCGCTGGAACCGTGACCCTATCCCCGTCGCGAACCGCGTCTTCCTGGATGACCACAGCGTCAGCACCATTGGGTAGAGCCGCGCCGGTGAAGATCCGCACGGTCTGGCCCGCCGCCATCTCACCCTCGAACCCATGACCCGCTGCACTTTCGCCTGTGATGGAGAGGACGCCAGGGGTGTCAGCCGACCGCACGGCCCACCCGTCCATGGCTGAATTGGCGAAGGGAGGTTGGTCTCGCAGGGCAGCAACGGGCTCAGCCAGCACCCGACCGATCGCCGCGCCTAAGGGGAGAACCTCAGTCGCCAGGGGTTTAATTTCGCCCAGCATGGCGGCCCGGGCATTATCGACGGTCATCAGCTTCATGGCCGGACCCAGTCTCCAGACTTGCCACCGGACTTTTCCATCAGGCGGACGCCCTCAATGGTCATGGCCTTGTCGGCAGCCTTGAGCATGTCATAGACCGTCAGGCAGGCTACGGAGACCGCCGTGAGGGCTTCCATTTCCACACCGGTCTGGCCCGAGGTCTTGACCCGCGCGCTTACCGCCAAGCCGCCCTCGGTAGGGGAAACCCGGACCTCGACCTTGGTGATGGCCAGGGGATGGCAGAGGGGTATGAGGTCAGAGGTCTTTTTGGCCGCCATGATCCCAGCGATCTCTGCGGTGGCGCGAACGTCGCCCTTCTTGGCGTCGCCGCTTAGGGCCAGGGCCAGGGTCTCCGCTGACATCCGCACAAAGCCCTCAGCCAGGGCTTCACGGGCTGTCACGGCCTTGCCCGAAACGTCCACCATGTGGGCGCGGCCGGTCTCGTCGATGTGGGTCAGATCGCTCATTTTTCGAGAAGGCGAGGCATGAGTTCGACCATGTTGCAGGGGCCATGGCGGCTGTCCAGCTGGGCGGAAATCACCTTGTCCCAGCCATCCCGCACCGCGCCGTTCGATCCTGGCAGACAAAAGACGAAGACCCCACCGATCAGGCCCGCCGTCGCGCGGCTCTGCAGGGTCGAGAGGCCCACGGACTGATAGCTGACCAGATGGAAGACCACCGAAAACCCGTCGATTTTCTTGTCGAACATGGGCTCCACAGCTTCGGGAGTGACGTCTCGGCCGGTAATGCCGGTGCCCCCCGTCGTGATGATGACGTCCACATCGCCCGAGGCGATCCAGGCCCGGACCTGGGCGCGGATCTGCTGCACGTCGTCCTTGACGATGGTCTTGGCCGCCAGATGGTGCCCGGCATCGGTGATGCGCGTGGCCAGGACATGGCCCGAGGTGTCGGTCTCCTCATCACGGGTGTCGGACACGCTGAGGACAGCGATCCGTACCGGGACGATCTGGGCGGACTGGTCAATGTGGCCACCGGGGGCAAGGGCGTTCATGGTGTCTCCCATCGGGCAAGGTCGCTAAGGTCTTGGGGGCGGGGCTCGATCCATCGGGCACCGTCGGGGCCGGTTTCCTTCTTCCAGAAGGGGGCTCGGCTCTTCAAATAGTCCATCAGGAAGTCGCAGGCTTCAAAGGCTGCCCGGCGGTGGGACGCGGCTGTGGCCACAAAGACGATGGGCTCACCTGGGACAATGGCACCGATCCGATGAACGATCCGGACATCCTGAAGCTCAAACCGTCCCTGGGCTGTCGCGACATGCAGCGCGATCTGGGCCTCCGTAAAGCCGGGATAGGCGTCCAATTCCAGCACGGCTGCGGCCCCGCCTTCGGCCCGCGCCAGACCAACAAAACTGGCCACCGCGCCGGTCTCTGTCCGTCCACGGCAAAAGTCGGACATTAGGGTACCGGGATCAAAGGCTTGGTCCGTAAGAGTGATCATCCGCCGCTCATGGGGGGCAGGAAGGCCACTTCAGAGGCCGCGGTCAGGGCCGCGTCATGTCGGACGATTGCTTGGTCCACGGCCACCTGGACCCCGGCACCGTCAAGGGCCAGGCCAAGGCCGGCGTCTTCCGCAGCCAGCAGGTGCCGCAGGTCGGCGACGGACTTCGCCTCAAGGGTCTTCTCCCGCCAGCCGGCGAGATCACTCAGCGCGCCAAACAGCAGGACCTTGGCCACGGTCAGCCCCCAGTGGTGGACATATGCCGCGCCACGGCCGGGGCCGAATTGCGGACGATCTGGAAGTCGTGCCCCTCCGGCTTGGCGTCCACCGCCCGGCGAATGGCGGTCATTAGGGCCTCATCATCGGCTCCCGCCCGGATGACGGCCCGCAGGTCAGAGGCATCCTCCCGACCAAGGCAGGTGTGCAGGGTACCGGTACAGGTCAGGCGCACCCGGTTGCAGGCCTCACAGAAATTGTGGCTCAGCGGCGTGATGAAGCCGAGGCGGCCGCCCGTCTCCTGAACCTGCACATAATGAGCCGGGCCGCCGGTCACATGGTCAGTGTCGGTCAGGGTCCAGAAGCTCTCGAAATTTCGCCGCACATCCTTCAAGGATAGGAACTGATCGGTGCGGTCCACCTCAATCTCGCCCATGGGCATGGCCTCGATCAGGGTGGCGTCAGCCCCACGCTCATGGGCCCAGGCCACCAGGTCGGGGAGCTCGGCGGCATTGTCGTCCTTGAGGGCAACAGCATTGATCTTGACCTTAATACCGGCCGCTTGCGCTGCCTCAATCCCGGCCATGACCTTGGCGAGGTCCCCACCCCGGGTCAGGGTGCGAAATAGGTCAGGCTTTAAGGTATCCATGGACACATTGATCCGCTTGACCCCCGCCGCCGCCAGCTGGGGCGCAAATTCCACCAGACGCGTGCCATTGGTGGTCAGGGTCAGCTCCTCCAGGGCACCAGACTTCAGGTGCCGCGACAGGCTGGTGATCAAGCCCATAACGCCCTTGCGGACCAGGGGCTCCCCGCCGGTGATCCGCAGCTTGCGGATCCCCAACGCAACAAAGCTTGAGGCAATGCGGTCTAATTCCTCAAGGGTCAGAACCTCCGCCTTTGGCAGGAAGGTCATATGCTCGGCCATGCAATAGACACAGCGCAGGTCACAGCGGTCGGTGACGGAGACGCGCAAATAGGTCACGGTGCGGCCGAACCCGTCGATGAGGGCGGGCCGTGCTTGAGAAGATGCGGCGTCAAACGGCGTCATGGCGAAAACAACATAGAGGCAAAGGCGGGCGGATGACAGAGGTCGAGGCGATCCTTCTGGCGGCGGGAACCGGCAGCCGATTTGGGGGCGGCAAGCTGCTGGCACCCTGGGGTGATGGCCTGCTGATCGAGGCTGCCCTGACCACAGCCCTCGCCGCACCAGTTCGTTCGGTGACAGTGGTTACCGGCGCGGACAGCGAAAAGGTCGCCGCTGTGCTGTGGGCCTGTGCCGAACGCCTCGGGGCGACGGACCGGCTGAGGATTGTCGAGGCAAAGGACTATACGGAGGGTATGGGGGCCTCCTTACGAACCGCCGCCGCCGCCCTGCCCGATGACACCCAGGCCGTCTTCGTCTTGCTGGGCGATATGCCGAGGATCCCGGCATCGATCTTCCAACCCTTGATCGAGGCGGTCGAAGCTGGCGCCCCGGCCGCAGCTGCAGCCTTCCAGGGGAAGCGGGGTCATCCAGCCCTAATCGGCCGCGATCTGATCCCTGGCCTTCTGACCCTCACGGGCGATGCAGGCGCTAGGGCCGTGCTGAAAGGGCTGGGCGATCGGCTGATTCAGGTGGAAGCGCTCGACGACGGGGTGCTGTTCGACGTGGATGTACGGGGAGATTTGG
>CALETE010000015.1 GCA_937920085.1 uncultured Alphaproteobacteria bacterium | reverse complement strand
CGGCACCGGTAGATTTGTGGGGAATGAACGGGAATTACGCTGACAGTACATGAAATTTTCCATGGTCGCCGAGGGTGGCCTTAGCTCTGCGAATGTTAGGTTCGGACGGTGTCAGCGGAAATGTGGGTGAATTTCTCAAGTTGATTGACCAACTTGCTCGATAACTACCGCGACAGAAAACACAATCGGGGCAAAGGCGACATATTTGTAGGTGACTTGGCGCTCTGCACAGAATTCTTGAAAGGCCTTGAACTCGTGCCTCTGCCAGCTGGGATAGTCAAAGTACTCGTCGAAACTGAGCGTCTTTTGGCGGAGAGAGTGTCTGAGGGCGGCGGGTCTCCACCTGCTAGCCGGTATTCCAGATCGCGGGCGCCCGCGTGCATTTGTCGAGATCGGGATCCAGCTTCAGCTCCCACTGCAACGGCCAGTTCTCGCTTTGCGCGCGGTCGCTGTCGGCGAGTACGAGCAGGAACGAGCCCAGCGAGGATCCAGCGGCCCACCTCGGAGCCTTGAAGCCGTCCTCATGATCAAAAAAGTAGACTGCTGGGGCAGCGTCTGCGGCGCAAACGTCCAGACCAAAAAGGTTGCCACAACCATCTGAGAAGAGCGGTACTGCGGATGCAGGGAGAAGACAGTCCATCCTCATCGCACCCGACCGCCACCCCACGCGATCGTTCCCCGTTGGAAGGATCGCATTGTAGTCGCCCACGCGAGCGATGCGCTCGCGGTAGAACGCCTCGAGGTCCTCCGGAAGGCCCTTCCCGAGCGCTTCCCTCACGTGATCAATGATGCCAGCAGATTGGTCGGCGCGGGTGCGGGTCAGCAAGCCCCTCTCCTGGAGCTGCCGCGCCGCTTCGGGGACAGTCGGTTTCATCGGACGTTTCCTTGAGGAGGGCCGGGACCCGGCCTTGGGCGGGGCAGCGGCTGGGGCGGCGAAGGCTGGCGCGCTGAGCATGGCCAGGGTCAGTCCCGCTGCCGCCACCCCGGTGTGCAAGCGTGTCATGATCGCGTCACCCGATAAGAGGCTCAATCTGACGGCGCGTCAGCCGATTGGCAACGCGCCTTCAAAGCCCTCACCTCGCTCTGCAGCAAAGGTTTGGCGGCACGATGACAGGGTATCAAATTTTCCACCGTCGCCGAGGGTGGCCTTAGTTCTGCGAATATTGGGTTTGTGCAGTGTCAGCGGAACTCGGTCAATTCTGCGCTATGAATGCGTTCCTACCGGTCCGGGGGAATAGGCTTCTCATTGTCCGGGAGTTCCCCAGCCTCAGATTTTTCTTCTGTGCCCTGGTCTATAAATGGACTTTTGGGCATTAGCGGCCTTGTCAAAGGCTGCCATCTTCGTTTGCCACCTTCCGTGATCAGCTCCCAAGTGCGCCCAGAGGTGGTGCTTACGAGAAGCGCTCCATGTTGACCTGCCACAGCTCCGATAACTGCGAAATGCCCGCTTTCGCCCATTTCTGACATGTCAAATTCCCCAGTCTTTGAGGCGGGCGGATTAGGTTCGGTCGGCGGTGGAGTTGATACTTTAGCGCAGCTTGAAACTACGACGGCAAGGACGGCTACAAGTAGAAATCTCATGTCGGCCGATCATCCTCTATGAAATATGGTTGAGCACGGGCTAGGGTACATGTGATTGCTTTTGATACGGAACACCTAGCATCGGCGCGAGCAAACGTATGTTGAAATATCATCTGGATCGAAGGGTGACCGCTTCTGATGATCAAGACAACGTATCGTTGTATAAGTGGTCGCTCAGTGAAGTCGCCGAAAATGGGCAACAGATTGGCGGGGATTTAATACCCTGGTTTGATGATCTCAAATTTGTGGCCTACGAACTGTCTCTGACAGATAAACTCGAAATCACAACCGAGCGTCACTCGCCATCAGAGACTACTAAAAGCACCGCGAACCGCAATATCTCCATCAATGGGAAAATGCGCCCAAATGGATCAGGCGCTATTCGAGACACCTCCTATTCTATGTTGGGTTCGGAGAGGCGGATTTCACAATTTTTTCTACACATCGAAGAGCTTGGAGAAGGCCAAACGGAACCGAATTGTTCAGTGTCTGGAGGCGTAGGTTGCTCAGTAGAAATTGATTTTCGGAACGAGCATATCGAAGACGACATTTCGTTTATGTTTCAAGTGAGCTCCGATCAATTTTCTCAATATGTGGATGCGATAAGGAACGCTTCGCTGAGCGCCTTGTTTCTCAGAGTTGGTTTAGTCTCAGGCTTTTACTCCAACTGGTCACCATCCATCTCAACAAATAAAATCAAGGTGCTGACCGCCGATGACAACCACAAGGTAGAATTACCCGAAGGTTGGGCTTGGTCGCTGCCTCGCCTCGGAAATGTGGGGCGATCTCAAATCTCGCTACAACTGACCAGAGCCCTCGACACCTCATTTTTAGACGACATCGGTTTCGACACGCAGGTCAACCAAGACTCCCCTCTTGTTAAGGGGCCACTGGGCGCGGTCGTAGAGCAAGTAGATCCGCGCGTTGTCAAGCATCTCTCTTCGATCAAGCTTGCTGCGTGGACCATCGCCGCGCTCCTGTTGGCGCTGACCTTGAAGGCCTGTACCTAGCCGGCCGCCCTCCAGGCCGTTGTGCAACTGGCAAGCCCTGGGACATCCCAACAGATGATCTCACTCCAGTCGCCCGACCGGGCCCTTTACTTCGAATATCCCGCGCCGCATGGTTCTTGGCTGGGGGCGCTGTTTCTGTGACAGTGCTTAATTTTTCCATAGTCGCCGAGGGTGGCCTTAGCTCTACGAATGTTGGGATTGTGCAGTTTCACTGTAATTCTTGAGGTGGCCCCTCGGGAGGGCCAACTTTTGGGAGGTAATTGAGTCTAATATTTTGAAGCTTAAGGGCAATAAACTGATGTTCAAAAAGAACACACTATTGGTCCTGGGCGCGGCTGTGAGCCATGAAGTCGGAATGCCACTCGGATCAGGCTTAAAGAAGTGCATTCTAGACGCCTTACCATCGCAAAATGCGGGCGATAGATTCGTCAGGGGCACACTCTATGAAGGTCCAGATTTTGCCACGAACTTGAGAGCGTGTGATGAGATAAGGACAGCGCTACCCAAAGCAGTGTCCATCGACAACTTGGTCGAGCATCGCTCGGGAGATGCGGCATTCCTTCGCTGCGCAAAGGTGGGGATAGTTGCCGCGATCCTGAAGTCTGAAGCGCAGTCACTAGTCTATCGGGCGGAAGGAGCAACTGTTGGTAGCATTTTGACCGCTGACCCTTCGACTTACGAAGCGCTTTTTCAGATTATCGTCGCGAGAGCGTCGGTGGGTGGGCTGGAAGATGCAGTCCGCTCGGTTCGAGTTGTCAATTTCAATTACGATCGATGCCTCGAGCACTACTTCCACGACTGGCTTGTAGGGTATTCCGGACTGGACCATAGCCATGCATGGCGCGTGGTAGAAGCACTTCCAGTTGTTCGTCCTTATGGGACTGTTGGGCCGCTAGCAAAAATGAGCGGGCGATCGTCCAAACCAGTGCCATTTGGAGCTCGTCTTGAGGGTTTGAACCTAAACGAACTGGCGGGCAACATTCTTACCTTTAGTGAGGAGCGGGCATCTGAAACTGACGATCGAGTTCGCGAGTATGTAGAACTATCTGAGCAGATCATATTCCTTGGCTGCGCCTATCATCCCCAAAACTTAGCATTGCTCAGGCCGAACCGGTCGTCTTGGAATACCGCCTATGGCACCTGCTATATCGTGCCGCCAGAAGATAAGATGTCGCATCCAAATCTTGACACGTTTTCGGCGCCTACTGCAGCGGCCTTTACAAAAGCAATACAGGGCTGGCCGGTCGACAATGCCTTGATCCAAGCAAAGCAGAGAATTCCCCTGTTCGAGCCGCTTACCTGCCTTCAGCTAACGGAAAAGTACCGGGTTGAGTGGTCAAGGTAGCCAAGGGAATTATTGTGACGCGGTATGAAATGGGGTGGTCGTGGTGATCTGGGTGTCGGTTTAACATCGTCGAGTTTCATACGGTGTCACCCTAATTGCTATTTTCTGGGAATGTTTCAGGAACTTAAGCAAAATTGCAAATTAGGGAATTTTGAATTGGTAGTAATATCTGGCACAATGGATGTGGCACAAATATTGGGATACGCCGCTTTTGATGAATTAAGTAAAGCATCAATGATTGCAAAATTTACGACACCCAATCTAGAAAATTTATCTCATTCAGAATGTTTCAATTTGTTTCATAAAATTGAAGCTTGTCGAGCAAAGTTAATTATACATTTAATAAAATCAACTTCGCTATTTCAATCTAATATGGAAGCAATAATATTCGAATATGTTGAAAAAAAGCCAATTGAAAAAAAAGTAAAAGAAAACGGGGAATTGATTATAGAAAAATTTGGAGAGATTTGGAAGAAGATTGTAGAAGATTTTCAAACGGAACAATGTTTCGTCGATTACAAATTATTTTATGATCAATATAGGCATAGTATAGTTCATTTTAAGCAAGAAAAAAATGAATCAAAGAAAAGTGAAAGTAATGATACTATAGAACGATTTTTGAAATTGGAATTTGCTGATATTCATAAAGGTATAAAAGCGGGATGGGATGTTTACAGACATCTATCTAATAAGGTCGGAAAAGAGCATGATGCGAATTCATGGGAGATGATGTGTGAAATCTGTGACGTTCCATCATCGATCTCGGAAATCGAATACCCAAATCTAAATGCTTTGAAATCCGAGATTTGGCAAACATGGGAACGGTTGCGGAGTAGTACTGACCCTCTCTGAAGCATTGGGCTAAACTTAAGGCCAAGCCGTCGGGTGCCGAAATCGTTCGCCAAATTTACGGTGGCTCTGGGCCGTGCGATAACTGCCCATCCAACCAATCAATCCCTACAATTTGGCTAAGAAATTCTGGCGGAGAGAGAGGGATTCGAACCCTCGTTACGGTTTCCCGTAAACACGCTTTC
>CALETE010000014.1 GCA_937920085.1 uncultured Alphaproteobacteria bacterium | reverse complement strand
GTCATGACAGGCTAAGGCCTCCGTCAACGATAAGGGTTTGCCCGGCCACATAGGCGGCCAGGGGTGAGGCCAGGAACAGGGCGGCACCGGCCATGTCTTCTGGCGTGCCCATTCTGCCGATGGGTATGGCGCGGAGAGCGCCTTCCAATCGCTGGGGATTTTCGGTGGTGACGGCCGTCAGCTTGGTGGCGACCAGTCCGGGGGCCAAACCGTTAACGCGGATGCCCTCCCGCGCCCAGGCTTCGCCTAGGGTTTTGGTCAGGCTAACGGCACCAGCCTTGGAGGCGGCATAGGCCGGATTGCCTCGGTTCGACTGAAAGCCCGATACTGAACTCACAATGATGATCGACCCTCGGGCGTCTGCAAGTCGGTCGTGGAAGGCCCGCGAGCAGTCCATCAGGCTGTCGAGATTAACCGCCATGACCCGATCCCATCCTTCGGGCTCGAATTCGCCGCGCCGATAGACCACCGTTCCTTGGCAAAGGATCAGAACATCGAGGTGCGCGATTTTAGACGCGCTATCGGTGATCTGATTACGGTCTGCCACATCGACACTGTCGTAGATCAGCCCGGTCAGGTCAGAGCCTTCGATCTTGTCATAGTCGCCTGCGGTCAGCCGCGTTCCCCAAACGTGGACCTTCGCACCCTGTTTTAGGAAGCTACGGGCGACACCGTTGCCGATGCCACTTGATCCTCCCACCACCAGGACGACCTTATCGGTAAAGTCCAGGGCATCCATTTGCGTTTCTCTCCAATTTTCTTGTTTGATAGACCTTGGCAGCAGCCCCCGGGCGGGTTCAAGTCTGAACTTGGGATCGGGCGGCGGAGCGCTTGATCAAAACTGGGAGCGACCTATGCACCGTACTCTTTTGGCCCTTTTTGCCAGTGTAAGCCTTTTGGCGCAGGCTCCGGCGTGTTTTGCTCAATCGGCTCCCGAGGCGAAGAAGCCCGAGGCGGCAGATAAGGGCCCCGCAAAAATCTCGGAGGCCGATTTTGCCAAGGCTCCTGTGGTCGAGGCCGCAAAGACCAGCCGCCACACGGTGACCATCAATGGCCAGACCATTCCCTATACGGCTACAGCAGGAACTCTGACCCTCCGGGACGATGAGGGCAAACCCATCGCCAGCATGTTCTACGTCGCCTATGTCGCTGACCGCGCTAAGGGTGAAGCCGAACGCCCTGTGACCTTCCTCTATAATGGTGGGCCAGGATCTTCGAGTTATTGGCTGCACATGGGGTCCTTTGGGCCCGTTCGCGTGCTGACCAATGCGCCTAATCCAGCAAGCTCACCGCCCTTCCAGCGGGTGAATAACAACGAAAGCCTCCTGGACAAGAGCGATCTCGTCTTCCTTGACGCTATCGGCGCAGGATATTCGCGGCCTTTGGGCGACACCCCTGGCAAGACATTTTGGGGCGTAGACCAAGACATCGACGCCTTCGCCAAGGCGATTATCCGCTATATCACCATCAACCATCGCTGGAATTCGCCCAAATTCATCTTCGGGGAAAGCTATGGGACCACACGGTCCGCAGGTTTGGCCTATGCTCTGCAAGATCATGGTGTGGCGCTAAACGGCGTCCTGATCCTGTCATCAATTCTCAACTACGGCGTTCGCGACAGTGGGTTTGACCATATTTATCAAACCTATCTGCCAAGCTATGCGGCAACGGCGGCCTATCACAACAAACTCGCTCAGAAGCCTGCAGACCTTACGGCCTTCCTTAAGGAGGTCCGCGATTTTGCAAACGGGGCCTACGTTTCTGCCCTCGCTAAGGGAAGCGACATTTCTGAGGCCGAAAAGCTGTCGGTCGCTCAGCAAATGGCGAATTATACCGGCCTGTCAGTCGACTTCTTGATTAGATCGAATCTGAGAGTGGACCTGTCGCGCTTCCGGAAGGAACTTCTACGGGATCAGCGTCGGACCGTTGGGCGCTATGACAGCCGCTTTACGGCCATTGACGTGGATGCCGCCGGTGAAGATCCGGAATACGATGCCTCTGACGTTCAGGTTTCGGGCCCCTACACAGCGGCGATCCACGATTACCTAGAGCGTGATCTCGGCTTCACCACAGACTTGAACTATTTTCCATCCGGTCCCGGCATTAACCAGGCTTGGGATTGGAAGCATAAAGCGCCGGGCTCGAACCGACCGGCTCAGGTGGCCAATACCGCCCAGGATCTTTCGGTCGCCATGCGTCAAAATCCGAAGCTGAAACTTTATTCGCTCAACGGCATCTACGATATGGCGACGCCATTCTTCGGGACCGAATATGACGTCTCCCATATGCAACTTGACCCCAGTCTCAAGGGCAATGTGCGCTTCGCCTATTACCCCTCGGGGCACATGGTCTATCTGAACCCCGACGCCCTCAAGCAGATGAAAGCAGATGTGGCGAAGTTTTATGATGACGCAAAATAGCCGTCGAAGCATGATCCGATAGGTGAGGGCCGCTTATCGGGACATGCGCTAACATGCGGAACTACTGCGAGTTTTATCCCTCCAGGTAATGCGACCTAAAGGGTGGGCAGTTCTAGGCCGCGGGAGAATAAATCACATAGCCCCGCTCGATCATGCGGCGGAGTGCTTCATAGGCGGCCGACAGCTCATCGAAGGTGTGGCGCAACTCGGCGAGCTTAACTGCCTGTTGCGGCGTGATCGTCCCACCGGTTTCGGTCATGGTGATTGCTGCCTTAACCCAAATGCCCCGGGCATGGGCCGCGGCAACAGCAAGGTGTTGCATTTTCGAGAGTTCCGCTCGGCCCAGAATAGACGCCAGAATCTCTTTGTTCGAGGCGAAGGCCGTATAGTCGATCTGTTCCAGATGACCCCGTAGCCGCCTCTGTGCCGTTGGATCCAGATCGTTTTCAGGCTCGAAGTGATCTGAGGTGCTACGTGCGTAACCTGCGACGCGGGTCATGGGGGTCTCCCGATCCAATGCTTCAATGCGCATTTGCAACTCAGGACTTTAAGCTGTGGGAGTTAAAGACCTATTTAGGCAGGCCTTCGCCACGCGGGCACCGAGATCTGGGCCAAATTCCGGAAAGAGGTGAGGCTCAATCGCTTCTAATTCCATCAGCAAGAGCCCCTCACCATGAGGCACCAAGTCGACGCGGCATGCCAAAGCAGGGACGGGTAGGGCATCCACAAAGGACTTTGCGACGGCAATTTCGGTAGCTGTGGGCTGATAGGCCTGATTTCGACCTCCGTGGATCACTTGAATACGATACTCACCGGCGGTCGGTATTTTGCGCAGGGCGTGAGAGAATTCGCCGTCGACAAAGATCATCGAGATCTCACCGAAGGTGCAAATCTCGGGGATGAGCGGCTGTGCGAAAAGCCCGGCTGTCATTTCGGCCCTGGGGTTTAGGTCTTTTCTGTGCAGCCTGGACTGCCCGAACCCTCCCGCGCCAATGACAGGTTTCATGACGATCTCATCGACCCCAAGGGCCTCGAACACCTCGCCCAAAGGTGTGGCCGTTTCCACAAAGAGGGACGGAATGACCGGCAGACCCTTGTCAATTAGCCCCTGTAAATAGCGCTTCGACAGGTTCCAAGTGATGACTTCCGGAGAATTTTCTACCCGCGTCGCCTCCTGCGCCCGGTTGAGAAAAGCCAGGAATTCAGCCTCTCGACGGACATAGTCCCAGGTGGTCCGGACCAATAGCAGGTCGAATTCGGCAGGGTCGCAGAGACGCCAGTCGATCTCGACAAGGTCTGCGCCCCTGGCCGCTAAGGCAGGCCTTATAGCCGCAACCTCCTGGTCATGCTCAAAGGCGTCCGGCCGCCGTTCGACGGCTCCTGGCAGGACCTCGGCGCAGGCCAGATAGGCGATGCGCAAGCCTAGGATCCGGCCTCTGCGGGCGACCAGTGAGCAGCGGTCGCGGTCATCAATTCCACAAGGTTTACAGCCCGTCGCCCTTCAATCTCTAAGGTGCTTCGACGGGCCCGATTGACCTCTTTGCGCGCATTGGCCACGGCAATTTTCGGACCACCACCCAGGTCATAGGCCGATTGCGAGTCCTTCAAATTTGCCTGGGCGACCAGCTCAAACCTATGCGCCGCCTCAAGGGAAAGGTCGTCCTGCCCAAGGGCACTTACGGAATCAGCCACTTGTAAAAGGGCACGCAGAACTGCGCTGCGATAGCGGGCGTCCGCGGCCTTGGCATTTTCAATGGCGGCTGACTTATTGGCTTGGAGGCGGCCGCCGTCAAAGACAGGTGCGGTTAGGCCTGCAATGAGGCTCCAGCCGCTGGAACTATAGCTCAGCAGATTACTTGGTTCTATGGAGCCTTGGAT
Organism: uncultured Alphaproteobacteria bacterium; assembly: GCA_937920085.1. GTDB lineage: Bacteria > Pseudomonadota > Alphaproteobacteria > Caulobacterales > Caulobacteraceae > Phenylobacterium. The sequence continues at coordinate 25,475 of CALETE010000014.1, read as the reverse complement.
TAGGCTCGCGCTCAACTTCACATCGGGAAACAATTCGGCTGTTGCAACGCCAATTTGAGCCGTCGCAGCATGGCGTTCCGCATCGGCCGCGAGGATGTCCGGCCTTTCGCGCACTATGCTCGAAGGCAAGCTGATGGGAATTGTAGTCGGAGGGGTGAAGTCTCCGATATCAAAATCAGGTGGAGACCATTCCGCCGGCGACTTGCCAACCAGATAGGCCAGCTGATGACGGGCGGCGTTGATGTCACGGGTCAGGGCGGGGCGCAGGCCCTGATCCTTTGCCAAAAGTCCATAGCCACTGGCGACAGCCGTTGTTCCCGAGCCTCCGGCGTTTTCGGCCTTTTGAAGCATCTCTACGGTGTGGTTATCATCTGCGATCACCGCGTCTAAGGCGTCACGCTCTGCGCGGAGATAGGCAATCTTCAGGGCTTGGATGGCGATGTTGCCGGTCAGGGCAAGATAGGCCGCATCGAGGCGGTGGCGCTCAGCTTCTGCCCGCGCCTTCGCATTCTCTAGTGTTCGCTTCCGCCCCCCAAATAAATCAAGGTCGTAGGTTACCGTTCCGCCGATGGAGTAGAGGTTGATCGTCGGGCTTGGAAATCCAACAAAGCCAAAGGACTGGGTATTGATCCGCTCACGCATGGGCGAGGCTTCAGCATTCACTTGGGGGCCTAAAGCCCCCTTGACTGCGGCTGCTTGCGCCTGGGCTCGGTTTAGGGTTGCGTCGGCTTCAGCAAGGGTTGGACTTCCCTCAAGGCCCAAGCGGATGACCTGGTCCAATTTTGGGGACTTAAGTGCCGTCCACCACGCCCCCGCCGGGCTGTTTTCAGGCGATAACTGCAGGGAGGTGGGTTGTGAGTCCCCCACCATCGAAAATGACAGGGCCGTCGGCGCAGCCGGAGCTGTGTAATTAGGTCCAACTGTCGCACACCCGCCGACACTCAGGATCAGCGACATGGCCAAGAGGCACTTGGTCGACTTCATGGGGCTAACGGGTGCCCGGCGCAGGGCGCAAGTCGACCTTGACCTGGGCCGACAGGCCTCCGCGCCCCGCCATGGCCGGTGGTGGCGCATCAAATTCGATACGGACTGGGAGGCGTTGAATGACCTTAACCCAATTTCCCGTCGCATTTTGCGCAGGTATTGGCGAAAAGGCCTGCCCCGTGGCGGGGCTGAAACTTGAGACATGGCCCTTTAGTTTTCCGCCTGCATAGGCGTCCACTTTGATTTCAGCCGGTTGCCCGATCTTCATTTTGGCAAGCTGACTTTCTTTGAAATTTGCGTCGATCCAGGCCTGGCCTGAGACGAGCCAGAAGACCGTCTGCGCAGCGTTCACATAGGCACCAGGCTGTAGCTGCTCAACCCGGGTCACCGTCCCAGCCACCGGAGCGATCACGACGCTGTAGGATTGGATCAGCTTGGCCTTGTCCAATTGCGCCCGGGCCGCCATGGCTGCGGGCTGACTTTCGGGTGGAAGGTTTGGGTTCCCGTTCAAATTCGCCCGCGCGGCCGCAGTGGTCTGCTCAGCGATCTTGACTGCATCAGCAGCAAGCTGAGCCGCATGACCCGCCTCTGCAGCTTGGGCCTGGGATGAGACACCTGCCGCGGCGAGGTCCTTTTGACGGGTGGCTTCTCTTGCGGTGAAGGCTGCTGTCGCCTTTACGGCGTCTAGGTTAGCCAACTCCCGACCATAGGTTGCTTTCAGGTTTTGGACCTGAAGAAGCGCCTGTGCGTACTGCGCCTGTGCCTGAGCAGCGCCGACCTGAGAGTCCCGGCTATCCAACTTGAAGAGAGGTTGACCAGCCTTAACAGACTGATTTTCCCTTACATAAACCTCCACGACCCGTCCTGCTACGCTGGCCGCAACGGGAGCTTTGGCAATGTCTACATAGGCGTCGTCAGTCGTCTCATAGCGCCCACCGGTCATAGTTAGGTATATGCCAGCCAGAATAATCAGGATTGGACCGCCAAAAATCAGAGGCCACCGATAGCGGCGTGCCCAGCCGTCTTCGGCCTCCAGACCTTTTGCCGATTGGCCCGTCGTGTCGCTCAATGGAGCCGTCCTTTTTTCAAATCGTCTCTAGAATGCCCAAATCACGGGCAGATCGCGAACCTAGGAGTCTGATAGGGGATGCCTTTGGGTAAGGGCAATGTCCAAATTCAATGTGTTAGCTGACCATCTCCTCGCGAATTGTCTTACGCGCTTGCCAGAAGAGAAAAGCTGCAATGAGGGTGCAGGAGGATGAGGCGATCAGTGCCCAGCGAACGCCATCGGCAGAGCCCATATGCATTGGCCCCGCCAGGACGTCGGAGAGGGCCCCAACAGCCAGAGGACCCAGGCCAAGACCGACCAGATTGATGATAAAGAGCAGTAATGAGGCCGCCGTCGCCCGCATGTGGGGCGGAACTAAGCCCTGACCAGACGCATAAACGGGTCCGTACCACAGCGAGCCCAAAAGGCCTGGGATCAGCATCATGGCTAAGGCCCCGACCGCCGTCGGATTGAGATAGACCCCCCAAGCAAAGACCGGAGAAATGATAGCGGCTATCGCCGGCACGCTCATATAAGCCCGCAAATCGCGTTTGGCGGCACGATCGGCCAGCCAACCGCCAATCCAACTGGAGGCAATGCCGGAAATCCCACCAAGCAGACCCAATGCGAGGCCCAAAAATCCAGCGGATTTCAAACCGAAGTGCGCTGCCATCTGCGCGACTTCAGCCGCGTGATTTCGAAAATAGAAAGACGCGACAAAGGGGCCGTTGCCATAGCCGATGAAGGCCTGGGTCGCGGCGGCGAAGGCGACAAACCAAAAGGTGCGCTTTTGCGACAGGTATTTGAGAGTCGTACCGAAATGCCCCTTGCCGGGGACGTGTCGAACAGCATCGGCAGCGATCTGCTTGCGGGGCTCCTTCATCGTTGCCAGCACGATGACGGTGAGAATCAACCCGGGAATACCAGCCATGAGAAAGGCAGTTCGCCAGCCCCAGGCATCAGACATAACGCCGCCGAGGGTGGTGCCCAAAAGACCGCCGAGCGGCGTCCCAATTGAAAAGAAGGCAAGAGCTGAAGCGCGTTTATCTTTCGGCACATAGTCGGTGATGAGAGAATGGGACGTCGGGGTACAACCGGCTTCCCCAACCCCCACGCCAACCCGCGCAAGGATCAACTGAACGAAGTTTGCCGCATTCCCGCAAGCGATGGTGAATCCGCTCCAGACCGTCAGGGACCCGGCAATGATCCAGACCCGATTAAAAGACTCTGCTAACCGCGCAATGGGGAGTCCGAGAAAGGTGTAGAAGACGGCAAAGGCGAACCCAGTCATCAGCCCGATCTGCCAATCGTGGATATGCAGGTCATTCTTGATCGGCTCTGCCAGAATGGTCACCACCTGCCTGTCCAGAAAATTGACTGTGTAGACGGCAAGCAAGACCACCAGGGCGTAGCGTCGATAGGACGCTGAAACCAATGGAACGGCTGGGGTGTCTTCTGAAGCTAGAGTTCCGTCAGATATAGCGGCACCGTAGGGCGCCGGGGCGGAAGCCTCGGACATTCGCAGTTTCCTCTCTAAACTTTTATATCTTTTGCCTAGTAGACGTTGGTTTTGTTTCCTCGCCAAGAGGCGAGAGCCTCCTAGGGCTATGAATCTGCGGGTGTGATGATGGAATTGGTAATTGGAACTCAGGCTTGGTCGACCTGGTCTTTGCGTCCTTGGTTGGTGCTGAAGCGTGCGGGGGTTGAATTTACCGAAACCCTCATCCCGCTTCGCCAGGAAGATAATATGACCCGGGCAGCAATCCTGCCGCATTCGCCATCTGGATTGGTCCCAGTCCTGAAGACAGACGGACTGCAAATCGTCGACTCTCTCGCCATCTGCGAATTTTTGAACGACAGGTTCCCGGAGGCGCAGCTATGGCCTCGGGATTTGGCCTTGAGGGCGCTTGGCCGATCTGCAGCCTCTGAAATGCATTCTGGGTTCGGTGCCCTCCGCTCGGAATGCCCAATGGATCTTTGTGTAGCCCCCTTCACCAAGGACATTTCCCAAGCTTGCCAGGATAATGTCGCCCGCATTGTTCAGATTTGGCGCTCACTGTTGGATCAGACCGGTGGTCCATTTCTTTTGGGTGACTGGAGCATTGCCGACGCGTTCTTCATTCCCGTTGCGACCCGTTTCCGCACCTACCAGATCGACCTGACCACGGCCGGCGATACAGACGGTCAGGCGGCATCATATGCCGCTCGCCTGCTAGAAACTCCCGAATTTCGAGCCTGGGAGTCGGCCGCCAAGTCCTAAACCGGAGGTTTGCGGTCGAATGGAAATGACTCAGATCAAGGCGCGCTTGGGGGCGTTACACCAGACTGGATGAGTCACATTGTGGTTGCATCCCTTGCAAATCCTGCCTGAAATATCGCGCGAAAAGGACACCGTGGCTCAGAACCAAGCCATGCAGTTGGCGGCTGATCTCTTTCTAAGAATGATGTCAGGATTGCTGGACGTCTTTGGCGGCGATGTCCTGAATGGTGTCGTGTTTCTGGCCATCCTACGGGCCAATGTGCATCACCTGCCTGCCTGGGCCCTCAGCGAATACACGGCTGCAGATGGCGTCTTTCTGGATTCTGAACGACGTCCGATTAGCGTGTTACGGATCGCCGACTCCCTGGGACTATCCTACGAAACTGTCCGACGGCGGGTGAATCAGTTGGTGGCGGATGGCTATTGTGTGCGCGTGGGCCGCAATGGCGTTGTGGTTTCAGCAGATATCCTCCGGCGCGCGGATTTCTTGGCATTAGGCGCTGAATGCCGCACAGCGGTGCGGGCCCTGGTGCGAGACGCCCATCGCTCCTCTATCTTGGAAGATATCGTTTCGTAGCGGCCTATTTTATCGCGCTAAGCGAAACGGCAGGCTGAACCACCCTCAGCGGGACAATAGGACAGCGGTTAAAACGAAGACGCATATCCAGGCGGTTTCAGCGACCATCATGGCAATGGGCCGCCATCCCACGGCGGCCACATCCTTGAATGAGGTCTTCATGCCCAGAGCCGCAATGGCTGTGACCAAGCACCAGCTGGAAAAATCCTTGGTAAAAGCGCCGACAGGCTTTGGAATGAAGCCAATGCTATTGATGGCCACCAAGGCGGCAAACCCAATCAGAAATAAGGGTGGCATGGGGATTTTTCCTGCACTAACCCCTGCTGTGGATCTTGCTGCGACAATTGAGATGCCAAAGACCACCGGTGCCAGCATCGCTACCCGCAAGAGCTTGACATAGGTGGCGACGTCACCCGCTGCTGGTGAGAACGACACTCCTGCGCCCACCACCTGGGCCACATCGTGAATGGTACCGCCTAGAAAAACCCCTGCCTGACTGTCTGTCAGCCCAAGCTTGTGCGCAAGAATTGGGTAAAGGATCATGGCCACCGTAGAGAGTGCGGTTACGGTGACGACGGTCAGAATTGTGTCTCGCTCGCTATCCTTGGTTCTGGGCAGCACAGAGGCGATGGCCAAGGCTGCCGAGGCACCACAGATCGCGACGGCACCCCCTGATAAAACGCCAAATGCGCGCGACCGCCCAAGGCGAGGTGCCAGTAAAAGGCCGAGCCCCACTGTGGAAATCACGCCTCCAATCACCATCAGGATGGGTGCCGGACCAAGGCTGATGATTTGGGCTGCTGTGACCCTGGCTCCCAAGAGGGCGACGCCCAGGCGCAGTATGGCCTTGGACGAAAATTCGATGCCAGCGACGCATCGGCCTTCTTCATGGAGGAAGTGAAAGGCCATGCCGATGAGGAGTGAAAATAGCATGACCGGCGCGCCATAGTGCTGTGACAGCCAGGTCGCCGCAGTGCCAATGGTCAAGGCGACGATAACGCCTGGATAGACGGCACCAAAAACATCCTGAAGGGTCCGTTTGCGCGGAGGCAAGTGGGTAAGATCAGGCACGCCCTCCATGCCGTCGAAGGACCGAAACATGGCATGGGCCTGCGCCGCATCTGTGTCCAGGTCACTTGCCATTGCCCATCTGTCTCCGAATCCAATACGGGGATCAGAGGTATCAGAAAAAATGTAAGGTCTGATAGGTTTGCTGGATCATGGTCAGATCCATAGGGATCAGGTGCTAGGACGAGACACTGGCCCGCATTCAGACGATCCTCTAAGAGGATCGCCGGTTACGGCGCTTTCAGTTTGGCATAGCCCTCCAAGGCACGCTTTCGGGCGAGGTCATGGTCGACGATCGGGGCCGGGTAGTCGAAGCCAAGCCTAACATTGGCGCGGGACAGGATTTCAGGGGGTGCCAGCCAGGGGCTGTGGATCAGCTTTGCTGGCAGTCGGCGCAATTCAGGAACCCATCGACTGACATAGTGACCAGCCGGATCAAATTTCGCGCCCTGGGCCATGGGGCTGAAGATCCTGAAATAGGGCGCGGCGTCGGCGCCTGATCCAGCAACCCACTGCCAATTGCCAGGATTGGATGCCAGATCAGCATCCACGAGTGTGTCCCAGAACCATTGTTCCCCCAGACGCCAATCGATCATCAAATGCTTGGTCAGGAAGGAGGCAACGACCATACGGACTCGGTTATGCATCCAGCCCGTTTTCCAGAGCTGACGCATGCCAGCATCGACGATGGGATAGCCCGTCTCGCCCCGGGTCCATGCTCGAAACCCGTCGGGATCGTCGCGCCAGGTAAAGCGATCAAAGGCTGAATTGAAATTGATTAGGGCTAGGTCTTTATGCCGGCTTGCGATCTGGGTGTTGAACTCACGCCATCCAAGCTCTGCGAGGAATTTTTCGGCCTGCGTCTCCGGCACGGTGGCCCGGTGGGTGGCTGAGACAGCGGCCCGCCAACAGGCCTTTGGACTGATTTCGCCAAACGCCAGATGCGGCGACAGTCGCGAGGTGCCCACCACAGAGGGGACATCTCGATCCTGGCTATAGGTTGAGAGGCCTTGATCGACGAAGTCTGTGAGGCGATTGGATGCTGCGGCTTCACCCGGGCTCCAATCTGAAAAGCCCCCTGACCAATCGGGTTTTGAGGGATGCAGGGTCCAAGAAGCTAGCGACTCTGAGGCAGGCCAATGCTCGGGTCGCACAAGGGTATCGGGGGCGGGAACATGCAGACCCGCATCGATATGCCCACGCGCCGCCCGCCAATAGGGGGTGAAGACGCTGTAGCTACCGCCCGTTTTGGTGAGTGGAAGATCTGACGAAAGCAAGTGACCGCCATTGAACCGGTGGGCTTTGCAATTTGTCTGATCCAAACGCCTTGCTAGATCGCGGTCTCGCTGCTCGGTCTTAGGTTCGAATATAGCATTGAAAAAAAGGTCAACAGCCCCGGTATCTTGAACCAGGTCGGCCAAGATGTCTGCAGCAACGCCTCGCCGCAGTAGCAGTCGTGAGCCCCGCGACTGAAGGTCATCCCCAAGGGCCTTCAAGGATTTATCAAGCCACCAACGGGACGCCGCCCCCAAGGGCCTCAATCCCGGGGTTTCATCTAGGATGTAGATCGGCAGGATAGGGCGCTGTGATTTCAGCGCTGCGGCAAGGGCCGGATTGTCGGACAGGCGCAGGTCGCGCCGAAACCAAAGCAGGACAGGATGCATATCCGTTCCATGTGCGAAGGCGCGGGTTTAATCTAGCCCCATTCCTCGCGGCTGCCGGAACGGCGCCGGGTTGAGCTCGAAGAACTTGGCTCCCATACAGGGGTCGGCAGGGCCTTTGCATAGACCCAGCCCTGGCCAAGATTGACCCCTAGGGACTTGACCAGATCAGCGGTTTCCTGGGTCTCGATCATTTCTGCGATGGTCTGCATACCCAGTTCGGCACACATTTGAACCACGTGCTTTACGATGGTGGCGTCCTTTGATCCCGCCTCCATAGTTTGAATATAACGCCCATCGATCTTTACGAAATCGACGTCCAGCTTTCTCAGATAATCAAGGGATGCCGCACCGGCACCGAAATCATCCAGGCAAACCACGTGGCCTGCGGCCCTGAGTTTGCCAATTAATTGGTTTGCGCGGTCAAGATCGTCGATCAGCCGGGTTTCGGTGATTTCGAGCAGCATGCGAGGACGCAGGCTTGGGGTGAGGGCCAATACACCCAGGAGGTTGTCAAAAAACTGAGGCAGCATGAGCGAGTGACCGCTGATGTTTGCGGCAATCTTCGTACCCTTGGTCGCTGTCATCAGCGCCTTCGCGACCCCCCGAACAACGGCGAAATCGAATTCGGAAATCAGCTCAAGCTCTTCGGCCAGACGTATGGTGTCAGCCGGGCTGACATTGGCTTCAAACCGAGCCAAGGCTTCAAAGTGATGCAAGCTTGTATCCTGCAAGGATACCACGGGCTGATAGGCCAGTTGGAAGGCGCTGTCGGCAAGGATCGACTTGAACCGGGTGGTGTCTCTGACGGTTTGCTCCACCGTTGCGGTGAATCCTTTGGCCGCGGCGACAGGACCATCTTCCAGGTAACGGTCCAGGGCATACCGCATGGCGCGCATATTTTGTGACACCGAGCCGGCGGTCAGCGCGAGTTTGGTTGTGGTCGGCTTGACATCGACACCGGTGGCTTGGCCAAGGCGTTCCTCGAGACGTTGATTGGAGGACGACATCGGACGCACAAGGGCGAAGCGATCTTGCGAAATTTCGGCACCGCCCAAACCGGCATAGGAGTCGGCGCGAAGGGTTGCAGCCATACGCTGGCGCGCCTTTTCTGCCGCTTCCGGGGGTAATTGGGCCAGAGAGGCCTGTAGACCCGTCATTTCAATGAGATCGAGGCGGAGGCCGAGGCCGGCACGATCTGCCTCTGCCAACATTTGCGTGGCCGCCTTCGAGAAGTCGTCAGTCGACATCATCGCGCCGCTTTGGCTTCCCACCTGGTCCATGCCGCCGGGGGCACCCAGGCTCAAGGCGCAAGACACGCGATCGCCCAATTGCGGCAAGCGGAAGACTGAAAGCGAGCCGAACTTGCTAGGAAGGTTTGGGTTTTGGGACTTCAGTGTTACCCGGAGCGGCCCCTGGCGTTCTCCCGCTTGAAGTCCGTTGAGGAGCGCCGTTAGCAGGTCGCTATCGTCATCTGCGACCAATTCTTGCCAACGCTTGCCGACCAAGGCGGTGTCACTGAACCCCGTCAAGCGCTCAGCTGCGCCCAAGGCAAAAGTGATTTCACTCTTATTCGTGACCTCAAAAACAAGATCAGCACCCGCGAACGCCAAGCCTAAAAGGCGGACGGTCGGGTTCGGATCATGTTGATCTTTCGCTGGCACCATGTGGGCACCCTAATTCTCGAAGATTAATAGCCCACGACTAAAATCAAATTTAGCCAGCCACGGCATTTCGCGCCCTATCGACGCCGCCGTCCTGTTTCGCTAAGGCTCAGAAGCCCTGGGGACATGGCGGAATTGGTAGACGCAAGCGACTTAAAATCGCTCGGAGAAATCCGTCCGGGTTCGACTCCCGGTGTCCCCACGGGCAACAGGCAATCGCCCTAAGCTTGGCCTAGCCCCGGCGGATTGTCGACGTCGAGGGCCAGTGAAACAGTCGGCCGGCCTTCACCGCAGCGAACAGGTCTTTCATGGCATAGGGCACCAAGGACCAGGGTTCGATGCAATACCTTGCGAACAGGCGACGGGGATTGTGCAACAGCCGGTAGAGCCATTCGACCCCCAGCCGACCGGTCCAGCGTGGGGCCGTCGCCTGGGCTCCCGCTTCATAGTCAAATGCCCCGCCCACATTGAAGGTTACGCAGGCAGGCAATTGCGGGATGTGATGCCGCAGCCATGCTTCTTGCCGGGGCATGCCCATGCCGACAAAGAGCACCTGTGGTGCGAAGTCTGCAATGTCGGCCAGGATGGCAGCATTGTCCTTGGAGCCCGGCGTCGCGTCGAAGTATCCATTTCGTGTGCGCAGCGTGACCCTTGCATAGGTTGCCTTAAGGCGCTGAGCCGCCTGCTCTGCGACGCCAGGCGCCCCACCCAGGTAATATATCTTCCAGCCTTGGCGATCGGCCAGGCTCCAGAAGTGCTCGCGCCAGTCGAGATAGGTGCAGCGATGAAAGGGGCGGGCCTGCAAGCCCAGAATCCGTGTGAAGAAGATTAGCGGTGCGGAGTCGACCTCGATCAGGTCGGCCATGTCGCAAAAGGCCGAGAAGTCCGGATCCGTGTGGGCCAGATAAACGCCATGCAGGTTATAATTGGCCACACAGAATGGCTCGTCAGCCTGGATCGCCGCTTGGACTTGCAACATCACCTCTTCGGGACGGACCAGATCCATCTCGACGCCTAAGGCTTGGACGCGCTCTCGCAACCGTCGCACCTTACGAAATGGCGTGCGCTCGGCCCTGCGACGACTTTGAACCGCTTGGCGCTGTCTAAGCCTGCGGTCATTCACCGCCATTGAAAATTTCCGATGCGCCGTTGGGATAGGTTGGTACCTAGCTAGGCGGAGGGGCTTTAAGTTTTTACTAGCGTTGCGAGATTGCCATCACATCAATCCCAAAGCCTTGAAACTGGCCACCCCTTGTCGGCCCACCACAAGGTGATCGTGCACGGCTATGCGCAGGGCCTTGGCCGCGTCGATGATTTCGCGGGTCATGCTGATATCGGCACCAGAGGGGGAGGGGTCGCCTGAGGGATGGTTGTGCACCAGGATCACGGCGCTGGCCGCCAGTTCTAGGGCCCGACGTAGGATTTCCCGAGGATAGGCTGGGGCGTGGTCGACCGTCCCCTGATGCATGACCTCATCGGCGATCAGTTGGTTCTTTTTGTCGAGGAAAAGAACCCGAAACTGCTCTCGGCTCTCGTGGGCCATGGCTAGGCGGACATAGGCGTGCAACTGCGAGGATGAGGTGATGACCGTACGCTTGGCCACATCCTCGCGGCCCATGCGGACGGCGGCTTCGTGGGCGAGTTTCAAATCCAAGGCGACGGTCTGTCCAACCCCGGCCACCGACTTCAGCTCCGACAGGGTAGCGGCCATGACCCCGGTGATCGAGCCGAACCGCGTCAGCAGGGCCTTGGCCAGGGGCTTAACATCTCCGCGGGGCAGGCTGCGGAACAGGTAGAGCTCAAGCAGTTCATAGTCAGGCAAGGCGGCAAAACCGCCCGCCGCCGCCCGGTCGCGCAAGCGATCCCGGTGACCGAGATAATGCGGCTTTTCCGGTTCGACATAGCCCCAGGGCCCGCCGAAATCTGCGACCTCAACATCCATGCGCTGACCTCGCGAAAGGGTGATGCATAGTAATGTTCACTATGCGTTCCTGTTTGGCAAGGCCCTACCTTTGGTTTCGGACTAACGCACCAATTCAACCTTTACGTCATTGTCGTCCGAGTTCCGGTCAATCCTTTTATTATAGGGATCTAGCCCAGCATATTTCGGCAGTCTGTCGACAATGACGGTAAGTGTCTGGGTCCCAGATCTCAAGGGACGACCGTGGAAATAGATCACGTCCTTGGCCCCGAAACCCTTGTCCTCCGGCTTGGCGTCAAAGGCACCGATATCGAAGACCTCATAGGACAGGGGCACCTCGGTCTCCTTGCCCTTGCTGTCGGCATAGATCTTTTTGGCGTCCACAGTCAGGGTTAAATCATATCGGCCGTCCGCTCGCTTGCGAGCTGAGGCTGACTTGGTCTTGAGATCATAAAGGGTGATCTTCTCGAAGAGGTCGGTGATCAGTTCCTGGGCCTGGGCGTTCGAGCCAGCTTCCTCACGAAGGGCATCCACCAGATCTTGGGAGCGCGGATAGGGGGCCCCCTTGAAGGCATGGTCTTTCAGCAGCTTGCGCAGGGCTGCATTGACGGTGTTCTCCCCCAGCTGATCGCGCAATAGGTACATGACCAGGGAGCCCTTGCGATAATGGATATAGCCCTGGTCCTCCACGCGGATCAGGGGCACTTCCTCCACCACATCGCCACCGCGGTTGCGCAGATAACTGTCCAGCTCTCGCTTCAAGAACTTGCGAATTCCGTCAGGGCCATAGGTCTTTTCCATGACAATCAGGGCAGAGTACTGGGCCAGGGTCTCCGACAGCACCGTGGCCCCCTGCATGTCAGCCCCGACGATCTGGTGGGCCCACCATTGGTGCGCCAATTCGTGGGCGGTGATGTAGGTGTTGAAGTCGATCTTATTGGGCTTGGTGGGGTCTGCGATGAAGCCAATGCCCTCGGAATAGGGCATGGTGTTGGCAAAAGCTTGGGCGAAATCCGCATAAGCGGGGAACTCAATGATCCGGGCCTGATGAAACTGATAGGGCCCGAAATTGGCCTGATAATAGTCCAGCCCTGTTCCCATGGCTTTCAGCATACGGTCCACATTCCAGGGGTGCTGGGCATCGTAATAGACCGCGAGCTCAACGCCCCGGTGCATGACCTTGCGCACCGCGTATCGCGCAGACTGGATGGAGAAAAAGTTGAGCACTGGCGCATCGGTCTTAAAGACCGCCGTGCGCCGACCATTCTCAGTGACGTCTGAAATCAAATAGCCTGGGGCGATGGGGGTCTGATCGGCTTCGGTGGTGATGGCGATCCGGGCATTTACCCAATCTGCATTGGCTAGATAGTTCTTCGCCTGGGCGGCGCGGTCTTCGAGCTTGGGTGGGCGCAACTGGGGTGGCAGACCATATTTGCGGCGCTTTGCCCGGTCTTGCAGCAACTGGCCACGGCTCATGCCGATGATGGGCGCAAACTGAAAGTTGTTCACAAAGGTGCCATTATCGACCACCGAGGTGATGTTTCCAGAATTCTTAAATCCCTTTTGAGTCAGCTCGGTTTCAAAGGTCAGGGTGGATGTTCCCCCTGGAGCCAGTGGCTGGTCGAAGGTGAAGATCGTGTAGTTGAAACGGCTGAAGCTCTTGCTGATCTTGGCCCCGGTTAGGGCCAGCTGCAGAATCTTCACATCCCGATCAACCCGGAGGTGGACGTCCTTCAGCGGCGCGCCCGTCCGATTGACCAGTACATAGGCACCGCTTGTCATCATGCGCGGATCATGGGGATGCAGATCTATCTTCAGGTCTACATCCGTGATGGACGGCTGCGGCAGGTCCTTAAACTTCAGCAGGGTTTTTTCGTAGTCTGCCAGGTATTGCTCGTTGGCATTGGCGGTGCGGTACTCGTTCCAGACATTGGTGTTGGTATAAATATAGCTCCCAAGTCCGATGGCAGTGACCATCGACAGGCCCGCCAAAATCCCGGCCGGTCCGAACAGCCTTCGAGGCAAACGTTTTAGGCGCGGCAGCAGCCGGGTTTCGGTTCCTCGCCGCCAGAGGCCATAGCTGAGCACCAGCAAAATGATCGCGACGGCCGACCAATAGGCGCGGAACCACCCGGCAAAACCGGCGAAATCCCCTTGGCCGTTCATATCCGATAGGGGAACGGGGGGAGAATTGCCGAAGATGTAGAGGTTATGCTCAAGCCCGATCCTGGGCATGATGATGGTGGCGATCATATAGAGGACCATGCCGCCCCAGCCGATGAACTTGTGCGGCGAAATGGCCTGTAGAAAGATCGCTAGGACCCCAAGCAGGGCCCAATCAATGGCATTGGGGATGATGTACCAAAAGAGATACTTGCCGAGTTGAAGGTCATTAAATCCCTTGGCCAATTGGACGGCGATGGCCCCAAGGGCGCTAATGGCCAAGGTCGCAAATAGCACCAGGATCAGGGCCAAGGTCTTTGGTAACAGGAAGGTCCAGTCCGGGGCCGAGGTCGCGTCGACAATCTCATGGGTCTTGCGGTCGCGGTCACGCCAGACCAACTCGCCCGCATAATAGACCGCGATGATGATCACGATGAAGGTGAAGGCCCCGTTGAGGGTCGCTATGACCCATCGGGTCACGGGATAGAGGGCAGAGCCACCCACTTCGGCCCCAAGAAGCAATCCAGCCAGACTGTTGAACAGACCCAGCACCAACAGCACCAGGAAGGCGGGGCTCTTGAACACTTGGCCCATTTCAAAGCGCATGCGCAGAAAGAGCTGCGCCCAGCCAGCTTCAAGCCCAAAGCTAGGGGCGGGCAGGCGGCCGCGTGAGGGGGCTGGTGGTGCATCCACAACCTTGGGGGGCTTGCCCTTGTCGCGGACACCGACGGCTTCCGTCTTGAAGATGCTGTAGGCCAAGACCAGCATGGCAAGGGCCACGCCGACCCAGATGACGCGGTTATAGAGTAGGGCCCCTTCCAAGGGCGGGTGAAGGGTATTGGCGTCTGAGGCGGTGAAGTAGCGGACCGCCGAGTTGAAGGCGGCAATGCCGAAGGGCTCGAAATAGGCTGCGATCTTGCGCAGTTCTGGATCCCGGGTCAGGGCATTGAACACCGCGTAGAGCACAAGGAAACCTGCTGCGCCCAGATAGGTAGCCATCATGGAGCGGGTCGCCGTTGCCAGAGCGAAAAACATGGCGCTGATCAGGAAGAGGCTGGGCAGGGCCAGCCCAAAAAAGGCGAAGGCGTAGTCGCCAATCCGATTGGGCCCTAGGGTTTCTGCATCCACCCAGGGCATGAGTGAGCCCAGAAAAATGCCCAACGGAACGGCTAAATAGGCCAAGGTTATGGCCAGAAATGCGCCGGTAAATCGGCCGAACAGATAGTCAAACTTGCTGATCGAGGTCGAGCGAATGATCGGCCCAAAGCCTGTCTCGTCGTCGCGTACCACCACATTGGCCACAAAGGCCGTGGCCGCGAACATGAAGAAGATCGTCATGATCAGACTGGTCTCGGCGATCGCCAGGGGGCTATTCTTGTGGATATTTCCCCCCGATCCGATGTGGATCTGGTCCACGGTTACCGATCCGAAGACCAGTAGGAAAAAGATCATGACCACGACGGCAAAGATCGGCTGGCGCAGCTGGTAGCGCAGCTCGAAGGCGGCGATTTTAGCAAACATAGGTCTGGCCTCAGGCTGCGCGGCGCGAGGCGGTTAGGGTCGAGAAGTAGACGTCTTCCAGTCCGCCCTCGATGGCGGTGAAATCATTGCCGGGCGCGGTATCGCTCAGCACATGTATGACGGTCTGGCCGGCGGCCAAACGGCTGGAAATCACCACATGCTCCTGGCGGAAGGCTTCGAGGTCAGCCTTGGCAATGGTGCGCCTCCAGACCTTGCCCTTCAGCTCATCGATCAGATCGTGAGGCGCCCCTTGGCGCAGGATCTTGCCGCCGGCCAGCACGGCCATGCGGGGGCAGAGCTCGGAGACATCTTCCACAATGTGGGTCGACAGGATGACGACAACGTTCTCGCCAATCTCGGCCAGCAGGTTGAGGAAGCGGTTACGTTCCTCGGGGTCGAGGCCCGCTGTGGGTTCATCGACAATGATCAGCTGGGGACGGCCGATCAGGGCCTGGGCAATGCCGAACCTTTGGCGCATGCCGCCGGAATAGCCGGCGACGGCCTTCTTGCGGACCTCCCAAAGATTGACCTGGACCAGCAGGGACTCCACCGTCGCCTTGCGGTCGCCGGCTGAGGCTATGCCCTTTAGCACAGCCATGTGATCAAGCATGTCATAGGCCGAAACCCGCGGATAAACCCCAAAGTCCTGGGGCAGATAGCCCAAGGTCCGCCGCAGCTTTTCCGGCTCTGCAATCACATCTAGGCCGTCAAAGGTGATGGAGCCCGAGGTCGGGGTCTGCAGGGTGGCGATGGACCGCATCAGGGTCGACTTGCCCGCGCCGTTGGGCCCCAGCAGGCCGAACATGCCCTTCTCAACATCAAGATCGACATTGTCCAAGGCGCGCACACCATTGGCATAGATGTGGGTCAGGTTCTTGATCGACAGCATGGCTGGCCCCTTTGCATCGAAGCATGCTGGCCTATTTTGCAATCTCGACGCAAGTTAGGATTGTGTAACCTAAGCGGCGCTCAACCCGCGTGCTTAGGCGCTGATCACAGGCGGCTTGAACAGGTCCTTGTCCGAAGCCGTAAAGATTTCATAGCCCGTCTCGGTCACGCCCACCGAATGCTCGCACTGGGCCGAAAGGGACTTGTCCCTGGTCACCGCCGTCCAACCGTCGGCCAGCAGCTTCACCTGATACTTGCCCAGATTGACCATGGGCTCGATGGTGAAAAACATACCGGGCTTCAGCATCTCGCCCGTGCCCTTTTGGCCAAAGTGCAGGATGTTGGGGGCGTCGTGGAACACCTTGCCCAGGCCATGGCCGCAGAAATCGCGGACCACCGAGCACCGCTGGGCCTCCACATAGGTCTGGATGGCCGCGCCGATATCTCCAGTCCGGGCGCCTGGCTTCACCGCCGCGAGGCCGCGCTGCATGGCTTCATAGGTCACATCGATCAGCCGCTTGGCCCGAGGGGCGACAGGGCCGACGCCATACATGCGGCTGTGGTCGCCGTGCCAGCCGTCGACGATCAGGGTGACGTCGATATTGGCGATGTCGCCTTCCCGCAGTGCTCGCTCTGAGGGAATGCCGTGGCAGACCACGTGATTGACCGAAATACAGACTGTCCGGGTGTAGCCGCGATAGCCCAGGCAGGCGGGCAGGGCACCGTGATCTAGAATGAACTCCCGCGCCAGCCGATCCAACTCATCGGTCACCACGCCGGGCTGGACGTGGGGGGTCAGCATGTCCAGACACTCTGCCGCCAGCTTGCCGGCCACCCGCATGCCCTCAAAGCCCTCCGGCCCATGGATCTTGACCCGGCCGGTGCGATGGTCGGCTTCGAGAACGTCGGTCATGGACATGGTCAGGTCTCCATAGGCTCAGGGTCGATCCCGCCAAGGCAGGGGGCGGACGACCGTGATCGCCTGCGAGGTTAGATGGCAATCATAGCATAAAACCTCAACACCGGAATTGGCTGTGCGGGTTAGGGCTGCGGCGAACACTGGATCCAGCTCCGTGCAGGCCGCAAACTCTGTGCAGTCCATCCTTTGTACGACGAACAAAGCCACAGCCCGGTCGCCGGCCGCGACCATGGCCTCCAGTTCCTTCAGGTGCTTTGATGAGCGGGCCGCCACGCAATCGGGGAATTCGGCGAGGCCTGGGGTGCGCATAAGGTGGCAGTTCTTGATTTCCAGCCAGCAGGGCGGGCGGCCCTGCGCCTCCAGCAGAAAGTCCACCCGGCTGTTGGTTCCGTATTTCACCTCGCGGCGGTGGGAGGTGTAGCCGGTCAGTTCGGGGATGACGTCCTTGGCCAGGGCTTCGGCCACCAGGCGGTTAGGATGCATGGTGTTGATGCCCACGAGCCCGCCCTCCACATCCACCAATTCCAGGGTGTAGGCTAGCTTGCGCTTGGGGTCTGGGGACTTGGACAGCCAGACGGTGAGGCCGGGCATGTTTAGCCCCAGCATGGCGCCGGGATTGGGGCAGTGGGCGGTCAGCTCGGTCCCATCCTCCAGCACCACATCGGCCAGGAAGCGCTTGTAACGCTTGATCAGGCGGCCACGGATCAGGGGGGTGGGGAAGTTCATAAGATGTCAGCCCGGCAGCCGGGCGGAAAGGCCCTGGTCTTTAAGCGCCGCCACAGCGCGCCGGTCAAAGGATACAAAGGCTTCACCGCCCAGGCGATGTCCCTCGAAGGCGATCACCCCGTCGGCAAAGGCGCCGCCAGCCTTGAAAACCGCCAGGCCCGCCTCGGCGGCGGGGCGGTCGAGGGCGACCTTAGCGACCGCCATCAGGGCTTCGACGGCGCTCGCGATCTCTTGCCTGGAAAAGTCGTAAGCGCGTGTCAGGACCCAGACAAATTCGCAAAGGACGGGCAGGGGGACGGCGATTATATCGGCCTTTTCCATTGCTGCGACAGCGAGGAGGGCCTGTTCCTTGTCGTCCTGGATGGCGGCGCGCACGAGGACATTGGTATCGGCAGTAATCTTCACGACCTATCGGCCCATCCATCTGCGGCGGCCTTTTCAATGTCTTCAAGGCTGACGATTTTGGCGGTCTTGCCAGCCAGCAGGCCGACAAAGGTGTCAAGGCTGGCAGCGGGGCGGGCCGCGCGTAGCGCGAGTCGTCCGTCGGGCAGTTTGTCCACCTCGATCTTCTCGCCGGGCTGAACGCCTAAGTGTCTTAGAATATCTTTGCGGAAGGTCACCTGGCCCCGCGCCGTGACGGTTAGCTGCGTCATGGTCAGGCTCCATCGGTCCGCTGAAATGTAATGCAAAAACACCTTACACTCAATTTATACGCGTTATGCGGGATAGGCAAGACGCCAGTCGCAGGCTAGATCACAGGCTTTGGTGATGACGGAGCAGGATGATGAGCGGGCCAACAGTGGTGACGGCGGCGGTCCTGATCATTGGCGATGAGATACTGTCGGGTCGGACCCAAGACACCAATATGCGCGACATCGCCAAGTATCTTGGGGTTCACGGGGTGGACCTCTGCGAGGCGCGGACTGTCCCCGACATTATGGAAGATATCATTGCCGCCCTGAACGCCCTGCGGGAGCGCTATGATTATGTGATCACCACGGGGGGCATTGGCCCGACCCACGACGACATTACTGCTGATGCCGTGGCGGCCGCCTTTGGCGTCGAGCTGGAAGAGCATCCCGATATCCTGGCCATGATGACCGCCCGCTGGGGTCCGGAGCTGAATGTCGCGCGCCGCCGCATGGCCCGGGTGCCTGTGGGGGGCAATCTGGTGAAGAACCCGGTCCAGGGCCCGCCGGGCTTTACCATTGGCAATGTCTTTGTCCTGGCCGGGGTGCCGGTGATCATGCGTGGCATGCTGGAAGATGTGGGCCCGCGCCTGCGTACCGGGGCTGTTGTGCTGTCGCGGACTGTGCGGGTCGAGGGCACGGGCGAGGGTGCGATTGCCGCCCCGCTAGAGGCCGTTGCTAAGGCCCATCCGACCATGAGCCTGGGTAGCTATCCATTCTTCACAGAAGGTCTGTACGGCTCCAACCTGGTGCTGCGCGGGCGCGATGCAGAGGAATTGGCAGGGACAGTCTCGGAACTGATCGAGGCACTGACCCAGGCCGGAATTCCAGGGGCGAAAGAGGTCGTCGCGGCCTAAGGCCGTCAGCAATAGGAGACTATCTTGGCGGTCTATCCAGTCATTATGTGCGGGGGCGCTGGGGTCAGGCTTTGGCCAACCTCCCGTCCCGATCGGCCCAAGCCGTTTGCTAAGCTGGTGGGCGAGGTGTCTAGTTTTCAGGACACGGTCGCCCGGGTCGCCCCCTTAGGCCCCTGCATCGTGGTCGGCGGTCTGTCCCATGGGCCCTTGATCGATAGCCAGATGGCTGGCCTGGAGATTGATGGCCACGTAATCCTTGAGCCTGCGCCAAGGGACTCGGCCGCCGCCATGGCCGCCGCCGCTGTGGCGGTGCTTCGCGATGATCCCGATGGGGTCATGGTGGTGGTCTCGGCGGACCATTATGTGCCTGACGCAGAGGCCTTTCGTGCCGCCGTGACCGAGGCGGTTGAGGCCGCCAAGATCGGCCGCATTGTCACCTTGGGTGTCAGACCTACCGGACCTTCGACAGCTTATGGCTATATTCAGGCCGCACCCGGCCCTGGGGTCCACGCGGTTCAGGCCTTTGTGGAAAAGCCCGATGAGGCGCGGGCCGCTGACTATGTGAAGGCTGGTTATCTTTGGAATAGTGGCAATTTCGTTGTCCCTGCTCGGACCCTGGTGGATGAGCTGAGGCGCTTTGCCCCTGAAGTTCTGGCGGCAGTTGAGGCCGCAGTGGATGCAGGACAGGTGTTGGGTAAGGCCTTTGTCCTGGGCGCGCCCTTCCTAAACGCACCGAAGATTTCCATCGACTATGCAGTCATGGAGCGCACAGCCCGGGCCCTGGTCCTGCCGGTGGACTTTACCTGGGCCGATGTGGGGGCGTGGGACGCGGTCCTTGGGCTCTCGCCGCGGGATGATGACGGCAATAGCCTGCAGGGCGATGTGGTGGCCCTGGATACCGCCGGGAGTCTGATCCGTGCCGCAGCGGGTGTTCAGGTCATGGCCCTCGGGATCACCGACCTCGCTGTTATCGCAGAGGGTGGCAAGGTTCTGGTCTGTGACCTGGGCTCCTCTCAGTCGGTGAAGGCTGGCTATGACCTGATCAAGTCCCGCCCGGCACCAGGCTTCACCAGTCTGGCCGAGGCCAGCGCTTGGTATGACCAATGGCTGCGTACCGCCGCCTGGCCCCTTTGGTGGACCCTTGGCGGTGATCACGAAATTGGTGGCTTCCTAGATGCCCTGAGCACAGACGGGCGACCTGTCAGATTAAGCCGTCGCGGGCGGGTTCCGGGGCGGATGATTTTTTCCTACGCCGTGGCCGGCCATCTGGGATGGCAGGGGCCCTGGCGACAGGCGGCCCGCCACGGCCTGGACTTCTTGCTGGAAAAATTTGCGCGGCAGGATGGCCTTGTTCGGGCCCTGTTGTCGGAGACCGGTGAGCCCTTGGATTCGACTCCCGCGATTTATGACCAAGCCTTTGCCTTGCTGGGTATGGCCACGCTTCATGGGGTTGACCCCGACTGGATAGATCTGCCCAAACTTGCGTCGCGGATAAGGCAGGGCCTTGTGAAAATGCGCCACCCCGCAGGCGGCTTCCGGGAGTCAGGAGCTCACCCCTTCCAGGCCAATTGCCACATGCACCTGCTGGAGGCGTCGCTGGCTTGGGAAGAGGCCGGAGACCTTAGTTGGGTTCCGTTCTCCGATGAGATTGCGCAATTGGCCCTTGGGGCCTTCATTGACCACCGCGGCGTGCTCACGGAATTCTTTGACGAAAACTGGGAGAAAGCCCCCGGGGATGACGGTCGCCTTGTGGAGCCAGGACATCAGTTCGAATGGGCGGTCCTGCTAGATCGCTGGGGCCGCCTTCGTGGCCGCTCAGACGGTCAGATCGCGGCGCGGGCCCTCTATGAGGCGGGCAGGGTCGGCATTGATTCGGCGCGCGGCTGCGCCATCAACGCCCTTTGGGATGATTTGAGCCCACGCGATACCCAGGCGCGCCTTTGGCCCCAGACCGAGCACCTGAAGGCGGCGCTGGTGTTTGGTGAGCCAGAAGAAGCCCTCGGGGCTGCCAATTGTCTAAAATCCTACCTTGAAACCCCTGCCTTGGGGGCATGGCGAGACAAGATGAGGCCGGACGGCACGTTCGTCGACGAGGCAGCTCCCGCAACGTCACTGTATCATATCTTAGCGGCGTGCCGGGTTTTGTTCGAAATATCCCCACCTACATCAAATTAGGTGGTCGGAATCCGGCGTGAGGATTGCTATGGCAAGCCCAGTTTTTAAGAATTGTGTCATTAAGAAACACGGGTTCCGGGAAGTGCCACCTTCCGCAACCTGTTGGGAGCTTTAAGCATCTATGCCGACGACAACGATTCCGGGCTTAAATCCCGCCCCGACCAAGCACCCCAAACTCATCGCATGGGTTGCTGAAATCGCTGCCCTGACCCAGCCCGCCAGGGTCCACTGGTGTGATGGGTCGCAGGAAGAATGGGAAACCCTGACCTCTGAGCTGGTCAATAGCGGCACGCTAAAGCGCCTAAATCCAGAGAAGCGCCCCAACTCGTTCTGGGCGGCGTCTGACCCTAAGGATGTGGCCCGGGTCGAGAGCCGCACCTTTATCTGTTCCAAAGACCCAGCCGATGCTGGCCCGACCAACAACTGGCTCGATCCGGTTGAAATGCGCGAGGACCTGCAGGGTCTCTTCAAGGGCTGCATGGCCGGACGGACCATGTATGTCTGCCCCTTCAGCATGGGGCCCTTGGGCTCCAAGATCAGCCAGTTGGGCGTCGAGATCACCGACAGCGCCTATGTGGCGATTTCCATGCGGGTCATGACCCGCATGGGCAAGGGTGCACTAGACGAGCTGGGCGAGGACGGCTTCTTCGTGCCGGCCCTGCATTCTGTCGGCATGCCCCTGGCTGAAGGTCAGGCCGACGTGCCCTGGCCTTGCAACGATATCAAATACATCGTCCACTTCCCGGAAAGCCGGGAAATCTGGTCCTACGGCTCAGGCTATGGTGGCAACGCCCTGCTGGGTAAGAAGTGCTTCGCCCTGCGGATCGCCTCGGTCATGGCCCGGGATGAGGGCTGGTTTGCTGAGCACATGCTGATCCTCAAGCTGACCTCGCCGGAGGGTCAGTCGCGTTATGTGGCCGCCGCCTTCCCCAGCGCCTGCGGCAAGACCAACATGGCCATGCTCCAGCCGACCCTGAAGGGCTGGAAGGCCGAGACCATTGGCGACGACATCTGCTGGATGCGCTTTGGCGATGACGGCCAGCTCTATGCGATCAATCCGGAAGCCGGCTTCTTCGGCGTGGCCCCAGGTACGGGCGTTGAGACCAATAAGAACGCCGTCGACGCCCTCTATGCCAACAGCGTCTTCACCAATGTGGCCCTGACCCCAGACGGCGATGTCTGGTGGGAAGGTCTGACCAAGACGCCTCCTGCAAATCTCACTGATTGGAAGGGCCGTCCCTGGACCCCAGAAAGCGGCGAGCCTGCAGCCCACCCCAATGCCCGCTTCACCGTGCCAGCCTCCCAGTGCCCGGTCATTGCGCCAGAATGGGAAGATCCCAAGGGCGTACCGATCTCGGCCATTTTGTTCGGCGGTCGCCGGGCCAGTGCCGTGCCGCTTGTTACCGAAGCCTTTGACTGGGCTCATGGCGTATTCCTGGCCTCCAATGTCGCGTCCGAAGGCACGGCGGCGGCCGAGAACAAGATCGGCGAGCTGCGTCGCGACCCCTTCGCCATGTTGCCCTTCTGCGGCTATAATATGGGCGACTATTTCAGCCACTGGCTGGCCATGGGTGCCAAGGCCGACGCCGCCAAACTGCCCCGCATCTACTTCGTCAACTGGTTCCGCAAGGGCACTGACGGCAAGTTCGTATGGCCTGGCTATGGGGAAAACGCCCGGGTCCTGAAGTGGATCTTCGAACGGCTGAACGGCAAGGCCGCGGCCACCGACACCCCCATTGGCCGCGTCCCCACCCATCAGAGCCTGGACACTTCGGGCCTGACCCTCTCCGACGACCAGATGAACCTCTTGCTCACTGTCGATCCGGCGGTATGGCGGGAAGAGGCAGCTCTGATTCCGGCTGCCTATGAGGTCTTCGGTGACCGCATGCCCAAGGCGCTTTGGGACCAGTATGACGGACTTGTCAGCCGCCTTGAGGCCGCACAGCCGGTCGCGGCGGAATAGCCCACATGGACCTCGCGCCGCGCAAGCCGAGATTGGTTTTGTTCGGCGCTGGGCCCATCGGCCAAGCCTTCGCGGCCCAGTTCGCCCTTCTGCCCTTTCAGGTCGAGGCCTATGACGCGCGGCCGAATTTTTCCGACCATGCGGTGATCCTCACGGATGCCGAAATGGTCGAGGCCGCCGCCTGTCTGGAAGACGGCGACTACGCCCTCATCGCCACCCACAGCCACGACGTGGACTACGGGGTTGCCGCCGCCATTCTGAAGGCGGGGAGGGCGCGGTTTGTCGGCATGGTCGGCTCGCGGGGTAAGCGGGACGGCATGATTGCGCGTTTGGCGGCGGATGGCTTTAGCGAAGTGATCATCGCGAAACTCCACTGTCCTGTTGGCATACCTGGCATGAAGGGTAAGGCGCCGGAAATGATTGCCGTGTCGGCGGCGGCGCAGGTTTTGGGATTTTTAGACGAAGACGCCTGATCTAGCTCCCCTCAAGCGATCCCGACAAACACCGCTAATGCGCGGCTTACGGCCAGCATGCTGGCGCTATCCACCCTTCCGATCACAGATCCGACCCTGTCACGTCTAACGGACATGGCCTTGTCGACCATGACCTGGGAGTTTTTGCGGAGACCGTTTTCTGGAGTTGGATCAATCGTCTGTCGGATCAGCGGTGCGTCCACCAGGGACCCGGTTACCAGAAGCACGGTGACGGTTCCGGTTTGGTCAAATTGATCAGCCTGAATGACGAGTGCCGGGCGAGGTTTGCCGAAGTCGCCGGGCAGGGCGATGGTGACCAGATCGCCGCGCTTCAAGCCTCGCCCTCACCCTCCAAATCGACCAAGGCAGCATCCGTAAAAGACATGAGTTCCATATCCGCCAAATCAGCCAGCGCGACGATCTGGGACTGGCGACGGCACTCCTCCGCAAAGCCAGGCTGCCGTGTGTCGGGTACCCAGATTTGGATTGGCCGGAGACCAGATGCACGAAGGGCGTCTCGACGCTTTTGGACCCGCTGATGGACAGGCGCAGGCAAGATCATCTCCTTGAAGAATTTGTTACATGTAACATAATCAAGCTGCTTCGACCAGTGCGCAGCTTAATGTTTGTGGCATGTTTCGCGTAAGTCGCCTCGCTCAAGACCGCTAGACAGGTCGTGCGGGGCGGCCTTTAATCCCCTTAACTCAGGGGGACAGATCACCATGGAAAACCAACACCTCGACCGCCGCGCCTTGCTGGCTTCTGCTGCCGCTACGGGCGCGACCTTGCTTCTGCCCCAGGCCTCTCAGGCCGCCACCCCCAAGGCTGATGCCATCGCCATCCGCAAGGCCCTCGAGGCTGGCAAGGCTGATACCATTTCCCGCCTACAGGCGTGGATCCGTCACCCCGGCATCGCTGCTGAAAAGTGGCGGGTGGATGAAAGCTGCGACTTCACCATGGGCCTGCTGCGGGACGCCGGGTTCCAGATGGTCAAGAAAATGCCCACCGACGGCAGTCCTGGCATCTTCGCCACCCTCGACGTTGGGGCCAAGCGCAGCGTCGGCATCTATTTCATGTATGACGTCAAACAGGTGAACCCGGCGGAGTGGGCCCATCCCCCCTTTGAAGCAGCGATCATTGACAAGCCCGGCTTTGGGACCGTCGTAACCGGTCGGGGCGCGGTTAACCAGAAGGGCCCGGAGACGACCTTCCTGGCCGCCCTCCACGCCTTCAAGGCGGCAGGTAAGAAGCTGCCCGTCAACCTGGTGCTGGTGGCCGAGGGTGAGGAAGAGATCGCTTCGCCCCACTTCCATCAGGTGGTCCATGCCCCCGAAGTGGTTGCCGCCCTCAAAAAGTGCGACGGTATTTTCATTCCGAGCGCCAATCAGAGCGAGAGCGGCTCAGTCGAGATCGAGCTAGGCGCCAAGGGGCCCATGGAATTCCAGCTGATCTCCAGCGGGGAGCACTGGGGGCGGGGGCCTAAGGGCGACGTCCATTCCTCCCTGCACGCCATGGTCGACAGCCCCGTCTGGCGTCTGGTCCAGGCTCTGAACACCTTGGTGGGTCCCGATGGCCATACCCCAATCATTGACGGCTGGTTCGACAATGTCCGAGCCCTGACCGACCATGAAAAGGCCCTGATCATCGAGGCTAGCACCAAGCAGAGCGAGGCCGACATGAAGAAGGCCTATGGGGTCAAGACCTGGATCAATGACGAGCCCTTCCCTGTGGCGCTCCAGCGCCTGGCCTCCCAGCCGACAGTGAATATTCAGGGCCTGGTGGCGGGTTATACCGGCCCTGGCGGCAAGACCGTCCTGCCTGGACGCGCCGAGGCCAAGCTAGAGGCCCGCCTGGTGCCCAACCAGACCTTCAAGGAGGCTGAGGCCAAGCTCCGTGCCCACCTGATCAAGCGCGGCTT
>CALETE010000013.1 GCA_937920085.1 uncultured Alphaproteobacteria bacterium | reverse complement strand
GAGTCTGGGCCGTGTCTCAGTCCCAGTGTGGCTGATCATCCTCTCAGACCAGCTATGGATCGTAGCCTTGGTAGGCCTTTACCCTACCAACTAGCTAATCCAACGCGGGCTACTCCAATGGCGATAAATCTTTCCCCCGAAGGGCACATACGGTATTAGCACAAGTTTCCCTGTGTTGTTCCGTACCAAAGGGCATATTCCCACGCGTTACTCACCCGTCCGCCGCTCCCCCGAAAGGGCGCTCGACTTGCATGTATTAGGCCTGCCGCCAGCGTTCGCTCTGAGCCAGGATCAAACTCTCAGGTTGAGTTGACATTGACTCCATTGCTCATTGGTTCCGGGCAGGAACCAACTTACTCTGGTCTACTTATTCTTGACGAGTTCCCATTCACGTTTGATCCGAAAATCAAACGTACATGGTATTGTCTTCAAGAGACCGCAGATTAGTCGACGTCTATATGGTCTGGTTAGGACCATCGCTAGAGCGCCGCCGCCTGCGTTTCTCTTTCCAATTCAACGATGTCAAAGACCCCGACCGGCTTTCGCCCGCCCCACTGTTTAGCGCCGGTGGTCGGCGGAGGCGGCGTTCTAGGGGCCGGCCTCTTTCGTGTCAACCGATCCTTTCGGATTTTTATCTGAACCTCGGAAAGTCCGAAATCCGGAGAAAACATCGCTCTCGGGCCGCCGAGGGGCTTCCCTCTTTAGTCCAGCGATTCGATTGGAGGGGGGAACCTAGTGGCCCTTGGTGGAAAGATCAAGGAGTTTTAAGTCCCGGAGTTTTCCGCCAGAGGCTGTGCCCCCCGAAGCGAGGGGGGTGTTTAGGGGCGAGCCCGGAGCATGTCAATCAGACAATATACGAATGCAGAAACTTGTTTTGGCACGGAACAAAGTGCGTGACCTTCCCGCTCGGAAAATCTGCGGGGACTCCCTAGCAGCTACGAGCTCGAGCTTTAGGGGTCAGCTAGCCGGCGGCGATATATGCCTTGAGGCCGTCAGCTTCAGCCTCAACCTCCGTCATCTTGCTCTTAACGAGGTCACCGATAGAGACGATGCCGAGAAGCTTGCCCAAGTGACAGACTGGGAGATGGCGGATCCGGCGGTCTGTCATGATCTCCAGTAGCGCGTCCACATCATCATCGGGGTCCGCCAGATAGACCTCAGTCGTCATGACGGCGGATATTGGGCGCGAGAGAGCTGCCGCGCCCTCTGTAGCTAGAGCCCGAACAATATCGCGTTCCGAAACAATCCCGGCAAGGCGATCGCCATCCATTATCACCATGGCACCAACCCGCCTCGCGTGAAGCAAGGCGCAGATCGCATCCACTGTATCATGGGGGATTGCCGTGAAGACGACATCGCCTTTGGTCCGCAGGATCTGAGAAACTCGCATAATAACGCTCCTCTCTATTCCGATATGAGGAGCTCACACCCAATGACAGGTGAAATCAATTCACGCTTTCGGCGCCGCGAGCCACCCCGCCAATGGGATGGAGATTAGTCCAAGACCAAAACCGATCAGGTGAACTTCCCATGCGACGGCTGCGCCCTCCGCGCCGGGAGCAAAGCCTAGGACAGCCGTTAAAAGGTTGATGATCAGCCAGGCACCGCCCATGCCTATGACAAAAGGACTCAGAATTGGGCCGACCTCCCCTCGCCCACCCACAATCCTAGCCGCCCCAGCAGCTAAGGCGGACACTGCCCCAGAGGCTCCGATTAGCACCCCAGGGCTACCTGGGTGCAGAAGGCCAAACCCATAATTCGCTAGGGCGCCGCATACCGTATAATAGAGTGCGAACACGCACAGACCACGGATGTCGGAGCCCAAATAGCGGGCGACGGGTGTTGCGAAGGCCAATCCCATACCCGCATTCATAAGTGCGTGGGGCCAACCCCCGTGTAAAAAGAGCGCCGTAATTAGGGTTTCTGGACGCCCCCTTGCCAGATTGGCGGCTGAATAACCCCAGCGCGGCAAATCCTGCGCCAGCAGCCCTTGGGACTGCAGAAAGTACCCACCTAGGATAACAGTGGTGATCACCAAAGCTGCGGGTGGCGCATGAAACAGCGGCTCTCGAACTTCACTCACGACCAATTCACTCCTTCGTCCGCAATTAAGGCCCGTTGACCATAGCTTCTTAACCAAATCGCTGACGTCTTCATGCGCGAGACCATGCGTCAGAAGTGGCACGCTCATTGCTTGGCATAGTTAACACGTTTGGTTCGCGCGGAGTTTTTGTATCGCAATGCATGCCCCCCCAATAAGAAAACTGCAGCGTTGGGGAATCTGCGCCGTGATAGCTGTTTCGGGCTCCAGCAGCCCCGCCGTCTCGCAATCCATGACCGCAAATGCGGCAAGCTTCAATGCCGGCTATGGCCGAACCGCTGGCTCTGAGAATAGGCCCGTGGATGTCTCGACCCGCGACGCAAATGGAAACCGCGTCATCGTCGACGGACTAATCCTTACGGGCGAGGATCAATCCACCTTTTCTTCGACCACGGGCGCAGTCGACGCGTTTGCAGGCGTTGGTGCGGGGTCAGGCAGTGCAAGCGCCATTGGGAACAACCTCGTTGTCGTAACTCAAGGCAATTACAACACCGTCATTGTAACCTCGAAACAGACGAATACCGGTTCAGTGACTGCCGGGGCGACTTTAGCCAATGGAGGCGTCGGCCATGACTGACCACAGGATCGCTACCCTTGGCCGGACAGTTGCGCTCATTGCTGCGGCCTCTCTGGTTCTAACGGGCTGCGCGACGCCAATCGCCGGTTCGGCGGGAAACTATGCGGCGCCCACGGGCTCGGCACCTGTGACTCCAAATCCTACGCCCTACTCGGCAGCCCTTGTCTGTATGGCCGGGTATGCCCGCAATGCGAGATTGGTGGCGCCAAGAATAGCAATTGGACGCATTGCCGACTACACGGGCAAGGCCGAGGCAGATGGCTCCGGGCGGAAAATCACGCAAGGTGCTTCGCTGATGGCGATGTCGGCCTTCGCCAAAGCGGGAATGCCACTGGTCGAGCGCTTCGACACTTCCGTATCCGAGCTTGAACTCCGATACGCCAATAACAAGCTGATATCTGATGAGCCAAACCCTGCTCCCGATAAGGCTGCAGAATATCGGCGCATTCTAGCTGGCCAAGTACCTGGATCAGATTTCTATGTGGCTGGGGGAGTCACAGAACTGAATTTCAATATTCGGTCTTCTGGGGTCGATATTTCCGGCGGTGGCGTCAAATCAACCGCGGCCAAGGGGGTTTTACGGGGCCGCTATATGGTGATGAATGTCGGCCTCGACCTGCGTTTGATTAACACTCGCACCCTCGAGGTTGTCGACGTCATTTCCTACCAAAAGCAGGTTGTCGGTCGCGAGATCGGCGCCGGGCTTTTTGATTTCATGGACGGCAATGTCTTTGATGTTTCTGCAGGTACCGGTGCTCTGGAGCCGATGCAACTGGCCGTGAGATCTTTGGTCGAACGCGCCGTCGTGGAAATGACAGCAAATTTGTACGGAATGCCCGGCCCCAAAGCCTGCCTTTCCTACGATCCACTCGGTGATGGATCCGTCGGCATTACCGGTGGCTATATTCCCGCTTACAACAACCTGGATTCAAACAATGCCAAAACGCGGGCTGATCCTTCTCGTTGGAATGATCGTCGGGACCGCTCCGTGCGGAGCCGCTACTAGTCAGACTGTATCAAGCTCGGTTCGCAACGATCAGGTTCAACTCCACGACATTTCTGCGACCCAAACTCTGGATGTTCAGACCGTTACAGACCAAACCGTGGGCGAGAGCCATGGGTCAGGTAATCAATACCAAGCGACCGTAGAAGACCAGGATACCGACGTTGTCAGCAATCAGTTCGATCTCGGTAATGTGACAGCCGACACAAGATTGAATGTCGTCTCAAATTCTGGTGCCGTAACCTCCTTGAACACCACTGCTGTCGGAAATGCAGGTGAGGTTGGCGTTACCGGCGCCGTCATGACGAACGTGCTGCTCCAAGAGACGGGGTCGGCAGCGATCCTCGCCCACAGTCAAATCACAGGTCCGACGGGACAGGCGGGCGATGTAGATTCCTACATACAGTCCCAGGGCAATGGCCAGGTGATTACAGCTGATCATTCGACGGCTGGTATCAAGGTCATTCAGACCAATGGATCAACCGTCAAATCTGATGGCGGTGGCATTTACGCGTACGTAAAGGGCGAGGCCCAGTTCCAAGCTGTCGCGTCAGCAAACGACCTTACCTATGCCGGCTCGAATGGTTCAGGCGCGCGCATGGTCACCGATCAGACAAACAATGCAGCTCAGACGCTTGCCGCGCAGTTTACAGCTTTTGGTCAAGTGCAGGACGGCAAAACCATAACAAACGCGGTGGGCAACGTCGTTGATGCGATCAATCAAGGCTTCCTAATGGATGCGCACGCAATACAAACGAACCGCGCCTATGTGCGCAGTCAGGCGAGTTCGTCAGCTGCGTCCTTTGGTGCCATTTCCACGGAAGCACACGCCACTGGCAACAACATTGTCGTCGGCGATTTGGGGGGAGAAGTCATTCTCGACTCAACCCAAATCAATGACGGGGGCGTCGACGCAATAGCCGTCACCTCAGCTGGAGAGGGATATGACGCCTATGCCAGTGCTAGTGCCGCCGGAAATGGCGTCGTCGGTTATGCCTGCGCCGAGTGCAATGGACGAATGACCATTACAAACAACCAGACAAATTCGAACGATGTTGGTGCGTCGACGTCAACGACCAGTACCGGTTCGGCGAGATCGGTCACTGGGGTCGCCAATGCGGTTGGAAATTCCGCCGTCTATTATGTGCGCAAGCCCGGCTCCAACTAGGAGAAACTAAGGGTCAGAAGCCTTAGGCCATATCGCCGCCCGGTTGATGCCTTGCGTCCGCCCCATAGAGCGCGGCATGGATGACATTCCCTAACTTTAGGTTCGGAATTCTCTATGCCCTCCACTTCGTCTGCGGCTTCCGCCCTCATTGCCGCCCTTTGGTTCGGGTTATCGTCTGTAAGTAGCGCCTCGCCTTTCACAGACATATCGAAGGCGATACCTTGGCAGCAGAGCAAGTTGGGGATCGCGCCGGACCCTGACATCGTCTTCGGCACACTCCCCAATGGCATGCGATATGTCCTTAGACGCCAAAGCGCCCATCCAGGCCAGGCTGCCCTGCGACTGAGAATCGAAGCTGGATCCTTGATGGAGTCCGACGCGCAACAGGGTTTGGCGCACTTTCTCGAGCACATGGCCTTCAAGGGATCCCGGAAATATCCCAATGGCGAAATGATGAAGATGCTTGAACGTCATGGCCTTTCCTTCGGCGCTGACACAAACGCCTCCACCGACTTTGATCAGACCATCTACAAGTTTGATCTCCCAAAGACGGATGAGGAGACCATCGACACCACCCTCACCCTCCTGCGTGAGGCGGCTGGCGAACTAAGTCTTGATCAAACCGCAATGGATAGTGAGCGCGGGGTTATTCTGTCCGAGGAGAGAACCCGCGACACGCCCTACTTCCGTCTGTTTGTCAGGCGGATGAAATTTCAATTGAAGGATCAAAGGGCAAGTGACCGAATTCCGATCGGCAAGGTCGAGGTCCTAAAGTCGGCACCCGTCTCTCAAGTTGCTGATTTCTATCACCAATATTATCGCCCTGAACGCACTGTGCTCGTCGCCACCGGTGATTTTGATCCCGTCGTCATGGCGACCAAAATTCGCAGCCAATTTAGCAACTGGAGGCCGTCCGTCCCGCCGGGAGTTGACCCTAAACTCGGTAAGGTCAAACCGAGAAAACTTGAAGTGCAACTCATGACCGACCCTGGGGTTGGCACTTCAATCGGAGTCGCTTGGGTCAGACCACCAGACCTTCGCCCAGACTCAATTTCAGCGCGCCGTGATGACCTCATCAATCAACTTGGCTTCTCGGTTCTCAATCGCCGATACCAGAAGATCTCCCGTAGCGCAGG
The DNA here is from genome assembly GCA_937920085.1 of uncultured Alphaproteobacteria bacterium. Taxonomy (GTDB): domain Bacteria; phylum Pseudomonadota; class Alphaproteobacteria; order Caulobacterales; family Caulobacteraceae; genus Phenylobacterium. The sequence continues at coordinate 22,505 of CALETE010000013.1, read as the reverse complement.
TGCAAGCTTCCTCAGCGCCGGTGCATTCTCAACCACGGAATATAAGACAGCCACCGTTACAAACCTCCTGGTGAATTCCGACTTCGATCACTGGAAAGAGGCCCTAATCCAAAGCGAAGTGGAACGTAGACGTTTGATTCAATTCGGTGTTCGACAAGACGAACTCGATCGTGAAATCGTCGAAATGCGGACGGGGCTCAAGGCGAAAGCCGCTGGCGCAGCCACGACCTTACCAGCAGACATTGCCGACGATTTCATCGCCGCGATCAGTGACCGCAACGTCATAACCTCTCCGGCTCAGGACCTCGCTGAATTCGAGGTCGCGGTAAAGGACTTGAAGGCTGAGATGGTCACGACCGCTATGCGCGCTCAATTCAAGGGCCAAGGTCCGCTCATATTTATTGGCGCACCCAAGGCAATTCCTGGGGGTGAAAACGCGGTGCTCAAGGCGTTCCAAGCCGCTGATAAGCTGAAGCTCGAGCCTCCCACCGCGACAGCGGACTTGGTGTGGCCTTACGCAACCTTCGGTATACCATCGGAGGTCGTCGAAACCCGCGACGTGCCTGATCTCAACGTGACATTCGTCAGATTCGCAAATGGGGTACGCCTGACAGTCAAACCTACAAAATTCCAAGACGATCAGATCTTCGTGCGCGTGAACTTAGGAGCCGGTCGCAGCGAGTTACCAACCGACACGCCCTCTCTCGGATGGGCAGCTGGTGCCTTCACAGGCGGTGGTCTTGGTCGCCTATCAGCAACCGAAGTCGAGCATGTTCTCGCCAACAAGGTCTATGGTGCGCGGTTCGGGATCACTGACGATGCCTTTGTATTATCAGGCGAAACGACCCGGTCAGACCTTGATGTACAGTTGCAGCTCTTAGCAGCCTATGTCGTAGATCCGGGCTGGAGACCTGAACCTTTCGACCACCTGAAGAGGGCGGCGAAACCCATGAACGACCAGTTTGATGCAACGGACTCGGGCGTCCTCTCCCGTGACCTACCCGGCCTCCTGCATAGCGGCGACGCTAGATGGCGTTTCCCCAAGATCGCTGAAATTGAGGCGGCGGACTTCGCCCAATTCAAGGCGATGATCACACCTGTGCTCAGCGAGGCACCCTTGGAGGTGGTAATTGTCGGTGATATTACCGTTGAAAAGGCCACAGACCTCGTATCCCGCACCTTCGGTGCCCTTGGGTCCCGCAAAGCCTCCGTTGAGCCGACGGCCAAGACCTCGATTCGGTTTCCGGAAGCCACGTCGAGCCCCGTCCAACTGACCCACAAGGGACGGGACGATCAAAGTATCGCCGTCATTGCTTGGCCAGTGAGGACCTATTTCGCCGACCCTCGCGGGAATCGGTCTGTAGACATTCTTTCGGAGGTGATGAAATTGCGGCTGCGGGCAGAGCTTAGGGAAACTCAAGGCGCGACCTATTCACCAAATACCGGCCTGCAAACCAGCCTTACCTGGCCAGACTGGGGTTACTTGGCGGCTCGCGTTGAAGTGCCAACGGCAAAACTCGAATCAAGTCTGGCGTCCATAAAGAAGCTCGCAGCAGATTTAGCCCTCGCCCCCCCCACACCTGACGAACTCAACCGGGCAAAAACGCCACGGCTTGAGGATTTCGCCAAGGCCCAGCAAACAAACGCCTTTTGGATTTCCGAACTTAAGGGCGCCCAGACGGATCCACGACGCTTGGCGATCCTGCGTGGCGCCATCGCCGCAACAGAATCGGTTTCTGCAATGGATGTTCAGAAATCCGCACAGGAAATCCTGAGCGAGGGATCAGCCTGGACCCTCACTGTCACCCCAGCCCCTGAAGGAGGTTCACAAAAGTAACCGTCAAATCAGGATTTGCCGCCCGGCGACTGCAGATGAAGAAAGAGCCAGCGCGACTTAATAAACAATGCCGCCGACGCCACCATCCAGGCTGAGGCCCGCGCCCATGGCCGAGGCCTCACTGCGCGAACTTGTCTCGCGATAAGCAGTGTAGGTTTCGGTCGTCATCATGGCCAATATCTTGACTCCCGCTCCGAAGCGGCGAAGGAGGGAGCGCTCATTGCAATCTCGCGCAGGGCGTTGGGGCCGACATTCTACGTGCCCACCTTGGGCGTGGTAGAGTGCGTCACCCTTGTGACATGTCAGGGTCTGGCCACCGGTAAAATCTACGTGCCCATCATAGTTGGCAATGGTGGCCTGCAGCCAAGTCCCTGCAATACAACGATAAATTTCGCCCTCATAACCATCTTCGACAGCGCGCTCTGGCGAGAGCTGAGAGGCTGGGTGCGGAATCGTACGATCGTCAAGGCACACAGCTTGGATCACGACGCGACGCAGGATTGTTCGCGTTGCCTGGTAGGCGGACCGAGCAGTCGGGCCACCTTCTAGGTTCAAGCCTTGGATGACCGCTGAAACGGTCGGTGGCGCATACCCCCCACCGCCGCCACCGCCGCCGTAATAAGCACCTTCGTTACCCAAGAGGAGATTGCTCCCGCGAGAAACCGCGCTGGATTGGGCATTGGCCACCGCAACATTCACGTTGGAAATCGTCACGTGGACGTTGGTCTTATTGTTGGTGTCGCAGCATGCAGCAGGTGGCGTGGGATGCGGTGTCGTACAGCAAGGCGGGGTTGGAGGGGTACAGCATGCCTGCGCCTTAGCGATGCCCGGCGACACCATGGCAAGTATGAATAGCCCAAGAGCGAAAGGCAGCCCCAGCAAGATCGATCGGTTCGTCATGGCAGCGCCACTCCAGAGTCTCGCTGTTAACTATGCAAGAACCGCACCGATTGGTGTGTTCCGCCGAAATAAACATCAGACACGTCCCGTTTTGGGACATCCAGGCCTTGGCTCGAATTTGCCTGCAAACTGCGTGCGGTCGCTTGTGACCGCGCAACAGCGCTGCTTCCTTCGATGTCTGTGTCTCATTTGAATACAAAACGATTGATAGATTATTGGCGAAGCCGCGCCGGTGAAGGGCGCTTGCCTGACCGTCGCGCCATAGACCCGACTCATTTTCCCAAATTGCTAAGCCAGGTTTTTGTCACGGGTCGCGAGGATATTGGCGTCTATCCCCTGCGTCTGGTTGGCGGATTTGTCGCTGAGTTACATGCTCAGGATTTGAGGCATCAAAACGCCTTGACCCTATTCCGACCGCAAGATCGGCACGACCTTAGGGTGGGACTCGAAGCCGCGCGTCGGCGCCCAGAACCCGTCCTAGTCAAGGCGGAGATCACCACCGCAGGGCCTAGTCTTCCCATCGAAATTCTATTCCTACCCCTGGCACCGTCCCCTGGATCCCCAGAGCGGTTCCTAGGTTTTTACCAACCACTCGGTATGGTCGCGCGCCTCCAGGGCTTGCCAGCCCTGGAAATCGCTGTGGAACAGGTCATCAATATGGGTCGCGCAAACGAGGGATCTCCTCGCCTGCGCCTCGCTGCTGTTGACGGTCGCCGTATCGCTTAGGCCGCGGCGCTTTCATCATAGACCGGCGCATCATCTGCAGGCAGGGCCGCCAGACCTAGGATCAGATCGGAGGCCTTTTCCGCAATCATGATTGTTGGGGCGTTGGTATTGCCGCCGACCAAGGTTGGCATGACCGAAGCGTCGATAACCCGAAGGTTCTTGAGACCCTGAACACGCAATTCGGAATCAACGACCGCCATCGGGTCACCAAGCGTCCCCATCCGGCAGGTCCCGACCGGGTGATAAATGGTCTCTGAATTGGCGCGAATCCAGGCGTCGAGCTCTTCATCGGTCTGAACAGACGGGCCAGGGAAGAGTTCTTCCGAGCGAAATTCATCAAGGGCAGCCTGAGCGGCCACCTGGCGCATCATCTTTGCACCCTCACGCAGGGCACGCCGGTCTTCTTCCGCTGAGAGATAGTTGGCGAAAATTGCCGGATCATCGAAGGGATCGGCAGACTTCAAACCGACTCGACCACGGCTCTCAGGCCGCAGTTGGCAGACATGGAAGGTAAATCCGTCCTTTTCGACCTGGGTCTTGCCATGGTTTTGCATGACCGCCAGGACGCAGTGCACCTGAAGATCGGGGCGATCTAGGTCAGGCCGCGACTTCAAAAAGGCACCACTCTCCAAAGCTTGCGTCGCGCCGACGCCCTTGCGGAACAACAGCCAGTTCAGACCAACCAGTGCTGTCTTCAGCAGCCCTTTGCGCTGGGAATAGATCGTGATCGGCTTAGGGCATTCCCAAGAGAGCGTTACGTCCAGGTGGTCCTGCAGGTTCGCACCGACCCCCTTCAGGGCGTGGACCACAGGAATACCGTGTTTCCCCAATTCCTCAGGATCACCGATGCCCGATAGCTGTAGGATCTGAGGCGACTGCACGGCCCCAGCACAGACGAGGACCTCTTTGTCAGCATAGACAGAGGTCCGCGCCTTGGTCACCTCGTCGGCATATTCGACGCCGACCGCAACGCCGTTTTCAATCAGAATGCGTGTCGTTCGAACCCCAATCAGATTCGTTAAATTAGGTCGATTGAGGATCGGGTGCAGATAACCTTTAGCCGCACTCCAGCGCTCACCCTTGTGAATGGTGAACTGATAGGGACCCCAGCCTTCCTGCTGAAAGCCATTGAAATCAGACGTAATCTTGTACCCTGCCTGGCGCCCAGCTTCGATGGTTGCCTTGTAGATGGGGTTGGGCGTATGGGCCTTAGACACCTTCAGTGGGCCGGCGCCGCCATGCCAAGGATCGCCGCCATCTTCGAGAGATTCCGAGCGCTTAAAATAGGGAAGGACATCCTTATAGGCCCAGCCTTCAAGCCCCATCTGACGCCATTGGTCATAGTCGCGGGCATGGCCGCGAATATAGATCATGCCATTGATGGAGGAGGATCCGCCCCAGCCCTTGCCCCTAGGCCACCACAGCTTGCGGTCATCGAGGTGGGGTTCAGCTTCGGTCCAGAACCCCCAGTTATAGGTTCCCTTGTCGCCAATCAGGCTCCCAACACCCGCAGGCATTTGGACCAGGATTGAATTATCCTTTACGCCCGCTTCTAAGAGTAAGACGCGGTTCTTGGGATCTGCGCTGAGACGGTTGGCCAGCACGCAGCCCGCCGATCCGGCGCCGATGATGATATAGTCGAAACGGTCCAAGGCAGTTCCTCAGGAAAGGGGATAGTTCCCCTTCCCTGCCTTGACGCGGGCGTCCTGACAAGCGTTCCGCCGCCGAGAAGTCTATAAACTTGACGACGGCGTCACGAATGTTTGGCTTAACGCCCTTTCCAGTTTGGCGTGCGCTTTTGCGCAAAGGCCATGGGCCCCTCCACAAAATCCTCTGACCTGAACAATGCGCCAACGGCGGGGTACTTATTCTGGCCCAGAATGGCGTCTTTGAGGGTCAACTCATCGAGCCCCTGAAACACCGCTTCCTTTGAAGCGCGGATCGACATGGGCGACAGCTCGGAGATTTGAGCGGCCCAGCGGCGGGCGACCGACATCAAGTCTGACGACGAAGCAACTTCATTCACGAAGCCAAGGCTCTCGCCTTCAGCAGCTGATACCCGGCGTCCCGTAAGTATCATGCCCATGGCGCGCTTCACGCCAATGGCCCGAGGCAAACGGTGCAAACCGCCAGCCAGGGCGGCCAGACCAACCCGAGGTTCTGGCAAGGCAAAAATAGCCCCCTCTGCGGCAACGATGATGTCGCAGGCCAAGGCAATCTCGAACCCGCCGCCCATGGCGATGCCATTAACAGCAGCGATCAGGGGTTTGTTGAGATCAAATCGTGAGGTCAATCCAGCAAAGCCGCTGGGCGGACTACGCATCTCGCCACCCGTCGCTTGATGCTTCAGGTCATTGCCAGCAGAAAAGGCCCTATCCCCGGCACCGGTGACAATCCCCACCCACTGCTCGGGGTCAGCGGCGAAGGCGTCAAACGCCTCATGGAGTTCAAAATGGGCTGGGGAATGCAGAGCATTCATTACCTCAGGTCGATTCAGAGTGAAGATGGTGAGGTGGTCTTCCCGCTCGACTTTGATGAATTGATAGCTCATGTGGCCAGCTCCCTTTGATGTTTCCCGCAGTTCACCGGGGCGCCGCAGGGTTCGTCAAGGCCAATCAGGCCAATTCTAACCGCGCGGTTTGCCTGAGCCCTAAACGTCTCGAAGGTCGCGCTTATAGCGTTGCCAATTCTCCACATAGTGCAAGGATCCACCGACGATCATGGCGGCCTGAGCGGGTGACAATTCGCGCACAACCTTACCTGGGGCCCCCATTACAAGGGAATTGTCTGGAATTTCCTTGCCTTCAGTGATCAGGCAATTGGCACCGATTAGGCAATTACGACCAATCTTCGCCCCATTGAGAATGATTGATCCAATGCCCACCAGAGAATTGTCGCCAATCGTGCAGCCATGCAGCATCACCATATGGCCGACGGTGACGTTCGCACCAATCGTCAATGGGAAGCCAGTATCTGTGTGAAGTACAGACCCATCCTGTACGTTCGAATTCTCGCCGATTTCAATGGGATCATTGTCGCCGCGTAAGGTTGCGCCCCACCAAATCGAAGCATTTTTCTTCAAAATCACACGACCGACGACTGTTGCACTTGGCGCAATCCAGTATTCATCTTCATCGGGCAGTTCTGGTTTGACTGCGCCCAAGCTGTAGACACTCATCCGTATGCCCCACTTCTCAAATCTTCCTGCTTGCTTAACAGGTCATTTACCACGTTAGCATGATCATAATCGGGCGATTCGAGGGGCGTCTGCCCCTCTAAACATACCAAAGTCGATTTTCGTTTTTGGTGGTCCCGCAGGACGGAGTGGTTCGTGTCGCGTTTCTGGTTTGGGCTATCATTGCCCCCAAATCGACGTTGGAAAGTTGAGCCACCAGGCTCTTCTGGGCGGCGAGTCCTTTTGTTCAATTTTATCGATCTTCGGGGGCGGTCCATGGCGGATTCGCCCTTTTTTCTTGCCCAATAGGAGGCCTTGATGACCAAGCGGATCCTTAAGCGACAGCTGCGCGAAGGCGCATTTGATGCGAGCCAGTTCGAAGATGACTCAAAAATACGCCGGTTACCGCTTGAACGATCCTGGTCGCCCCTGGCGCACCACAATGACGATCGTGAACAGGGGTACCTAAAGACCATTAAGGCCAAGTCTCCGGGTCAAGAATCCCTGATCGCAGCGATCAATGAGAAGAACCTGGTTATGGCCCTTGGCCCCGCTGGCACCGGCAAAACCTATCTGGCCATAGCCAAGGCGGTCGAAGCTCTTGAAGCCGGCAAGGTCGGTCGCATTGTGCTGTCACGTCCAGCTGTTGAAGCGGGCGAGTCCATTGGGTTTCTGCCCGGAGAAATGGAAGACAAGCTCGCTCCCTACCTTCGCCCCCTCTACGACGCTTTATCAGACCGCCTTTCGATGAAGCGTGTCAGATGCCTAATGGCAGAAGGTGCCATTGAAATCGCACCCGTTGGCTTCATGCGGGGTCGAACCCTCAACAATGCCTTTGTGGTCATAGATGAGGCGCAGAACTGCACCTACATGCAGCTCAAAATGCTCCTGACCCGGTTGGGGTGGAACTCAACTATGGTGGTCACTGGAGATCCAAATCAGTCGGACCTCTTGCCGGGCATTTCGGGCCTAGGGCCAGTCGCTGAAAAGCTGGAAGCGGTCAGCAATATTGCCGTAGTTCGCCTTCAGGATCGCGACATTGTTCGCCACCCCCTAGTCGCCGAAATGCTGGGTGTTCTTTAGGCACGATAGGCGCGGCCCCGACATCGCTGTCGGGGCCAAACGCTTTTCAGCTGGGCGATGTTGCCCTGTTAGGGCAGGTCCTCGGCGAGAATCGCCATTTCGAACATGAATGACCCATCGTCGTCCTCGTCCTCGAAGACCACGCCAATGAACTCTTCGCCGATATAGACCTCAGCGGAATCTTTCTGCTTAGGCCGGGGCACGAGGGTGATCCGTGCATTGGCGAAGGTGCCGCGCAAATGCCCCTCGATCTTGCGCATTGCTCTTTCGTCCATAGCCAGCTCCTCGGCGATTCAAATGTGGGCGGACCCTAGACTGCAAGCCGCCCAGAGGGAACCTCAGATGCCGCTTTCCGTGAAAGCTTCAGCCAGGGTGTGATCCATTTTCCGCGCTGGCTCGTCACAGCTTGGGCAATTGATCAGCTTGGCGGGCACACCGGCCGCTGTGCAGTGGGCAGGAACATCCTTTAGCACCACCGAACCTGAGGCAATCTTGGCATAATCACCGATATTGATATTCCCCAGCACCTTTGCACCAGCGCCAAGCAGAACACCGTTTCCGATTTTGGGGTGACGATCTCCGCGGTCAGCACCAGTACCGCCAAGGGTAACCCCCTGAAGCAGGGAAACGTCATTGCCGATGACAGCAGTCTCGCCGATGACAATACCTGTCCCATGGTCAACAAAGACCCCGGACCCGATGCGCGTCGCCGGATGGATATCCACCTGAAAGACCTCGCTGACCCGACTCTGCAGGTAAAACGCGATGGTCTCGCGCCCCTGATTCCATAGCCAATGCGCCACACGCTGGGTCTGTAGAGCCTGGAACCCCTTGAAAAATAGGAAGGGCTGGACATAGCCCTTGCAGGCAGGATCACGCTCATAAACCGCCCGAAGGTCGGCTTCAGCAATAGTGACGAGCCCCGGATCACTTCGATAGGCCTGCGTCGCCAGCTCGCGCAGGCTCATGGCGCGGAGTTCTTGGTCGCCGAGCTTTCGGGCCAATTGATAGGACAAGGCGTCCCCAAGATTTTCGTGACTGATGACCACCGCATTGAGCAAGGACGCCAAGGCAGGTTCGCTCTTGGCTGCCCGCTCGGCTTCATTGCGAAGAGAGGCCCAGACCGGAGGTGGCTGGGTTGGATCAAGAATTTCCAGGCGCTGGCTCATTGTTTTCTCCCGCCTTCGTGATGACGTTTTCAGTCTAGCACAAATTGCGCCAGACCATCAGGCAGTGCACCTGTATAGGCCATATGGTGGACCCGCAGCAGCATGGCTACCGTCAGGCTGTCGGAAATATAACCTGCCATCGCAGCCTGCAGCACGTCACGAAAAGGTGCCCGGACCCGAACAATGTCCTCGGTGTCGTCGACATGAGCCACGATGTCGCTCTTAGAGAGCTCTGTTGCGAGAAAGCAGATCGCCAATTCATCGCTGACAGAATTAGAAAGCTGCAGCCGCATGACCTCGAGCCAGTTGGATGCCTCAAAGCCCGTTTCTTCCAGCAATTCCCTTTGCGCACCCGCTAAAGGATCCTCGCCGAGCGGCCCCCCACCCTCTGGAATTTCCCAACTGTAGTCGGAAAACGGCAACCGATTTTGGCCGACCATCAGGATCGTGCCATCTTCAAACAAGGGCAAAATGGCTAAGGCGCGGTTCTTATAACCAACCAAACCATAGAGCGCAGGATTTCCTGTTGGCGCGATCGCCTGGAATTCGGTGACAGATATCCAAGGGTTGTCATACACCAGCCGCCCTGGGCCTCTCGACCAGGGCGTGCCTGAAGGACGCATCCATTCTGGTTTGTCAGCCACGACCTAGACTCGCCTTGCTCGGTTGGAGCCTAACCCCTTAAACAGGCTTTGCCTTAGCGGCCAGTTCAGGGTTCCAACCATGGCAATGTCTCTCCTACCTGCCTCACCGATATTTGGCGAGGAGCTGCCCCTCGCAGCAATGCCAGATGCCTTAGGCTTCCTGAAGCGGAGACGATCCAATTCGGCCCTCACCCTGACGGCACCCGCCCCGAGTGATACGCAAATAGAAACCCTCCTTGGGCTCGCGACCCGGGTTCCTGACCATGGCAAGCTGGCACCCTGGCGGTTTATTCTCCTGGATACTCAGGGCAAGGCAGAGTTTGCGACCGAGCTGGAAGGCCTCGCGCTGCAACGCGAAGATCCACGCGCGGCGGCTAAGCTTGGCAAGCTCAAGGCACCGCCCCTGGCCATAGCCGTTGTGTCCAGCCCAAAGTCCGCCGACATTCCGGAGTGGGAGCAATGGCTGTCGGCCGGCGCGGTATGCACCAACCTACTCTACGGTGCCCTAGCTATGGGATTTGGTGCCAACTGGATTACAGATTGGTACGCCTATGATGATGACGCACTTAAAATTCTGGGGCTGAGCCCTGGCGAAAGAGTCGCTGGATTCATCTTCATCGGAACGCCCAACGCCCCCGCCCAAGAACGAGAGCGCCCAGATGTATCCCCCCTCGTAACCCGATGGGAAAGGCCCTAGCCCCGACCGCGATAGGGCGGCACCCCCTGGTCGGGCAGCCAAAGCCCCTCGGGAGACGGGCCCGTCTGCCAGAAAACATCAATTGGAATACCGCCTCGCGGATACCAATAGCCACCGATCCTTAACCAGGTCGGTTGGGCGATTTCGACGATCTTGCGACCAATCGCAACCGTACAATCCTCATGGAAAGCCCCATGATTTCGGAAGCTTCCGAGATAAAGCTTCAACGACTTCGACTCGATTAGCCAGTCTCCCGGCGCATAATCGATCATCAAGGTGGCAAAGTCGGGCTGGCCAGTCACCGGACATAGAGAGGTGAATTCCGGCGCAGTAAACCTCGCCAGATAGAGCGCGTCCTTTTGCGGGTTGGGAACCCGCTCAAGAACTGCCTCTTCCGGACTGGCGAAGCCACGAATTTCCTGCCCAAGTTGGGTCAAATGGGTATCAGTCATGCGCTCGCCATACCCGTCATTCCCCGCCGCCGCAATTAGGGCTTAGATCGTGTAGTCCAGTTCCCCGTTCAGCCAGGCGGTGATCCGCTCTGCTGCCTGGGGTGCGGTTTCCGACGTGGTGTCGATGCGGATTTCTGGATGTTCCGGCGCTTCATAAGGGCTGTCTATGCCGGTGAAGTTCTTCAATTCACCCGAGCGTGCCTTCTTATAGAGCCCTTTGACATCGCGGGATTCTGCGACCGCCAGGGGGGTATCCACGAAAACTTCGACAAAATCGTCTTGCGCCAGCAGCCCTCGCGCCATGTCGCGCTCAGCCCGGAAGGGCGAGATAAACGACACCAAGACGATCAGGCCGGCATCGACCATAAGCTTAGCGACCTCCGCCACCCGCCGGATGTTTTCGACCCGGTCGGCATCGGTAAAACCTAGGTCTCGGTTGAGGCCGTGGCGGACATTGTCCCCGTCCAGCAAATAGGTGTGACGCCCCTCGGCGTGTAGCTTCTTCTCCACCAGATTAGCGATTGTGGACTTACCCGACCCCGAAAGGCCTGTCAGCCAAACCACACGCCCCCGCTGGCCTTTCAGGGCGCTACGCGCAGCCTTGTCCACATCCACCGCCTGCCAGTGGACGTTCTGAGACCGCCGCAGGGCGAAGTGCAGCATGCCCGCCGCCACCGTCCGATTGGACAACCGATCTACCAGGATAAATCCTCCAAGATCTCGGCTCTCGGCGTAGGGATCAAAAGCAATGGCGCTATCGAGGGTAAGGTTACAGACGCCGATTTCATTAAGCTCCAGCCGCTTGGCTGCCAGCTTTTCAAGGGTGTTGACGTTGACCTTGTGCTTTGGCTCAGAGAGGGCCGCAGTAACCGTGCGGGTTCCCTGTTTCAGCAAGTAGGCCCGCCCCGGCAACAGGGGCTCCTCATCCATCCACACCACGGTCGCCTCAAACTGATCGGCGACTTCGGGGGGACTTTGGGCGGCAGCCAGAACATCGCCTCGGCTAACGTCCACCTCATCAGTGAGTGTTAGGGTAATCGACTGGCCCGCTACAGCGACGTCAAGGTCTTTGGGCGAGACGACAATGCGGTCGACCGTCGTAGTTTTGCCCGAGGGTAGGACGCGGACCTTATCCCCCGGCCGGACCTGGCCTGCGACCACCAAGCCTGCAAAGCCTCGGAAATCCAGATTTGGGCGGTTGACCCACTGCACAGGCATACAGAAGGCCTTGTCCTGTAGATCGTCGTCCACAGGCAGGGCTTCGAGGACCGACATCAAATGGGGGCCCTGATACCAGCTGTTCCCTAGCCCAGGTCCCGCAACATTCTCGCCTCTCAGGGCCGACATAGGGATGGCGGTGAAATCAGTCAGGCCGATCTGGGCTGCGAAAGCGCTGTAATCAGCGATGATTTCATCAAACCGGGCCTGACTCCAATCCACCAGATCCATCTTATTAACCGCCAGAACCACGTGGCGAATGCCCAGCAACTTGACCAGATAGGAATGTCGCCGGGTCTGGGTGAGCACGCCTCGCCGGGCATCTATCAAGATCACGGCAGCTTGGGCCGTGGAGGCACCCGTGACCATATTGCGCGTGTACTGCTCATGGCCGGGGGTGTCAGCGACAATGAACTTGCGCTTCTCGGTGGAGAAAAATCGGTAGGCAACATCGATGGTGATGCCTTGCTCCCGCTCGGCCGCCAAGCCATCAACGAGAAGCGCGAAATCTATCTCACCGCCTTGGGTCCCGACCCGCTTCGAGTCAGCTTCCAGCGCCGCAAGCTGGTCCTCGAAGATCATCTTTGAATCGTAGAGCAGCCGGCCAATGAGGGTCGACTTACCGTCATCCACTGAACCGCAGGTGATGAACCTTAGAAGGCTCTTATGCTGGTGCTCCAGCAGGTAGGCCTCAATATCAGAGGCGATGAGATCGGACTGGTGGGCCATCAGAAATAGCCCTCCTGCTTCTTCTTTTCCATGGAGGCGGTTTGGTCGTGGTCGATGACCCGGCCCTGGCGCTCCGACGTCGTGGTCAACAGCATTTCTTGAATGATTTCAGGCAGGGTCGCAGCCGTTGATTCCACCGCTCCGGTCAGGGGGTAGCAGCCGAGAGTCCTAAATCGCACAGACTTCATCATGGGCGTCTCGCCGGGTGCCAGCCGGAAGCGGTCATCATCGACCATAATCAGGGTGCCGTCGCGCTCCACCACTGGCCGAACGTCGGAATAATAGAGCGGCACAATGGGTATGTTTTCCAGGTGGATGTACTGCCAGATATCCAGCTCGGTCCAATTGGAGATCGGAAAGACACGAAGGCTTTCGCCCTTGTTCTTGCGCGTATTGTAAAGGCGCCAGAGCTCTGGTCGCTGGTTTTTCGGGTCCCAACGGTGCTGGGCGGACCGGAAGGAAAATATCCGCTCCTTAGCGCGGCTTTTTTCCTCATCGCGGCGCGCGCCGCCGAAGGCCGCATCGAAACCAAATTTATCGAGGGCCTGCTTCAGACCCTCGGTCTTCCAGGTGTCGGTATGAACGGCAGAGCCATGATCAAAGGGGTTAATGCCCTGCGCCAGAGCCTCTGGGTTCTGATGAACAATCAAGTCAAATCCCAACTCCCGCGCCATGCGTTCGCGCATCTCGTACATGGCCCGAAACTTCCAGGTCGTATCTACATGCAGCAAAGGAAAGGGTGGCTTAGCCGGATAGAAGGCCTTGGCTGCCAAATGCAGCATGACAGCGGAGTCCTTGCCCACCGAATATAGCATAACTGGGCGCTCGGCCTCGGCCACCACCTCACGCATGATTTGGATGGACTCAGCTTCCAGGCGCTGGAGATGGGTCAAGGTTATCCCCTGCCGATCGTCCGTCATGGGCTTTGCACTCCTGTCTCAGTCAAAACCTGACCGTTTGAAGAAATTCTTATAGGGCACCCGCATCCTCAAGGCTCGGCTGGAGTGCGGCTGCCGGGGAAAAATCTTCTGGGTCCAGCCTCAGTTTTCCTCTTCCTCTGCCGCCAAAGAATTGACTTCGCCTAGCAGCTTCAGCGCTAATAGGTGGAACAGCCAGGGGATATGGGGAACCAACAATGAGCGGCCAAGACTTCAAAGACTATATCGTCGTGGTCACCGGTGCCTCCACCGGACTGGGACGCGCCATAGCCGTCGAGACAGCGGAACGCGGCGCAAAAGCCGTCATCATCAACTATGCCCGGAGCCAGGACGAAGCTCAAGAAACGGCCCGCCAGGTTGAGGCCAAGGGTGCGCAAGCCGTTCTGGTCCAGGGCGACGTCGCAAATGACGCTGATTGCCGCCGGATCGCCGACGCGGCGGCCCCTTTTGGTCGGATCGATGCCCTGTTTAACAATGCTGGAACAACCAAGTTTGCACCCAATCACGGTGATCTGGACGCGGTGAACGCAGAAGACTTCCAGAATCTCTACGCGGTTAACGTCATTGGTGCCTTTCAGATGGTGAGGGCAGCCCGCGCCTTGCTTGAAGCTGCGCCCGCCGCAGGAGCCGTCGTCAATACCTCGTCCATCGCAGGGGTCACAGGGATAGGGTCATCTGTACCTTATGCGGCGTCAAAGGGTGCATTGACGACCATGACCTTGTCTCTTGCCCGAGGATTGGCCCCTCACATTCGGGTCAATGCCATATGCCCAGGATTCATCGATACACCTTGGTTTGGTAAAGGCATGCCAGAGGAAAGGGTCGCAAGAATGCGAGAAGGCTCCGCTGCAGGCACCCCGCTCAAGGTCGCGTCAACCGCAGAGGATGTCGCCGCTGCCGCAGTCTTCCTAGCCTCGCCAGCATCGCGACATGTCACGGGCGAGACCCTGCTTGTAGATGCCGGGTCTCACCTCGGCATGGCCTCCCTCAGCATGCGATAGGCCTCCGATTTACGCCTAATTTTCATGCAACGTTAAATTTGGTCGCTCATAAATTCGGCAAGTCGCGCACCTCATCCGAGGTCAGACGGTTCAAAGATGGCGACTCGTCATCATTCCGCGAAACTGCCTGTCTATCGGGCAGCGCCTGACGAAAACGGGGATAAAAACTATGCAAACGCTAAAAGTTCTACTCATTGCTGGTGTTGCCAGCCTCGGCCTTGGCAGTGTCGCCCTGGCCGACGATGCGCCAGCCATCACCTACAACATCGGGGCTGCGTCGGACTATGTGTTCCGCGGTATCAGCCAGACCGATGGCGCCGGCCAAGTTTTCGGCGGTGCTGATGTGTCAATGGGCAAGGCCTATGCGGGCACATGGCTGTCCAATGTTGATTTCAACAATGGCACCACCATGGAGTATGACTTCTACGCGGGTTACAAGCCGCAGGTTGGCCCCGTCGCCCTCGACGTCGGCGTGATCTACTACGGCTACGCAAACAAGCCGTCTGGCGCGGACGAGGCCTATTGGGAAGCTAAGGTCGCTGGGTCTGTCCCGGTCGGCAAGGGCACGATCGGCGCTGCGGTCTATTACTCGCCGGAATTCCCCTTCAAGACTGGTGAAGCCTCATATTACGAACTGAATGCCTCAGCGCCGCTGACGGAAAAAGCGTCCGTATCTGCGGCTGTCGGCCACCAGTCGGTTGTCGGTCCCGCTGACTACAACACCTGGAACCTCGGCGTTGGGTATGCGTTGACGTCTAAGTTGGGCGTAGACCTACGCTACTGGGATACGAGCGAGCATGGGTTTGGCAAAATCTATGGCAGCCGCGTCGCACTCTCACTGAAGGCGACTTTCTAGGCACCGCACAATTTGTGACTAAAATCAGCCGCCTTCGGTCTCCGGAGGCGGCTTTTCTATTTCCTTAGGCTAACCGCTCCTTTAGGATGAATCATCCATTGAGGCTTTAGCTTCATGGGTCTTTCGCCAACGGAAGCGATGTTGACCCATTCGAAGGCCGGGGTTTTGCTGGACGATGGCGCTCTCCGGGTTAAGGTGCGGCGTTAAGCGACGCGAGCGGAGTGCGATCCATGGAGCAGATGGCCAACAGGGCCCAGACCATTGTCGCAGATACAGTGATCGCCGGTCTGGCATTTCTTCTTGCCTACCTCCTCTCCGCCACACGCGCCCTAGGGCTCGACTCCAGCGGCCTTTCGACCCTGAACCTGCCTCAGCTGGTCGCGATCTATGCCCTGCTGGCTGGGTTCTTTTCTTCGATTTTCCGCCGTGAACTTTCACCCTGGCGTTATGTTTCCATACCTGACGCCCTCGTCCTGGCCCGTACGGCCGTTCTGACCGTAGGCGTCTTCCTCCTGACCGTTTTTGTGATCGACCGGGCTATGGGCCTTGCCAGGTCAATTCTTGCCCTTGCGCCGATCCTCCAGCTGGCAGGCAGTATGGGCGCCCGGACGCTACGTCGCGCCCTTCATGAGCACGCCCTCGACAGCTTTGCGCCTTTGAAGTCGATCCAGGATAGGACGCCACAGGCCCCTGCCCTTCTGCTCATTGGCCCGACAGCCTTAGCTGATACCTATCTGAGAGACGTGGCCCGCCGTCACGATCAGGCTTGGACCCCTGTGGGCATTGTTGGTCCCGATGCGCGGGATGTGGGCCAACAGGTTCGCGGGGTCTGCATCATCGAATGCATAGAAAAGTTGGACGTCGCGCTCGCCGACCTCCGTCGGTGGAATCGTTATCCGCGAGCCATCCTGTTCCTGGATGAACCCGGCCGGCTCAAGGGCCTGACCGCTGACCAACTCGGCCAGCTGAAGAATGATGGCATTCGGCTGTTGCGCCTGCCCTCGATTGTCGAACTGTCCCAGCATGACGGCATGGCGCTCTTGCCCATGCGCGAGATCAGCGTTGAGGAATTGCTGGCCCGTGAGCCGATCAATCTCGACCGCGCTGCTGTTCGCGCCCTCGTTCAAGGTCGGCGCGTGCTGGTGACCGGCGCGGGGGGATCGATCGGTGCGGAACTGTGCCGTCAGGTCGCGACCTTTCAAGCCGCCCATCTCACACTCTTGGACTTCTCAGAGACATCACTTTTTGAAATCGACCGTGAATTGGGCGAAACCTGCCCGGGCCTTTCGCGCAAGGCTGCTATGGTTGATGTGCGAAACTCTGCCCGAGTTGCCGCCTGTTTCGAAGCTGAAAAACCTGACTTGGTCTTTCACGCCGCAGCACTAAAGCACGTCTCTATGGTCGAATGTCACCCGTGCGAGGGTGTGCTGACCAACGTCATTGGCACTCTGAATGTCGCCAAGGCAGCCCGCGCTGCAGGTGCAGCTCAAATGGTCCTGATCTCAACCGATAAGGCCGTGGACCCATCCAATGTCATGGGAGCCACAAAGCGCTTGGCCGAGTCGGTGATCCAGGCCCAGCAAAACGGCGCGGGGACCCGCTTCTCGGCTGTACGCTTTGGCAATGTTCTAGGGTCTGCGGGGTCCGTGGTGCCAATCTTCAAGTCACAGATTGACCGCGGCGGCCCTGTGACCGTGACCCATGAAGACATGGCCCGGTTCTTTATGACCATCCCAGAAGCGGCCCAGTTGGTCCTGCATGCGACAGCCACATGCGCTGGCGACAGCGAGGGTGCTGACGCGCGGCTGTTCCTCTTGGAAATGGGCGAGCCGGTCAGGATTATGGATCTGGCACGACAGATGATTGCCCTGTCGGGTCGTACGCCCGGTAAAGATATCGAGATCGAAATCACCGGTCTCCGGCCTGGTGAAAAGCTATCGGAAGCCCTTCTGGACGACACTGAGCGATCGGTTCCTTGTGCGCCCAAGGTTATGGAAGTGGTGTCTTCATCTGCCCTTCGGGTTACGGCCAACCACCTGCTGAACCTAGAGGCTCTCGCCGAAGAGGGTGATGTGGAGCTTGTCCGCCGCGCCCTGTTTGATCTGGTGGCGCAGATCCGGGGCGAAAAGCCAGGGGCTGCACCGGCTCTACGCGTTGTCGCAAACGGCTAGACGCGCGAACAGTAAGGCCTGAACCCCATGGCTAAGGTCATTGTTACGGGTGCAGCCGGGTTTATCGGCTCGACCCTTTCTCATCATCTTTTGGATCGTGGCGACCAGGTTGTTGGGATAGACAACCTCAACAGCTATTATGACCCCACCCTGAAACAGGCGCGATTGTCGCGCCTAGACTCACGGGACGGCTTTCAATTCCACCGCCTGGATCTGACCGATCGCCAGGATTTGACGGCGATCTTTGAGGCGACAGAGCCAGACCTAGTGGTCAACCTCGCGGCTCAGGCTGGGGTCCGCTACAGTCTTGAGAGTCCCAGTACCTACGTGGACTCCAATATTGTCGGCTTCCTCAATGTGCTTGAGGCATGTCGATCGGTGAAACCACGCCATCTGGTCTTTGCATCGACCAGTTCAGCCTACGGCGCCAATGGGCACATGCCCTTCACGCCCCACGAGTCAGCCAATCACCCTCTGACTCTCTACGCGGCCACCAAGCTCGCCAATGAGTCTATGGCGCATGCCTATGCCCACCTATTCGATATTCCTTCGACGGGGCTGCGCTTCTTCACGGTCTATGGCCCCTGGGGTCGACCTGACATGGCCTTGTTCAAATTCACGGCAGCGATTTTGAAGGGTGAGCCCATCGACGTTTATGGCGAAGGCCGCATGCAGCGGGACTTCACCTATGTCGACGACATTGTCGCTGGGATCATCGCGGCCTTGGATCATCCCCCCGCCGCGAATCCCGCTTGGGACCCCATGGCTCCAGACCCCGCCACCAGCGGTGTCGCCCCCTGGCGGATCTTGAACATTGGCGCGAGCCAGCCCGTGGAGTTGATGACCTATATCGCCGTTCTAGAGGCCCGCCTGGGCCGCAAGGCGATCCTAAACCTCATGCCCATGCAGCCGGGCGATGTGGTCCGCACATCTGCAGACATCGCCGACATTCAAGCCCTGGGCTATGAGCCCACCACGGACGTCGAAACCGGCATTGGCAAGTTCGTCGACTGGTACCTGGACTATTACAGACCCAATACAATTTAGAGGCGGAAGTCGGACTGATCCTTCGGGAAGATCGCCTTCACATCGAAGAATACGCAGCCCGACTTGCCCAGGGCCTTGATGGCCTGGACGCCCATATCGCGAAACTGCTGATGGGCCACAGCCAGTATGATGGCGTCATAGTCTCCCGCCTGGGGCGCCGGAACCATATTGACCCCGTATTCCGCCACGGCGTCCTGGGCATTCACCCACGGGTCATGGACATCCACCGCGAGGCCATAGTCTTTAAGCTCAGCGACAATATCGATCACCCGGGTATTGCGCAGGTCTGGACAGTTCTCCTTGAAGGCCAAGCCCAGCACCAAGACCTTCACCCCCCGCACCTGCAGGTCACGCTTAATCATCGCCTTGATCAGCTCTTGGGCAATATAGCCACCCATGCCGTCATTGATCCGCCGACCGGCCAGAATCACCTGGGGATGATGGCCAGAATCTTCGGCCTTATGGGTCAGATAATAGGGATCGACCCCGATACAGTGGCCACCCACAAGACCTGGCTGGAACTTCAGAAAGTTCCACTTGGTCCCCGCCGCCGCCAGCACCTCGTGGGTGTCTATGCCCAGGCGGTGGAAGATCATGGCAAACTCATTGACCAAGGCGATATTCAGGTCCCGCTGGGTGTTCTCGATGACCTTGGCCGCCTCCGCCACCCGGATGGAGCTGGCCAGATGGGTCCCCGCCGTCACCACCTGTCCATAGAGCTGATCCACAAAGGCCGCCGCTTCTGGCGTCGATCCGGCCGTCACCTTAATGATCGAGGACAGACGATGGGTCCGGTCGCCGGGATTGGCTCGCTCAGGGCTATATCCAGCAAAGAAGTCACGGTTGAACTCAAGGCCAGACACCTGCGCCACGACCGGCACGCAATCCTCCTCGGTTGCCCCTGGATAGACCGTCGACTCATAGATCACCACTCCGCCCTGGGAGATGGCCCGGCCCACTGTGCGGCTCGCCGCCAGTAAGGCCGTCAGATCCGGCCGCTTTTGTCGGTCAATGGGGGTCGGCACGGTGATGATGAAGACATTGCAGGCCTTCAACGCCGCCTCGTCCGTCGAAAAAGTCAGACGCGTGGCGGCCATTAGGTCCGGAGCATCCACCTCCAGGGTGCGATCATGGCCCTTGGCCAGTTCCACCACCCGGCCCGCATCGAGATCAAAGCCTATGACATCGTTATGGGTCGCTAGGGCCACTGCCAGGGGCAAACCCACATAGCCCAGGCCGATGACGCAGACCTTGGCCGCCGATTGCGTAAATGGGTTTTGCAGATCAGGCATGATGGTCCTAGGCAAACGGCGAACGCGCTCGCCTTCGTTAGCCCATTTTCTCTCTGGTCCCAAACCCAACAGATGAGTCTAGACTGTCGGCTGACGGAGCTTTGCGCCGTCGCACCGGGGATCAGCCCAAATCGGCGCACCAGACGCCGACGGGGTCAACAGGAGGACCAACATCAGATGCAAAACCCGCCCATCGCCCTTGGTCCTGACCTTATTGACGCCGATTGGATGACCGCGGCCCTGCAAGCCTCAGGAGACCTCCCGGGCGGTAAGGTCACCGAGGTTCAATGGCGCCCAGTGGGCAACGGCTTGGTTGGCGACAGCTTCCGGTTTGAGCTGACCTATACCGGAGCGCCCGACACGGCTCCGACCAGCTTGGTCGGCAAGTTCCCAGCGAAAGACCCCGCCAGCCGGGCCTCTGGCGCTGGCCTGCGGCTCTACCTGCGAGAGGTCGGATTCTATCGCGATATCGCCCAGACGGTGGACATCTCAACCCCCCGCCCCCTCTACGCACAGATCAACCCCGAGACCCATGACTTCACCCTGATCCTTGAGGACCTGGGCCCCGCTCGGGCCGGCGACCAGCTGGCCGGCTGCTCAGTGGAGGACGCCGCTACCGCCCTGAAAGAGGCCGCCGCCCTCCACGCCCCCCGCTGGGGCGACGCCAGCCTTGCCCAAATCGAATGGCTCAACCCCGCCAATAGCGAGATGAACGGCCAGATCGCCGCCGCCCTGCCCGCAGTCGTCGCGGCCTTCAAGGATCGCTATGACGGCCAGCTGGAGCCCGAATGCCTCGCCATTGTCGACCGCCTTCCAGCTGCCGTGGTGGCTATGCAGGGCGTGAGCGATTTTCCCATCACCCTGCAGCATGCCGACTTCCGCCTCGATAACATCCTGTTCGACGTTCAGGGCGGCGCCCGTCGCATGGGCACCTTGGACTGGCAGACCATCACCCTGGGCGCGGCCCTAACTGACGTATCGTACTTCCTCAGCGCGGGTCTATCACCGGAGACTCGCCGAGAGCACGAGCGCGATCTTGTCGGCCTCTACCACGCCGAATTGCTGAAGCGGGGCGTGCGCGACTATCCCCTCGACGCCGCCTGGCGGGACTATCAGCGCTTCGCTGTCCACGGCGTGCTCATGGGTGTCTTCTCCGCCATGGCCGTCGAGCGCACCGAACGTGGCGATGCCCTCTTCCTGAAAATGACCCGCGGCGGCTGTCTACAGGCCCTGGATCACGGGACGTTTGAGATGTGGGGGTAGAATGGGCTCCGCCCGTTACGACCGCGACCATTCCGGGCCAGAGGATTTAGAGGCGTTCCTGAAATTCGCGAGCGCAACCCAGACCTCGAAATTTCCGGGCAGCGCCACTTGGCATCCTGGCGACATCATTTGGTCTTTACGGGGCGAGACCGAGGACATCGGTGGCCTACATTTTTGGGGGACCGAGGACCTTGAAGCAGTCGCTTGGTTTGACGGCCCAGGCGATCTCTGGATTGAGGTCCACCCCACCGCATTGAACTGGATTCCTGTGATCGTCAGATGGGCGGAAGACGCTGCGGCAAGGAGCGCCTCAATGCTGCGCGTACGCCTTTTCACCACAGATTTAGCCCGAATAGAAATCTTAGAGGCGCTGGGATATCGCAAGGGCGAGCCAGACATGGTTTTGATGCGCCAAGACCTGTCTCTATCGATCCCGACGCCGCATCTACCCATCGGTATGAAAATCCGCGACTCGCTAGGGATAGACCCCGACCTTCGAGCCGGGTGTCACCGAAATGCATGGGATCATCTGGCCCACATCGGTCTTGAGCAGGCCAGATCGACCTTCAGTGCACAAGACTACCTGCGACTGCGAGAATCTCCCGGCTATGATCCTACGCTGGACCTGCTGGTTGAAACATTAGACGGACAACTTGTGGCAAACTGCATTTGCTGGTCAGACGCGCCAAGTCGCATCGGCACGTTTGAACCGGTCGGAACGCATGTAAACTTCAGACATAAGGGCTTGGCGCGCGCCTTAACCCTGGAAGGACTCAGCCGATTGAAAGCTGCGGGAATGTCTTGGGCAAGGATTGGCACGGCGCATTTCAATGCGCCGGCCATAGCCACCTATCTCTCAAGCGGTTTTTCAATCACCGATCACTCATTTTGGTGGTCTAGGGCCCCAGGCTGAAACGCCCCCTACTTAATCGTCGCCAGCTCATAGAGCATGTCCACATAGCCCATGGCACTGTCGACCATGCCAAGGACCTTGGGGTTGCTCGAGTCGATCACGAAGAATTCGTTCGGGGCATGGGCACCGGTACCATAGCCGAGCCCGAAGGAACCGGCCGGAACCGAGACCGGGGGCTGGGTGAAGACCGAGCCCGGCCATGAGCCTGCTGACCTCGGCGAAATCGTCACTTCCGATCCGGCGCGGGCATAGACTGCCTTTTCAGCGCGGACCAGTCGGCTGTCCTCAGGCGTCTCGGTAGGATCATAGCCGCCGCTAACATTCACCTCGATATCGCCAAAGCCGCGCTTGATCAGGTGGGCACGGAGCTTGGCCTCAGCCTCCTTGAAGGTCT
>CALETE010000012.1 GCA_937920085.1 uncultured Alphaproteobacteria bacterium | reverse complement strand
GTGTGCTCTTCCGATCTTGATGGTAGATTTCAATCATGGACTACGTTCCACGTAGTTAATGTATTGCCACAGAAAAAGGAAGATGTCCTTGAGCTAGTCAGCAAATCTGATTTTGATGCAGATGTTAAAAAGAGCTTCTCTTCACAGATTGAGAAGGGCACGCTATTTCGTAAACACAATAGCTTTCTTACTAATCCATTACTATCATCAATGATGCTCTTGACGTATAGTCACAACTTTGACATTCCTGACAAAATGCATCTTTTTTATCAACAGGCATATAATGCACTGTATCAACGTCACGATAATCTAAAACCCGGAGGATTCAAAAGAGATTTTCACTGCAAAATTTCCGAGGATTCTTTCAAACGAACCTTTGCTTACTTCTGCCTCCTATCTTATTATGATCAAGTTTTCTCTTTCGATAGAGATAAAGCAATTAGGTACATATCTCTTGCCATCAAAGCGGAGAACTTAGACATAGATGCAGGAAAATTCTTGGACGATCTTTGCGAGAGCGTCTGCATGCTCACTATTGAGGGCCTGGAATATACATTTAGTCATCGAAGCTTTCAGGAATATTTTGCTGCTTATTGTTTGGCATACGTTACACAAAAATCATTTGCGGCATTTTGTATTAGATTTTCGAAACGAATAAACGACCAGGCATTAATATTACTATCTGATATGAATCCCGAATTGATACGTAGGAGTTACATAATACCTACATCTGATCAATTTCGAAAAGAGTTACAAATCGAAAAAAGTAGAAAATCTGTAGAACGGTTTTACGAAAGTTGCGGAAAGATATTTCGGATAACTTTTAGGAAAATCAAAGCCAATACATCAACAAATGGGAAAACTGTTAGAGGAAGGGAAACCGCTTTAATAGATTTAACGGGTAATTCTCAGCTATACGATTTTGTTTCTCTTTTAGAACGACTAGCAGGCAAAAATGAAGTAGAAATGGCAGAAAAACTTGAACGAATGAGACGTGATGAGAATTCGTCTATAAATATTCGCGATTTGCTCAAATTTGCAAAAAATAAAGATGTCGCAATATCAAGCCGCGGTGGTCATTTTTTTTATCATTCATTAGAACGCGATGCCATAGAAGACGATTCAAAACTCAAATTGGATGAAGGAATTCGCAATTTAGAGGCTGATAAAGCTTTTAAATCATCATTTATGTTTGAATTTTATTCACAAAAGCTCAGAATAGCGACGACGTATATATCTGATGCGAGGGAGGCGGATTCGATCAGTACGGGCGTACTGGAAGAGATGTTGCACCTCAGCCGCGAAAATTCCCTGTAAAATGCCAGGACGCACGTAGGCTGGTCTGCTAAACCCCGCGACCGCATGTTGCAAATCAATGATCTGACCTTCGACTCCTGGGGACGCCGGTTTTTCGACCACGCGACCGTCAGCTTGCCTGTGAGTGCCAAGGTTGGCCTAGTGGGGCGCAATGGCGTGGGCAAGTCCACCCTGTTCAAACTGGTTCTGGACCAATTGCACGCCGGCGATGGCGAAATCAGCTATCCCAAGACGGCGCGAGTTGCGTCGGTCGACCAGGAACATCCCGCAACCCCCGTCAGCCTGTTAGACACAGTTCTGGCTGCAGACGAAGAGCGGGAGCGGCTCACAGCCAGCCTAGAGACAGCTGACCCAGAGCACCTCGGTGATATCTACGCGCGCCTCTCAGAAATCGGCGCCGATCGCGCCCCCAGCCGGGCAGCCGAAATCCTTTCAGGCCTAGGCTTTTCTCACGCTGATCTCTCACGGGCCATGGCGGAATTCTCCGGTGGCTGGCGCATGCGCGTTGCCCTCGCTGCAGCCTTGTTCGCGGAGCCCGACCTGCTCCTCCTCGATGAACCGACGAACTATTTGGATCTCGAAGGAGCGCTTTGGCTCGAGGCGCGGCTCAGGCGTTACCCCAACACCGCCATCATCATCAGCCATGATCGCGAAATCCTGAATAATTCTGTCGACCACATCCTCCACCTCATCGACGGCAAGCTGGATCTCTATCCTGGCAACTATGATAACTTCGAGCGTCAGCGGGAGGAGCGCGCCCGGCTGCAAGAGTCCACAAGATCAAAGGTGGATGCCCAGCGGGCGCACTTACAGGCCTTCGTCGACCGTTTCCGCGCCAAGGCTTCCAAGGCGGCTCAGGCTCAGTCGCGCCTTAAGCAATTGGCCAAGCTGCCTCCGGTTTCTCCTGTGGCCGCAGAGCATACAGCCCCCTTCATCCTGCCCTCTCCAGAAAAACCTCTCCCCCCACCTCTGATCCGACTGGAGGGCGTGTCGGCAGGCTATGAGACTGGCAGGCCGATCCTAAAGGGTATGAACCTGCGGATCGATCTCGATGACCGAATTGGCATTCTGGGGGTGAACGGTGCCGGCAAGTCGACCTTTGCCAAGCTGGTGGCCGGGGCCCTGGAGCCGCAATCTGGGGACATGAAGCGCGATCGGCGGCTTAAGGTCGGGTGGTTCCACCAGCATCAAATCGAAGCCATGGACCCCAGCGACACGCCGCTGGAGATCATCCGCCGCGCCATGCCAGAGACCAGCGAAGCCAGCCGCCGGGCTAGGCTTGCGCAATGGGGGATCGGCTTTCAGAAAGTCGAGACCAAGGTCGCCAACCTCTCCGGTGGAGAGCGCGCCCGTCTTTTGCTGAATATGGTGGCACTCGAGGCCCCTCACCTTCTGATTCTCGACGAGCCCACCAACCACCTGGATATCGACAGTCGCCGCGCCTTGCTGGATGCCCTGAACGATTATGAGGGTGCAGTCATTCTGATCACCCACGATCGATCCCTGATGGAACTGGTGGCCGACCGCCTCTGGTTTGCCGCTGACGGGGGCCTCGCCCCCTTTGAAGGGGATATGGACGACTACGCCAAGCTGGTCATTGAGCGGTCAAGGGCCGCCGCGCGCAGCCCAACCCAGGTCAAGGCCGAGGCCCCACCGCCACCACCGCCGAAATCGCTTCCTGCCAAGACGAAAATACCGACTGGAACAGCCCGCCGTCGCGCTGAAAATGCTGAAACGGCCTTGGCGCGCGCGACCGCCGCTGTCGCCGAACTGGATCAGGCACTGACTGACCCTAAAGTCTTCTCTGATAACCCTTCCCGTGCAGCAGAACTGGGCAGGCAAAGGAATCAAGCCCAGGCCAAGCTAGAGGCCGCCGAAGCCGAGTGGTTGGATGCTGTCGAGGCCTATGAGGCCCTCAAACAAGACGCATGATCCTGAGGCCTAGCCCTAGCCTTGCTAGGCCCTAGCCACAGCGGATTTGCTTGATCACTCCGGTCTCGGCATCGAAGAAGAAGTTCAGACGCCGGGGGTTATAGTCCATGGTTATAGGACAGGTGGTGCAAGCCACCCGCTGCAGCGCCGGGAGCACCGGCACAGGGATTTCCAGGCGAGATTTGCCGATCAGGCTCATGACGGGCTGAGCCTTGCATTGGTCTTCCTGCGAAAATTTCGGGACCGGGGGCAGCTCCCGAATACGCGGCGGAACGACAGGTGCGGGCTGAGGGCTCGGGGGCTTGGGCTCATTTGCGCAAGCGGTAAAACCAAAGACCGCCAGGAGCAGCCATAACTTGCCCGTCTTCATGCCTGCTTCTCCCAGCCCCGAGCCTGTTGCTTCCAGTAGCTGACTGTTGCGCCAGAGGCTTTAACAGCCTTCCACTGAGATCGTGCCTTGGCCAAGGCAGACTCATCTGCACCGTCAAACAAGACTATGCATCTCTCATACCCGTCCATGTCCTGCGTCGGCGACCCGTCCACGAGAAACAGCGCCTGCGCCTGGTTCGGGTTTTCGGGTCCAGTCGTCAGGACAATCGGCTGGCGTGAAGCCCCAGGCTCAGCGGCGGGACCATGGGGAAGAAAGCTATCGTCGCGATAGGTCCACAACCACTGATCCAGCCGCTCAATCATCTGTTCGCCTGGCGGGCGGATCACCGCCCTCCAACCGCGCGCCAGGGTCTTTTCCAAGAGTTCAGGCAAGACTTGATCAAGGCTTGACCGTTCCAGGTGGTAAAACCAGACCTCAGCTTGGGGCACGGTTAGCCTTCGTACTTATCGGCAACCATGCGGTTCAAAAGCCTTACGCCATAGCCGGTGGCACCGTCTGGACTTGTGGGCTTGTTTGAGGGCTTAGCCCAGGCGGTAGACGCGATATCCAAGTGCGCCCAAGGCAAGCCATTGACGAAACGCTGAATGAACAGCGCTGCCGTAATCGAGCCGCCAGGACGGCCACCCGTGTTCTTCATATCCGCAATCATACTGTCGATCCCCTTATCGTATTGGGGCGGCAGGGGCATGCGCCACAGGGGCTCAGACTCCGCTTTTGATGCGGCCAAAAGATTGTCAGCCAGTTCGTCATTATTGCTGAAGAGCCCTGCATAGTCATTGCCGAGCGAAATGATGATGGCACCTGTCAGCGTCGCCAGATCAACCAAGAACTTCGGCTTGAAACGCTCCTGGCAGTACCAAACGGCATCGGCCAGCACCAAGCGCCCCTCGGCGTCGGTATTAATGATCTCGATCGTCTGCCCAGACATGGAGGTGACGACGTCGCCTGGCCTTTGGGCACCGCCATCGGGCATGTTTTCAACGAGGCCGAGGATACCAACGGCATTTACCTTGGCCTTCCGCCCAGCCAGGACGTGCATGAGGCCTGCGACGGCGGCTGCGCCACCCATATCCCACTTCATGTCTTCCATGCCGTCGGCGGGCTTTAGGCTGATACCACCGGTATCGAAGCAAACACCTTTACCCACAAAGGCGATGGGTTGGGCGGCCGGGTCGGCTGCGCCATTCCATTTCAAAATCGCCAGCTGGCTCTCGCGGGTACTGCCCTGCCCGACGCCGAGCAAGGATCCCATACCCAGCTTCGCCATCTCGACTTCGCCCAGGATTTCCACCTGCAGTCCGAGACTCTCAAGGGACTTGGCCCGACGGGCGAATTCCTCGGGGTAGAGTACATTGGGCGGTTCGGAGACCAGGTCTCTGGCAAAGCTGACAGCGTCGGCCAAGGCCGCCAGAGGCGTGAATGCGCTGCTTGCCGCTGCAGGATCGGCTGCCACAACTTCCACATGAGCGATTGACGGTTTGACCTCAGGCTTTTCCTTGGTCCGGTATTTGTCAAACCGATAGCTGGCCAACCGCGCCCCGAGCGCAGCATGGGCCGCGAGTTCTGCGCTATCGATCGGCAGAACTAAGCGAAGCGATGACAGACCGCAGGCCTTTACGTGGCCAAACGCCGAGGCAGCGCCATTTTCGGCAGAGGTTGCATCGAACTCTGCCGCCTTTCCTACGCCGACAAGCACCACCCGCGTGGCGGCCTCTGAGCCCAGGATATCGAGAACTTGACCTTTCGCCCCGGTAAACCGGCTGCCAGACGCCGCCCTTGAATAGAGCCCATCCGGGGCCAAGAGATCAGACCCCTCTGGGATTAGCAGCCCCAAAACGGCGTCTGCGGGAAGGTCTTGTTCGGCGGCGATAAAGGCGATTTGCATGGGAATACTTTCGAATTAGGCGAAACGCGCACAGCGCTTTGCATGGTATCGAGGGTTAGGGCCTTCTCGCAAGGTTGTGCGGCGCAGCGACCCATGATTTAGAACGGTTGAACATGCTGGGCGCGCCAAAACGTCAGCGGGGACCATTATTCTTCGTCATGCGCCTAATTGACCGTTATCTCCTGAGACAATTGCTAACGCCGACACTCCTAGCTGTGGCGGCCTTGTCGGCTGTTGCCTTGCTGTCGACCAGCTTGGGTCAGTTGGAGATCATCGTCAGCCAAAGGCAAAGCGCCCTGGTGTTCCTTAAGGTGACACTTCTGGCCATGCCTCAGCTGATCAATATGGTCATGCCGATCGCCCTCTTTGTGGCCGCCTTGATAACCTTGAACCGCTTACAAGTAGACCAGGAAATCGTGGTTTGCTTTGCCGGTGGCATGAGCCGTTGGCGCGTCATTTCGCCGGCCCTACGCCTGGCATCGGTGATGACCGTGTTTGCCCTCGTTCTGAATCTCTGGATTCAGCCCGCAGCGCTTCGAGCAATGCGAGAAGTCCTTTTCGAAGTTCGAACCGATCTCGCTTCGACCTTGGTCAGAGAGGGCGAATTCACAGCGCCGGTTTCGGGACTGACAGTTTATGCCCAAAGCATCGACAATGGCGGGCTCATCCACAATCTGTTCATCCACCAAGCCGGAACAAACGGCGCGGCAACGACCTACACGGCCGATACGGGGCGTATCGTAAAACGCGGTGGCAAGCCCGTCCTGGAAATGCACCGGGGCTCAACCCAGGAGTTTTCAAAGCGTGGAGTCCTGAACTATCTGACCTTTGACGACTACCCTTTCGAACTTTCCCAACTGACCAGCACAAGCGAGTTGGTGCACTACAAGCCCTCAGACCGTTACCTCCACGAACTGTTCTTTCCCGACCTGACCCAGGACTGGGAAAAGCGGAATTATGAAAAATTACTCGCTGAAGGGCACGCCCGCCTTTCAACCCCCCTCTATAATCTGACCTTCATGTGTTTCGCCCTCTGGGCCATTATCGGCGGTGGCTTTTCTCGTTTGGGATATGGTCGACGCATGGCCGTCATCGGCGCGGCAGCCGCCGTCTTGCGCATTGTCGGTTTTGCTGTGGAGGCCGGCAGCGAGAACAATGCCTGGCTCAATGTCATGCAATACATAATCCCCGTCTCAGGCGCGGCCTGGGCACTGGCCGGGATATTTCGCCAGAAGGTTTCGCGCCATATCGATATCCGCAAGCAAGGCCTTGCCTCTTTCATTGGCCATGCAGGGGCAGTGTAGAGACCATGGGGCGGCTTGAGCGTTATGTCCTATTCAGAACCTTCGCAGGTGTCGGGGCGGCCTTGGCGGTCATCTCGGCGGTCATCCTTCTAGTCCAGTTTGTTGACCTATCCCGCTCTGTCGGGGTGCGGGCCGATGTTGGGGTCGGGGACCTTTTCATTATGACCCTCTACAAGTCACCTGGGCTGATCCTCCTACTCTTGCCTTTTGTTTTCCTGGGCGGTGGCATGAGCGCCTACATCGGCATGAACCGCAGTAGTGAACTGGTGGCCATGCGCGCCGCTGGGGTCTCGGCTTGGCGGTTCATCGGCCCCTCTGCGGCTGCAGCTTTTCTCATAGGGGTCCTCACCGTCACGGTATTCAATCCCCTGGCGGCCGACCTTTCCGCGCGCTTTGAAGCCAAGCGCGCAAGTCTGATGGACACCTATCTGGGAGACACCCCAAAGGAAGTCTGGCTACGCCAGGGAGACGAGAAAAACCTGATGGTGATCCACGCCAAGGCCCGGGACAACCTCCGGGGTCAGGTGCGCTTAAAGGGGGTCTCCGTCTATATTTACCAGAAGGACGACAAGGGTCTGCCCAGGTTCCGGAGAAGGCTTGAAGCCGCCAATGCCGAGCTAATCCCTGGATTTTGGCGCTTATCTAGCGTCCGAGAGGCCTCTGCGGGCGAGAATTCGGTTAGGTCCGCCTCCCTTCTCATAAGGTCCACGCTCGATGCCGAATCGGCAATGGAACGCTTTTCTTCGCCAGACTCCATCGCCTTCTGGAAACTCTCCAACGCAATCCGACAAACTGAGCTCGCAGGCTTCAGTGCCGCGGGCTATCGACTTCGCTTGGAGCAATTGCTTGCAACGCCCCTCTTGTTCGCCGCTATGGCGATTTTGGCTGCCGCGTTTTCTTTGAGGCTTGATCGGCTGGGCGGCCTTGCCGGGCTTGCCGGCGCTGGCGCCGCCTTTGGGTTTGTGTTCTTTTTCTTCAACCAATTTTCAGGGGCATTGGCCAGCGCCGACATAATCCCCCTGGCCTTTGCAGCCTGGGCACCGCCCACCATAGCCTTGCTGTCGGGACTCACCCTGCTCTGCTACACAGAGGACGGCTAGACTTGCTGCCTAGCCATTCCGCCCGGTCGCCATTAGAGGGGAGATCATGAGTTTGAGATTCCCCTCGGCCAAATGTGGCTTGCTTGCCGGCGTCGCCCTTGTGGTGTTGTCCTGGAGCGGAATTGCACATTCTGAGGTGCAACGCGCCAAGGCCGTGCCCCCTCCACCCGCCGACGGGCTAAAGGCGGGCGAGCTCTATCTTGAGGCTGACGAGGTCGCACGCAACGATAAGTCTCAAGTCACAACCGCTTCAGGATCTGTTGAAGTTCGCTACGAAGGCCGGACGGTTAGGGCTGATCACCTGGTCTACGATCAGACGCGGGGGATTATGACCGCCGAAGGGCACGTCCAGATCATCAATCCGGACAAGTCCGTGGAGTTTGCGAACAAGGCGGTCTTGGACAACAACATGCGGGTTGGGGCCGTAGAGGGCTTTTCGGCACGCAT
Organism: uncultured Alphaproteobacteria bacterium; assembly: GCA_937920085.1. Lineage (GTDB taxonomy): Bacteria > Pseudomonadota > Alphaproteobacteria > Caulobacterales > Caulobacteraceae > Phenylobacterium. The sequence continues at coordinate 160,124 of CALETE010000012.1, read as the reverse complement.
GGGCCTGAATGTGAAATTGGCTGCCGCGACGGCGGTTCATCGCAGCGCTGATGTCAACGAACTGGCGCGTGCCATTTATACACCCTGCGACGTTTGTGCTGAAAGCGGAGCGTCAAAGGCACCCAGCTGGTCCATCAAAGCCGACCAGGTGGTTCAGGACCACGTGCACCAAGTGGTCTATTATAAGAATGCGACCATCCAGATTTTGGGCATACCGGTCATGTACCTGCCGGTCTTCTGGCATCCGGATCCCCAAGCTGTCCGCAAATCTGGTCTCCTTCAGCCTAGCTATGGTCTCTCAAATAGGCGTGGCTTGTCCTATGAGCAGCCCTATGTTCAGGTCCTGTCTCCATCTTCGGATTTAACTCTAAGCCCTCAAATTAATACAAAAATTAATCCGCTGCTTAATGCGCGATATCGTCAGAGGTTCAACTCCGGTGCCATAGACGCGCGGGGGGGGTACACCCACGACACCGACTTTGACGGCAAGGGCAAAGGCTTTGGGGCCAACACCTCCCGGAGCTATATTTTGGCTTCAGGGGCCTTTGCTCTGGACGAGTCCTGGCGGTGGGGCTTCAGCGCAGAGCGGACCTCCGATAAGCTGATTTTCGACAAGTACGACATCGGGGATGTCTATGTCGCTCGCGGCCCCTATGTGGCCGACGACCGGCGGCTGATGTCTCAGGTCTATGCCACTCGCCAGGATCAGACCTCTTGGTTTTCTGTCGCCGCGTTTTCCATTCAAGGCCTGCGCCCTGGCGATAATGACCGGACATTTCCGATCGTCGCCCCCTTGGTTGAAGGACGCTGGGAGCCGAGCCAGGCCTTCCTGGGCGGACGCCTGCGCCTCCTAGGGTCGGCTGTCGCCTTGACGCGAGACCAATCACCCGACACCCCGGCCCTTCGCCTACCGGGTCTGGATAGCCGGCGGATATCTGGCGAAGCCGATTGGCGGGCGACCTTGACCTCGACCGCGGGTCTTAGGATCGTTCCATTCGCAAACGTGAGATTTGACGCCTACAATCTGAATGATTTGAATGGGATAAAGGGAAAAACTGATAGCGTTGCGCGCGGCCTTGTTTCTGCGGGCGCTGACATCAGCCTTCCCCTCGTTCGTAGGTTTCAACTATCGACTGTAATCCTTGAACCTGTTGGACAAATCGTTATTTCACCCCGGGTTCGTCCGATCCGGGTGGGCAAATCCGCGACGGGTGCGCCGATCTACCTCAACGAGGACTCTATCGCGTTCGAGTATGACGAGACGAACCTGTTCAGGCCCGAGAAATTTCCAGGCCACGATCTCTACGAAGATGGTCTGAGGGCTAATCTTGGTGGACGCGCGAGCGTGCTTTGGGATGACGGCAGGCGGGCTAGCCTTTTGATCGGGCGTAGCTTTCGCACCGCCGACAGTGATGTGTTTTCGACCACAAGCGGGCTGACGAAAAAGGCCTCCGATTGGATTGTGGCCGCTGATGCTCAGCCCCTACCCGGCGTTTCATTCTTCAGCCGTGCCCGTCTCGACAGCGATACCCTCACCCTGCAAAGGGCAGAGGCGGGTGCGAACGTCACGGTCAAGCACGGCAACGGTTATTTCCGATACCTGCGTGACGTTTCTGGACCAACGGGCCAAAAAACTGAAAATGTCGACCTTGGCGGCGAAGTCTATCTGAGCAAGCACTGGGGCCTTTCGGCCTACGGAAACCGCGACCTGGCGCAGAGCGCTTGGCTTATCCGCGACCTCGGGCTGGTCTATCGCGACGAATGTACCAGGATTGATGTCATTTATCGCCGCGAGGACGTGGTGGTTGGCCGTCTCGGCAAATCAGAATCTGTGGCCGTGCGCCTCACCCTCGCCACATTGGGCGGGCCGATGTATGCCAACTGACTTTGAGGAACTTAAGCGCGCGCTTCAAACCGCGATACGCTTTGAAGGATTGCACGACCCCATGAAGACATCGGCGAAAGTCACGGGCCTTTGGGCACGCGGGGCGTTTATGGCGACCCTCGTCGGTTTTGCGCCAGGGGCCTTGGCGCAAGCGCCATCGGCGGCCCCCACCGCGCCAACAGCTGCGCCGGCACCGCCTGCGACGGCGTCAGTCGCTGCCATTGTGAATGATGAAATTATCTCGACCTACGACCTCGCCCAGAGGATGCGGCTTCTAATCGCAACCAGCGGCGTTCAACCGACGGAGCAAACCCTCCCTCAGTTTCAACGTGAAGCGCTCATCAGTCTCGTCGACGAGCGCCTGCAACTCCACGAGTTGAAGCGGGTCGAGAAGGAGCAAAAAATGGACCTGGTCGCCAAGGATGACGAGGTCAACGAAGAGCTGTCGGCAATGGCGTCGCAGAACCGCGTCACGCCCCAACAATTCTCCGCCCAATTGAGCAGCCAAGGTATTGGGATGGAGACCCTTAAGCAGCAATTGCGTGCGCAAATTAGCTGGCAGAGGTGGATTCGCGGACGATATGGCTCACGTCTGCGAATTGGTGATGACCAGATCAATGCTCAATTGCAACGCATCCAGGCATCCGCCTCAAAGCCTCAGTATCAAATTTCGGAAGTCTTCCTGGACGCAAATCGGGTCGGCGGCATGCAGACAGCCATCTCGGGCGCTACACAGCTGATTGCCCAACTTCAGCAGGGTGCACCCTTCCAGTCCGTGGCCCGCCAGTTTTCAGCCTCTGCGTCTGCGGCAACCGGGGGAGAAGTTGGCTGGATCACCCTAGGCGAAATGCCGGTGGAGGTTGATGCGGCCATTGAACAAATGCGTCCAGGCCAGCTTTCCAAGCCAATTGAGGTCCGAGACGGCGTCTATATCATTTATCTTCAGGACAAACGGGCAGGTGCCAGCGCCACGCTCGTCAATTTGAAACAAGCGGCGATCGCCCTACCCCAATCAGCAAGCCCGGCGGATCTTGAGGCCGCCAAGGTAAAGCTCCTGGCGTTGAAGGGACAGATCAAGGGCTGCGAAGATCTCGAAAAGCAGGCGGCCAAGGTCTCGGGCGTGGTTGCTGGGGACCTTGGAGAGGCAGAAATCAAAGACCTGGCGCCAGCCTTCCGGGAGGCTGCCGAGACTTTGAAGGTCGGGCAGATTTCAGACCCGATCCGCACGGCTGCGGGCCTGCACATTCTGGGGATTTGCGGTAAACGCTCTGGGGGCGATGACGAAGCGACCAGTCGAGATCAGATTGAAAACCGCTTGTTCAGCCAGCAACTGAGCATGATCGCCCGACGTTACATGCGAGATCTGCGGAACTCTGCGACAATCGAAACGCGGTAGGGACGCAGGGCCGAATTGCCGCAACACCGCCCCTTGATCGTATCCATGGGTGATCCGGCCGGAATCGGGCCGGAAATCATCGGCAAGGCTTGGCGGGCGCTCAGCCGACAGGGCCAGGCTTTTGTCGTCACGGGCGATTGTGACCTCCTGCAAAGCCAGGGATTTCCAGCCGAGCCGATCACCAGCCTCGCGGCCGTAGAAACTCTGTTTCCGCAGGCAGTCCCCGTCCTTCATCGGGCGGTCGGCTCGCAGGTTATTCCTGGACGTCCCTCGGAAGGGGCCGCGGATGCCATCATCGGCTGGATCCGTGAGGCGGTCGAACTCTGCTTGAGCCAAGAAGCTTCAGGCTTAGTGACTGCGCCCATCGCCAAGGCCAACCTTTACAGCGCTGGGTTTCAATACCCCGGGCATACCGAATATCTTGGCGCCCTGACGGCGAAAACACCTATCGACGGCGCGCGCGGCCCAGTGATGATGTTGGCGGTCGAGGGATTACGAACCTGCCTTGTGACCATTCACAAGCCTCTCGCCGACGTGTCCCCATCCCTCAATATCGAACAGATTGTTCATACGGGCCTTGTGGCGGCGCAAGCCCTGCAGCGAGACTTTGGCATAAGCCATCCGAGACTTGCTGTAGCTGGGTTAAATCCGCACGCCGGAGAGAGCGGGTCTATTGGCCGCGAAGAGATTGAGATTATCGAGCCCGCCATTGTCCGCCTGAGAGGCCTCGGCGTTGACGCCTCCGGACCCTATCCTGCAGACAGCCTGTTCACCACAGAACGCCGCACGACCTATGACGCCGCACTCTGTATGTATCATGATCAAGCCCTTATCCCTGTGAAAATGCTGGATTTTTGGGGCGGCGTTAATGTCAGCCTTGGTTTGCCAATTGTGCGCACTTCCCCAGATCACGGCACCGCTTTCGATATTGCAGGTCAGGGCATCGCCCGGGCTGAGAGCATGATCGCCGCCATACGTATGGCCCAAGCCATCGCAGAGTGCAGGACCCGGTGACCGCTTTCGATCACCTCCCACCCCTTCGGGAAAGTTTGGCCGCCCATGGCCTGATGGCAAACAAGGGATTTGGTCAGCACTTTTTGCTGGATTTGAATATTACGCGAAAGATTGTGAAATTGGCGGACCTCTCCCCCGATCTCACGGTCATCGAGGTGGGCCCTGGCCCCGGTGGTCTCACGCGCGCCCTGCTAGAAACCGGCGCGCGAGTCATAGCGGTAGAAAAAGATGAGCGATTTAGACCGCTTCTGAACGACCTCGCAGATGCTGCAAACGGCCGCCTCACGCTGATTTTCGACGACGCCCTAAAGGTTGATGAGAAAAGGTTACTCAACGGAGTGCCAGCTGCTGTGGTCTCCAACCTGCCTTATAATGTCGGAACCGCGCTCCTCATTAAGTGGCTCACCGGCCCATTCAGGCCTGAAAGCCTGACCCTAATGTTCCAAAGGGAGGTTGTGGATCGGATCGTCGCGGGTGCCAATGACGAGGCCTATGGACGTCTGGCGGTTTTGGCCGCGGCAACCGCTTCGGCGCGCAGGGTCATGGATGTCCCGGCACAGGCTTTCACCCCACCGCCAAAGGTCACATCCGCCGTTGTCAGATTGGTTCCGACAGACGCCCCACTTCCCACAGACCTGCTCGACGCCCTGCAACGCGTGACGGCCGCAGCCTTTGGTCAGCGACGGAAAATGTTGCGATCCAGCCTGAAGGCAATTGGCGGCGAAAGCCTTTGCCAAGCCGCTGGCTTGTCTGCGGATCGCCGGGCAGAAACAATCGACTTATCGGGTTTTCTGAGTTTAGCGCGGGCGTTGTCAGATAAGACTTAGCCTGCCAAGCGTTGGGCCAAGGCACGGTTCACGGCCTCATAGTGAGGGATAAAGTCCCGATCAATTTGGGTTTTTGTGAACCGGTTGCCAATCCAACCGCCTAGCTCCTCCCCGTGCTGGAGCCGAACACCAGAGGCCTCTTGAGCCAGGGTGAAATAGTGCCGTCCATTGAATAGCAAAGGGATGGAACCCGACCAAGCCAGGGCCCGCCCTGGCTCAAATGTGGTCACAGTCACGGTTTGCCGGATCGTATGGCCCGGGGAGGCTGGATTGAGGAAGGTCATCGGGATTCTGGCGCCAAGGCTCGCCTGACCTTTTGCCTTGATATTCAGCGGGTTCCAGTCTGCGTAATGGTCAAAGTCCACAAGGATCTGCCAAACCCGATCCAGGGGATGATCCAGAAAAATCTCGGTGAAAATAGAGGCCATGAGCAATCCTTGATCGAGCACTGATCAATACCTGAGCAAACCCGAGAAAAAGGGCCGCTCACGAAAGCTTGATCCGCCATCCGTATCGCCATAGGCTCAACCGGTCCATCGGCTGATTCCAAGGCCACAGTGGCTGCGGATCTCATAACGGACACCTTGGGAGAGAAACAAATGAAGAAGATTGCCCTGACCGTCTTGGCTCTGGCCGCTGTCGCCTCGCTCGCCGCCTGCAGCAAGCCCGCTGCTCCGGCCGCTGACGCCGCCGCTCCTGCCGCCGACGCTGCTGCTCCTGCTGCCGACGCCGCTGCTGCTCCGGCCGCTGACGCCGCTGCCGCTCCTGCTGCTGACGCTGCTATGGCTCCTGCAGCCGCCGCTCCTGCCGCTGACGCCGCCATGGCGCCTGCTGCTCCGGAAAAGAAGTAAGAATTTAGAGTCGGCGCCTCTGGCGCTGGTTCGATCCGAAACGGAAAAGCCGCCTCATCTGGGGCGGCTTTTTTGTTGCCTGAATTAGCCCACGACGCCCTGCTTCATTGACAGTCACCATGCGGTGACATACCTGGTGTCACCGATCAGTGACGTGGGGCGAAAATGCAGGAACATCCGAAGTCGACGAAGGACCAGACACGAACGCGCATACTCAATGCCGCCAAGACTGTGCTGGCTGACTCAGGCTTCGGAAGTTTCGGGGTCAATACGGTCGCCAGAGAGGCAGGATGCGACAAAGTTCTCATCTACCGCTACTTCGGCGGTGTGGAAGGCTTGGCCGAAGCCCTGGGGCAGGACCTAGGCCTTTGGTTGCCGATGGAAGCCGCAGGGTCCCCATCCCCCTCCTACCCCATCGCCATGGGGCGGCTTCTGAAGACTTATCTGCAGGCCCTACGAAGAACGCCCCTCGTCAAACGCATTCTTGCCTGGGAGATTCAGGAGACAAACGCCCTAACCGCCAAGCTTGGCGCTGCAAAATCAATTTCGATACAGTCCTGGTTCGAAAATATCAGGCGGCAAACGGAACCGGCGAAGCCAGAGTGGGATGCTCCCGCTATCAACGCCATACTGATTGCCGCAGCCCATCACCTCGCCCTGAGGGAAGACCACGACGGCAGCTTTGCCGGCCTTGATCTCAAGGACCCAAACACTTGGGCGCGGATCGATGCGGCCTTCGACAGACTGACGACCAAAGCCTTCGCACAAACGCCTTCGGGAGAGGAAAACGCTCATGCCTAAGCTTACCTATGGGGGGATATCCGCCCTTCTGCTCATCGGGTTCCTGGTCCTGGCCAATGTCTCCTACACCTACCTCATTGAGCTCTTTGGATATGACGACGTCCTGCGCGAGCCGGCTGCCGTGGTCCTGACCCGGTTCCATCAGGGGGGTGCGCCACTGGTCATGGCGTGGACCGGCTTTGCCTGGTCGGCCTTGCTGTTTCTTTTTACAGCGCCTGTGATCGCCCAGGCCCTCAGGTTGGATTTTGGACAGGATGTATCGATATTCACCTGGGCGGGTGTGGCGAGCGGTCTGGTTCAAGCCATAGGGCTCTTGCGCTGGGTGTTTGTGGTTCCAGGACTAGCCTCGACCTACCTAAGCGCGGCACCGGGCTCGGCTGATCGCGCCGCCATCACCCAAATCTATCTGGCCCTTAATCAGTACGGCGGCGTTGCTCTCGGGGAGCATCTTGGCCAAGTCTTGTTGGTCATTTGGACGAGCGGAATTCTCGGGGCAAGCTGGCGGTCAGGGGGCTGGCTCAGGCTTTCGACAGCGCCGGGCCTGATCTCCCTGCCCCTTTGGCTCCTGGCCCAGACTGAACTGTTCGCGACGGTCCTGCCAGACCTACAGCCCATAGAACTGGCACCCTTCGCCTTCATGATCTGGATGGTCTGGTTACTTTGCCTAGGCTTGGCCCTCGCCATTGGCGCGAGACCAAAGCTGGCGAAAACGCCCGTCTAGATTTTGCTCACAGGGGATTTTGACACCCCAGATCGCATGCCCTGGCTTGCGGCCAAGGAAAGGCCCTGTTTGGATAGCCCACCCGTCAGGTTCAATGGTTCGTAGACTTGGGGGAATTTAGGACAATCCCCCATGTCGACCACCGACGCCGCCCCCAAGTCAGACACTGCTTTCTTTGGCCATCCTGCAGGCCTAGGGGTCCTGGCTGGGCTGGAGGTCTGGGACCGAATTTCCTTCTATGGCATGCAGTCCTTGCTGGTCCTCTACATGGTCGGGCAATTGCTCCTGCCAGGTCATGTGGAGAATATTTCCGGCTTTGCTGGCTTTCGCGCCGGCCTCGAGCAAGTATTCGGGCCCCTGTCGACCCAAGCCCTCGCTTCGCAGATCTTTGGGCTCTACGTGGGCCTGGTCGCCCTTACACCGCTGATCGGCGGCTTTCTGGGTGACCGCTTCCTCGGGCGACGCACCAGCATCATCATTGGTGCCCTGTGCATGGCGGCGGGCCATCTGTCCCTCGCCTTCGACAAGACCTTCCTTCTGGCCCTCCTGCTGCTGATCATCGGGGCCGGTTTCGTTCGGGGCAATGTGGCGCCGCAGATCGGCGAGCTCTACAGCAAAGAGGACCGCCGCCGGGGCGTTGCCTTTCAGATCTATGGCAGCGTCATCAATTTCGGGGCCTTCGTCGCACCGCTTGTCACCGGTGCGCTGGGACAGGCCTATGGTTGGCACATCGGCTTTGGCTTCGCCGCCGTGGGCATGATGGTCGGGCTGGTGGTTTACCTTCTCGGCCAAGCCAAGCTGCCCAAGGACGCCCCCAGGACGGAAGCTGTCGCGGCCTCCCCCCTGACCCGCGCTGACTATGGCCGCTTAGGCTTCTTGTTCGCTGTCGTTCCTGGTGCCGCCATGTTCTGGGTGGCGCAATCGCAGATCTGGAACACTTACAACATCTGGGTGCGCGATCACCTTCAGCTGAAGATCGCTGGCTGGACCATGCCTATACCCTGGCTGCAATCCTTGGACGGCCTGGCACCCTTTATCCTCCTCCCGCCGATGCTGGCCCTTTGGCGGTGGCAGGCCAACCGCAAGGCCGAGCCGGAGGAATTCACAAAGATCGCCATTGGCTGCCTGATCTTCAGCTCAGCCACCATGTTCCTGGCGGGCGGGCAGTACGTCCTGGATGGAAGCGGCAGGACGCCTCTCGTGGTGGCCATCGCCTTCCACTTTGTCTCAAATCTCGGCTGGCTCTTCACCGTGCCGACCTTGAACAGCCTATTTTCACGGCTAGCGCCTAGGAGCTTCAACGCCACCATGCTGGGGGTCAACGCCCTGACCACGACCATTGGCAGCTTTATCAGCGGCCGTATTGGCGGCTTCTATGAGCACATGACGCCGGTGGCTTTCTGGAGCCTTCACGCGGCCCTGGTGGCTGGGGGCGGCGTCTCCGTCTGGTTGGTGGGCCGCCTTTATGCAAGGTCAGCCCACCGGATTGTCCAAACCTAGTCCTCAGTGTCCACTGAGGCCTGCATGGCTGGCGCATAGCGTGGCCCTGTCACTGTTGAGCCGTTCACTGTCGCCTCGATACGGGCCATGATGTCTGAGCTGAGGGTCACCTTGGCCGCGAGTGCGTTTTCGAGCATGTGCTCGGGGCTGGTGGTTCCCGGGATAGAGACGATGGTCGGGTCTTTTTGCATCAGCCAGGCAAGGCATAGTTGGGATGGCGTGCATCCTGCCTCATCGGCGATGGCCTTGAACTTTTCGAAGAGGGCCAGATTTGCCTTGAAGGCCTCCCCCTGAAACCGCGGCATGCCTGTTCGGAAATCCCCTTCAGCCAGCGCCGCTGCATCCATCACACCACCCGCCAGGAAACCCCGGCCCACTGGACTAAAGGCCACAAAGGTGACCCCAAGTTCGCGGCAGGCTTGGAGAACCGCGATTTCGGGATTGCGGGTCCAAGGCGAATACTCGGTCTGAAGTGCGGCAATGGGATGGGTAGCGTGAGCGCGCCGCAGGGTCGGAGCCGAGACTTCAGAAAGACCAATGGTCTTGATCTTGCCTTCCTTGACCAGGTCGGCCAGGGCCCCAACGCTGTCTTCAATGGGGATCCGCTTATCCCAGCGATGTAGATAGTAAAGGTCGATGACGTCGGTCTTCAAGCGGCGAAGGCTGTCTTCACAGGTGGCTTTAAGAACCTCAGGGCTTCCATTGAGCTCTCTCTGATCGCCACGGCTGAGGCCGCACTTTGAGGCCAAAACAAAGTCCTTGCGTCGATCACCCAAGACCTCGCCGACCAGGGTCTCGTTATGCCCCAGGCCATAGACCGCAGCAGTATCGAAGAAGGTGTAGCCAGCATCCAAGGCCCCCTTCAAAACCCGCTCGGCTTGGTCCCTTGGCGGGGGAGGACCATAGGCGTGAGACAAGCTCATACAGCCTAGACCGATGGGGAAAACGTCGAATGGGCCGACCTTGCGTGTAGCTGTCATAGCGTTACTCCAGCGGGCTCTGACCTAGGCGGCCCGAATAATGGCGAGGAAATCAGTCGATTTTAGAGAAGCACCGCCGACCAGGGCACCGCCCACTTCCTTAGCCCTAAGGATTTCTGCAGCGTTGTCTGGTTTCACCGATCCTCCATACAGGATGGGTGGCTGGAGGCCTGAGGGACCCAAAAGATCCGTCAGCGCCGACCGGATTGCCACATGCACATCCTCAATTTCCGAGAGGGTCGGTGTCAGTCCTGTGCCGATAGCCCAGACCGGCTCATAGGCGACGGCGAAGGGGCGGCCCGCGACGTCCGAAGGCAGGGACCCGATGACCTGCCCGACCACGACCTTCAGCGCCTCACCGGCGCGCCTTTGCTCCAGCGTCTCACCAATGCAAACTATGGGCTCAAGCCCAGCCCGCAAGGCGGCCAAGACCTTGTTTGCCACCATGGCGTCGGTCTCCCCATAGCCGGCGCGACGCTCGGAATGTCCCAGGATCACCAGGCTGGCCCCGGCATCAGCAAGCATTTCAGCCGAGACATCCCCGGTGAAGGCACCCTTGACCTCAGCGCGGCAATCTTGGCCACCAAGAATGATCTGAGAGGATTTAAGCGCCTGGGAGGCCCGACCCAAAAGCGTAGCAGGGGGACAAATCCCGATGCGGGCCTCCACGCCTTCTAAGCCGTCTTCCATCGCGAGGAGCTGATCCAGGTCGGCTTCCAACCCGTTCATCTTCCAATTTCCAACAATGAATGCGGCGGAAGATGGCATGGCGATCGCGACCCATTTACGACTGATGATGAGGCGAATTACGGCAAGTCAAAGCCCGTGTCACGGTCGAAGGAACAGGATGCGACCTCGCCTTGGGTGCAGGGGTGCTTGCGGGGGGTCACTATGACCCACTATACCGCCTGCAAAGGTTGGCTCCGCTTTGGAAGCCAGGAAAGGTTTCATGCTCTCGTCATTCCGCGCCTTCGCCAAATCGCCCCTCGCCGGCATACTGATTGCCATCTTGGTCATCAGCTTCGGCTTATTTGGCGTCCGTGACGTCTTTAAGGGACACTCGACCAGCGAGGTCGTGGTTGCGGGAACACGGACGATTAGTCCCCAGGATTTCAAGACTCAGTGGGACCAAGCCCGAAAGGGGCTGGAGCAACAATCTGGCCAGCCCGTTACAACGGAAATGATGGTCGAAAACCATTATGACGCCCGGCTCATCGAGGAGTTGGCCACTCGGGAGGCATTCGCCGCGCTTCTGGACAAGATCGGCCTCCGCCCCTCTGACCAATTGATCAAGGCACAGATCGAGAAAATTCCAGCCTTTTTCGATCAAGTTTCCGGCCGATTTGACAAGGTTTTGTACCAACAGACCCTTCAGCAAAATAACCTGACTGTGGATAAATTCGAGGCAAGCCTGAGGGATGAAATTTCTCAAACCCATCTGGTCTCTGCGATCGTAGACGGACTTCGCGCGCCCCGCGCCTATACTGCCCTCGGAGCGATCTACATGACCGAAACCCGGGACGTGGGATATTTCTCGGTTGGCCCGGGCGCGGTTCCGGCTGTCACTCCGCCCACCGACGCCCAACTCACGAAGTTCATGCAGGACAATGCCTCTCGCCTGATGCGCCCTGAATTTCGGGTCTTAACCGTGGTCCGCTTTAGCCCCTCGCTCGTCGGCGCTAACCTGCCTGTCACTGAAGCTGAAATCCAAAAGCAGTTCGATTTCCGAAAAGATACGCTCAACAAGCCTGAGGTCCGCAGTCTTGTGCAGATCCCGGCAAAAGACGCAGCGACCGCTCAAGCGATCGCAACGCGCCTCGCCAAGGGGGAAGACCCCAGAGCAATCGCGAAAGCCAATGGGGTCGATGCCATCGCCTATTTAGAAAAGCCGAAGGTCGCGATTGCCGATCCAAAAGTTGGCGACGCTGCCTTTTCTATGGCTGTCGGGGCTGTCCAAGTGGTTCAAGGCGGGCTGGGGTCGGCTGTCGTCAAGGTCTTCGGCATTACCCCAGGCCACGTGGCGACCATCGCAGAAGTACGCCCCATGCTGGAGGCCGAGGCGCGTAAGACCGCGGCGGCTGAAAAGGTCTATGAACTCAGCCAGAAATACGATGATGCCCACGCTGGCGGCGCAAGCCTGACCGAGGCTTCGGCAAAGGCAGGGGTTCCCACCATGACCCTCGGCCCTGTGTCGCAACAGGGTGCCAGCCCCTTGGGACAACCTGTCCCCGGCTTGACCCTGAAATTGGTTCAAACAGCCTTTGCCCTGCCCCAGGGGGGCGAGAGCGAAATCGAAGATGAAGGCAATGGCGAGAGCTTCGCAGTCCGGGTGGATAAAATTATTCCGAAGGCCCTTCCGGCGCTTTCCGAGGTTCGTCCGAGGCTCGCCCAGGTTTGGATGGCACAGGAGGTCGCCAAACGACTTCGGGCCAAGGCCGATGACCTCACCGCACGGGTTGAAAAGGGTGAGTCGCTCGAAGCTGTAGCTGGGTCCGTCGGAGGCCATGTCGCCCATGTGGTCGGACTAGATCGCCAGAATGCCGGGCAGAACAAAGACCTCTCACAGGAATCCTTGAGCAAGATTTTCGGCCTCAAGGTCGGCGAGGCCTTTAATGGGGAAGATGCCAAGGCCTTTGGAATCGTCGTTGGCAAGGTCGAGGCCTTGCGGGGTCCCGTTCCCACCGCCCTGGGCCGGATGGCGCAAGCCACCCGTCCTCAATTAACCCAGACGCTTTTCCGCGAAATTGGCGCCGACGCACGCAAATCGGCCCGCGCAACGATTAAACCCAAGACCAACGCCAATGCGGCCAGGGCCGCCCTTGGCCTTGAACCCCTCGATCCGAAGACAGGCAAGGCTGTGGAGAAGGCCAAGTGATTGTAGAGCCCACCTTTGAGGCTTTTGATCTCGGCTATGCCACAGGCGCTTCTCAGGTGGTCTGGACCCGCCTGATTGACGACCTTGAAACCCCGGTGTCTGCTTATCTGAAGCTGGCTCACGGTCGCCCCTACGCCTTCCTCTTTGAGAGCGTCGAAGGCGGAGCCTGGCGCGGGCGTTACTCTGTCATCGCCATGAAACCTGATCTGGTTTGGCGTTGCCGTGGAGACCAGGCCGAAATCGCTGAAGGCAGCGCTATCGCAGCAGATGAGTTTACGCCCCAGGTTGGCGGTGCCCTCGATAGCCTTAGAGACCTTGTCGCCAAATCGCGGTTAGACTTGCCCCCAGGCCTGCCTCCCATGTCGGCGGGCGTTTTTGGGGCAATCGGCTATGACATGATCCGTCTGGTCGAACGGTTGCCCAACATCAACCCAGACCCCTTAAATCTTCCAGACGGCTTGATGATCCGTCCCTCTATTGTGGCGATTTTCGACGCGATCGCCCAGGAGATCATCCTGGTGACAACGGTCCGTCCTGGGCCAGAGGGGGCAAGGGTCGCCTACGACGCCGCCGTCGCAAGGCTTTCTGCTGTACACGAAGACTTGAGCAAGCCTGCGCCTGCCCTCTCCGGGAGTGGTGTTCCAGAACCCGACCAGTTCACCACGCCCGTCACCCGCGCCGACTATCATCGCATGGTGCAGACGGCCAAGGGCTATATCGAAGCGGGGGATATCTTCCAGGTGGTGCCAAGCCACCGATTCCGGGCACCATTCTCTAAGGATCCCTTCGCCCTCTATCGCTCGCTCCGACGGATGAACCCCTCTCCATTTCTGTTCTATTTGAACTTTGGGGACTTCCAGCTGGCGGGGTCCAGCCCTGAAATCTTGGTGCGGCTGCGCGATGGTAAGATCACCATCAGACCCATTGCCGGGACGCGCCCACGGGGTGCGACCCCAGAGGAAGACCGCGCCCTCGAAGCCGACCTGATCGCAGATCCGAAAGAGCGGGCGGAACACCTCATGCTGCTAGACCTCGGCCGAAATGATGTCGGTCGGGTCGCCATGCTCAATCGCGCAAGAGCCAATGCGCCAACACCCCCCTCGAAGGGCGCTCATGTTCGCGTGACGGCAAGCTTCTTCGTAGAACGCTACAGCCACGTTATGCACCTCGTTTCAAACGTTGAGGGTGATGCTCCAGAAGGCTTAGACCCTGTGGATGTCTTGATGGCCGCCCTGCCCGCCGGCACCCTTTCCGGGGCACCAAAGGTTCGAGCCATGGAGATCATCGACGAACTGGAAACCGAAAAGCGAGGCATCGCCTATGCTGGGGCGGTCGGCTATTTCGGAGCGGATGGCTCTGTGGACACCTGCATTGTCCTGCGCACAGCCTGCTTCAAGGACGGCATGATGTATGTTCAAGCCGGCGGTGGCGTCGTTGCCGACAGCGACCCCGATGCCGAATATGACGAGACCCTGCACAAGGCCCGCGCCCTGCGGCGGGCCGCCGAAGAAAGCTGGCGCTTCGTCTAACGGTTCAACTGGACCACATGCCGCCCTTCGGAGACGGGCACAAGCAAGCTGGCGGTGGCAAGGAAGAGTGCTAAAACAGCCGCAATTGCCGCGGCGCTCACAGGTGCCCATGTCCGACTAGGCAGGGTCGGTGCCTGCAACAGCACCTTAGCAAGCGCGATCTGATCGAGGTCCAGGGCAGAATCGGGTTGTGTCATGATGAGAGCATCGTCGCGCAAGGGACCGGAGGCAATCCTCAGCAATCCTCAACCGAAGGCACCATCTTCGGGTTCCCTCCTTGGCGAGGGTGATCTAGAGACGATGATATGATCCTGGTTATCGATAACTATGACAGCTTCACCTACAACCTTGTTCACTATCTGAACGAGCTCGGGGCAGAGACGCTTGTCTATCGCAATGATGCCTTGACCGTGCAGGAGGCCTTTGGCCTCAAGCCCCAAGGCCTTCTCCTATCGCCTGGGCCCTGCACTCCCAATGAGGCTGGAATTTGCCTCGCCCTGATCAAAGAGGCACCATTGGACCTGCCGATCCTTGGGGTTTGCCTGGGTCACCAGTCCATTGGTCAGGCCTTTGGGGGCGAGGTGATTCGCGCCAAATCTCTCATGCATGGCAAGACCAGCCCAATTCATCATACCAACGTCGGGGTCCTTGAAGGCATGCCCCAGCCATTTACTGCCACCCGTTACCACAGCCTGTCTGTCGCCAAGGAGACCATGCCAGCCGTGCTTTCCGTCACGGCCTGGACAGATGATGGTGAGATCATGGGCTTTCAGCACGTTTCCCGGCCTATCCACGGGGTGCAATTTCATCCGGAATCTATTGCAACCCAATCTGGACATCACCTTTTGGCGAACTTCCTGCGTTTGACAGGTCTGCAGCCTCAGGTCATCGCCTAGGGATGTCGGCGACATTCAAGCCCCTTCTGGCGCGTCTCGCCGATGGAGCCACCCTCAGCGAGGCTGAAGCGGGCGAGTTCTTTGACGCTTGCCTGCGAGGCGAACCGACCCCGGCCCAGGTGGCGGCGGCCCTAACGGCCATGAGACTAAGGGGCGAAACCGTCGGCGAAATCACCGCCTCGGCTCGCGCCATGCGCCGCGCCGCGCTTCCCCTAGACGTCCCCTACCCTACGTTTGATGTCTGCGGCACGGGCGGAGATGGACTTCACACCCTTAACATCTCAACTGCGGTCAGCTTTGTGGCCGCTGCTGGTGGCCTGAAGATTGCCAAGCACGGTAATCGCGCCATGTCGTCTAAGTCCGGCACGGCAGATGTGTTGACAGCCCTAGGGGTCGACATTTCCGCCCCCCCAGAGGTTCAACGCCGGGCCCTGGATGAAACCGGTCTGTGCTTTATGTTCGCCCAGGCACATCACGGAGCCATGCGGCATGTGTCGCCAATCCGAGCCGAACTCGGGTTTCGCACGATTTTCAACCTCCTGGGCCCTCTGACCAATCCAGCCGGGGCCCAGCGACAAGTCCTGGGTGTCTTTTCTGAACGATGGGTTGAGCCCTTAGCCCGCGTCCTTGGTGCCCTAGGCTCTGAGCGTGCCTGGGTGGTTCATGGGGCCGGCATGGATGAATTGACCACGACTGGGGAGTCGTCGGTAGCGGAATGGCGGGACGGCCAAGTCAGGCTGTTCACAATTACCCCGGAGGCTGTTGGCCTGGCGCGCTCTAGCCTAGCGGACCTGGTGGGCGGAGAGCCTGCCGAGAATGCAGCGGCCCTCAGGGGCCTGCTTGAGGGTGAAACCGGCGCATATCGTGATATCGTCAGTTTGAATGCTGCAGCAGCCTTTCTTGTTGGCGAAAAAGTGGAAACCCTTCGGGACGGCCTCGCCTTGGCGGGCAGCCTTATCGATTCAGGTGCGGCAAGACGCGTCCTGGACACGCTGTTAGAAATTGCGCCGCGGCCATGACCGACATTCTGGAAGGTATCGCCGCTTATAAGCGGATCGAAGTTGCACAACGTAAACAGATCAGAACTCTTAAGGACCTGGAAGACGCTGCCCTGACGGTGTCAGCACCACGAGGCTTTCGCCGTCAGCTCGAAGGCGGGCACGCCCCCGGCAAACTGGCACTGATCGCAGAAATCAAAAAGGCGTCGCCGTCCAAGGGTCTGATCCGCGCCGACTTTGATCCCCCGGCGCTGGCCGCCGCCTACGAAATCGGCGGGGCCGCCTGCCTTTCCGTCCTAACCGATAGCCCAAGCTTCCAAGGTGATGACAGCTATGTCGCCCTGGCCCGGGCCGCGACGAGCCTGCCTGTCATTCGCAAGGAGTTTCTGGTCGATCCTTGGCAGGTGGCAGAATCACGGGCCCTGGGCGCGGATGCCATCCTGGTGATTCTTGCCATGGTGGACGATTCTCTAGCCGGGGACCTCATGTCTGAGGCCGCGAGGTTCGGCATGGACGCTCTTGTTGAGGTCCACGATGAGGACGAAATGCATCGGGCAGCGGCCTTGGGGGCCACGATGGTCGGCGTCAACAACCGCAACCTACGCACCTTCGATATCGACCTGGCCACCACAGAGAAATTGGCCAATATCGCCCCAAAACAGGCGCTTTTGGTTACTGAGAGCGGGATATTTACGCCAGAGGATATGAGGCGTTTAGAGCGGGTCGGGGCGCGGGCCATGCTGGTCGGCGAAAGTCTTATGCGGCAGACCGATGTGACAGCCGCTACCCGCGCCTTATTGGGCGCTGCTGCGGGCTAGGTCCTCAACTTGACATTAACGAAGAACGCTTAGAGAACATCGACGAAAGTTTTCGCTTTGTTCTTTGGGGCTTCCGCCATGCTCACCCGCAAACAGCACGAACTGCTCATGTTCATCCACGAGCGGATCAAAGAGACCGGTGTCTCCCCTTCGTTTGATGAAATGAAGGACGCCCTTGATCTTGCCTCCAAGTCTGGAATTCATCGGCTCATTACGGCCCTTGAAGAGCGCGGCTTCCTCCGTCGCCTCGCCCACAGGGCGCGCGCCCTAGAGGTTGTAAAGTTACCCGAACAGGCGACGGCCTCCGCCCCGCCGAAGGGCCGCGGTGCTTTCAGGCCACAGCTGGTTGAGGCCCGTGAAGGGGCTCCCGCCCTCCTCGCCGCTAACGACGCAAGGGAACTTTCAGTCCTGGGTAAGATCGCCGCCGGCACGCCAATCGAAGCGATACAGCAAGAGCGCGATCGCCTCATGGTCCCTGAGAATTTGCTGGGTGCAGGTGAGCATTTCGTCCTCGAAGTTCAGGGGGATTCTATGCTGAACGCCGGCATCCTCGACGGCGACTATGTGGTTATTCGCAAGACGGACTCCGCGACCTCGGGCGACATTGTTGTGGCCTTGGTGATGGGTCAGGAGGCGACCTTGAAGCGCCTGCGCAAGAAGGGCGCCTCGATCGCCTTAGAAGCGGCAAACCCAGCTTATGAAACCCGGATCTTTGGTCCAGATCAGGTCCAGGTGCAGGGTCGGCTTGTGGGGCTCATTCGGAAATATCACTAGGGGGCTGCGCTCGTGGGCGCGATGCTTTGTGTCCAGGGGCGATCTCCTCTTAGGGGTTGAGCCCAAACAACCCGCCAGCTGCCCTTTTGGCTCCGATAGAATTCGGCCGCACCGCCAGCCCTGAAATCGTTGGCATCAAAGACCAAGCTATCGTGACAGGGCGAACTGGTGGCAGGTCCTCTGAGGATCAAGATCTCAGCACCACAATAACCGTCAGAGTTCTGCTCAAGGATGCCACTCCTGCGGGTCCAGATAGCTGCGATGCTGGGAGCCTCTGTCGTAGATGGGACACAAGACCACCGCCCGCACCGATAGAGCGCGTCCCGCGCTGTCTGCTGGTTAGACGGTTCCAATAGGCCTCGCCGTTTAGCCCAGACCTGCGCAGCAAATAGCTTCACGTCAGGGCGGAAAAACACGGCTTGACCGCTGACCCGCACGGCGATGGCCGAGGCGTCTGCAGAGACCCAGGCATCTGGCTGAGGGGGCCTGGGTGCAAGATTGACCGCCAAGGCGGCGGGTAGTCCGAGCCATCGCCAGCGGCCACGCCAAAGGCAGACAAACAAGATACCCAGAAAGGACGCTGCTAAGGTCCAGGATGGCGCACTCGCCACTATGACCTGCGAAAAGGGTGCCTTGGCAGCAAGATCGGCAATGGCATTCATCGCACGAATGGCTTGCGCTGCTACGTGCAGGGGCGCCGTTCCAAGACCCACGGCTGAGAGAACCGCTCCAAGCGCAAGGGCTGGCATCATCACCAAGCTGGAAATGGGCTCGACCACCAGGTTCGTCACCAAGCCATAGGTCGAAATCCGGTTGAAATGCTGCAAGGCGAAGGGCCCGGTCGCGAGTCCAGCTACTAAACTCGCCATTAAACTTGCGCGAAAGAGCGTTCCGGCGGACTGGATCCATCGGATCGCCCAGGGTGCAGAAATTTCTCGCGTCGGCCGTGGCCAGGCCTCGGAAAGTGCAACCAGTGAGGACGTCGCGGCAAATGACATCTGAAAACCTGGTTCGGTCACGGCCTCCGGTTGGAGGGCCAAAATGGTGAGGGCCGATATGCCAAGGGTATGAAGACTGACCGCCCGCCGATCGAAAAATATGGCCAAAAAAGCGCTGGAGGCTGTGATGGCTGCCCGGATCGCTGGATTGGGCCAACCCGATAGGCAGAGATAGGCAAGCACCATGGCGAGGCCGCCTAGAGCAGCGACTTTTTTCCCCGCTATTCTCAACGCCAGCCAAGGCCAGGCGGCAATTGCCATACGCAAGCCAGCGAAGGTAAATCCGCCGACAATCGCCATGTGCAAGCCGGATATCGAAATAATATGCGCCAAACCGGCGGCGCGAAGGTTGTCCACCTCAGCCTTGGGAATGAAGGCCTCATGCCCCGTGACCATTGCGGCGGCCAATCCGCCATCCTGGGGCCCAAGCATATCCAAAATGCGCCGCGTCAAAGCCCAGCGCATGGCGTTAATCCGCATTTGTAGAGCTAGCCTGAGAGGCGCTGTCTGTTGTGTTGCAATAGGTTGCGGCGGCCCCAGTGCGAAACCGACTCCGCCAATGCTGTCAAAGAAGGCATCCCGGGCAAAATCATAAGCCCCCGGACTTGCCGGAGGTGGCGGGGGATTGAGCATTGCTGTCAAACGTATCGCCTGTCCCGGCGCAGGCAGTTCGGCCAAGGGCTTTAGGGTGACCCGCACCCGGATCGGCGTCTGCTCAGGGGGTAGGCCCCGAATTTTGATCGGGGCTAGCAACAGCCTTTGCCCCCCCTGCCCTGGACTGGGAATATCGACGACAAACCCGTCAATCGTGACTACGCCCAAATCCGTTGGGGTGATGGCTGCGCGCACGCTTTCTGTTCGCAATTTCGCGGCAGAAAAACCCAACACGCCGACAGACAGTATGACCAGCAGGGCGACCTGCCAGCGAACCACAGGGACCTTGTGACGCAGGGCCATCACAGCGCTTGCGAGACAAAGACAAAACCATGCCAGCCAGGCTGTGGGTTCCCTGGGAAGGGCGAAATAGATTGACGCGCCGCATCCAAAGCTAACGGGTAGCCACAGTGGCCAATGATCGGCTTGGGCAAGGGCCTCTATCTTGAAATTCGTCCAGAGCGCCCTTGGACTAGGAGCCTTGAGAGAACGCGTGATATGACGCCCCTCCCTGTCTACGGCACTCGCCGAGGCTTCGCCCATCACTGTCAAAGCGTCCATGTCCGAACGACCTGTCGTCACTCGTATCGCCCCTTCGCCCACCGGCTCCATGCACATTGGCACGGCGCGAACGGCGCTCTTCAATTGGCTCTATGCCAAGCATACCGGCGGCGCATTTCTGCTCCGCATTGAGGACACCGATCAGGAGCGCTCAACTCAAGCCGCCGTTCAGGTGATTTTCGACGGCTTGGCTTGGCTTGGTCTTACCCCTGATGCGACACCCGTTTTCCAAGCCGCTCGCGCTGACATGCACCGTGCCGCCGTGGAAGACCTCCTTGCCCGCGGCATGGCGTATCGCGATTTCACAACCCAAGACGAACTCGCCCGGGAACGTGAACTCGCGCGAGCCGAGGGACGCGTTGTTCGATCCGTTTGGCGCGATCATGTGGGGAATTCTGACGAAGCTCAACCCTTTGTCGTTCGCCTCCGTAGCCCACAGGACGGTGAGACGATTGTTGATGACCAGGTCAAAGGCCGGATCAGTTTTCAAAACAAAGACTTGGATGATCTCATCCTGTTGAGGACCGACGGGTCACCCACCTATAATTTGGCGGTGGTTGTCGATGACCACGACATGGGGATCACCCACGTCATTCGCGGCGATGACCATCTCAACAATGCGGCGCGGCAGACCCTGATCTACCAGGCTCTCGGCTGGGACGTTCCCGTCTGGGCCCACCTGCCTTTGATTCATGGGCCAGATGGCGCGAAACTCTCCAAGCGGCATGGGGCGCAAGCGGTCGGGGAATTCGCCGATCTCGGTTACCTGCCAGAAGCTATGCGCAATTACCTTGCACGATTGGGTTGGGGTCATGGGGATGATGAAATCTTCTCAGACGAAAAAGCGGCTGAGTGGTTCGACGTCAAGGACGTGGTCAGTGCCCCGGCTCGCCTCGATTGGGCCAAGCTGAACCATATAAACAATCACTATATCCGGTTAGCGGAGATCGATCGCCTGGCAGCGGAGGTTGCCAAAATCCTTTCGGGGCGCGGCGCACCGACAAGCGAGGCAGATTCGGCTATTCTGCACCGCACCATTCCCCTGGTGCGAGACGGCGCAAAAACGCTCCTGGAATTGGCAGACAATGTCGTGTTCGCGCTCAAAATCCGCCCCTTGGAACTCACTGAAAAGGTTCTGGGCCTTCTATCAGATGAGACCCGCGGCAGACTTGGACGTCTCAGGATCGCCCTTCAGGATCTCGGCCAGTGGGAGGGCCCTGCAATCGAGGCAGGCCTGCGCGCCTTTGCGGAATCCGAGGGCGTTGGCCTCGGCAAGATCGGTCCTGCCCTACGCGGAGTCCTGTCCGGTGGCGCGCCCGCACCCGACCTAGCAGGGACTTTGGTTAGCTTAGGGAAATTTGAAAGTTTAGGACGTATCGAGGATGCTCTTTCGCCGCCCACATAAGGCGGTATAAGGCAAATATAAGATCGGTTTTTGAAATCCTTATTCGAGGGGATAATATGGGCGATACGGCCAAGATCACAGTCGGCGGGACAACCGTCGAAATGCCCATTCTAAAGGGCACAGACGGCCCGGCCGTCGTTGACATCCGAAAGCTGTATGCGGAAGCAGACGTTTTCACCTACGACCCTGGATTCACCTCGACGGCCTCCTGCGAAAGCAAGATCACCTTCATCGATGGTGACAAGGGCATTTTGTTGCACCGCGGCTATCCAATTGATCAGCTGGCAGAGCGCTCAAGCTTTTTGGAAGTCTGCTACCTGCTTCTGCATGGCGAACTCCCGAGCGCTAAGGAATTCGAAGAGTTCGAACACACCATCACCTATCACACCATGCTCCACGAGCAGTTTGATCGGTTCTTCATGGGCTTCCGCCGCGACGCTCACCCCATGGCGATTATGGTTGGCGCTGTGGGAGCTCTGTCTGCCTTCTATCATGACAGCACCAATGTGGATGACCCGCAGCAGCGGATGATCTCGTCCCATCGGCTGATCGCCAAGATGCCCACCATCGCGGCACGGGCCTTCAAGTATTTCCGCGGCCAGCCCTTTGTGCATCCGCGCAATGACCTATCCTATGCAGAAAACTTCCTGCGCATGTGCTTCTCAGTGCCGGCAGAAGACTGGAAGCCAAATCCAGTCCTGACCCGGGCCATGGATCGGATTTTCATCCTCCATGCTGACCATGAGCAAAACGCCTCGACCTCAACCGTGCGTCTGGCCGGCTCATCGGGCGCGAACCCCTTTGCCTGTATTGCCGCTGGCATTGCCTGCCTCTGGGGCCCAAGCCATGGGGGGGCCAACGAAGAAGCCCTCAACATGCTCAAGGAAATCGGTACGGTCGAAGCCATTCCTGAATACGTTCAGGGCGTGAAGGATCGTCGGTATCGCCTCATGGGCTTTGGTCACCGGGTCTACAAGAACTACGACCCCCGGGCGACGGTCATGCAGAAGACCTGCCACGAAGTCCTGGCGGAAGTCGGCCTGCAGGACGACCCCTTGCTGAAGGTGGCAATGGAGCTGGAAAAGGTCGCCCTCAGCGATCCTTACTTCATTGAGCGCAAGCTTTACCCGAACGTCGATTTCTATTCGGGCATCACCCTGCGTGCCCTCGGCTTCCCGCCGGAAATGTTCACCGTGCTCTTTGCCTTGGCGCGCACCGTGGGCTGGATTTCCCAATGGCGCGAAATGATCGAGGATCCGTTGCAGAAGATCGGCCGCCCGCGGCAAATCTACACCGGTGCCCCGCACCGGGATTATGTGGACATCAACAAGCGTCCCTAAGGCAATCGGCCCTGAACCTCCCCGGTTCAGGGCCTTTTCTTTTCAGGGCCTTTGCGCACCGACAATCGTGACCACAGCCGCGGCTGCAGCGATTGAAGGATCTGGCCCTCCCCGCCCCATAATGTCCAATGCAGCAAGCTGCTCGGCCGCCTGGGCCGCCCTCAAGGCGGGGTCATCAAGCCGCTCAGCGATGGCTGCGGCCAGCTGCGTTCCAGTGCAGTCTTCCTGAATGAATTCCGGGGCGACCATGCTCTTGGCCGCAATATTGAACAGCGTAATCGGACGGCGGACCAGCCAATTGACCAGGGCATAGGTCAGGCCATCGATCTTGTAGGCCACCACCATGGGGCACCCCGCCAGGGCCAATTCGATGGTCACTGTGCCTGAACAGGCCAAGGCCACAGTGGCTGCTTTCATGGCGTCATATTTCGCCCTGTCGCCTTCAACGATATGGGGCTTGATGGCCCAAGCCTCCACAGCGCTACGAACGGCACCAGCAACCGTTGGGGCTGCAGGAATTATGACCTGAAGATCAGGGCGAGCAGCCTGAAGCTTGGCAACAGCCTCAGCAAAGGGGGGCAGCACCCGACGGATCTCGCTGGGACGGGACCCAGGCAGAACGAGCAGGACCTCAGCCTGATCCGCAATACCCAGCTCGCGCCTTATGCGCATTGGATCAGAATCCCGAAAATCGATGCCCAGGGCGGCATTCCCAACAAATGTTGTCGGCAGACCTTCCGCCTCGAAATACGGCGCATCAAAGCTATGGATGGAAAGCAGATGATCCACAGCGCGGGCAAGGGTCTTGGCGCGACCACGGCGCCATGCCCAGACCTGGGGTGCCACATATTTGATAAGCGGAATATTCGGGGCCTGTTTCCGGATACGGTTTGCCACCCGTACACTGAAGGCCCAGGAGTCAATCAGCACGACGGCATCGGGCTTTTCTCGGATCGCGAGGTCCACCGCTAGGTTCACCAACTGCATGGCACGGCGATAAATCGCCAGGGCGTCGACGACCCCCAGGATCGACAGCTCTGAGATATCGAAAACCGACTGAATACCTTCAGCCGCCATCTTCTCGCCGCCGGCACCGATGAAGCGCACCTTATCGCCAAGCTTCTCGCGCAGGGCCGCAGCCAATCCAGCCCCGCGATCATCGCCGGACGCTTCGGTCGCAACCAGCATGACGCAAAGGGGACGGGTCATATTACTCTGGCTCCACGCCGTATATAAAAAGCCCAAGTTCATCGGCCAAGGCGATGACCTGATCTCGATCAAGCACCAACAAACGTCCAGCCTCGCCGACAATGCCCGCCAAGCCCGCTGCAGCAACCCGCTGAATCGTTGCCAGCCCTATGGTCGGCATATCTACCTTGGTGTCTTGTATGGGCTTTGGAGCCTTGGCCAGGACCCCGCGATAGGCCCCCGCCTGGCCACGGATAGCCCCAGGTAATTCGTTGGCAACGCGCCGCAGCATGGCATCGGTGCCCTCTTGCGCTTCGACGGCTAAGACGAGGCCATCACAGACAACCGCACCTTGACCTATATCCAGTTCACCAATTTTCCGGGCCACCAATAAAGCACGCGCGATATCTGCTTTGTGATGCGATTGAGGTGCAATACGCCCAAGAGCGCCAGACCTGAGCGTCAGGTCGCTCTTGGCCTCATGGGCACCTTCGATCAGGAAGCCTTCCTTGGAAAACTCTGCAAGTATGACTCGCAATAGGGCGTCATCCCCCTTACGGGCCGCCATGATGACCGCGGGCAAAATGGCTATGCCCCGCAGATCAGGCTTCAGCGAAGCAAAGTCGGGTCGACTTACATTCCCCACGAGGCAGACCGATTTACAGCCGGCACGCTTCAACAATTTGATGCATTTGCCAACCTCGGCGAGGCCGACGTCAGAACCGGTAAAGGCCTCAAGCTCAGGACCGGCAAATCCCTTCAGTCGCGCGATGAAGACCTCCCGCCCAGCCTGCTCACAATGCTGAGCGATTTCCACCGGCAGGGTTCCACCGCCGGCGATAAGGCCAAGCTTTCCCGCCACCTAGACCTCGCGCTCGGGCAGGCAGAGGGGGCGATTGCCTTCAGCGCGAATGAACTCAATGATCTCCATCACAGGTGCGCTGTGACCGAAGGTCGTCGCCGTATCATCGACGCGCTCCTGGAAAGTACCCTCCTCGGCAAACAGCAGTCGATAGGCTGAGCGCAGTTCGGAAATGGTCTCACGGGAAAAATCACGGCGCTTTAGACCCACAAGATTGAGTCCCTCCAGGTGGGCGTGGTTTCCCCAGACCAAGCCGTAAGGAATGACATCCTTGGTCACAGCCGCGAGGCCGCCGATGAAGGAGTAGCGTCCGACCCGGCAATACTGGTGCACAGCCGCCAAGCCGCTGACCATGACGAAATCCCCGACATCCACATGGCCGCCAAGGGTGGCTGAGTGCGCCAGGATGACATTATCGCCGACGTGACAGTCATGTCCAACATGGCTGGTGGCCATGAACATACCGTCATTGCCCACCCGGGTCACACCTCCGCCACCGGGGGTGCCGATATGCATGGTGACGTGCTCCCAGATCTTGTTCCGGTCGCCAATGATCAGCTCGGTCGGCTCGCCATTATATCCTGTGTGGTGCGGAGGCCCGCCGAGGTTGGCAAAATTGCGGACCGTGCAGTCAGACCCGATCGTGGTGTGGCCCTCGATGACCGCATGGGTCAGGATTTTTGTCCGGTCGCCGATCTTCACATGGTCGCCAAGGACGCAATACGGTCCGACGGAAACCTCCGCCCCCAGCTGTGCGCCTGGGGCAACGATGGCCGTTGGGTGGATGTCCACGCTCATGAGGTTGGGGTCTCCACCAGCATGGCGGCGTAGTCGCACTCCGCAGCCATTTTATCGCCGACCATGGCGCGACCATGGAATTTGAACAGTCCGCCTCGGGCCTTTTCAACCCGGACTTCGAGCCTGAGCAGATCGCCGGGCCTGACGGGATGGCGGAACCGGCAATTGTCGACCGAGGCGAACAGGATGGTCTTACCCCGGGGATCAACATCCAGGGTCTTTGACATGAGAATGGCCCCTGACTGAGCGATGGCCTCAATGATCAAGACGCCCGGCATGACCGGATAGTCTGGGAAATGCCCCTGGAAAAACGGCTCATTAAAGGTGACCGCCTTGATGCCTACAATGCTTTCGCCCGCCACATAGTCTTCCGCCCTGTCGACCAGCAGGAATGGAAAGCGGTGCGGAATCCGAACAAGAATTTCAGCAATATCAATCGATATCCCTGATTTAGCTTTGGCCTCAGCTTCACTCATCATTTCCCCCGGACCGCGGCCGCGCCGCAGATTTCGATAGCCAGTTCACTTCCCTGAGCCACTTCCTCAGGGGTTGGGCTGGATAGCCGCTCCAAGTTTCACCAGCTGGAATATCCTTCAGTACGCCGGCAGCACCGCCCACCTGGGCACCGTCGCCGATGGTGATGTGATCGGCGATACCAGCGCGTCCACCGAACCGCGCACCGTCACCGATTGTGACACTACCCGAAATCCCAACAAACGCCGCCATGACACAGTTGCGGCCGACCTTGGTATTGTGGCCAATATGAACAAGGTTATCGATCTTGGTGTTCTCGCCAATCGAGGTGTCCTCATAGGCCCCGCGATCCACGGTTACCCCAGCACCCAGGGTGACCCCATCTTGGATGATAACCCGGCCCAACTGAGGAATATCTATAATGCCCGATGGGCCAAGGGTTGCACCAAACCCAGCTTCGCCGATCACAGCGTTTGAGTAGATCATGACGCGATCTCCGATCATAGCAAAGGAGATCGACACATTGGAGCCGATCCGACAATTGCGACCGATGGTGACACCGGGCCCAATAACCGTATTAGCGCCTATCTGGGTTCCCCGCCCAATTTGCGCGCCTTGGCCAATGACGACCCCCGGTGCGAGGTCAACGCCGTCCTCAAGCCTAGCATCCGGTGAGATGCAAGCCGTTCCAGAATGCCGGTGCGGACGATGCAGCATGAGCGCTGCCAGGGCATAAACAGCCTGAGGGTTCTTAGCGACAAGCACGGAACAATTGGCCGGCGCTTCAGAGGCCAATCGAAGAGGCACCACGCAGGCCCCTGCCCCCGAAGTTTCCAAATCAGCCAGATACTTTTTATCGGCAACAAAGGTAAGGCTCTGCGCGTCGGCACGCGCCAGGACAGCCACCTTGTGGATCATCAAGGACGGGTCGGAACCCTCCGCTAACTCTGAACCTGTCGCCGCAGCAATGTCTGCCAGGGCGACAGGTCCGAGGTCTTCATAGAAACGAATATCAGGCATACGACGGGATCATCCATAAACCCGCGCCGAATTCGCGAGTCGTTCTAGTTGCCAGTTTGGCCGCCGGGGGTCGCTTGGTCCAGGCGTTCCCGATCGAAGGCGAACTGAGTGATCTTCACATTCAGACCCGCCACCACGGACTGAGTGATGTCCATGGCAGGATTGGCCAGAACGACCGCATCGCGCTGCAAGAGCAGGCTGCACTTGGCTTGCTGGTAGGAGGCGCGGATGATCGGTTCCATTTCCTGACCGATGCGACCAATCGCCTTTTGCTGGGTGGCCTGCATTTCACGTTCACGCAGCTGCGCCTTACGCTGCAGAGCGTTCGCCCGCAGCTGAAGGGCGGACGTCTTTTGATCAATACTCGCCTGATCCAGAGTTCCCCTCTGACCGTCGAGTGCCTTGGCGTCTGCTGCGATCGCCGTTTGCTCTGCGCTCAGTTCAGACTGAACCTGCGTGCCGATCTGCTGAATGCGGGTTTGCACATATTTGCCGACCGTGGAGGTTCCCATAGCACCATCAATGGACACGATGCAGACCCCTGGAACCACCGGCCCGTGGGTGACCGCCGGAGGGGGCGGCGGCGCGGCTGCAGCTTGAGCAAAGGCAGACGCCACACCGGTAAACGAAAGAACCGTCGCGAGCGCCACGGCCGAAGTGATCTGGGTTTTCATGGTTCTAGAAACTCGTTGCAGTGGAGAATTTGAAGGTTTCAGTCCGGTCATAATTAGCCTTGGACAGGATTTGGCTGAAGTCAAAGCGAATAGGCCCCATGGGCGACTTCCACATGACAGACAAACCTGCTGATGCGCGGAGTGTCAAATCATCGTGAATGTTGGGATCAATCTTGCCGGCCGAGTCGAGCTTGTCCTTGCGGTCTAGCAAACCAAGGGTACCGATATCGGTAAAGAGCGCGGCCTTAATGCCGTATTGTTCAGGCAAGAAGGTGGGGATGGTCATTTCCGCCGTGCCAATCGCATAGGCCCGTCCGCCAAGCGCATCAGATCGCCCGCCATTGGTGTCCCGCGGGCCGATACCTGCAGTTTGGAAACCTCGGAAGGTATTGCCGCCTTTGTAGAAGCGGTCGTTCACCCGAACCGTATCACCGCCCCAGCCGCCAGCATAGCCAGCACTGCCCAGCAAGCTGAGAACAAAGGTCTTGTTGAACCCGTGGTACCAACCGCCTTCGAATTCAATCTTGTTATAATTCACATCCCCGCCAAGACCGGCAAAGTCCTGGGTCATGTTGAGATAGTAGCCCCGGGTCGGGTGGAGCGGATCATTACGGTGATCACTCGAAAGACCGAAGCCCACCAAGGAGGTTGTGAAATTTCCCCGCTGAGCGCAGAGCGACAAGGAGACGACTGGCTGGGTAGGATCACAATAACTGTTGTCGATCTTCACGTCGTCATTGCGTAGCACATAGCGCATGGACATTGCGGAATTCAGGGTCAGCGGGAATCCAGCCCTTAAATTCGTGCCGAGGGATGCGGTCTGATAGGCAGAATACTGCGAAAAATCATACTTATAGGAATAGATGTCGACGCCAGCTCGCAGGTTTCGATCAAGGAACCTTGGCTCTGTGAACGACAAGTCCACCTGCTGACGGAGAGAGCCGACCGACACCCGGGCACGCAGATCTTGGCCACGGCCCCGGAAGTTGCGCTCAGTCACACCAAGATCGAGAACCAACTGATCGACCGATGAATAACCCGCACTGAACGACAATTGCCCGGTCGGCTGTTCTTCGACCTTAACCTGAAGGTCTGTCCGGTCCGGATTCGCTGTCGGAATCTCGGTGATGGTGACCTCTTTGAAGAACCCAAGGCCTTTGATGCTGTTCTTCGAGCGATCCACAAGGGCGCGATTGTAGGCATCGCCTTCAACCAAGTTCATCTCACGACGAATGACATAGTCGAGGGTCTGGGTATTGCCGACAATGTCGACACGGTTCACGTAGACCCTCGGCCCTTCATTGACCTGGAATACGACATCCACCAGCTTTGTCTTGGGGTTGGCCGTATAGCGCGGACGCACGTCGACGGAGGCGAATCCTGCAGCACCGGCTGCGAAGGTCAGGGCGTCTGTGGCCCCCTCAATGCGCTCGTCCTCATAGAGATCGCCCGACTGGATCGGGACCAGCGATTGGAGAACGTCCTTGTCGAGTTTCTTGAGGGTGGTCTCGACAGTGATCTTGCCGAACTTGTACTGGGGCCCTTCCTCAAGGGTATAGGTCACCGCAAACCCATTTTTGTCCGGGGCCAGCTCAGCCACCGCAGAGATGATCCGAAAATCGTAAAAACCCCGATTTCGGTAGTGCTTACGCAACTGTTCCTTGTCGTATTCCAACCGGTCAGGGTCGTAATTGGCATTGGTCGAAAAGAATTTGTACCAATGGGTCTGCTCGGTCACGACAACGTCACGCAGGTCGTTGTCAGAAAACTCTTTATTGCCGAGGAAGTTGACGCGCAGAACCCCGCTCTTCGGGCCTTCATTGATTTCAAACACAAGATCGACCCGCTTTTGAGGCAGTTCGACAATCTTGGGCGTTACGGTCGCGGAAATACGGCCGGAGCGGCGGTAGAGTTCGATTATGCGCTGGATATCCGATTGGACCTTGGATTTCGTGAAGATACCCCGGGGACGCACGGTCACTTCATCCCGAAGCTTATCTTCCTTCAGCCCGCTGTTACCTTCAAACACCACCTTATTAATGATGGGGTTTTCCACCACATTGATGATCAGGTCCCCGTTCGAAAACGAAACCTTCACATCGGAAAACAGATCGGTGCGGAACAGGGCTTTCAGCGCCAAGTCGATCTTTGCCGCATTGACCGCATCCCCCGTCTGCACCGGAAGATAGGAGAGTATGGTCGATTGCTCGATCCGCTCATTGCCAGCAATCAGGACGCGCTCAACAACGCCCTCCTGTAAGGGAGCCTGCCCCTGTGCCTGGGCAGAGATCGGAATAGAAATGGCGGTCGACCCTAATAATAGGGCGAGGCCGGAGGCGAGCGCGGCGCTCGAAGCGCGGGTTCTATGCATCGTTTCAGCCGTCAACGGGAATAGGAAGCGAGTCAGAGGAACAGACCGCCGATGAATTTGAACACCTGCGATTGCTGCAGATCGTTCCATGTCGCGAACAACATCAAACCGAGCACCAGCGCAAGGCCAACGCGAAAACCTACCGCCTGAATATGGGCGGAAACGGGCCGTTTGATGGCAGCTTCAATTGCATAAAACATCAGATGTCCGCCATCGAGTACAGGAACAGGCAAGAGGTTCATAAAGCCGATTCCGACCGAGATTATGGCGGCGAACTTCAATAGATTGCCACCGCCGAATAAAATTAGGGTTTTAAGGTTTGGCGCAGCTTCGGCGCTGGCCTTGACCAAATTGCCGGTCATGTGCGCTATGCCCAAGGGCCCGTGGAGTTGGTTGACAGAAATCTGCCCCGTCAAGATTCGACCTAGGCCAAAAACACTCATCTGCAATGTCCGCCAGGTCTGCCGAGTACCGGCCACGAGGGCTGAGCCAAGGTCATATTTTACGAACACAAAGTCTTTCGGGTCCTGGTTCGGGGCGATCCCTAACTGGCCGATCCGCTGATCTCCCGCGATTGCGTCAGATACCGACTTCCAGCGTGGAGTCGCAATGATGGAGATATTTTCGTGCCCTCGCTGCACGACAAAGCGTGTCGGCAGACCGCCTCGTATTTGGACGACTTCCTGGAGGTCATCAAAGGCGCGCACATTGCGACCATCCGCCCGCAGGATAAGGTCCCCCACCCTGAACCCGGCCGCTTCGGCCGCGCTGCCCGGAGCAACCAGCGCAATCCTTGCCGGAAGCTGATGCGCACCGAAGACCAAGAGAATCGTCGTGAAAATCACGATCGCCAAACCAAAGTTCGCCGCAGGGCCTGCAGCGGCGATGAGGGCGCGCTGCCATACGGGTTTGAAATGAAAATATCGCCCGACGGCAGCCACGCCTTCGGTCTCGATGATCTCCTGCCGAAGCTGGTTCAGGTCATTCTGGTCAGGCACGCTTGCCGCATTCTCGTCCCCAGAAAACCGCACATAGCCACCCAAGGGAATCCAGCCTATCCGCCACTGCACCCCTGACTTGTCGCGCCAGGATGCAAGGGCGTGACCAAACCCGAGGGAAAATTGGTCGATCGCAACACCGCAGGCCTTCGCAGCGAGGAAGTGACCAAGTTCATGAACTGTGATGATCAAGGTCAGGAGGATCAGCCATGGGAGGCTGTAAATGACAGCGTCCTGGAGGAAGGAAATCATGGGTTCATCCTCTAGGCACGCTTCGCCGAGAGGCGTGTAAGGACCCCCTGCGCAACCCTGCGGGCCAAGACTTCAACCTCCCGCACGTCGTCCAGCGCATCGCTTGTGTCATCCTGCGAGAGGTGGCTAGCCTCAACCTGATTTAAGGTATCGCCTACGATTGCGGCAATATCGAGAAAGCCTACCCTGTGGTCAAGAAAAGCCGCGACTGCGATCTCATTGGCGGCATTCAAGACGGCGGGCGCATGACCCCCAGCCACCAGAGACGCCTTTGCTAGACTCAGGGCGGGAAACCTATCCAGGTCCGGCGCTTCAAACGTAAGATCACCCGTGGTGGTCAAATCCAGCCTCGGTGCAGGCCACTGCATGCGATCAGGCCAAGCCAGAGCACAAGCGATGGGAGTGCGCATGTCAGGCGCCCCAAGTTGTGCCAGGGTGGACCCATCAGCGTACTCCACAAGGCTGTGGATAATTGATTGTGGATGAACGATCACATCGACCTTCTCGGGCGGCATGCCAAACAGATAGGCCGCCTCGATCATCTCCAGGCCCTTGTTCATCATGGTCGCAGAGTCCACCGAGATCTTCCGGCCCATGCTCCAATTCGGATGGGCAACTGCTTGATCAGGGGTCGCGAGCGCCATTTGCTGGCGGGACCATTTGCGAAAGGGCCCTCCAGACGCCGTGAGAATTAGCCGCGAGACGTAGGCGGCGTTTTCAGGCTCCAGGACCTGAAATATGGCAGAGTGTTCGGAGTCCACGGGGATGACCATTCCCCCTGCCTGCCGAGCTATCCGCAAGAGCCTAGGCCCCGCGCAGACAAGGCTCTCCTTGTTGGCAAGGGCGATAACCGCGCCCGACCTGGCCGCCGCCAGGGTCGGAGCCAGGCCAGCAAAGCCGACAATAGCTGCCATGACCCATTGGGCACCCGACTGCGCGGCTTCAATGACGGCCTGTGCCCCGCCCTGCGCCTGAATCCCCGACCCACGCAGGCGATCAGTCAAAGCTTCCAGTCTGCTTTCATCTGCAATGACAGCGAAGGTTGGTCGCCATTTCAGCGCCTGTTCGGCTAGCAGTTCGACATTACGACCCGCTGTGAGCGCCACGACCTCAATCTCAGTCCCCGCTTTTTCCAGCAGGTCGAGGGTCGACACGCCCACAGATCCAGTGGAGCCAAGAATTGTAATTCGACGAGGCAAACTCAATGGCCCCATCCCAAATGATTAATCAGGCGAGCCCCGGCAATAGCAATCACAGCGAACATCAAACCATCAACGCGATCAAGCAAACCGCCATGACCGGGAATTAGGTCGCCGGAATCCTTCACGCCAAAATGACGCTTGAGCATGGATTCCCAAAGGTCTCCGGCCATGGTCGCAAGCCCCCCTGCGAGCCCGATCATCAGCGCCGCCCAAATGTTCAGGTCAAACCAGGGCAAGGCCGACATGATGGCGCCGACGCCCATGGCTGCGACTAGGCCACCAATAAACCCTGACCAGGTCTTATTGGGCGAAAAACGTGGCCAAAGTTTTGGACCCCCAAGGCTATTTCCAACGGCATAGGCCGCGATATCCGCAGACCAAGTGATGCCAAAAACCATAAAGGTCCAAAAGACCCCCTGCTTTGTTGAGCGTAGCCACACCAGACAGACGCAAGAAACGCCTAGGTAAAACACCCCATAGGCTGCGTTGAGCGGCTTCTCCGAGACCCCCCGTGCCACAATGGCTGCAGCGATACCCCCAAAGGCGAGACAGCCCCAGACGAGCCACATCCGGTCCAGATCACGATGAACCAGAATGACACAGCTCAGCACGGCGGCGCATACGGCTGTCGACACGCGAACCGAAGCGTTTGGCGCAGTCATTCCGCCCCATTCGATGGACAGCATGGCGACGGCACCTGCAATCAGAACAAGAAAGGGCCAACCGCCTCGGGCCCATCCGGTATCGAACCAGATCGCCGCAAGGACCAATGGAATAAGGATGGTTGCAGAGACCACCCTCACGCCCAGGTTTGACCAATCGAAGGACGTCTTAGCCAGCGGCAAGGACATCGTCCGATACTGCACCACCAAATCGGCGGTCGCGTTTCGCAAATTCCGCCAAGGCTGCAGCAAGGTGCTCTTTGGAATAGTCAGGCCAAAGGAC
Organism: uncultured Alphaproteobacteria bacterium; assembly: GCA_937920085.1. Lineage (GTDB taxonomy): Bacteria > Pseudomonadota > Alphaproteobacteria > Caulobacterales > Caulobacteraceae > Phenylobacterium. Next base: position 126,517 of record CALETE010000012.1, on the reverse strand, counting down.
GTCTTGGAAAACAAACTCAGCATAGGCCGACTCCCAAAGCAGGAAGTTGGACAGCCTCTGCTCTCCCGATGGCCGTATCACCACATCAGGCGGCGGGAAGTCTGCGGTGGAAAGATAGGTGGCAAAAACAGCCTCATTCATATCTTCGGGCTTGGCGCGTCCCTCCGCGACTTCGCGCGCAAACCTACGGGCTGCGTCGGCTATATCGGCTTGTCCGCCATAGTTGAAAGCGATCTGAAGCAAGAACGTGTCATTCTTCGCTGTCCGTGCCTCTGCATCGGCAAGCATGTCCTGAAGATCCTCAGACAGGTCTTCGCGCCGCCCAATCGCACGGACCCGCACGCCATCTCGTTCCAGACGCGCTAGATCACTTTCAAAATATCGTTTGGGCAGAGCCATGAGTTCAGCCACTTCCGCGGCTGGGCGGCTCCAATTTTCAGTCGAAAACCCAAATATTGTCAGGCATTTGACCCCTAGCTCTGGGGCTGCAGCAACGGTGCGTTTCAGCGCCTCTACACCGGCCCTGTGCCCCAGGGTGCGCGGCAGGCCCCGACGCTTGGCCCACCGGCCATTGCCGTCCATGATGATCGCCACGTGAAGGGACGACCCGGTCGGCTCTGAAGGGCTGAGCGCCATTTGTGTCCTCGTCGGTCCAGGAAGCAGCCGACCTATACCTGCATGATCTCTTGTTCTTTAATTTTCAAGGCATCGTCCACCCGCTTCACAGCTTCATCTGTGAACTTCTGGATTTCTGCCTCCATCTTCTTCTGTTCATCCTGGCTGATGACAGAGTCCTTCTCGGCCTTTTTCAGGTCGTCATTGGCCTCACGGCGTACATTTCGGATGGCCACCTTCTGGTGCTCGGCATACTTCCCAGCGACCTTGACCAGGTCCTTGCGCCGGTCTTCTGTCAGCGGCGGGATCGGAATGCGGAGCGTTTGACCCTCGACCACAGGGTTTAGGCCCAGTCCGGCATTCCGGATGGCCTTTTCTACCGCCACGGCGACGCCCTTATCCCAGATGCTCACCGTGATCGACCTGGCCTCCGGCACACTCACAGCACCGACCTGGCTGATCGGAACCATCGCGCCATAGGCTTCGACCATCACTTGATCGAGCAAGCTTGCCGAGGCGCGGCCTGTCCGCAAACTGCCGAACTCGTCCTTCAAGGCGACAATCGCCTTGTCCATACGATCCTTATATCTTGAAAGGACCGGCTTCTCTGCTGCCGCCATGAGACCTGCTCCCTGTAAAACTGCGCCTAAATTATGGTGGTAAAGACCCCTTGGCCCTTCAGCACCTTCATGAAATTGCCGCGCTCGCGGATCGAAAACACCACGATCGGAATGTGATTGTCGCGCATCAGGGCAATGGCCGACGCGTCCATCACCCTTAGGTCCTGCGCCAGGACATCTTGATAGCTAAGGGTATCATAGCGTTTGGCCGCGGGATCCTTCTTGGGGTCTGCGGTGTAAACGCCATCTACAGAGGTGCCTTTGAACAAGGCCTCGCACCCCATTTCGGCGGTCCGAAGGGCGGCGGGCGTATCTGTTGTAAAGAAGGGGGCCCCAAGGCCAGCAGCAAAGATCACCACCCTGCCCTTTTCCAGGTGGCGCATGGCGCGGCGACGAATAAAGGGCTCGCAAACAGCGTCCATGGGAATGGCAGACTGGACCCGTGTGTCGACGCCGGCCTTTTCAAGGGCCCCTTGCAGAGCCAGGGCGTTCATGACTGTGGCGAGCATGCCCATGTAATCGGCGCTGGCACGGTCCATGCCCTTCCCCGCCAAGGAGACCCCGCGAAAAATATTGCCCCCGCCGACCACTAGACAAAGCTCGACGCCTGCGTCGACCACTTCCTTGATGTCCTCAGCCACCGCCTCGATCGTCTTGGTGTCGATGCCGAACATGGCGTCGCCCATCAGGACCTCTCCGGACATCTTCAAGAGAATTTTCTTGTAGCGCGGCTGACCGGTCATGGGCTGTCTCGAGAATCTAAACTGTCATCTACATAAACCAAGGGCGTGGTGCGCGTCGAACGCACCACGCCCCAAAGTGCATAGGTTTCTTCGGAACTAGCCTTGGCCAGTCATCGAAGCCACTTCGGCGGCAAAATCATCCACCTTTTTTTCGATCCCGTCGCCGAGACCAAAGCGCACATAACCCTTCACGGTCACTGGAGCGCCAGTTTCCTTGGCGGTTTCCGCGACCAGTTGCTCGATGGTCTGGTCCGGGTTCATGACGAAGGACTGCTTGAGCAGGACCACTTCCTCGTAGAACTTACGGATACGGCCTTCGACCATCTTTTCGACCACAGCTGGCGGCTTGCCAGACTCTAGAGCCTGCTCGGTGAAGATCGCCTTTTCGCGCTCTACAGCGGCCTGGTCCAGGTCGTCGGTGGACAGTGATAGCGGGTTGGTAGCTGCCACGTGCATGGCGATCTTGCGACCCACATCAGCCAACTTAGCCTGGTCGCCAGCCCCTTCCAGGGCCACGAGCACGCCGATCTTGCCAACATCGGGACCAACCGAAGCGTGGACGTAGGAGGCCACAGCCCCTTGGGTCACGGAAAGCTGCTTAACCCGACGCAGGTTCATGTTCTCGCCAATGGTCGCGATCATGTTGGTGACCATGTCGTTCACGGTCTCGCCGCTGGCAACGGAGGCTGCGCCAAGTGCGTCGATCTCGCCCTGGTCCAACGCCGCAACGCCAATGGCGCGGGCGGCGTTCTGGAAGGTTTCGTTCCGGGCCACGAAATCGGTTTCAGCATTAAGCTCGATGACCGCACCGGTCATGCCCGCACCGTCGGCACGAACTGCGGCTGAGACAAGACCTTCAGCAGCAACCCGATCGGACTTCTTCGCGGCCTTGGCCAGACCCTTGGTCTTCAGCCAGTCCATGGAGGCTTCGATGTCGCCATTGTTTTCCTGCAAGGCCTTCTTGCAGTCCATCATGCCAACGCCAGATTTTTCGCGCAGTTCCTTGACCAGCGCAGCGGTGATTTCCGCCATGGTCAGCTCCTTCCGTCAGATTGTAATGGGCGATGCCCGAAGACACCGCCCGTTGAATACGCCATCGATGTGACAACCACCCTACCGGGCCGAACTGTGGCCCGGGAGATCTGGTAATATCTCAGCCTTAGCTGGGTTTAAGCTTCCGGAGCCGCAACCTCTGCGACCGCCTCTTCCATTGTCGCCGGAGCCGCCGCCTCAGGCGCAGGCTCTGGGGTCAGCTCGCGGGCCAGGGTCGGCTCGATGGGAGCCACCGAGGCACCAATATCTACGCCAGAAGCAGACGCGCCAGCGGCCAGACCATCGAGAATAGAATCGGCCAGAAGGTCACAGTAGAGCTGGATCGCGCGGGCCGCGTCATCATTACCGGGGATCGGATAGTTGATGCCGTCTGGATCGCAATTGGTGTCGAGGATGGCGATCACCGGAATGCCCAGCTTCTTGGCTTCCAGAATGGCAATGGCTTCCTTGTTGGTATCGATCACGAACATCAGGTCGGGAATGCCGCCCATGTCCTTAATGCCGCCGAGGGACAGTTCCAGCTTGTCGCGCTCGCGGGTCAGCTGCAGCAGTTCCTTCTTGGTGCGGTTGCCCGGATCGCCGTCCAGAACGCCCTCAAGTTCGCGCAAGCGAGCGATGGAGCCCGACACAGTGCGCCAGTTGGTGAGCGTACCGCCCAGCCAGCGGTGATTGACGTAATACTGCGCGCAGCGCTTCGCCGCCACGGAGACGGGGTCCGAAGCCTGACGCTTGGTGCCAACAAACAGGACGCGACCGCCCGAAGCCGCCACGTCGCGGGCCTTGACCAGCGCCTGATGCAGCAGGGGGATCGACTGTGACAGGTCGAGGATGTGGATATTGGAACGGCTGCCGAAGATGTAGCGATCCATCTTCGGATTCCAGCGATGGGTCTGGTGGCCGAAGTGCGCACCAGCTTCTAGGAGCTGACGCATAGAGAAGTCGGGAAGTGCCATGTCGAATGGTCCTCTTTTTCCGGTTAGCCTCCGCAGACAAACCCTCCGAAAGGAGGACCGGAATGGAAAACATCGGGATGACTCCCCGACCCTTGCCAAACGCCTGCGTGTGGAATGGTCGCGGACTTAGGCGCAAACGGTTGAAAAAGCAAGTCCGGCTAAGGCTAGCCTGGCATTCAGGCCAAGATGCTCAACCTGCAAAGGCCCTACGGATTATAGCTCTTCGACGAAGACCACACCTGGCGAGGTCTTGAGCGCGCCCCGCACAGCACCGTCGAGGGTAAAGCGTCCTGGCAGCTTGACCTCGACCTCCCGGCCACCATCAATGGCGGCAACCAGGATGATCTCTCCACCGCGGGCATTAGAAACCCCCTCCAGTCGGGCCTTGAGGGCATCAATTTCGGCGCTTCGGGGTGTGACATGGACCCGAAGCCCAGCCACCGCATTCTCAATGGCCTTTTCCACCGGCTCGGCGTCGTCGCCAAAGAACCGCACCTCCCCGTCCCGCGCCTTGGCCCGCACCTTAATGCAAACGGCCCGGCCAGGCTCAAGAAAGTCGCGGCACTTACGCAGAGACTCCGGTGGAAAGAGCACCTCATACTCCCCCGTCGGATCCGAAAGCGTCACGAAGGCGAACTTTTCGCCGCTGGACTGAGACGCCCGCTCCTGCCGACGCCGGACCACACCAGCCATGCGAAAAGCCTCCGCTCCAGCCTCAGCCTTAGGAATGACATCGGCTAAGAGGTCCGTGCGCTTCCGGCGAAGGGCCGTCACCATGTCATCCAGGGGGTGGCCCGAAAGGTAGAAGCCAACCGCTGCCAATTCCTCATCCAGCCTCTGGGTCGGTGTCCAGGAGTCCACCTTGGGCAGACGCGGCCGCTGGGCGTCCAACTGATCACCGCCGAACAGCGAGCCTTGCGCCGATTGCCGTTCCGCCGCCATGCTCTGACCATAGGCAACTAAACTGTCGGCCGCGGCGAAGATCTGGGCACGGTTGGGGTGGATGGAGTCAAAGGCACCGGCCCGGGCCAGGGTCTCAAACGTCCGCTTGTTCACCTGTCTGGGGTCAATGCGCTCAACAAAATCAAAAATGTCTCGGAAGGGTCCACCTTCACGGCGGACCTCGACCACATGCTCCATGGCTTGAAGACCGACATTGCGGATGCCACCGAGGGCGTAAAGCACCTGGCCATCTAGGACGTCGAAGTCACCACTGCTGAGATTAACATCCGGCGCCCGAACGGGCACGCCGAACCGCTTGGCGTCCTGGTAAAACACCGCCAGCTTATCGGTGTTTGAAATATCGAGGCTCATGGAGGCAGCGAAGAACTCCACTGGGGTATTGGCCTTGAGCCAGGCCGTCTGGTAGCCAATTAGGGCATAGGGGGCCGCGTGGCCCTTGTTGAAGCCATAACCCGAAAACTTGGACATCAGGTCAAACAGGGTCTGGGCGAGGTCTGCAGGAACGCCACGCTCTGCGGCCCCTGACGAGAACCGCTCCCACTGCTTGTCCATTTCCTCCTTTTTCTTCTTGCCCATGGCGCGACGCAGCAGGTCGGCTTCACCCAGGCTATAGCCCGCCATAAGCCGGGCGATGCTCATGACCTGTTCCTGGTAGACGATCACGCCATAGGTATCGGCCAGCACGGGCTCGAGCAGAGGATGATAGACGTTCATCGGCTTACGACCGGCCTTGACGTCCACATAGGCCGGAATGGAATCCATAGGCCCCGGCCGGTAAAGCGAAATCAGAGCGGTCACTTCCTCAAGGGAGTTGGGCCGCAGCTGGCGCAGGGTGTCGCGCATGCCCTGACCTTCCAACTGGAAGACCCCGACCGTCTGACCAGAGGCCATCAGCTCGTAGGATTTGCTGTCGTCTAGGGACAGTTTCTCGAGAACAAAGTCGGCCCCGCGCTTGGCCAAGTGTTTCATTGCCCGGTCAATAACGGTCAGGGTTTTAAGGCCCAGGAAGTCGAACTTTACGAGCCCCGCGCTTTCCACCCACTTCATGTTGAACTGCGTGGCGGGCAGCTCTGATCTCGGATCGCGATAGAGGGGCGATAACTCCGTCAGGGGCCGGTCGCTGATCACCACACCCGCGGCGTGGGTTGAGGCATTCCGATAAAGGCCTTCCAGCTTCAGGGCGATTTCCAGCAGCTGGGCAACCGCCTCGTCATCTTCCTTGGCCTGTCTCAGGCGCGGCTCGATCTCAATGGCCTTTGCAAGGGTGACGGGATTGGCGGGATTGGCCGGCACCATCTTGGCCAATCGGTCGACCTGACCCAATGGCATTTGCAAAACCCGCCCGACATCGCGGAGCACAGCCCGCGCCTGCAGGGTGCCAAAGGTGATGATCTGCGCCACCCGATCGCGGCCATACCTTTGCTGAACATAGCCGATCACCTCTTCCCGCCGCTCCTGGCAGAAGTCGATGTCGAAGTCGGGCATGGAGACCCGCTCTGGATTTAGGAAGCGCTCAAAGAACAGCCCGTAACGTAGGGGATCTAGACCCGTGATCAACAAACTCCAGGCCACCAGCGACCCTGCCCCGGACCCCCGGCCCGGGCCGACCGGAATACCATGCGCCACCGCCCACTTCATAAAGTCCGAAACAATCAGGAAGTAGCCTGAGAACCCCATGGACTGGATGACGCCGATTTCAAGCTCCAGGCGCTCCCAATAGGCCGCTTCTGGCTTGGCCAATTCGATGGAAGCCAGACGCGCCCTCAGCCCTTCGCGAGCCTGGGCCTCAAGCTCTTGGGCTTCCGTGCGCCCCTCTGCTGTGGGAAAACTTGGCAGGATCGGATTGCGCTTCTCAACCATGAAAGCGCAGCGACGGGCGATATCTAGGGTGTTATCGCAGGCCTCAGGAAGGTCAGCGAACAAGGCCCGCATATCCGGCGCTGATTTGAACCAATGTTCTGGTGTAACCCGCCGCCGATCGTCCTGCCCGATAAAGGCCCCGTCTGCGATACAGAGCAGGGCTTCATGGGCGCTGTAGAGATCTGGCGTTCCAAAATAAACGTCATTGGTCGCCACGAGGGGCGCGTCGTGGGCATAGGCAAAGGCCACGAGGCCCGGCTCAGCCACAGCCTGACTGTGCAAGCCATGGCGCTGGAGCTCGACATAAAACCGGTCGCCAAATACCGCCTGCATAGTCGCAAGGGCCGCATCGCCTTCGTCGGGCTTTCCCGCAGCATAAAGGGGATCCACGGGTCCATCGGGGCCGCCGGACAGCAGGATGAGGCCTTCTGAACAGGCCGCCACCATATCCCAAGGAACAGAAGGCTCTTCGGTAGCCTCCGCCTCAAGAAAGGCGTGAGACGATAGTTTTGAGAGATTGAGATAGCCCGCTTCATTTTGAGCTAGAAGCAGGATGACGGGCATCTTGGCCCAGCGCTCTGGAGCTCTCCCGCCAATTCCAGTCACCGGCAGCAGACACCCAATAATGGGCTGAACCCCTGCGTCCTTGGATAGAACCGAAAATTCTAGGGCACCGAACAGATTGGCCCGATCGGTTAGGGCGACTGCAGGCATCTCCGCTGCCGCAGCGAGTTTGGAGATCCCTTCCGCCTTAATCGCGCCTTCCAGCAAGGAATAGGCGGACCTGACCCGAAGGTGCACAAATCCGTCTGTTCCAACCACGATTAGCCTCCGCTCAGCAAAAACCTAGGTCGCCAGCTGGGCCACCTGACACACCATCCAGACAAAACTGGCTACGGACACAAAAGCCAGCGATTCCCGCGCCAAACGAACCATGATCAAAGCCCCTTGTTTATGTTCTGTGTATGTTCCTATTCATGTTTTGTTCTTGGCGCAAGCCACTTTCGAAACTTACCTAACCGAATGTCCTTGGTGCTAGCTTTCCATCCACAAGACCCAGCACGCGGTCCATATGCCGAGCCAGTTCGAAATTGTGGGTGGCGATTAGGGCCGCAACGCCCTCCTGCCGCGCCAGGGCGTAAAGGTTCTCAAAGACAGCCGCAGAGGTCGCTGGGTCCAGATTACCTGTCGGTTCATCGGCTAGAAGCAGGCGGGGCTTATTGGCCAGGGCGCGAGCTATGGCCACCCTTTGCTGCTCGCCACCGGACAACTGGGCGGGTTGATGATGCAGGCGCTCGGCCAAGCCAAGCTGGCTAAGTAGCTCATCGGCCCGTGCCTGTGCAGCGCGACGGGTCTTCCCGGCGATCATTTGCGGGAGCGCGACATTATCGAGGGCGCTGAATTCAGGAAGCAGATGGTGAGCCTGATACACAAACCCAATCCGCGACAGGCGAATGCGCGTCCGCTGTGCGTCGGTCAGCCCGGCACAGTTGCGGTCTTCGATAAAAATCTGACCTGCCGTTGGCTGCTCGAGGAGCCCAGCGGCGTGCAGCAGAGAAGACTTGCCCGAGCCGGACGGGCCAACCAAGCCGACGATCTCGCCACGCATAATGTCGAGGTCAGCGCCTGCCAGCACATGCAAGAGCCGTTCTCCAGAGCGATAGGTGCGCTCCAGGCCGCGGATGGCCAGGACCCGTTCACTCATAGCGAAGGGCCTCGACCGGATCGATCCGCGAAGCGCGCCATGCCGGGATCAGGGTCGCTGTGAAGGCCATAGCCAGGGACCAACCCGTAATGGTCGCAACCTCGGCCCAGTCGATCTTGGCCGGAATGCGCGACAGGAAATAGATGTCGGCCGAAAACACCTGGGCGCCGCTCACCCATTCCACCACACGCTGGATCCCGTCAATATTGAGGCAGAACACAACCCCGAGGGTCAGGCCAGCCAGGGTTCCAAACACGCCTATCGATGCGCCGACCATGAAGAAAATCCGCAGGATCGCACCCTGCCCTGCTCCCATAGTCCGCAGGATCGCAATGTCGCGTCCCTTGTTTTTCACCAACATGATCAAGCCAGAAATAATGTTCATGGCCGCAATGGCGACGAGAAGCATCAGGATCAAACGCATGACATTGCGTTCAACCTGCAGGGCACCCCAGTAGGATGCGTTCTTCTGGGTCCAGTCCGTTACGATCGAGGTTGGACCGGCCGCTTGCGCCACCTGGGCTTTGAAGTCCGGAGCCTTGTCAGGATCAGCCAGCTTCATTTCAACGAAGTCGACACCATCGTCTCGACCAAAGAACACCTGGGCCTGAGACAAGGGCATGTAGATAAAGGCCTGATCATAGTCGCTCATACCGACACTGAAGGTCCCGCCAACCGTGTAGGTCTTGCGCTGCGGAGTCGCGCCGAATGCGGTTGCGCCCCCCGTGGGAGAGATCAGAGTCAGGTCGTCACCGGGCGCAACGCCTAAGTTCTGGGCCAACTTATCGCCCACAAGGATCAAGTCGCCGCCATAGTCACCTTCGCCATAGCCGGTCAGGCTCCCGCGGGTGATATTGTCCGAAACAATCTTCAGAGCGCGCAGATCTGCTGGACTCATGCCGCGCACCACCGCGCCGGATATTTGGCCACGTCCCAAGGCCATGGCTTGAGCTTCAATGATCGGGGCAGCCTGGGTTACCCCTGGCAGCCCTCTCAACCGTGCAATCAATGCACCCCGCTGGGGCGTTAGCAAGGCTTGCCCCGTGACGTAGACATGCCCGTTGAAGCCCAAAATCCGCCCCATCAGCTCGGAGCGAAAGCCGTTCATCACACTCATAACAATGATCAGCACGGCCACCGCCAGAGTGATCCCAATGAAGGAAATCGCGGTAAGCAGACCAACCCCGCCCTCGCTTCGCCGCGCTCTTAAATAACGGCCCGCCACCGCCCGCTCCCAGGGTCCGAACGGCGGAGATCGTCCTTCAAGAATTACGGGGTCGGTCAAACCTAGGCCTTATGTCCGGGGAAGGTCCCGATCGAGATCAGGTGGAAATGCATGACCAGCCACAGGATCACAAACAGCAAGGCTGAAATAAGGCTCGTAAGGATGAACTTGTGCTTCAAATTCGGGTTGACTGGTGCCCCAGGGTCTCCGCCATCGCCCTTGTCAATCCCGGCATCAGCATGGGTCACCGTGCCCAGGGGCAAGACGGCAAACAACACCGTCCACCAAATTGTCATGTAAATGGCAAAGCCTGTGAAGACGGACATCAGTGAGTTCCCTGCGGCGTTTCCATAAGTTCAACCAGAACGCCGCCCATGTTCTTGGGATGCACAAAAATGATCGGGACGCCGTGGGCCCCAATCCGCGGCTCACCCGTGCCAAGAATTGTCGCACCCTTTGCCCGCAAGTCGTCTCGCGCGGCGATCAGATCATCAACTTCGAAGCAAAGATGGTGTTGGCCCCCTGCCGGGTTTTTCGCCAGAAAATTGTGGATGGGCGAGTCGGCACCGAACGGCTCAATCAGCTCGATCTGGCTATTCGGCAAATTGACAAAACACACCCACACACCCTGTTCCGGCATGGAGAATTTCTCACCGATGGAGGTGGCACCTAAAACGTCACGATAGAGTTTCACCGACTCATCGATGGAGGGGGTTGCGACCCCTACATGGTTCAGTTTTCCGATCATGGAGGGTTACGTCGCTGACTGTGGAGATTGCATGCCTCCCCTTTAGCCCCGTTCTTAGCGGGTCGCTAGGGCCGCCCCGCCATCCCGAAGATGAGCCTTACTCTGGGCGGGTTCGAATATGGCCCCTGTCTCAAGCAAGGCCCTTATGGTTTCAGGCGCAAATCCTAGCTCGCTCAGAATTTCGACGCTTTGTTCCCCAAGATCTGGCGTCGGATATCTAAATCCCCCGGGAGCCCCCAGAAAGTCAGCATAGGACCGCACGCTCTGGACCTCCCCTAACCGATTGTGGGTCCAGAGGTCGTAGAAGTCGTTCTCCCACAGCCAGGGAAATTCAAAGGCTTCGTCTGCTGTTATCGCCGGGGCACAGGGAACGCCGGCCTCAAAAAGCCGATCGGTGATTTGATCTCGAGATTGCCCTTGGAAGCTTGCTGTCAGGTGCCTTGCCAAGTCGCCATCGCGGGGGGCCAAAAGGGCTACCCCCGGTTCGCCCAGGTCTTCACCCAAGGCGGTCGAGAGGGCCGCAACATCGGCCAGGGTTTCGCAGGCCAGGGCAATCCATCCGTCGGAACACTCATAAAACCGCGAGAGTGCGGTGATCCCGACGCAGTCACGGCCGCCAACATCATTGGCAGGGCGGCCTGCGTACCGGGTCATCTCAGCAATCTGATAGGTCAGGCTTTGTGCCATCAAACTGGTGCGGAATTCCTGGCCCCGCCCGGTTTTCTCCCTGGCGTTCAGGGCCGCGATCACCCCAAAGGCAACCACTGCGGCAGTTGCGGTATCATTGACTGCGATTGTGTGAAGTATGGGCTCATCATCACCGCCTTGAGCCGCCATCATCCCGCCCTCGGCCTGCAGAAGGGGGTCAAAGCCTGGGCGCTCAGCGCGCGCGCCCGTGGCCCCATAGGCATTGATCGAACCTGAGATGATACGCGGGTTAACCGCCCTCAGGGCTTCATAGCCAATGCCCAGGCGATCTCGGACCCCCAGACGATAATTGTCGATCACCACATCGGCATCTCGCGCCAAGTCCAGAAATAGGGCCCGGGCGCTGGCCTGCTTGAGGTCAATCCCGAGCGCCCGCTTGCCGCGACTACAGGCCAGGAAGACTCCGCCGTCGCTGCGGAAGGGATCGCCTTCCGCAGGTTCGATCTTGATCACGTCTGCCCCGAGATTGGCCAGCACGCCCCCTGCATGAGCGCCTGCAATGACGGTACCCAGGTCCAAGACGCGAACCCCAGCCAGGGGCGCTGATCGCGACTTGCTACCTGCGGGAATAGGACGTGGTGCCCAGTTTACGGTCTGAACCGACTGGGAAAGCCTCCGAACCACACCTGGCGTCTCTAGGAGCTGAATGGGGATATTGGGCAAATCTACGCGGCCCTTCTTGGGATGGTCAAACCCGATCCTTAGTCCCGCCTCTGCGATCACAGGATGATCAAACCAGGGTTCACGCAAACCAACCGGGCCGCAGGGAACCCCCGCCTTGCGTAGCTTGTCCAGCCAGACCTCGCGATCCTCTCTCAGGAACGCGGCGTCCAACTCCTTTCGCGCCAAGTCCACGTCGACGAGATAGGTGTCGTATCGGTCTTCGAGCCCTAAGACCCCGAGAGCCAACTTGAAAAAGCTCATGAAGAGGGTGCCTAAGAACAACCACTGTCCGTCACGGCATGGATAGAGCCGATAATTTGGGGCCCCGCCCCGTGGCGCCCCTCGGGGTAGAACTCCTGAAGACTTCACATCGATCGGGCCGGTCAGCTGGCTCATCCCATGCAGACCGCTGACCACGACCGGCTGCCCCAGACCACTTCTCGACCGCTCCAGCAGGGCGGCACCGATGGCGTTTGCCCCCATCATGGCCTGAGCATACCAGACCAAGGGCAGGACCAAATGTACGGGCTTGTCTTCATAGGCACCCTGGCGGAAGGTCATACCGGTCAGGGCGTGGATCAGGCCTTGGCGTGGCGGCAACTGGCTCCACTTACCGGCAACGCCATAGGGCGGCATCCAGGCGTGGATCAAGGTCGGGTGGGACGCACAAAGGCTCGCACCATCAAGGCCAAGGACCTCCAGCCTGCCAGGTACTGAGTCAAAGACAACGACATCGGAACCCGCAATCAACGCCTTGGCCGTGGCCAGGTCGCTGGCACTGTCTAGGTCTAGTTTCAGGACAGACTTATTTCGGGCGAAGGTTTCGTACCCAGGCCGGCCAGCGGCAAAGTCACCGCTGGGGGGTTCCACCTTGACCACCTCAGCCCCAAAATCACCCAAGAACATGGTTGCCATCGGGCCGGGCGTACCCTGGGTAAAGTCCAGGACCCTAAGGCCGGCATATGCGGTCATCGCCACTCTCCCCAAACGCGGGCATTATCTAGACCCGTCGTCTCACCATCAAAGCCGAGCCAGGGAGAATGAGCAAGGTCGCCCGCTCGGTTCAATCTTGACGACGTATAGATATCCAGCCGACTATGGCCCGCTACGTTTTCAAGTCATGGTCATCCTTGATTGTGCCTAGCGCAATTTTCTCTCCTTGAGGCGCGGATGTCCCGTCTAACGATTCCTATGCTCGCAGGTGCTGCCCTCCTATCGGGTTGCGCAGCGATTCCGGACATGGGCCCGAGACCCAACCTGTGGGCACCAGAGACGTTGAAAGTGGCCGTCGCCAAGCCACAAACGGGAAGTGCCGCGCTCGAAATCGATAAACCCTGGTGGACACGCTATGGCGATCCGCAGCTAGACGGTCTGGTGGCACAGGCCCTGTCACAATCCCCAAGCTTGGCAGAGGCCAATGCCCGCCTGCGGGCGGCAGCGGCGCGGGCGGATCTGTCTCGCGCCAACACCCGCCCCAGCCTGACTGCCAACGGACAGGTCTTTGAGACCAAGCAAAGTTACAATGCCGGCTATCCAAAGCTGTTTGTGCCAAAGGGTTATCAAGACTTCGGCCGGAGCAGTCTGGACCTGGGCTACGACCTGGATCTGTGGGGCCGCAACCGCGCTGCCCTCGCGGCGGCGACCTCCGAAGCTCAAGCGTCTGAGGCTGATGCGGCACAGGCCAAGCTCATCCTGACGACCAGCCTCGTCATCGCCTATGCTGACTTCACCCGGGTTACTGCCGAACTGAGAGCGGCCGAGGCCTCGGTTCAAAATCGCCAAGCGTCCGCCGATCTGGTGGGACGGCAGTTGGCAAACGGTGCTGCCAATCGGGGGGAAGCCCAACAAGCTAACGCCGCGGCCGCAACCGCACGAAGCGATCTCGCGGGCTTGCAGGAGCAATCCAACCTTACCCGAAATCGAATTGCCGCCCTGGTTGGGGCAAGCCCTCAATTGGGTGCAAGCTTGGTGGCACCAATTGCCGCCTCGAGCCAAAAGTTCAGCTTGCCCGAAAAAGTCGATGCCGAGCTGATTGGTCGCAGGCCTGATCTCATGGCAGCACGCTTGCGGGTTGAGGCTGCGGCAAGGCGCATAGATGTTTCCAGGGCCGGTTTCTATCCCAACATCAACCTTGCCGCCTATCTGGGGGTTCAATCCCTGGGCTTAGACTTGCTGAGCAAATCTGGCTCCGACATTGGACAAGCGGGGTTGGCCCTAAGCCTGCCAATCTTTGAGGGCGGCCGCCTTCAGGCCGGATATCGTGGTGCTCGGGCAGACTATGACGGAGCTGTCGATGCTTATGATCAAGCCCTGGTGCTCGCGCTGAAAGATGTAGCGGACGCCATTGGGGGGGCGAGATCGCTCGCCACCCAAATCACCGCAGCACGAGAAGCGCTAGCTTCTGGCGAAGAGGCCTATCGTATTGCTCGGCTTCGCTATGAAGGCGGCCTCTCAAGCTATCTTGTCCTCCTGACCGCAGAAAACGCCGTCATCGCCCAGCGTCGTGTCGTCGCCCAATTGGAAGCGCGCGCGCTGAGCCTTGATGCCAGCCTGACCCGCGCCCTTGGCGGCGATTTCCGCAGTTAGATCAAAATACTCCGCGAAAGACTTGACCATGTCCCAAGACCAAGCTCCAGCGACCGCTTCCTCTCGCCGCCGACTGTTCAGTATTCTGGGCACCGTGGTCGCCTTAGCAGCTGTTAGCTGGCTTATCTATTGGGTGCTGGTCGGGTCCAAACACGTGGAGACCGACAATGCCTATGTTCAGGCCTCCAGCGCGCAGGTTACGGCCCTGGTGAGTGGGGCGCTGGTTTCGATCCCAGTGCACGAAACCCAGGCGGTTAAGGAGGGTGATATTCTGGCGGTCATCGACCCCCAGGATTTCCGTCTTGCCGTAGAGAAGGCGCGCGCCGACCTGGATCAAGCCCAACGCCATGTGCGCCAGTATTTCGCCAATGACCGGGCCCTCGCAGCCCAATCAGCAGTGAGAACCTCAGACATTGACCGCGCCCAGGCTGAGCTACGCCGGGCCGAAGTTGAATTTGGTCGACGCAAAGCCCTGTCGGCTGATGGTGCCGTATCTGGTGATGAACTGACCTCAGCCGAGACACAGCTGGCTGCAGCCCGCTCGGTCCTGGCTCAAGCTAAAGCCGCTGCCACGGCAGCCGCCGCTCAGCAAGACGCAGCCGGGGCCATGACCATCGGAAGCGACCTCAGCTCCAATCCAGAAGTCGTCAGCGCCCGGGCGCGCTTGGCCCAGGCCGAGCTCGATCTGTCGCGCACGACGGTGCGGGCTCCGGTATCCGGCGTGGTGACACGCAATACCGTCGAAGTTGGTCAGAAGATCGCCACCGGCGCACCGATGATGGTCATTGTTCCCGTCCAGGACGCCTATGTGGAAGCTAATTTCAAAGAGGTGCAGCTGCGCAATGTTGCCATTGGCCAACCGGTTGAACTGACCTCAGACCTCTATGGCGAAAAGGTGAAATATACCGGGAAGGTCATTGGTCTTTCAGGGGGAACCGGCTCGGCCTTCTCTGTGATCCCAGCGCAAAACGCCACAGGCAACTGGATCAAGGTGGTGCAACGGATACCAGTGCGTATCGCCCTCGACACAAAGGAACTAGCCGCCCACCCCCTGAGGGTCGGCCTGTCCATGAAGGCCGTCATCGACACCTCAAAGCACTAGGCCGCCCGTGACCTACAATACGGCCCAAGCCAATCCCCTGACAGGCAGCCGCCTTCTGGCCGCGGCCCTGCTGTTGGGCCTAGCCAATTTCATGGTGGTGCTGGATACCACCATCGCCAATGTGTCGGTGCCGCACATAGCCGGAGCCCTGGCGGTATCTCCCGCTCAAGGCACCTGGGTCATTACTTCTTATAGCGTCGCTGAAGCCATTACAGTTCCGCTGACCGGATGGTTGGCGCAGAGGTTTGGCGCGGTCAAAGTCTTCGCGTTTGGCATGGCAGGTTTTGGCCTGTTTTCACTGTTATGTGGGGTGGCACCGAGCTTCGCCCTACTAGTTGCCTTCCGAGTGGCTCAGGGTCTTTGCGGTGGCCCGATCATGCCCATGTCGCAGACGCTCATGCTCCACATCTTCCCAAGAGAGCGGGCCGGGGCTGCCATGGGGCTCTGGAGTATGACCACGGTCGTTGCGCCCATTGCAGGTCCAATTCTGGGGGGGCAGATCTCAGATAATCTGCATTGGAGCTGGATCTTCCTGATCAACATCCCCGTGGCAGCCTTTGTCGGGATCTTCGCCTACCGAATGCTGATTGACCACGATACCGCCACCCGCAAGGTTCCCGTGGACTATGTGGGTCTTGGTCTGCTGGTGACTTGGGTCGGTGCCATGCAAATCATGCTGGACAAGGGCAAGGAGCTCGACTGGTTCTCGTCGCCCACAATCATCCTCCTAGCCCTGGTAGCAGTTGTCGGATTCATCTCCTTCCTGATCTGGGAGCTGACCGCGCAAAACCCCATCGTCAATCTCAAGGTCTTCCGACATCGAGGCTTCTCGGCCGCAGTCACCACCATGAGCCTGTCGTTTGGAGCCTTCTTCGCCTGCGTGGTGCTGGTGCCCCTCTGGCTCCAGACGACGATGGGATATACGGCAACCTGGGCAGGTTATGCGGGGTGCCTGAATGGGGTTTTGGCCGTCTGCATGTCGCCGGTTGTCGCCCGGTTTGTCGGCAAGGTGGATGGTCGCCTCCTGACCTCCATCGGTGTGTTTTGGATGGGCCTGATGGCCTTTTGGCGGACCGGTTTCGATACCGATGCTACCTTCTGGAATATCGCCCTACCCCAGTTCATCATGGGCTTTGGGATGCCCTTCTTCTTCATTTCGACCACCAACCTCGCCATGTCGTCAGTAAACCCGGAAGAAACCGCTTCGGCCTCAGGGCTTTCCAATTTTCTACGCACCATGGGCGCAGCCTTCGCAACCTCGATCATGACCACGGCCTGGGACAGCACGGCCAGTCGCAAACATGAACTTCTGGCAGGCGCTATGAAAAATCCTCAGGCGACCCTGGACGGAATGATGGCCAGGGGCCTGACCCACGAACAAGCCCTGAGTCAGTTGGACCGCATGGTCCAGGTCCAGGCAATCATGATCTCAACCAATCAGATGTTCATGTATGCGGGCGTGGTGTTCTTGATCGCCGTGGCGGTCGTTTGGCTCGCGCCGAAACCCAAGCCCATGGCGGGCGGACCAATGGGGGGGCATTAGGGGCCTCAGCAGTGCTCATCCTCGCCAGGATTCATGCTCACGCAGGTTAAGTCCTGCGGGGTTTGGACGCTGCGTGCATAGAACCTCCGAAAGCTAGGATGGCGGCTGGTAAAAGGGCACCTCTGCAAAAGATGTCAAACCTGCTCCTTTGCCCCAAACCAGGGACAAAGGCGTAACGTCCCTTGGCCTACTTCTTCGCCTTCTTCTTGGCAGCCTGCCACTCACGGTATTCCCGCTTCTCCCGGTCCGCCTTGCTTTCCCCAGGAATGATCGCCTTTCCTGTGGCGACAACGGCCTTGGCCCCAGTCCCGACCACAGCCCCGGTCACGCCGACCAAGACCCCTGTCGCCGCTACGGCCACGCAGCCGGAAAGGGCCATGCCGGCAAGCAGCACAAACATCGTCTTCAGAACGGTCATGGGATGCTCCCAGGGGATATGACCCTGCTCAGGCTCATATCCGCAACACCGTCGTTTCGACCACAGGCCTGCGCCCCCAGGTTCTGTGGGCCGCCTTCTTGATCGTGCGCGAAAGGGACGCTTCGACGATATCGTCCACTTCACGGTCATCACCAGACAGGCGCAACAGGGCCTTTTCCGCCTCGTCTGCCAAGTCATCTAGGACTTCATCCATAGGATAGTCGGCATCAGCGGGCAAACCGACGGCCCGAACCTGCGGACCTGAAGCGATCTTACCCCGACCATCCAGCACGACGGCCACGGTCAGGACGCCGTTGAAGGCGGCATGGCGGCGCTCTCGCAGGGCATCGCCATTTTCAGGGGTCAGAACCCCACCGTCCACATAGATGCGGCCAGCGGGCACTTCATCAATAATGCCTGCCCGACCAGGGGCCAGTCGAACCATATCACCGTTGCGGGGCGTGACGGTCTGGGGAACCTGCAGGTCTTCGGCAAAGGCTGCGTGCTCCAGCAGGTGCCGGCGCTCCCCATGGGTCGGCACAGCAATGGTCGGCCGAGCCCAGGCGTACATCTGTGCCAATTCATCGCGACAGGGGTGACCGGACACGTGAATGCCGGGATGATCCCGCTCGGTATAGAGGCGTACCCCCTGGTCGGCGAGGCGGTTCTGCAGGTTGCGGATCGGCACTTCATTGCCTGGGATGACCCGGGACGAGAAGACGACACTGTCCCCTGCCCCCAAGCGGACGCTCTGGTGGGTGCCGTCGGCAATTCGGAACAGGGCGGCGCGAGGTTCGCCCTGACTGCCGGTGCAGAGATAGAGAACCTTGTCCTTGGGAAAACCCGCCGCCTGGGGTTCGGTGAGGAACTCCTTGATGTCGCTCATCAGGCCCACAGACTTTGCGGCGGCCGCCATGCGATGCATGGAGCGCCCCACCAGGGCAACCCGGCGGCCTGCAGCTTCCGCGGCGCGGATAACAGAGTCCATACGGGCCACATTGGAGGCAAAGCAGGCCACGGCAACCTTGCCCTTCAGGCCGGCAATAAGGTCGGTCATAGCCTCCCGAACATCGGCTTCAGATCCGGCGTGACCGTCCACGAACACATTGGTGGAGTCACAGACCATGGCCAGGACGCCTTCATCCCCCAGCTTGCGCAGGGCCGCATCGTCGGTAACCGCGCCTAGCAGCGGGTTCGGATCGATCTTCCAGTCACCCGTGTGCAGGACCGTGCCCAGGGGCGTGCGAATGGCTAGCCCATTGGGTTCGGGAATCGAATGGGTCAGGGTGATCAGGTCCAGCTCGAAAGGACCGAGCGAGATATGCCCATCGAGGGGCACTACAGTGATCGGGGCCTCATCAGCCAAGCCCTTTTCCCGTAGCTTTTCCCGCAGGAGGAAGGCCGTGAAGGGCGTGGCGTAGAGGGGCGCTTTCAGGCGGGGCCAGAGCCAGGCCACGGCACCGATATGGTCTTCGTGGGCGTGAGTCAGAACAATGCCGAGAATGTTCTTGGCATGCTCCTCAATGAATTCAGGGTCGGGGAGGATCAGTTCAACCCCAGGGGTCGTCTGGTCGCCAAAGGTGACGCCCAGATCGACGACGATCCATTTGCGGTCATGGGGCGGCCCAAAACCGTAAAGGTTGAAATTCATACCGATCTCGTTGGACCCGCCAAGGGGCAGGAAAACGAGTTCGTCGTCAGCTTTGAGTTTGGCCATTTATGCCTTGGGGGAGTTGCGCCTGTGGATTTCCAGCAGGCCGCGAATGGTGAGGTCGGGGTCGAAGTGATCAATGGTCTCGGTGGCGCCGTGGAACAGGGATGCAACCCCCCCCGTGGCGACAACGGTCATAGGCGCGGGATATTCCGCCTTGATCCGGGCGATCAGCCCCTCAATCAGGGCGATATAACCCCAGAAGACCCCCGCCTGCATGGCACCGACAGTATCCTTGCCGATGACCCGAGCGGGCCTCTGGATCGCTACCCGGGGTAGCTTTGCAGCCGCGGCATGTAGGGCTTCCATGGAAAGATTGATGCCAGGCGCAATGACCCCGCCTTCAAATCCGCCATCTGCGGCAACGACATCGAAAGTCGTCGCTGTCCCGCTGTCGATGACGATCAAAGGCCCGGAATAGACCGCATGGGCACCAATGGCATTGACCAGCCGGTCAGCCCCCGCCTCAGATGGCTTATCGATCCGCACGGGTATGCCCAGATCGGCATTTTCGCCAATCACCACAGGCTCCACATGCAAATAGCGGCGGGCCAGGTTACGCAGGTTGAAAATCGACTGAGGCACCACACTGGATATGATGCAGGCATCCAGCATGGAGAAGTTCAGCCCGGCCATGGCCAAGAGCTGGAAGAGCCAGACGGCGTACTCGTCTGCCGTACGGCTCGAGTCCGTCGCCGCCCGCCACTGGGACGTCCAGGTTTCACCATCGTGGATGGCAAACAGGGTGTTGGTATTGCCTTGCTCGATCGCGAGAAGCATCTAGGTGCCCCCAAAGAAAACATCGCCGGCGGTTATGCGCAGAACTGCGCCGTCGGCCAAGCGCAGTCTGAGGGCACCATCCTCATCGAGGCCTTCTGCGACGCCCCGATGGGTTTGGTTAGGAAGGCGGGCTTCGCACGCTTGGCCAAGGCCGAAAGCGCGGGCCGACCAAGCCTTAGCGATCGGCGCGAAGCCAGAGGCTGACCAGAGGTCCCGCCATTTTTCAAAACTTTCTGCCAGCACGCCGAGCGCGACGGTGGGTTGAGGTGGCGGGATGGTCAGACGCTCGGAGAAGGCAATTGCCGGGCGCTCAAGATTCTTGGGCGCATGAGCGAGATTTACACCCATGCCCACGGCCAACCAGAGGGTTCCATCATCGCGGGTCCCAGATTCCACCAGAATGCCTGCGGCTTTTCGGCCATCAATCATCAGGTCGTTTGGCCACTTCAGGGCTGCAGTTCCGGCACCGATATAGTGGTCGGCTAGATCTGCGGCGGCCAAAGCGGCCACAAAGGACACCTGCGCTGCCTCAGCTGCCGGCAGGCCCGTGGTGAACAGCAGGGTCGCGGCTAGATTGCCCTTGGCTGTTTCCCAGCTTCGCCCTCGCCGACCCCGCCCCGCCGTCTGGATCAGGGCCGTGATCCAGAGAGGCCCCGCCGCCCCGGCTTCAGCCCGGCGCCGCGCCTCAGCATTGGTAGAGTCCAGCGCGTCGTGGACCTCAATCTGCGGCACTGCCACCTATTTGAGGCCGAACGCCGCAGCGGCCAGGCTGGCCTGAACATCAATCAGGTGCAAGGCACCCAGCACCACCGGGAAAGTGAACAGGGCAGCGCCGATAGCAATCGCCTTGGCGTCAACCGGAGGCTTGTCAGTCGCACTGGTGGGCGCCTCAAACCACATGGATCGCAGCAGACGCAGATAGTAAAACGCCGCGACCACGCTGCCCACAAGGCCGGCAATGGCCGCGCCGGTCAGCATCGGATCACCCAGGCTGATGGCTGCCTTGAAGACAAAGTACTTGGCGAAGAAGCCCGAGAACGGGGGCAGGCCAAGCGCCGATAGCGAGAAGGCGGTCATGGCCAGGGCAATACCTGGCTGTTCCTTGAAGAGACCCGCCATGTCTTCGATGGTTTCCATGGCCTTGCCCTGCCGCGATAAGGCCGTGAGGCAGGCGAAGAAGCCCGTCACATCGACAATATAGAGCACCATGAAGACCAGCATGGCATGGACCCCCTCGGCCGTGCCGGCAGCTAGACCCAGAATGGCGTAACCAACATTGGCGATGGAGGAATAGGCCCAGAGGCGCTTAAGGTTGCTCTGGTTCAGGCCTGCAAAAGCACCGACCGCGATGGAGGTCAGTCCTAGGATGATCAGGATTTGCCGCCACTGGCTGATTGCCCCCGGGAAGCATTCGTAGAGAACCCGCGCAAACAACACCATGGCCGCCAACTTCGGCGCGCCCGCGAAGAAGCCAACCACGGGAGTGGGAGCGCCCTCATAAACGTCGGGTGTCCACATGTGGAAGGGCGCTGCTGAGACCTTAAAGGCCAAGCCACACATCAGGAAAATCAAGCCAAACAGCACGCCCGTATGGGCACCCTGGTGGACGGCTGCGGCAATGTCCTCAAACCGGGTCGACCCAGCAAAGCCATAAATCAGGGAGGAGCCGTAGAGCAGCATGCCTGACGAGAGGGCCCCGAGGACGAAATACTTCAGACCCGCTTCCGAGGCCCTTAAGTCATCCCGGTACATGGCGGCGAGCACATAGAGCGCCAGGGACTGGAGCTCGATACCGATATAGAGGGCGATAAGGTCACCCGCGCTGACCATCATACCCATGCCGAGGGCGGCGAGAACGATGAGGACCGGAAATTCGAAAGCTGGAGCTCCCTTACGGGCAAACCAATTGCCCCCCAGCGGAATGGCGGCCGCGCTAGCAAGGTAGATGGCAACCCCGGCATAGCCGGCTGCAGCATCGGCCTTCAGGCTGCCGGAAAAGGCCACCCCATGAGGCCCGAAGGCCGAAATGGCGGCGGCACCCGCAAGGGACAGGACAGCGAACGCCCCAATGACGTCAGTCGCCTTTGGATTAAAAGCACCCGCCACCAGAAGGACGAGGGCAGAAACCGCCAGGAGAAGCTCAGGATAGGCCAGGGCAAGATTGATCAGCATAGGTCCCCCCTAAGCGCCGGAAAACGCGTGGTAGGCCGAAACCAAATGGTCGACCGAAGCTTGGGTGATTTGGAAAACGACGCCCGGCTGCAAGCCGAGATAGAGGGTCGACAGGATCAGGGGCGTGAAGATGATGATTTCCCGCATATCCAAGTCGGTGATGGCGGCCAGGGCGGGATTGGTCATCTCACCAAATACAGTCCGCCGATAGAGGCTCAGG
Organism: uncultured Alphaproteobacteria bacterium; assembly: GCA_937920085.1. Taxonomy (GTDB): domain Bacteria; phylum Pseudomonadota; class Alphaproteobacteria; order Caulobacterales; family Caulobacteraceae; genus Phenylobacterium. The sequence goes on along the minus strand of CALETE010000012.1, from coordinate 104,129 downwards.
GCATAGACCGCCGAGAAGATCACGCCAGTGGCAGCCACAAGCGCCGTCCAGGTCGAGGCGTGATAGGCCCCTGTCATGGTCATGATCTCGCCGACAAAACCTGATGTGCCAGGCAGGCCGACATTGCCCATAGTGAACAGCATGAAGACGGCTGCATACCAGGGCATGCGATTTACCAGACCGCCGTAAAACGCAATCTCACGGGTATGCATGCGGTCATAGACCACGCCGACACATAGGAAGAGCGCGCCAGAGATCACCCCGTGGCTCAGCATTTGGAAGATGGCACCCTGCACGCCAATGGCATTTCCCGAGAAAATGCCCATGGTCACAAAGCCCATGTGCGCGACGGAGGAATAGGCGATCAGCTTCTTAATGTCGGTCTGCCGGAAGGCCACCAACGAGGTGTAGACAATGGCGATGGCGCTTAAGGCAAACACCAGGGGCGTGAAGATTGCCGAAGCCTCTGAGAACATGGGCAGGGAGAAGCGCAGGAAGCCATAGCCCCCCATCTTCAAGAGGATACCGGCCAGGATGACCGAACCCGCCGTCGGAGCCTCCACGTGGGCGTCGGGCAACCAGGTGTGCACCGGCCACATCGGCATCTTCACCGCAAACGAAGCGAAGAAGGCGAGCCACAGCCAAGTCTGCAGACCTGGGGCGAATTTGTAAGCCATCAATTCGGGAATGGAGCTGGTATGGGCCACACTGATCATGGCCAGAATGGCAGCCAGCATCAGGACAGAGCCTAGCAGGGTGTAGAGGAAGAACTTGAACGCTGCATAGACCCGGCGCTTGCCACCCCAGATCCCGATGATCAGGAACATGGGCACCAAGCCAAACTCAAAGAAGGTATAGAACAGCACCAAGTCCATGGCGCAGAACACGCCAATGACCAGGGTCTCGAGGATCAGAAAGGCGATCAGGTACTCAAGAACCCGGGTCTCAATCGACTTCCACGAGGCCAGGATACAGATCGGCATAAGGAAGGCGGTCAGCAGGACGAAGAGCACCGAAATGCCATCCACCGCCATCGCGTAATGAAGGCCCGCAAACCACGGAAGGCTTTCCACAAACTGGAAGCCCGGATTGGCCTGATCAAACCGCGCGGTCAGAACAACTGACAGAGCCAGGGTCGCCAGGGTCGTGATCAAGGCGATCCACTTGGCGGCGTCCACCGTCTTGGGATTATCTGCCTTGCCAACAAAGCGAAGGGCCAAAATCACCGCGACCCCGATCAGGGGGACGTAGGTAATAAGGGAAAGAATACCGAGCATCAGGTCGCCCTCCCCTAAGCCTGCCAGGCCCAAAGCGCGAAGGACAGAAGTCCTGCCACGCCGAGCAGCATAACAAAGGCATAGTGATAGACATATCCGGTCTGGACCTTGCCCATCCGCTTGCCGAGATGAAGCGATACCGCCGAGACCCCATCAGGACCCAGGCCGTCAATGAGCTTCTGATCCCCGCCCTTCCAGAACAGGTCGCCCAGGAATTTCGCGGCCTTCACGAAGGTCGCCTCATAAAGCTCATCAAAGTACCACTTGTTGTAAAGGAAGCCCCAGAGCAGACCCTTACGCGCAGCGATCCGGGCCCCCATGCCTTCCTTCAGGATGTAGACATAGAAGGCGATCAGCAGGCCGGTGGTGGAAACCACCAAGGGCAGCCAAAGCAGCCAGATCGGCGAATGGTGAGCATGCTCAAGGATATGATTGGTCGGCGCATTAAAGATCGCGCCCTTCCAGAACTCGTTCCGGCCTTCGCCGACAAACTTTTCAACGAAAACGAAACCTGCAAACACCGCCCCAAAGGACAGCAGAATGATCGGGATCAGCATAGAGAGCGGGCTCTCGTGCGGGGTATGACCATGGCCATGGTCATCGTGCCCGTGGTCAGCGTGAGCGGCATGGTCATCATGACCATGGGCGGCATGATCGTCATGGGCCTCATGAGCGCCCCACTTGGCTGTCCCATGGAAGGTCATAAAAGCCAGGCGCCAGGAATAGAAAGCCGTCAGCCCCGCGGCGAAAATACCCACGAAAAAGGCGAAATAGGCCACGCCGCCATACTGCTGTCCGGCGGCAAAAGCCGCCTCGATGATGGTGTCCTTGGAATAGAAGCCAGCAAAGCCCAGCTCGACGCCAGGAATACCTACGCCGGTGATGGCCAAGGTCCCGATGGTCATGACCGCATAGGTGATGGGCATATATTTCCAAACGCCACCCATCTTCCGCATGTCCTGCTCATGGTGCATGCCGTGGATCACAGAACCGGCCCCCAGGAACAGCAACGCCTTGAAGAAGGCGTGGGTGAAGAGGTGGAACATGGCTGCCTGATAGGCACCAACGCCTGCGGCAAAGAACATATAGCCCAGCTGTGAACAGGTCGAATAGGCGATGACCCGCTTAATATCGTTCTGGGCCAGACCAACCGTCGCAGCGAACAGGGCCGTAACAGCGCCGATCAGGGTGACAATCTGCTTGGCGATGGGCGCGTACTCGAACATGGGCGAGAGCAGACAGACCATATAGACCCCAGCCGTCACCATGGTGGCAGCGTGGATCAAGGCCGAGACTGGCGTTGGGCCTTCCATGGCGTCAGGAAGCCAAGTGTGCAGGAAAAACTGGGCAGACTTGCCCATGGCACCGACAAACAGCAGGGCACAGGCCAGATCAATAGCCGACCAGTTTTGGCCAAGGAATTCCCAATGCTTACCCGCGAACTCATGGATCCGCGGGAAGATCTCAGCAAACTGGATGGTCCCGAACATCCAGTAGACGGTCATAATCCCCAGGGCGAAACCAAAATCGCCCACGCGGTTGACCACAAAGGCCTTGATCGAGGCGGCATTGGCAGACGGCTTATGGAACCAAAACCCGATCAGCAGGTAACTGGCTAGGCCCACCCCTTCCCAGCCGAAGAACAGCTGCATGAAGTCCGCCGCTGTCACGAGGGCCAGCATGGCGAAGGTAAAGAGCGAGAGATAGGCAAAGAACCGCGGGCGCGACGGGTCCTCGGCCATGTAGCCCCAGCTGTAGACATGGACCAAGGCCGAAACCGTGGTCACAACGATCAGCATGACTGCAGAAAGGCCGTCTAGCCGCAGGGACCAGTTGGACTGGAAGGTCCCCACATGGATGAAGGGAGCAATCTGCAGGGTGAAGGGCTCTAGGCCGCCCCAAGTCCACTGGGCGAAAATTGTCCAGGAGAGCAGGCAGGAAAGGATCAGGAAGCCTGTGGTGACACTTTGAGACGCGATGTCACCGATGCGCCGGCCAAACAGGCCAGCGACCAAGGCGGCAAATAGGGGGCCAAAGACAATGACCGGAAGGAGGGACTGTGCCTGCATACGCCTAGCCCTTCATCACGGAGACGTCGTCCACGGCGATATCGCCGCGGTTACGGAAGAAGGTAACGAGAATGGCCAAGCCCACTGCCGCCTCAGCGGCGGCCACAGTCAGGACGAACATGGCAAAGATCTGCCCGGTTATGTCGTGAAGATAGGCCGAGAAGGCCACCAAATTGATGTTCACGGCCAAAAGGATCAGTTCCACCGACATCAGGATGACGATGATGTTCTTGCGGTTCACGAAGATGCCAAACACCCCAATGGTGAAGAGGATCGCCGCGACAGCCAGATAGTGAGCAAGACCAACGGTCATTCGGAAATCCCCTGGCCGGGTTTGAGATCTGTGATGCGCATGCCCGTCTCGGGGGTACGAGCCACTTGGTCGGCGATGACCTGGCGGCGAACGCCGGGTTTATGACGAAGGGTCAAGGTGATCGCTCCGATCATGGCGACCAGCAGCACGAGACCCGACGCTTGGAAGAAATAGGCATAGTGGGTGTAAAGCACCTGGCCGATGGTCTCAGTATTGCTCAACTGTCCGATGGCGGCCTGCGGATCTACATTGGCCGCCGCAGCACCCTTTGAAGCGACTGTGGCGCTCACCGCGACCATCTCAAAAGCTAGGATACCCGCAACGACAGCACCCAGCGGCATGTACTGCGCAAAGCCCTGCCGCAGGGAGGTGAAGTCGACGTCCAGCATCATGACCACGAATAGGAACAGCACTGCGACTGCGCCCACATAAACAACCACCAGCAACATGGCCAAAAACTCAGCGCCCAGCAGGACGAACAGCCCCGCTGCCGAGAAGAAGGACAGGATCAGGAACAGCACCGAGTGCACCGGATTGCGGGCGGATACCACGCAAAACGCTGACACAATGGTCACTGCTGCCAGCAGATAGAAAGCGATTGCCTGCAAGGCCACTTGTCTGCGCCCCTTAATTCCATGCCGCCCACCGGATTGGCGGGCTGAGCGTTCAGCCGTTCAGATTCGCCCACCGCCGTTTAGCGGTAGGGCGCATCCAGTTCGAGATTTTTCGCAATTTCCCGCTCCCAACGATCTCCGTTATCGAGCAGGCGTTCCTTGTCGTAGTAGAGTTCTTCCCGTGTCTCCACGGCGAATTCGATGTTTGGCCCTTCGACAATGGCGTCCACGGGGCAGGCCTCCTGGCACAAACCGCAGTAGATACATTTGACCATGTCGATGTCGTAGCGGGTTGTGCGGCGGCTGCCATCTTCCCGAGGCTCGGCCTCAATCGTGATGGCTTGGGCCGGGCAAATGGCTTCGCAAAGCTTGCAGGCGATGCAGCGCTCTTCCCCATTGGGATAGCGACGCAAGGCGTGTTCGCCCCGGAAACGGGGGGACTGGGGGCCGCGCTCGTTGGGATAGATCACCGTCGCCTTGGGGCGAACCATATAGACCATGGCCATGCCCAGGGCGCCGAAAAAGTCGGAAAGGGCTGCACCCCGAACCGCTTGGGAGATGCGCTTGATCATGGCTTTTTCCTGCATTCATAGGCCGACGACCTTTGCGGGTCGCCATCGGTCTTCAGGACCAGGACTTCACCCTTTGCGGCACAGGCCGACCGGGCGATCTTTAGAGTGTCATAGGTCGCCACATCCCCATTGTCCCCCGCTGTAGCGCAGGCCGACATCAGGGCGCAGGTGATGACCAGGGCGCTAAGGCGGATCATGCGGCCACCAGCCAATAGACCTTCCAGCCCGCAACCAGGAGGACGGCAATACCGGTGATTGGCAGGAAGACCTTCCATCCCAAGCGCATCAATTGGTCATAGCGGTAGCGAGGCACAACGGCCTTCACCATGGCGAACATGAAGAAGAAGAAGCAGATCTTCAGCGAGAACCAGAACAGGCCATAAAAGCCCTGAGCGATGGGTCCCCATTGATGGACGAAGCTAAAGTCGACCGGGGCCTGCCATCCGCCAAAGAACAGGATGGAGATCATGGCGCACATCAGAACGATGCTAACCAGTTCGCCGATCATGAACAGCAGATAGGGGCTGGAAGAGTATTCCACCAAATGCCCTGCCACCAATTCCGACTCCGCTTCCGGAAGGTCGAAGGGCGGACGATTCGTTTCCGCTAGGGCCGAGATGAAGAAGATCACCGCCATCGGGATCATGACCACGCTCAGCGCCAGATTGTTCAGACCATGACCACCGCCAAACACGTTCCAGTTCCAGAACCCGCCAGCTTGATGCTCGATAATGCCGCTCAGGCTCATAGTGCCGGTGAGCAGGATGACCGTGATGATCACAAAGCCGATGGAAACTTCATAACTAACCATCTGGGCCGCTGACCGCAGACTGCCCAAGAAAGGATATTTCGAATTGGAGGCCCAGCCCCCCATGATGACGCCATAAACACCAAGGGATGACATGGCTAAGAGATAGAGGATGCCGACATTGATATTGGCGACCACCCAGCCCGGGGCAAACGGGATCACTGCCCAACCGACCATAGCCAGAGAGAAGGTCAAAACCGGAGCTAGCAGGAAGACAAACTTGTCCGCACCATCAGGAACAATGATTTCCTTCAAGATAAACTTCAGCAGGTCTGCAAAGGACTGCAGCAAACCAAAGGGGCCCACCACATTGGGCCCCTTACGCATCTGAACGCCGGCCCAGATCTTACGGTCAGCCAACATGAAAAAGGCCAGAGCCACCAACAGCGGCAGGATCACCAGCATGATTTCGCCGAGGGTTAGCAGGGTCCAACCCACCGGCGTTGTCCAAAATGAATTTGCGCCCATATCCCTACTCCGCGGCGATCATGGCGGCGCCCGAAGCCTGGGCGGCGCACTCAGCCATCGTCACGCTGGCGCGAGCGACGGGATTGGTCAGGTAAAAGGCCTTCACAGCATTGGCGAAGGGTTGATCAGAAAGGTCACCCTTATCCCCGATGGCGCCCAGATCGACCTTTGCACCGCTAGGCACGTGATCGACTCGGCCAAGCACGGGGTGATCGGCAAAGAGCTTGGCACGCAATTGGGCTAGAGTGTCGTAAGGCAGGGTCTGACCAACACGCTCCGACAGGGCGCGCAGGATTGACCAGTCCTCCCGGGCCTCGCCCTTGGGGAAGACGGCTTTCTGGCCCATTTGAACCCGGCCCTCTGTATTCACATAGAGCCCGTCCTTTTCCGTATAGGCCGCCCCAGGCAGGATCACGTCAGCCTTGTGGGCACCAGCATCCCCATGGGTACCGAGATAGACGGTAAAGGCCGTGGATGTGGAGAGATCCAGCTCGTCAGCCCCCAGCAGGAAGAGGACGTCTAGGGCTCCCTTGGCGACCATGTCTGACGCAGACTTGCCGCCTTCGCCGGGCAGGAAACCCAGGTCCAGGCCGCCTACCCGGGCGGCCGCAGAATGAAGGAGGTTCCACGTCATGTTGAAGGTCTTAGCGACCCCAGCGGTGGTAGCCGCGACAGCTGCGCCATCGGCACGCGACAGGGCCCCTGCCCCCAAAATAATGGCCGGCGACTTGGCGGCCTTCAATGCCTTGACGAAATCAGATTTGGACTTGGCCAGGCCTGAAAGCGTGGCCGGGCCTGCGCCGAGATACTCATAACCATAGGTCAGATCCGCCTGCTCACCGATCACGCCGATGGTCAGGGCACCCGCCAGCCAGCGTTTGCGCAGGCGAGCATTCAGCACAGGAGCTTCCACCCGGGGATTGGTCCCGACCAGCAGGATCACATCGGCATCTTCGATGCCAGCAATGGTGGAGTTAAACAGCCAGCTTTCCCGAGGCCCAGCGCCCAGCGCCATACCATCCTGGCGGCAATCGAGATTTGCCACGCCCAGGGCTGAGAAGAGGTCCTTGGTCGCCTTCATGGACTCAAGGTCCTGCAGGTCCCCAGCTATGGCACCGATCTTGTCAGGTTGAGCCGCTTTGAGCTTCTCGGCCACCAGGGCCAAAGCCTCAGTCCAGCTGGCCGGACGCAGCTTGCCAGCGTCACGGATATAGGGACGATCAAGGCGCTGACGACCAAGACCATCGACGGCGTAGCGGGTCTTATCGCTAATCCACTCTTCGTTGATCTCTTCGTTCAGCCGCGGCAGGACCCGCAGAACGGCAGCGCCGCGGCTGTCCACGCGAATGGCAGATCCCAAGGCGTCCATAACATCGACGCTTTCGGTCTTCTTCAATTCCCAAGGCCGGGCATTGAAGGCGTAGGGCTTGGAGGTCAGAGCCCCAACCGGGCAAAGATCGATCACATTGGCCGAAAGTTCAGACGCGACTGCCTTCCCTAAATAGGTCGTGATTTCAACATCTTCACCGCGAGAGATCAGGCCAATATCAGGAACCCCAGCAACCTCGCTAATGAAGCGCACGCAGCGGGTGCATTGGATGCAGCGGGTCATGACCGTCTTGATGAGCGGTCCCATGGCCTTTTCTTCAACGGCGCGCTTGTCGCCCCCATAGCGGCTGTCATCGCGGCCATAGCCCACCGACTGATCTTGCAGATCGCACTCCCCACCCTGGTCGCAGATCGGGCAGTCCAGCGGATGGTTCAGCAGCAGGAATTCCATCACCCCTTCCCGGGCCTTTTTGACCATAGGGGTGTTGGTGAAGATCTCATTGCCTTCAGCGGCCGGCAGGGCGCAGGAGGCCTGGGGCTTTGGCGGGCCGGGTTTCACCTCGACCAGACACATCCGGCAATTGCCCGCAATCGACAAGCGCTCGTGATAGCAGAAGCGCGGGATCTCTTCCCCGGCCAGCTCCGCCACTTGCAGAACCGTCATGCCGGGCTCGAACTCGACCTCGACGCCATTGACCTTGGCTATTGGCATCAGCCCTACTCCGCCGCACGCAGGGTCGCGCCCTGCACATGCGGTTTGCCCGCGCGATAATTGGTGATGCGTTCTTCGACTTCGTGACGGAAGTGCCGGAACAGACCCTGGATTGGCCAAGCCGCCGCATCGCCAAGGCCACAAATGGTGTGCCCTTCCACCTGGCTGGCAACGTCGAGGAGCATATCAATCTCCTTCATCTCCGCCTCGCCCGTGGCCATGCGCTCCATGATCCGCCACATCCAACCCGTGCCTTCGCGGCAAGGGGTGCACTGGCCGCAGCTCTCGTGTTTGTAGAAGTATGACGCCCGGGCGATGGCCTTCACCAGATCCGCGTCCTTGTCCATGACGATCATGGTGGCGGTGCCCAGACCCGAGCGACGTGCCGCGAGGTCGTCAAAGTCCATAAGGGCTTCTTCAGCCTCGGCTGCAGGGATCATTCGCATGGAAATACCGCCAGGAATAACCGCCTTGAGATTACCCCAACCGCCGCGCACGCCACCGAAATGCTCTTCGATCAGCTGGCGCATCGGGATGGACATGGTCTCCTCGACCACGCAGGGCTTGTTCACGTGACCTGATGCCGCCATCAGCTTGATGCCGGAATTCTTTGGGCGACCAAAGCCTGCGAACCAGCCTGAACCCCGACGCAGGATGGAACCAACAACGGCGATCGACTCGACGTTATTGATGGTGGTGGGGGCCCCATAAATACCGGCACCGGCCGGGAATGGCGGCTTGAGGCGCGGCTGGCCCTTCTTGCCTTCCAGGCTCTCCATGAGGGCCGTTTCATCGCCGCAGATATAGGCACCGCCACCGTGGTGTACGAACAGGTCAAAGTCCCACCCGTGGACATTACCCTTGCCGATCAGCTTGGCGGCATAGGCCTGCTTGATGGCAGCCTCTAGGCGCTCCCGCTCATGGACGTATTCGCCGCGTACATAGATGTAGGCCGTATGCGCCCGGATTGCATAGCTGGCGATCAGGCAGCCTTCGATGAGCAGATGCGGATCATTACGGATGATCTCACGGTCCTTACAGGCCCCGGGCTCGGACTCATCAGCATTGACCACCAGATAGTGTGGCCGCTCGCTCTCCTGCTTGGGCATGAAGGTCCACTTCAGGCCCGTGGGAAAGCCGCCGCCGCCGCGACCGCGTAGGCCCGAGTCCTTAATCTGCTCGCAGATCCACTCTGGCGTCTGAGCCAATATTTCACGCGTCGCATTCCAGCAGCCACGAGCCTTCGCCCCCTCAAGGCCCCAGTCATGGAGACCATAGAGGTTGGTGAAGATCCGGTCCTTGTCTTCCAATATGCCGACCACGATCCCCTAGACTCCCTGCTTCGCACGGCGCAGGCCGGCGATGAACCAGAATTGGCCGGCAAACCCGGCGATCACAGCTGCGCCAAACAGCGCCCAGTATGCGTACTGATGCTGCGTAAACGCGAGGTAGACAGCGCCCCCTGCAGTGACCGTGGCCATGCCTTCAACCGCGACCATGGCCACGAGACGCCCGCTTGTGCTCGTTAGATCGATCATGGTGCAGGCACCTTGGTCTTAGGGGCCTTTGGTGGTGCATTTGGCAAGGTCTTGATCGGCTTTGCCCGCGTGCCGTCATAGAGCGAAGGGTCTAGCAGAACCAGGGGGCCGCCCTCCGGCGATGAGCCTTGACGCTGGATTGAGGACCCTGGCTTTGGCGTCTTGCCCGCGGCAAAGTCATCAAGAAGGCCTTCGAAGGTCTCTGCGGTCAGATCTTCATAGTAATAATCGTTGATGGCGGCCATGGGGGCGTTAGAGCAAGCGCCCATGCACTCGACTTCCTGCCAATAAAACTTGCCGTCCGCGCTCTTATGATCGCGATTGCCGAACTTCTTCTGGCAGACTGAAATCAGGTCCCCTGCCCCACGAAGCATGCAAGGGGTGGTGCCGCAAACCTGAACCAGAGCGTGGCTGCCAACCGGCTCCAGCATGAACATGGTGTAGAAGGTGGCGACCTCAAGGACCCGGATGACCGGCATGCTAAGGGTCTCAGCAACGACCCGAAGGGCGGGCTCAGACACCCAGCCCTCTTGCTTCTGGACCAGCCATAGCAGGGGAATGACTGCTGATTGCTGGCGACCCGCTGGGTATTTCGCAATCCAAACCTTGACCTCTTCCAAGGTCGCCGGGGAGAAGGCGAAGCTTTCTGGCTGATTTGCGGCTAGGCGACGAACGCTCACGGGACGGGCCTCACTTCACAAAGTCGACGCGGACGATCTTGGCGTCCGAAACGGTGTAGATGGCGGCCACCTCGAAGGTATCGCCCCCTGGCGCGCGCAGGACGCGTTCGTGGTCGATGACCCTTGAGCCGACCGACACGCGATTGAGCAGGTCGGCCTTATTCTGCGGAAAATCCGAGAACAGTTTGGCGTGACGGGCGCGGATGGCCTCAATGCCTTGGGCCGTCAAGGCGCCGTTGAAGTCGGCGAGTACGGCGTCATCTGCATAGTAGGAACAGAAGGCTTCAAGGTCCTGGCTGTTATAGGCATCGAATTGCCGATCGACGACGTCGAAGGGGCTGATGCAGGCTGGAGCGCTCATCGATCCACCTCACCGAACACGATGTCTAGGGACCCAAGAACAGCCGACACGTCAGCCAGCATGTGGCCGCGATTCATCCAGTCCATGGCCGAGAGGTGCGCAAAGCCTGGGGCGCGGATCTTGCAGCGGTAGGGCTTATTCGTGCCGTTACTGACCAGATAGACGCCGAATTCGCCCTTGGGAGCTTCAACCGAGGCGTAAATCTCACCTTCAGGTGTACGGAATCCCTCAGTGTAGAGTTTGAAGTGGTGGATCAACGCCTCCATGGAGCGCTTCATCTCCCCACGACGAGGTGGTGCGACCTTGTTGTCTGAGGTCATCACCGGACCTGGTGTCTTCTTCAGACGGTCTACGCACTGGATGATGATCTTTGCGCTCTCGCGCATTTCCTGCATGCGGCAGAGATAGCGGTCATAGCAGTCGCCATTCAGGCCGACGGGGATATCGAACTCGAGGTCGTTGTAACACTCATAGGGCTGGGACCGGCGCAGGTCCCACTCAATGCCCGATCCGCGGACCATGACCCCTGAGAAGCCCCAGGCCAGGGCCTGTTCCTTCGAGACCACACCAATATCGACGTTCCGCTGCTTGAAGATGCGGTTGCCGGTAATCAGATTGTCGATGTCCTTCAGAGGGCGAGCGAAGGCCTTAGCCCAGCTGCCAATATCGTCGATCAAGGACTCGGTCAGGTCTTGGTGGACACCACCTGGCCGGAAGTAATTGGCATGCAAGCGAGCGCCACAGGCGCGCTCATAGAATACCATCAGCTTTTCCCGCTCTTCGAAGCCCCACAGAGGCGGGGTCAGAGCGCCAACGTCCATGGCCTGGGTCGTGACGTTGAGCAGGTGGTTCAAGACCCGGCCAATCTCGCAATACATGACGCGAATCAACTGGGCGCGAATTGGAACTTCGACGCCCAGGAGCCGCTCAATGGCCAAGCAGAAGGCATGCTCCTGGTTCATTGGCGCCACATAATCGAGGCGGTCGAAATAGGCGATGTCCTGGAGGTAGGTCCGGTACTCCATCAATTTTTCGGTGCCGCGATGGAGCAGGCCAATGTGCGGGTCGACCCGCTCAACAACCTCACCATCCAATTCAAGCACCAAGCGCAGAACGCCATGGGCCGCAGGATGCTGAGGTCCGAAATTGATGTTGAACTTACGGACCGGAGTTTCTGGAACCACCGGTGTCAGAGAGGCGTCGTCAGCCATTATTTCGCCTCCGCCTTGTCATCGCCTGGCAGGACGTAATCAGCGCCTTCCCAGGGTGAGAGGAAGTCCCAATTGCGATATTCCACAGACTTCACCGGCTCATAGACCACGCGCTTAAGCTCATCGTCATAGCGCAGCTCTACATAGCCAGACATGGGAAAATCCTTACGGAGCGGGTGCCCGTGGAAACCGTAGTCGGTCAGAATGCGACGCAGGTCGTCATGGCCATCAAAGAAGACGCCATACATGTCAAAGGCTTCCCGCTCATACCAATTGGCATTGGGATAGACCCCACTCGCCGTGTCGACGGGGGTGTCCTCGTCGGTCTGCACCTTGAGCCGCAGCCGCACATTCTGGGTCAGCGACAGCAGGTGGTAAACCACGTCAAAGCGCAGGGGGCGGTCAGGATAATCCACCGCCGTCAAATCGATCAGCTGCTGGAAACCAAACGTGTCGCGCAAAAGCGTCAAGGCTGAGACAATCTTATCGGCCGGGCCGGTCAAGGTCAGGTCACCAAAGGCGTAGGCAGCACCCGTGATGGCACCGTGACTGGCCTGAACGATCTTATCACCCAGAGTGACCAGTTGGTCTTCGGTCGCGGGCCAGCTCATCGTTCGATGGTCCCCGTACGACGGATCTTCTTCTGCAACTGCAAGACGCCATAGACCAAGGCCTCGGCGGTGGGCGGGCAGCCGGGAATATAGATGTCCACTGGAACGATCCGGTCACAGCCACGCACCACTGAATAGCTGAAATAGTAATAGCCACCGCCATTGGCACAGGAGCCCATGGAGATGACGTAGCGCGGCTCTGGCATCTGGTCGTAGACCTTGCGCAGGGCTGGAGCCATCTTGTTACACAGGGTGCCGGCGACAATCATCACGTCCGACTGGCGCGGGCTGGCGCGAGGCGCAAAGCCATAGCGCTCAAGGTCGTAGCGCGGCATGGACGCGTGCATCATTTCCACAGCGCAGCATGCCAGACCAAAGGTCATCCACATGAGCGAGCCCGTCCGCGCCCAGGTGATCAGATCGTCTGAGGCTGCGGTGATGAAACCCTTGTCGGCGAGGGTTTGGGAAATCCCATCAAAAAACGGATCGTGGGCCTTGGGGTCATACCCTTCGACCGTCGAACGTCCGGCGCTACCGGCAGGAACGATTACTCCCATTCCAGGGCTCCCTTTTTCCATTCGTAGATGAAGCCGACCGTCAGAACCCCAAGGAAGCTCACCATAGACCAGAAGGCGAAGAGCACTTGGTCATGAGGCAACCGCATGAGGCTAACCGCCCAGGGGAAGAGGAAGGCCACTTCCAGGTCGAAGATAATGAAGAGGATCGACACCAGATAAAAGCGGACGTCGAACTTCATCCGCGCGTCGTCAAAGGCGTTAAAGCCGCACTCATAGGACGACATCTTCTCCGGGTCCGGCGCGCTGGGCGCGAACAGAGCCGAAGCGATGATGAACACCAGGGCGATCAGGGTGGAAATCCCCAGAAAGATCACGATGGGCAGGTACTGCAGGAGAAAAGCGGTCATGGAATCCCCAAAGGAGTCGCGCGTTCTTCTAGACCAGCCTTTCGCAGGGTTCAAACACCGGTTTGTCCCTTTGGAAAATCCTTTGGCCAAAAATACGCCTGAAGCCGGGTCTGTTACCAATTCGAGCTGTTGCGCACAGAAAAAGCTTCCGAAAGAGCACAAATCGAACTCGACCGTTGACACGATTCCGGTCGGGACCTATCAGACGCCCCTCGCGTCGTCGTGCGCATCGATGCGGATGTAGCTCAGTTGGTTAGAGCGCCGGCCTGTCACGCCGGAGGTCGCGGGTTCAAGTCCCGTCATTCGCGCCACTTTTCCTCAAAATGCTGGCGTTACAGGGCCTCTTCAAGCCGTGCTGACAGATCGGCTGCGACCTGGGCTATCACCGGGCCCCAGTCGCCTCGGGCAGTTTGCCGGTAGAGTTTCAAACTGGGATACCAAGGGGTATCGCTGCGATCCCTCAGCCATCTCCAGTCTGTGCGATGTTTTGGCAAGAGCACCCAGCACGGCTTATTCAAGGTGCCGGCCAGATGCACCGTCGAGGTGTCGACGGAAATCACCAGATCCATTTTTGAGATCAAGTCGGCGGTCTGAGCCAAAGTCGTGGCCCCACTGACTTCATAATCCAGGGGGATTATAGCCGCCCCCAGGCCCTCCAAGGCTTGGAAGTTGCTCCTAGAGAAGGTTCGATCTGCGTCATTGGCGTGCACGGGATTGCCACGCCAAGCTATGCCGACCTTTGGCCCTGGCGGTAAATCACAGACCAAGGGCGTCGTGCGAAGGAAGGGCAAATTGGCCGGGACCGTGGCAAGTGACTGGTTCAGCCGGTTGGGAATCAGCGCGGAATAGACCCAATAGTCCTGGGGCGGGATGAAGAGCTCGTCTGCAGCGTGGACCACATTGCAATCAAGGCCGTCAAAGACGTTTCCGAACATGGGCAGGACGATGAGCGTCACCTGGGCGCCCATGGCACGCAGGATCGGGAAATAGCGGGCGAACATAATTTGATCGCCGAGGCCGAACCTCGGCCAGATCAGAATGGATTTTCCCGCCAAGGATTGCCCACGCCACTCCGGAAATGGAACGGGCGGCGCGTCAGGCCGTGGCTTTCCGTCATAGACCCGATTCAGCGGCCAAGCCTCCTCCCAACGCCCCAGTGAGAGCAGGAGATCAGCCAACTGGGTTCGCGCCAGGAGATGATCGGGATCGGCCGCAAGCGCCCGACGAAAGCAGGCCTCAGAGTCGGACAATCGATCGTCGTCCAGATACTGGAAGGCTAAGGCGCAATGGTCATCAGCGGAGGACATCGGGGGCTCTAAAGAGTCAGATCAGCCTTGCTCCTAGCCTGAGGCCCGGGGTTTGTCTCTGAGAGGAATTAGAGCACCATGGCCCGGTCAGGGAATTTTGGCGTACAGGCGCGATAGAACTCGGCGAGGATTTTCATGTCCGCCTCATAGTCACCACTGGCCATCAAGGCTGGCCCCAACCCTACGACCTTGCGCTTATAGTCCATCAAGCCACAAACCATGGGCACCCCTGCCCCCAGGGCGATGTGATAAAAGCCTGTTTTCCATTGCCTAACCTTCCCGCGAGTGCCCTCCGGCGCAATGGTCAGCATGAACTCATCGCGCTTGGCAAACTCTGCGATCATGGCGTCGACCACATTATGCGAGGCTGATCGATCCACCGGAACGCCGCCGAGGTCACGCATGGCCTTGGCGAGAGGCCAACGAAACAGCGACTCCTTGCCCATAAAGCTGAGATCGAGATTGAGGCCGTCCGCAGCCCCTAGGAAATAGACGAAGTCCCAGTTGCTGGTATGCGGTGCGGCGATCACAACGAACTTGCGCGGGTTCGGAGCCACTCCCTCAACGGTCCAACCTTGGCGCTTAAACCAGGCTACAAGGGCCCATCGGATCGACCGGGCGAGCCAGCCTGGCTTTCTTTGGGAGGGGTCATTTGTCTCGCCGAGGGTAGGCATACAGGAACAGGGCTCACATAAACGTCTGGACAAATACACAGGCGACCAAGCCCTGAAGGTCAAGTGGTTTCCCGTTTGGGACCCGTCTCGCCCTGCCCTTGTCTCGGATAGAAATTTGCGCTCGCAGTGGCAGAGCGCGGCTTACATCTAGGCGGGAATACGCACCATCAGCTTTTCGTAGCCCTTCACAAAGCTGGACCTCACCCGCACAGGCTCTTCAAGGACTTCGATTTTTGGGAAGCGCTTCAGGACTTCTTCCCAGACAATGCGCAGCTGCATTTCGGCCAGCCGATTGCCGACACACCGGTGAATGCCGAAGCCGAAACTCAGATGCTGGCGGGGGCGTTCACGATCGATGATGAACCGGTCAGGCTCTGAAATGGCCCGCTCGTCGCGGTTGCCCGAGACATACCACATGACGACCTTGTCGCCTTTTTTGATAGTCTTTCCGCCGAGCTCGACGTCGCGCAGGGCCGTCCGGCGCATATGCGCGAGAGGGGTCTGCCAGCGAATGATTTCGGGAACCATGGAGACGATGAGATCGGGATTTGCCCGCAGCTTTTCATATTCTGCTGGGTTTTGACTGAGCGCTAAGAGGCCCCCCGTCAGAGAGTTTCGCGTGGTGTCGTTCCCGCCGACAATCAACAAGATCACATTGCCCAGATATTCATCGGGGGTCATATTCCGGGTGGCATCCCCATGGGCCATCATGGAGATCAGGTCGCCGGCTGGAGCTTGATCCACCCGTTCATTCCAGAGCCGCGTAAAATAGGCGAGGCACTCCATCAACTCGGCCTGCCGCTCTTCTTCCGTCTCAACCAGCCCGCCCTTGTAGGGGATGGTGGTGGCCACGTCCGACCACCGGGTCAGTTTGCGCCGCTCTTCAAAGGGGAAATCGAACAGGGTCGCCAGCATTTGCGTGGTCAGTTCGATAGAAACCTTTTCCACCCAGTTGAAGGGTTCATTGATCGGCAGGTTATCAAGGATCTGGGTCGCCCGACTGCGGATGATCGGTTCCATGTTTTGCAGATTGTGTGGCGAGACAATCGGACTGACGGTCTTGCGCTGCTCGTCGTGCTTAGGCGGATCCATGGCGATGAAACTTGGCCGCCGCAGGTCTGCCCTTGCGTCGCGAATAGTAATGCCGCCAAGGGCAGCATCGGAGGAAAACGCGCCGTGATTGGTATCTACCGCCATAATGTCTTCATAGCGGGTCACCGACCAATAGGACCCAAACTCGCTCTCCCGGCACCAGTGCACGGGGTCTTCGGCGCGGAGGCGCTCGAAATAAGGCCAGAAGGCGTTGTTCAAAAAGAGTTCGGGATCACCTGGGTTGAAATCCTCTAGCGGCAGGCTGTAGGCCCGGGCGCGCGCTTCATCCTCAAGCTTCAGTGTGCCATCGGCCATGGCTCATCTCCCATTTATGATCGTACTGACCGTCGATCTTTGACCCCATGAAAGATCAAAATGCGGCTTTGGGCAATCACTTGCCTGCCTGAGCCCTTGCAATCTTGGCGGCGAGGTCTGGGGAAAGGCACATGCCAGAGGCTGAAATGTTCTCAGCGAGGTGATGCATCCGGGTTGTGCCGACCACGGCGCAGCTGATTTCGGGATGGCTCAGCACATAAGCTAGAGCGGCCTGGGAACCGGACAGCACCTTTTGATGGTGTAGGAACTGAAATTGGGTGCCCTGTGCGATGTCACGCCTGTGACCCTTAAAAGCGCGAGCGGCGTACCAGAGGTCTCGGAGCCCTCGAAGCTTTAGAACCTGCAGACCAGTATGCCCCATGGCGAGTGGCATGCCAGCCAGAACCCCCTTCCCCGCGGCATGTGCCGCCATGGCCAAAGCCTTCCGCTCTGGACGCAAGACATTGAAATCCATCATCAATACATCGAAAACAGGCGAGGCGATAATCTTTCCAAGGGTCGTTGAATCGAAGCTGTTAGCACCCAAGGCCTGCACCAGGCCCCGACGTTTTAAGCCCAGTAAGCCCGCCAGAAACTCTGGCGTCAGTTCCTCGGCTGAGGGACCATGGAGTTGGAGGACAGGTAAAGTCTCTAGGCCAAGGGCTCTTAAGCTACGGACCACGTCCTGCTCGATCGCCTTCAAGGACATGTCTCGCTGCACCCGCCCCTGAGCGTGGCGCGTGCCGGCCTTGGTCGCGATGACGAGTTTCGAAGGGTCGCGGCCCTTCAAGGCGCGCCCAAGCCGCGGTTCTGCATTCCCCCCGGAATAGGCCGGACTGGTATCGAAAAACGTTACACCCTGATCGATGGCATAGTGCACGAGGCGCAAGGCCTCGGCCTCGGAGAAGGCTACTTGCCCCCACCAGCTTGCACAGCCAAATCCGATTTCAGAAACCTGGAGCCCAGTGGTTCCTAGGGATCGATATTGCATAAACCGACCCTATGCGATGGTGGGCGGCGAGGGGCTCGAACCCCCGACCCCCTGGGTGTAAACCAGGTGCTCTGACCAACTGAGCTAGCCGCCCGCATGGGGGAGTTACCATCCCCGCGGCGGTCCGCAAAGGGCCAGCGTCATGTTAGTTAAGCGCCTTCTTCAGTCCCTCGCCCATCCGGAATCGAGCCGACTTGGAAGCAGCCCGTTTTACCGACATCCCCGTGCGGGGGTTGCGAGCCATACCAGCTGGACGGCTGACGGGGATAAAACTGCCAAAGCCGACAAGCCGAACTTCAACTCCCTCTTTGAGGGACTCTGTCACACTGTCGAGAAAGACCTCTAGGGCGAGCTTGGCTTGCGCCTTACTGAGGCCGGCACGCTCAGAGATGACCGATATTAGCTCGGCTTTTGTCATGTTCGCGCCTCCCAACACGATGGCTTCGATCATTTGGGCCACCCCCGTGGTCCAAACGTGTCTCTCGCTATCTATGACCTAACGGAAGCAGGCGTCAAACAAAGGCGGCGCGGGACTGCCCCCGCGCCGCAAATTCGATCAAACAACCCTAGTGGGTGATTACATTGTCATCCACCGCCTCGTCGGGCGTGACCGGCACCGTCGAAACGACCGGCTCGACCCACTCAATTGGCGTCAGAGGCCCGGTCAAGGTAAGAGCCAAAACCTCATCGACGGTGGACACCGGGATGATCTCCAGAGCTGATTTTACATTATCCGGGATATCGGCCAGGTCCTTGGCATTATCCTTCGGGATCAGAACCGTCTTCACGCCTGAACGAAGCGCAGCCAACAGTTTTTCCTTCAGCCCGCCAATCGGCAGGACCCGCCCCCGCAGAGTAACCTCACCGGTCATGGCGATGTCCTTGCGGATCGGAATACCGGTCAGCACCGAAACGATAGCCGTCGCCATGGCCACGCCTGCTGAGGGGCCATCCTTTGGGGTTGCACCCTCTGGAACGTGGATATGCACATCGGTCTTCTCAAACAGCGGCGGCTCGATGCCAAAGTGGGTCGCCCGACTGCGAACATAAGAGCTCGCTGCCGATATCGACTCCTTCATGACGTCTTTCAGATTGCCGGTAACGGTCATGCGACCCTTGCCAGGCATCTTCACGGCCTCGATGGTCAGGATATCCCCACCAAAATCGGTATAGGCAAGGCCGGTGATGATCCCGACCTGATCCTCGGTGTCTGTCTCGCCATAGCTATACTTTTTGACGCCGGCGTATTTCTCAAGGCAGTCAGCGTCGACAGTGATCGACTTGACCTTCTCACGCGCCAGATCACGCACCGTCTTTCGCGCTAGGTTGCCCAAAGCACGTTCGAGAGAGCGCACTCCAGCCTCCCGGGTGTAATAGCGAATGAGGTCGCGGATGGTGTCGTCGGGGACGATAAATTCCGCGGAGGTCAGCCCATGATCCTTGGTCAGTCTCGGCAGAACATGTCGCTTGGCGATTTCCACCTTCTCATCCTCGGTATAGCCGGGGATACGAATGATCTCCATGCGATCCAGTAGGGGCTGGGGCATGTTCAGGCTGTTGGCCGTGGTGACGAACATCACTGGCGACAGATCATAGTCCACTTCAAGATAGTGGTCGGCGAAGGTGGAATTCTGCGAAGGATCTAGCACCTCCAGCAGGGCCGAAGACGGATCGCCCCGCCAATCGGAGCCCATCTTGTCAATTTCGTCCAACAGGAAGAAGGCGTTGGTGGACTTGGCCTTCTTCATCGACTGGATGATCTTGCCAGGCATTGAGCCGATATAGGTCCGCCGGTGGCCACGGATCTCTGCCTCATCGCGCACGCCGCCCAGAGAAACGCGGACGAACTCGCGGCCAGTCGCTTCAGCAATGGACTTGCCTAGCGAGGTCTTGCCGACGCCCGGAGGTCCCACAAGACAAAGGATCGGGCCCTTCAGCGCGCCGGTACGAGCCTGCACCGCCAGATACTCTAAGATCCGTTCCTTGACCTTTTCCAGGCCGTAGTGGTCGTGCTCGAGGGTGGCTTCCGCCTTCTCGAGGTTGATCGGCTTGACCTTGGCCTTGCCCCAAGGGATGGACAGAAGCCAATCAAGGTAATTGCGAACGACCGTAGATTCCGCCGACATGGGGCTCATATTGCGGAGCTTTTTCAGCTCTGCTTCAGCCTTGGTGCGGGCCTCTTTAGAAAGTTTGGTCTTCTTGATCCGGGCCTCGAGTTCGACCAGTTCGTCGCGATGATCATCCTGCTCGCCGAGTTCCCGTTGAATGGCCTTCATCTGCTCATTCAGATAGTACTCGCGCTGGGTCTTCTCCATCTGGCGCTTCACGCGGTTACGGATCTTCTTTTCCGTCTGCATGACACTGATTTCGCCCTCCATCAGGGCGTAAACCTTCTCGAGGCGCTTCACGACATTGAACAGTTCCAAGAGGTTCTGCTTGTCGGAGATTTTAACGCTGAGATGTGAGGCGATCCGGTCGGCCAGTTCTCCAGGGGCCTCAACCTGCGGCATGGCCGCCAAGGCCTCGGGCGGCACTTTTTTGTTGAACTTCACATAGGCTTCAAACTGCTCGATCACCGCCCGCGATAGGGCTTCAGCCTCGGTCGAAGCCGCACCGTCCTCGGTGATGTAGGTAATCTCAGCTTCATAGAAGGCAGGCTCGTCCGTCAGGCGGACTATCGCAGCACGGGCCTTGCCCTCAACCAGGACCTTAACCGTGCCGTCTGGCAGTTTGAGAAGTTGCAGCACCGTGGCGACAACACCGACATCATAAATCGCCGACGGCGCAGGATCGTCGTCGTCTTTATTCTTCTGGGTGGCCAGAAGGATCTGCTTTTCAGGGGTTTTCATCGCCTCTTCCAAGGCGCGAACCGTCTTTTCCCGGCCTACAAATAGCGGCACGGGCTGGTGTGGAAACACCACAATGTCCCGGAGAAGAAGCACCGGCAGGGTTTGGTTCTCAGTCATGTTACATCAACTCCTCGCCGGCTCCCTTTTTAAGCAGAGCGCGGCTCGATTTCGTGTCTCAGGCGATAGGCCTGAGCTGTGCCTGCCGATCACCGCAAAGCGATGCGTCAGGCCTCTTATGTGGCCGCTTTGAGCGCGCATTCAAGCTGATCAACCGAACCATAAACAACAAAACGCCCCGCAAGGCGATTACGGGGCGTCTGAATTTGCGAAATAGGCTCGATTTTAGGCGGCGCCGCCCTTGTCTCGGCGCTCAGCGTAAATGATCAGAGGCTGAGCGCGACCGTCGACCACCTCGGCATTGACGACCACTTCCTCAACACCCTCATACGTCGGCAGCTCATACATGGTATCGAGCAAGATAGACTCCAGGATCGAACGCAGTCCCCGCGCGCCGGTCTTCCGAGCAATAGCCTTGCGCGCAACGGAATTGAGCGCGTCCTCCGTAAAGGTCAGTCCGACATTTTCCATGTCGAACAGGCGCTGATACTGTTTCACAAAAGCGTTCTTGGGCTCTGTGAGGATCTTCACCAGGGCCTTTTCATCCAGATCGTCGAGGGTGGCGATCACCGGCAAACGTCCGACAAATTCAGGGATCAGGCCAAAGCGCAGCAAGTCGTCGGGCTCGACCTGGCGAAACACCTCCCCTGTCCGACGCTCATCAGGGTCAGAAACCTTCGCCCCAAAGCCAATGGAGGTGCCCTGCCCCCGGGCCGAAATGATTTTTTCCAGGCCGGCAAAGGCACCGCCGCAGATGAAGAGGATGTTTGTGGTATCCACCTGCAGGAACTCCTGCTGAGGATGCTTGCGGCCCCCCTGAGGCGGCACCGAAGCCACTGTGCCCTCCATGATCTTCAGAAGGGCTTGCTGCACGCCCTCCCCCGACACATCGCGTGTAATGGATGGGTTGTCAGACTTACGGCTGATCTTGTCGACTTCGTCGATATAGACAATTCCACGCTGCGCCCGCTCGACATTGTAATCTGCGGACTGGAGCAGCTTCAAAATAATATTTTCGACGTCTTCGCCCACATAACCAGCTTCGGTCAGGGTTGTGGCGTCGGCGACGGTGAAGGGCACGTCGATGATTCGCGCCAGGGTCTGAGCCAGAAGGGTCTTACCTGTGCCGGTCGGCCCAATGAGCAGGATATTGGCCTTGCCCAGTTCAACGTCATTGTTCTTCGACGCATGGTTCAGGCGCTTGTAGTGATTGTGCACCGCCACCGAGAGGACCTTTTTCGCGTGGTCCTGGCCGATGACATAGTCATCAAGCACTTCGCGAATTTCCTTCGGGGTTGGGACGCCATCCTTTGATTTAACAAAGGAAATCTTATGTTCTTCCCGGATGATGTCCATGCACAGCTCGACGCATTCATCACAGATGAAGACGGTCGGGCCCGCAATCAGCTTGCGAACCTCATGCTGGCTCTTGCCGCAGAAAGAGCAATAAAGTGTGCTCTTGGAATCTCCGCTCGCGGCCTTGGTCATGGTCTTTCTCACTCTTTTGATCGGTCAACCGTTAAGGAGAACCCATCAGCCTGGCGCGACGATCAACGACGCGACACCTAACACTACGCCCAAGCTAGTTGTATAATCCTTGACAATCTCTGATCCTGACGAGGATCACAAGCCTTGCTCCGCGATCAAATGTGGAAGCAAGTCCCCAAGCTGTGGTCGCATGACACGAATCTGTAGATGGGAAGCCGTGTTAAGATCGGCAAGAATGGGCGCTTAGACGGGATAAAGGACGAGGATGGCCAAGAAACTTTTGGGCGGCGGCGCGCCCCTGCGGCTGTCAGTGGATGCCCAACTCGAAGAGATTGGACTTGTCGCCTACGACTTCGATGGAACGATCACTGCCCGGGACAGTTTCATGGCCTTCCTGAGGTGGCGCGTGACCTTTCTGCGGTTTGCGGTTGGAATGGTGCGCCTGATACCTTCGGCCTTGTTTTATTTGATGCACCAGGACAGGGGCCGCCTGAAGGCAGCGACCACCAAAGAATTCCTGGCCGGGCTGAAAAAGGAAACTGTCGAAGCCGATGCCCTGGCCTTTGTAGAGAGCCAAGCCACGGGACTCTTGCGCCCAGATGCGCTTCGGAGTTGGCGCTATTGGCAACAAAGGCAGGCCAGACTGGTCATTGTCACGGCTTCTCCCGACCTCATTATCGCACCCTTTGCGAGGGGCCTTGCTGCTGACACCCTCGTCGCGACCGAACTTGCGGTGGATAGCTCCGGTCGCCTGACAGGGGGCTTCGCCACGCCAAATTGCCGAGGTCCGGAAAAAGTGAAGCGCCTGCGCGCCATCTTCGGCGATGATATCAGATTGGCCGCAGCCTACGGGGACACTGGCGGCGATCGGGAGATGCTGAAACTGGCTGTACATGCCGGTTATCGCGAATTTCGGGAAAAACCCTGAACATGCCGGGCTATAGGTTCAAGGTGGGCAAACTCATCCGGGACAAACTGCCGACGATCATGCGTGACCAAGGTTTGCGGGTCTTCGAACACACCATGGGCGATACAGCCTTTGAAGCCGCACTCCGCGCCAAGCTGATCGAAGAAGCCACTGAGGCACAATCGGCCGAGACTAAATCTGACCTCGCCAACGAACTGGCGGATCTGCAAGAGGTCATCTTGGCCCTGGCCGACTTTCATGGCCTGACTGCCCAAGACGTTGAGACCGTTAGACTTGAAAAGCGTCGAGCGCGGGGTGGGTTTGACGGACGGATTTTCAATGCAGCTGTGGAAGCTGATCATGGTCTACCGGCCGCAGACTACTATCTGGACCGCCCTGACCAATACCCCCAAGACACGTGAAACACGCTGGCCCTGCAGCCCTTGCCCGCCTCTCAGGGCTTCTGGCCGTCCTACGGGACATTGGGGACCTGAACGAGAAAAGGCCCGGGATTTTCTATCGAAAATCTCGGGCCTTCCTGCATTTTCACGAAGACCCAGCTGGCCTATTCGCAGATGTGCGAGATCAGGCCGGGATCGACTTTGATAGGTTCGATGTCACCGATCAGGCCAACTGGCCGGTTCTGGTCGAAACCGTCCGGAAACGACTCTAGTCGTCCCCACGATTTTCCTGGACTTGATCGATCAAACCCCAGGCCTTGGCTTCTTCCGGCGTCATGAAGGTATCGCGATCAAGCTTGTCCTCGACCTCTTCATAGGTCCGGCCGGTATGCTTGGCATAGATTTCGTTGAGGCGACGCTTGGTCTTGATGATGTCCTCAGCATGGCGCTCAATGTCCGAAGCCTTGCCGGAATATCCGCCTGACGGCTGATGAACCATGATCCTTGCGTTTGGCAGGCTGATCCTTTGCCCTGGCGCCCCAGCCATCAATAGGAATGATCCCATCGACGCCGCCATGCCCATGCACAGGGTGACGATCGGGCACTTCACGTATTGCATGGTGTCATAGATCGCCAAGCCAGATGTCACCACGCCACCCGGCGAGTTGATGTACATCTGAATTTCCTTCTTGGGGTTCTCGGCCTCAAGATAGAGCAGCTGGGCACAGACCAAGGCGGCCATGCCGTCCTCGACCGGA
Organism: uncultured Alphaproteobacteria bacterium; assembly: GCA_937920085.1. Lineage (GTDB taxonomy): Bacteria > Pseudomonadota > Alphaproteobacteria > Caulobacterales > Caulobacteraceae > Phenylobacterium. Next base: position 79,742 of record CALETE010000012.1, on the reverse strand, counting down.
CCGCTGACAAAGATCACGCGCTCCTTCAGCAGGCGGGAAAAGATATCAAACGCCCGCTCGCCGCGGCTCGTTTGCTCGACCACCATGGGCACGAGGTTAAGGGCGGTCGTCGCCGGATCATGCATGGGAGGATGGCCCTTCATCAAGTGGGTGCGACTCTGGTCTTAGAGCCGCGTTATCTGCCGATATCGCGTGTCAGCAGGACGGTTGCAAGATGATGGAAAGATCTAAAGAAAATCCCTCACCATTTCTGATGAGGGATTTTGCAAAAGTTCGTCTGCCTAAAGGCGATCAGAGATCGTAACCCGCTGGCATTTCGTCTTCCTTCAGGAGCTCATCCTTGGTGACTTTTTCATCTGTCACTTCGGCTTGCGCCAGGATCAGATCCACAACCTTGTCTTCAAAGATGGGTGCCCGCAATTGGGCCTGCGCATTGGGGTTCTGGCGCAGGAAGTCAAAGATTTGCTGAGCCTGTTGGCCATATTTCATGGCTTCCTGACGCATGGCTTCGCCCAGTTCCTGGTCTGTGACCTGGACATTATTGGTGCGTCCGATTTCAGCCAGCACAAGACCAAGGCGCACCCGGCGTTCTGCAATCTTGCGATACTCGGTCTGCAATTGGTCTTCGGTCTTGTCGGCGTCTTCCGGCGGCAATCCGCCCTGTTCTTTGTCTTGTTGAACCTGGGCCCAAATCTGACTGAACTCGGCCTCCACCATCTTGGGTGGCAGATCGAAAGCATGCTTTTCGTCCAGAGCGTCCAGCAAGGCCCGCTTCAGCTTAAAGCGCGAAGCCCCAGCATACTGGTTCTCGAGATTGGTCTTCAACAGCTCCGTGAGCTTTTCCAGGTTTTCAATGCCCAGACGCTCCGCCAGAGCATCATCGGCCTTGGCAGCTACCGGGGCCTTGACCTCTTTCACCGTGACGTCGAATTCCGCATCCTTACCGGCTAGATTGGCGGCCTGATATTCTGTCGGGAAGGTCACCTTGACCAAAACGCTATCGCCCGGCTTGGCACCAACCAACTGTTCTTCAAAGCCTGGGATGAATTGCCCCGACCCCAGGGTCAGATTCGCATCTTCTGCGGCCCCGCCATCAAAGGCGACGCCGTCGACCTTGCCCAGGAAGTCAATGACCAGCTGATCGCCGTCCTTGGCCTTGAGCGACTTGCCGGTCCGGGGCTCATAGGTCCGATTCGACTTGGCCAGGTCGTCGAGAGCTTCCTTCACCTCAGCGGCTGTAGGCTCATAAACCGGCTTCTTCAGCGCCAGTTTCGACAAATCTGTCAGGGCAAATTCCGGCATGATTTCCAAGGAAATCTCGTAGGAAAGATCTGCCTTACCGTCGACAACCGCCTGAATGTCACCCTCAGGCTTCAGTTCGGGCTCACTGGCGGGGCGGAGGTTGTTATCCTCGATGACCTTTTGCGTCGTCTCGTTGATGGTCTTTTCCACCAGTTCGGACATCAGGGATTTGCCGAACATTTTGCGGACATGCGCAGGCGGAACCTTACCTGGACGGAACCCCTTGATGTTCAAGGTCGGGGCAATTTCTGCGACCCGTGCTTCATACAGAACGTTCAGGTCGGCCGCCGGAACGGTCACTCCATAAACGCGGCTCAGGCCTTCGCCAGACTTCTCAACAATCTGCATCGACATTCTTATTTCCTCGGACCCAGCGCGACGTCGCGCCGCCAAGCCCGCCTTGGGCGTGAAAATGTAAGCGCCGCCAAGGCTGGCGGCGAGCGGGCGACCTTATGTCATGCGACCCGCATTGGGCCAAGTCCAAAGCGACAAGATAGGCTTAACCCGTCGAATTCTCTCAAATCACTGTTGGCGCATTGAGGCTTTCCACGTAAGGACCAGCCTAAGTGCGGGCGTGGCGGAACTGGTAGACGCACTGGATTTAGGTTCCAGCGCCGCAAGGCGTGGAGGTTCGAGTCCTCTCGCCCGCACCAACCCTTCCGAGGGTCAAGGTCGCCCCAGGCTCGGGGCGTATTCGAAGATCAAGGGTATCAGCGACAGCACCAGCAGCAGTGCCATGCAGATATTGAAAATGCGAAGGCGCTCTGGGCGATCTAGAAAACGTCGCAGTCCAACGCCAAATCCAGCCCAAGCGGCGATACACGGTGCGTTCAGCGCCACGAAGATCAGACTAACGACCAGGACATTGGCACCATAATTCTCCTGGGGCGCATAGGTGGTCACGGCCGTAACCCCCATGATCCAGGCCTTGGGATTGATCCACTGGAAGCCTGCGGCTTGCAGAAAGGTCATAGGTGCCCCTGACGATCCCATCTCTCCCAGACCATTGGACCAAGCGATCTTCCAGGCCAACCAGACCATATAGATCGCCCCGCCAATGGCTAAGATCGGATGCAGAACAGGAAAGCGGCTGAAAACTTGGCCAAGCCCCAGACCCACCGCCAAGACCATGAAGCCAAACCCGAGGGAGACGCCCAGCATGTGGGGAATCGTCGGCCGGAAACCGAAATTGGCCCCGGAAGCCATGAGCATGGTGTTGTTGGGGCCGGGGGTGATTGAGGAAACCAGACAGAATGCTGCCAGGGCGCTCAGCAATTGCGTTGACATGGCGAAACCTTCGAGGACCTAGAGCACATTCCGATGGGTGGTGACCCGTCTTAGGTTCGAGCTATGGTCCAACCTTATGGATATGGGCTCATGTGACCCGTTCGGTCAGGTCTCAAATGCATCTTGCGCCCCTCATTTAATCGGGGCTGCCTAATCGTCTTGCAAAACGGGGCGCGATCCGACGCCGAAGGCTAGTGCTTGGAGCGCACTCGCACCTTGGCTTGCGCCGCTGCGCGCGCTGAAGCCACAGCCGTCACAATCAAGGTCAAGACAGCGCCGACGAGCAGGGTCATTGGGGAGAACTCCGAGCGAGACCAAGACGCTAACATGACATCTTTCGGAAGGCCAAGCCCCTTCTAGTGCGCTGCGTGTAGCTTACGAAGAATTGAAGGGGCCAATGCTGGAAGGTCTTCGGCGGTCAATCCGGGTCCGAAGCTATCGCCGGCCTCTGCATGTATCCAGGCTGCCGCGCAGGCCGCTTCAAAACTTTCCATACCCTGGGCGATCAAACCGGCGATAAACCCTGCCAGAACATCTCCTGAGCCCGCCGTGGCGAGCCAGGGCGAGCCATTGGTGCTGACCGCCGCGCGCCCATCTGGATGGGCAACCACGGTATCAAAGCCCTTAAGCAATACCACAGCGTCGGCCTGGACCGCGGCCCGACGCGCTGCGGTGATGCGTTCAGGCCCCGCTGCAAGCAAACCCGGAAATATTCGTTCGAACTCGCCGGGGTGAGGCGTCAAGACATCGTCCACATCAAGGGCTGAAAATAGCTCTTCTGGGTCGTCCCGAAAGACGGAAATGGCGTCAGCGTCGATCACCAGGGCTGCGCCCGTTCTCGCCAGGGCCAAGGTATTCAGTAGGGTAGACTCTGATACGCCCGCCGCTGGTCCGATCACCACGGCGTCAACATTTGCACAAATCTGCTCCAGGTCGAGCTCAGTCTCGAACGGACGCAGCATGACCGCTTCTAAATGGCCTGCATTGATCGCGAGCGACTCAGGGGGTGAGGCCAGAGTGACAACGCCGGCGCCAATACGAAGGCCCGCCCGTGAGGCTAGACGCGCCGCACCCGTGTTCCACGGCTCTCCGCTGACCACCACCATGCGGCCACGCTCATGCTTATGAGACGTCGCACTTGGCCACGGAAAATGGGAAAGCCAAAGTTCAGGGCCATTTTCGGTTAGCCGTGATGGGCTCGCAGGCAATCCAATGTCGGCGACGACCAGTTCGCCACACCGTGAAACGCCAGGGGTCAGAACATGGGCAATTTTCTTGGCATGGAAGGTGACGGTTAGATCAGCCCAAAAGGCAATGTCACCAAGTGGTTTGCCCGTATCGCCGGCCAGGCCACTGGGAACATCGATCGCTACCAGGGGCCCGCTTCTCAGCTCTGACCCCCGCGCCATGCGCGCGGCTATGCCGTCGAGGGGGCGAGACAACCCCGCACCGAAAAGCGCGTCGACCGTCAGCTCTGCCACAGCCTTGGTTTGCCCCAAGGGGTATGTTGGGCCGAGCCAAAGTGACGCAGCCTGCACGGCTGCAGGACTGGATGGTTCGCTATGGGCTTCGACCCAGACTGGCCAGCCACGCTGCAAAAGTATGCGGGCCACCACATAACCATCGCCGCCATTATTGCCTGGGCCACAGAGAACAGCTGTGGGTCGAAGGCTGTAACGCTCACAAATTTCGTCAGCCACCGAAAGGCCCGCCTTGGCCATCAAGTCTTCAACCGACACCCCAGCAACACTCGCCTCGGCGTCAGCCTGCGCCATTTCTCCAACCGTCAGGATAGGGGTGCCGACCATTTTTGAGCTCAGAGCACACCCGTCGAGGCTTCTGGACCTCGGGCGACTAGGGTCAAGGTTTCGCCATCTGTCTCTAGGGTCGAGATTGAAGCGTGGTCAGGACGGAAGACGAGAACTCTTGGATCCTCCGCCAAGTGCGACATCACCGCATTAATCGCAACGTAATGGCTAAAAACTGCGGTACCGCCCCGTGACACCAAGGAGCCCGCGACCGCTTCCCGCCAGACTTCATAGTCTAGGTCCCCCTTGGCATCCTTCCAAAGGCCCTGAAACACCTCACGTAGCCAAGCCGGGCGGTCTTCTGCAGTCAGATTTTTGGGGGTTGGAATTTCACCAACCGAAACATCAATTTCCACATCAATCCCGAGAGCATCGGCCGTCGGTTGGGCAGTTTCCCGACAGCGGCGAAGGGGCGAACTTACAACCCGCGTGGGCCTTTGATCCGTCGGCAACCCCAACAGATAGTCCCTCGCCGCCTCTGCCTGGGCCTTTCCAGCAGCATCTAGACCTGGATCTTCGTCGACCTCGCCCCAGCTTGCGGATGGCTTACCGTGGCGGATTAAATAAAGTCGGGACATGCTGATCTGGCTCAATCTGGAGTGAAGGTGTTCTTGCCGGTTTCCGCAGAAAACGTGACAAGCCCTGGTCGGCCGACGCCTTCCGACGCCTCCAAACCAGCTAAAATTGCCGGGTCTTTTGGTGTCTGGCTCACAAAACGTCGATTTTCCGAGTCCCGGCCGATCACAATGCCCAACATATAACCCTCGCGCCCATGGACGACCGTATACGTCTCAATTTTGGCAGACCCAGATGGCTTTTCGATGACAGTTGGATGAGCGAGCGCATTGATCTCTGACTGCAGGCGTCCAGAGGTGTCACGCTCGAAGGGCTTGTTGGGCTTGGCTGTGCTGTAAATTCCCGTGGATTGCTTGGTGAGATACCAGCCATTGGCTGTTACCAAGCCAAATGCGCCGGGCGAGGCGCGCAGCTTTTGCATCATCACCACCACACTATGCATGGCGTAGTTATTCCCTGGCCCTCCGGCATAGGGCAGTCCGCCCGTCACGGTCAGTCCGCGTGGATCATCCAGGGCCAGACCAAGCTCCTGAGCCCCGATCTGAACGGCCGAGGGAAAGCAGGAATAGAGGTCGAAGTGCGCGATCTGATCGAGGGAAATTTCAGCCATCTGCAGGGCATCTGCAGCCGTCAGCCGCATGGCCGGACTTGAATAATAGTTCTGCCGATCCAGCGGAAACCACAGATCGTGGGCATCTGAGGCCCCATGGAGGTAGACCATTCGGTCCTCTGACACCCCGAGGGCACGTGCCCTCTCCAAACTAGTTATGATTACCCCAGCCGATTGATCCACCTCCATGATTGCATTGAGGTATTTCGGGTATGGAAACCCAACCATGCGGTTTCGCTCGGTCACGGTGACTAAGTCTTCGGGGGTCCGTTTGATGGGGAACCATGCTTCTGGATTACCTGCAGCCACTTCGGTGAAGGGGGCAAAAAGTCTGCCGAGGTGCGCCTGGTGGTCCGGGATCGACCGCCCTGCCCGCGCCCTCAATGCATTTTCAAACATCGGGTAGGTGTTGATGGGACGGCCCATGCCATGGCGCGCTTCATAGGCGCTGACACCTGGGCGTCGATCGCCAATGCGATCGGGCGGCGGCAAGTCATCTGCATCATCCCAGTCTTCAAAGCCGATTCCTCGGGACAGCCGTTTGACGCCAGATCCCAGGAACTCTGCTCCAATCACCAGAACGAAGTCGTTCTCGCCTTTGGAAATTCGGTCACAAACTAAATTGATCGCATGCTGGGGGCTGTTGCCGCCCATTTCAGCATAGACGGACCAATGGGGTTTCGCCCCTAACCGCTTGGCCAAAGTTGCAGGGGGGTTCGAAGAATGGGGAATAACCCGAGGGTCCCCCTCTGCGTCGACCGCAAAACCCATGACTGCGAGGCCATCCAGACCGCTGAGCACGCCCAGCGGAAGCCCCGCATCCTGACAGGCGCGATCCGCCGCAATCTTCAGCAGCTCCGTTGGCGACGGCGATCTTCCCGCCTCGCCCCTAAAAGTAAATTGGCCCGCACCGATAAGGACCGGAGTTCTGTCCATCATGCCCGACATCCTCTTCGCGCCTTGTTCGCACGATCCTAAGGGTAGAAAAGCATCGAACAAGACGATTTCAGTCGTGATCAATTCTTGTGCGCGGACTGCCTACATTCTAGACAATGCCTCGTCCTGGGTTCTTTCAACCCAGATCAGAACGCCCCCGCTCTTGTTCCGCTCCCGCTCGACGTGCTCCTAGCCCTTCGCAGCGGGACGACATCGCCCTTGCTCTAGACGTAGAGATCATGAAGAAGATCGAAGCTATCATTAAACCCTTCAAACTCGACGAGGTGAAGGAGGCGCTGCAGGACCTTGGCGTTCAGGGCATGACTGTGATCGAAGCCAAGGGGTATGGGCGACAAAAAGGCCATACCGAGCTTTATCGCGGTGCTGAGTACGTCATCGACTTCCTGCCGAAAATTAAAATCGAGGTCGTGGTGGCCGATGACCAATTGCAACCCGCCCTAGATGCCATCGTGTCGGCGGCACGAACTGGCCGCATTGGCGATGGCAAGATATTTGTTTCAGAAATCCTCGACGTGCTTCGGATCCGCACGGGCGAGACAGGCGCAACAGCGGTCTAGACCGCCAGCAAGCAGACTATTGAGAAGGGGATAGAACCATGGCCACGGCCACAGACATTCTGAACGAGATCAAAGAAAAAGACGTGAAATACGTCGACGTGCGGTTTACCGACATTCGCGGCAAGATGCAGCATGTCACCTTCGACATCGACCTGGTGGACGAAGATTTCCTCAATGACGGCACCATGTTCGACGGCTCGTCGATCGCCGGGTGGAAGGCCATCAACGAAAGCGACATGAAGCTGCGCCCGGACCTGAGCACAGCCATTATCGATCCCTTCTATCAGCAGACCACGCTGTGCCTGTTCTGCGACGTTGTGAACCCAGATACGGGCACCCCTTACAACCGCGACCCGCGCTCTATCGCCAAGTCCGCGCTGAATTTCGTGAAGTCTTCGGGCATTGGCGACACGGTGTTCTTCGGTCCCGAAGCTGAGTTCTTCATTTTCGACGACGTGAAGTGGTCCACAGCCCCGCACAATACGGGCTATTCCTACGACGCCAGCGAACTGCCGGTGAACACCAACAAGGAATATCCTGAAGGCAATATGGGCCATCGCCCTGGCCCGAAGGGTGGCTATTTCCCAGTGAACCCCGTCGACAGCGGCCAAGACCTGCGCGGCGAAATGCTGGCCGTCATGGGCGAGTTGGGCATGAAGCCTGAAAAGCATCACCATGAAGTGGCTCCGGCTCAGCACGAGCTGGGTCTGAAGTTCGACACCATGATCGTCATGGCCGACCGCCTGCAGCTCTATAAGTACGTCATCCACAATGTGGCCGCGGCTTACGGCAAGACTGCCACCTTCATGGCCAAGCCCATGTTCGCCGACAACGGCTCAGGCATGCACGTTCACCAGTCCATCTGGGGTGACGGCAAGCCCTTGTTCGCCGGTGACAAGTACGCTGGCCTATCGCAAATGTGCCTCTGGTACATCGGCGGCATCATCAAGCACGCCAAGGCTATCAACGCCTTCTCGAACTCCACCACCAACAGCTACAAGCGCTTGGTGCCTGGCTATGAAGCCCCGGTGAAGCTGGCCTATTCGGCCCGCAACCGTTCGGCCTCGATCCGCATCCCGCACACCGACAGCCCCAAGGGCAAGCGTCTGGAAGCTCGCTTCCCAGACCCCATGGGCAACCCCTATCTGACCTTCACCGCCCTTTTGATGGCCGGCATTGACGGCATCATCAATCAGATCGATCCGGGCGGTCCGCAGGACAAGAACCTCTATGACCTGCCGCCCCGCGAGCAGAAGAAGGTTCCGGAAGTCTGCGGCTCTCTGAAGGAAGCCCTAGACAGCCTCGACAAGGACCGCGCCTTCCTCAAGGCAGGTGGTGTCATGGATGACGACTTCATCGACTCCTACATCGAACTGAAGATGGAAGAAGTCATGCGTCTGGCCCTGCACCCGCACCCCGTCGAATTCGACATGTATTACAAGTGCTAGTCTGACTTATCTGGACCACTTGAAAGGGCCGCAGCTCGCGCTGCGGCCCTTTTTCTATGCACAAGATGATTCGAGAGGGCGCTCCGAATCTCGGTTATGGTGCCCACATGTCTAAGGCTCCTCCCCAAGCATCCCTTTTCGATACCGCTGATACCGCGCCAGCGCCTCTCGCGGCCCAGAGCTCAGGTATGGAGGCTTCCTCCACTGGACAGGTGGGCTATTCGGCAAAAGACATTGAGGTCCTTGAGGGGCTGGAGCCGGTTCGCAAACGCCCTGGCATGTATATCGGTGGCACCGACGAACGGGCCCTGCACCACCTGTTCGCAGAAGTCCTCGACAATGCCATGGACGAAGCCGTAGCCGGCCACGCCAAACTCATTGAAGTGATCCTGGCGGCGGATGGATCCCTTTGCGTTAAGGATGATGGCCGCGGCATTCCGGTCGATCCTCACCCCAAGCACCCCGGCAAGTCCGCCCTCGAAGTCATCATGACCGTGCTCCATTCTGGAGGTAAGTTCTCTGGAAAGGCCTATGAAACATCCGGCGGATTGCACGGCGTGGGCGTCTCGGTCGTCAATGCCCTGTCAGAACGGGTCGAAGTCACAGCCTTCAAAGACGGGTTCGAATGGCGTCAGGCCTTTACGCGGGGCAAGCCCATTGGCGGTATTGAAAAACTAGGCCCCACCCGCAAGCACGGGACCTGGATTCGCTTCTCACCTGATCCTCTTATCTTTGGCGAGGGCACCACCTTCAAACCAGCCAGGCTCTATCGCATGGCGAGGTCAAAGGCCTATCTCTTTGGCGGGGTCGAGATCCGGTGGTCTTGCGACCCCTCCCGCATTCACGACCAGACCCTGGCCGAAGCAACCTTCCGCTTCCCGAATGGCTTGGCTGACTTTCTAGGGGAACGGGTGAAAGGGCTCGAGACCGTCACCCCAGAGCCTTTTGTCGGGCGATACGAGCGTAAGGGTGAGGCTGGCAAGGTTGAATGGGCCATTGCCTGGACCCCAGCAGGGTTTGGCGAAGCTGACAGCTTTATGCAGTCCTACTGCAACACCGTTCCGACGCCCGAAGGCGGAACACACGAATCCGGATTGAGAGCGGCCCTAACTCGAGGCCTAAAGGCCTATGCGGAACTCAGCGGGGAAAAGCGCGGCGGCCTAATCACCGCCGATGACGTCCTGGCCCAAGCCGGAGCCCTGGTCAGCGTCTTTGTGGCCAATCCAGAATTTCAGGGCCAGACCAAGGAGCGCCTGTCTTCGAGTGACGCTCAGCGCCTTGTGGAAAATGCCCTTCGCGACCCCTTCGACCATTGGCTGACGGCTCAGCCCAAGGCCGCTACGGCCCTCTTGGAATTTGTCATAGAGCGGGCCGAAGAACGGCTGAAACGGCGGCGGGACAAAGAAGTTTCCCGGGCCTCTGCTACCCGCAAGCTTCGCCTGCCCGGCAAACTTGCTGACTGTTCAGGCCAAGCCATGGATGGCACGGAAATTTTTCTGGTCGAGGGCGACAGCGCCGGCGGCTCAGCCAAGCAAGCGCGGGACCGTCGCAGTCAGGCGATCCTGCCCCTGCGCGGCAAGATCCTGAACGTCGCCTCGGCCACCCTCGACAAGATGGGTCAGAATAAGGAGCTCAGCGATCTGATGCTGGCCCTAGGTGTGCAGCCCGGTGCCAAATTCAAAGAAGAAGACCTTCGCTATGAGCGCGTGGTGATCATGACGGACGCCGACGTCGACGGTGCCCACATCGCCAGCCTTTTGATCACCTTCTTTTATCGCACCATGCCAGGCCTGATCCGGGCGGGTCGTCTGTTTCTGGCCCTGCCACCGCTCTACCGCCTCAGTCACAACGGCAAGGTGATTTACGCCCGGGACGACGCCCACAAGGAAGAGCTGCTCAGCACCGAATTCAAGGGCAAGAAGCCAGATATCGGGCGGTTCAAGGGCCTGGGCGAAATGATGCCAGCCCAACTTAAAGAAACCACCATGGACCCATCGAAACGGACCCTGGCGCGAGTCACCCTGCCCCGCTCCGAAGAGGCGGTCGAGGATCTGGTAGAATCTTTGATGGGGCGGAAGCCTGAACTTCGGTTCCGCTTCATCCAGGACAATGCGGAATTTGCGACAGCAGACCTGGACGTTTAAGACTTGGACCGTCAGCTAAGGGAACGCGTTGACTTAGCCGTCCCAGTGCCTATCCTTGGGATGCGCGACGATCGCCGTCTGCGCCGCCGCGGCAGGCTGGCCCAAGTTTCGGGTTCCCTCCGCTAAAATAGCAACTGATGACCGAATTTTCTGAACTGGGCCTATCGCCCGCCACGCTCCAAGCGGTGGCCGACACCGGCTACACAACGGCCACCCCCATCCAGGCCGAGGCCATTCCCGTGGCCCTCGCAGGCCGAGATGTTCTTGGGATCGCGCAAACAGGCACGGGTAAAACCGCTGCTTTCACCCTGCCCATGATCGACCGCCTTGCCGCTGGGCGATCCAAGGCACGCATGCCCCGCGCCCTGGTGATCGCACCAACGCGGGAATTGGCAGACCAAGTCTCCCTATCCTTCGAGAAGTACGCCAAGGGACAGAGGACCAAGCTGTCGTGGGCCCTCTTAATTGGTGGGGTTTCTTTCAGTGATCAGGAACTCAAGCTCGACCGAGGGGTCGACGTCTTGATCGCAACACCCGGTCGACTTTTGGACCATTTCGAGCGCGGCAAATTGCTGATGACCGGGGTTCAAATCATGGTGGTCGATGAAGCCGACCGCATGCTCGACATGGGATTCATCCCTGACATTGAGCGTATCTTCAAACTGACACCGGCCAAGAAGCAGACCCTGTTCTTCTCGGCGACCATGCCGCCGGAAATCACGCGCCTGACGAAGCAGTTCCTGAACGACCCGGTTAGGATCGAGGCGACGCGGCCAGCCACCACGGCTGATACCATCTCACAATACGTGGTTCGGCTCCCGACGGCCGATCCCAAGGCCAAGCGTACAGCCTTGCGTATGCTGATCGGTGCGGATGATGTGCGCAACGGTATCGTGTTCTGTAACCGAAAATCCGAAGTCGATATTGTGGCCAAGTCCCTGAGAACCCATGGGTTTGACGCTGCTGCAATTCACGGTGATCTAGATCAGCAGACTCGTATGAAAACCCTTGAGGCCTTCCGGAAGGGTGAACTGAAGCTGCTTTGTGCGTCCGACGTTGCTGCCCGGGGCTTGGACGTTCCAGACGTCAGCCACGTTTTCAATTATGACGTGCCACACCATGCCGACGATTATGTCCACCGTATCGGTCGTACCGGCCGCGCCGGCCGCAGCGGCAAGGCCTATATGATCGTCACCCCAGCCGACGCCAAGAATATCGACAAGGTCTTGAAGCTGATTGGTAAGGATCCCGAGGAAATCACCCTCGAAGGTGTCGACTTCGCAGCCATCAAGGATATTCGTCGCGACGACAGTAAAGGACCTCGGGGCCGCAATGATCGTGACCGAAAGCCCCGTGGCGAGCCTAGATCTTCAAAGCCGACAGCCGCCATTGAGGCGACAAACCAAGCGCCAGAAGCTCCAGCTGAAATGCCCGCTCCCCGTCGTGAGGAGGGACGCCGACGGCCTGCACCTAAAGCCAATCTAGACAGCGGCCAGTCTGCTGGGCTTGTGGAAAAGGCTTCCGAAATCCAGAGCCCACGTGGTGTTCGCGGGCGTCGTCCCGAGGCTGACGATGAGGCATCTGTGATCGGATTTGGCGCTGACCTACCTGCTTTTCTTGCCCGTCCGGCTATAAGATCCGTAAAGAAGTAAAGCGACTTTTCTAGGTTTTCGAAGAACCGACCTGCGCACCAGAATACCGTTACCGCCCTCCATTTTAACCCCTCGTTCGGGCCTTACCGCTAAAATGAAGGGGTAATGTGTAAAGTCGCCTTCAGCTGCGTCTGCGGGCTCCTGGAAACGATGCGATCATGGCCACTGATATTGAAACAAAACTGCGGGCCCCTGATGCTTACGCCTTGGCGCGTAAGACTCTGGAGATCATGGAGAGAAACAACGTCTGGCCGACCCCTCAGAATTTCGAGTTATGGGCTCACTTCGTTTGTGATCCCACAGGTCAGCTAGCAAAAGAAATCGGCCGTATCCTGTCACAAGGCGGCATATTCACAGACGGAGCCTGTGATGAGCTCGCAGCTGCACACCTAGGACCGGGAAAACTTACAGAACAGATTCGGGACACCGGTGATGCGCTGACCAAGGAATTGCAGTCGGTCTCCCAAGCGATCAAGTCAGCGCAAAAGTCCAGTGAAGCCTATGGAATTACACTGGAATACGCCACTAAGTCGCTTGACGATGACCAAACCGACCTTCGAGAGACCGTTGAAAATCTCTCCGCAGCGACCCGGCGCATCCAAGAAGAAAATAAAATTCTCGAGGCAAGACTTTCCGACTCAACATCAGAGGTCACTCGATTGCGGGTGCATCTTGAACAAGTAAGACGGGACGCCACGACGGATGGGCTTACAAATCTCGCCAACCGCAAAGCCTTTGATGGCGAGTTAAAGCGTTTGTACGCAGCGTCAAGGGCAGATGGCCAAACCCTAACGCTTGCGCTTCTCGACATTGATCACTTCAAAACCTTCAATGACACATGGGGTCACCAAACAGGTGATCAGGTGCTGCGTTTTGTGGCCGGTGTCATCGGGAACTCAGGGACCGAGCCGCGCATGGCCGCGCGCTATGGCGGGGAAGAGTTTGCATTGCTGTTCCCGGGGGAAAGTTCAGCGCAAGCCTTTGAGGTGCTCGAACAGATACGGATTGAGGTCGCATCGCGGATCCTCAAAAGGCGCTCGACTAACGAAGATCTTGGCGCGATTACCCTGTCAGCCGGGGTCGCAGAGCTTACTAAAGGCGAGTCGGCACACGAGCTTTTGGAACGAGCCGACGCCGCGCTCTATGTCTCTAAGAAGAGCGGTCGTAACCAAGTCACTCAAGCTGAAATCGCCGAATAGGCCGTCTCAATTGGCCTTTTTGATTGGAAATCGCTCGCAGACAGGGGCGATATTTCAAAAAGGGCCAATAACATCGGTCAGAAGCTGGGGTCCGGTTTTGCAGAGGTTGTCTAGATGGCCCAGGCGACAAAACCCCGGCGGATTTGGCTATAGACTGACCCTGCGTCGGGCCAAATATGCCTATCGCAAAGCGATCTCGGGAGGACGCGGAGGACGCCATGGCCTACAACAAGATTAAGACCTCGATTGCCGACGGCATAGCTGTCGTGACACTTTCTGATCCCGCAACGATGAATGCAGCTGGGGTGGACCTGGTTGCGGAACTCCATGATGCCTTCCACAGCTTTATCAAAGAAGGTTCGGAGGTTCGCTGCGTCGTCCTGACGGGCGATGGCAGAGGCTTCTGCTCTGGTGCCAACCTATCGGGTCGCGGCGGTCAATCTGATGAGCCTGCAGATCCCGAAGGCCCCGACGCCGGCGCGGCCCTCGAGACCGTCTATAATCCCTTCATGACCACCCTGCGGGACTATCCCCTGCCCCTGGTCACAGCCATCAACGGTGCCGCAGCCGGGGTAGGCTGCTCCATAGCCCTGATGGGGGATCTCATCGTCGCTGCCGAAAGCGCCTATTTCCTGCAGGCCTTCCGACGCATCGGTCTGGTTCCGGACGGCGGATCGACCTACTTGCTTCCAAGACTGATTGGTAAGGCTCGCGCCATGGAAATGGCGATGTTGGGCGAGAAGATTTCTGGCAAGACGGCGCTGGACTGGGGTCTGGTCAATCGTTGCGTCCCGGATGACCAATTGATGGCAACCGCCATGGACCTGGCCCGCTCCCTGGCCGATGGCCCCTGGGCTCTGGGTTCAATTCGCAAGCTGATTTGGGAAAGCCTCGACTCTGCCTGGAGCGAGCAACTCCATCATGAGCGTATGGCCCAGAAACAGGCTGGACGGACCCAGGATTTCCGTGAAGGCGTGCTGGCCTTCCTTCAGAAGCGCCTCGCCGTCTTCAGCCGCAAATAGCACTAGCCGTCTTCGAGGGCGCGACCGGGTTCAATGGTCACGCTCTCGCCGCAACCACAGGCATCCGTCTCGTTCGGATTCCTGAAAACGAATTTGGCAGATAGCTTCGTCACCTCATAGTCGATCACCGTCCCGATCAGGAACAGGACGGCCTTGGGCTCCACCAGTATGGTGACCCCGTGATCTTCCACGACTTCATCCAGGGGGTTGGCGGACTGTGCGTATTCGAGAACATATTCCTGGCCTGCGCAGCCGCCATTTTTGACCCCAACCCGAAGTCCGGCATAGGGTTGATCTGCCCGGGACATAATCTCCTGCACCCGTGCCGCTGCCTCTGCGGTCAGGCTGACCACCTTGGGCCGCGGGCGGCGCACCCGAGGCGCGGCTGTATTCAGATTGAGGTTTTCCATGTTGCCTATATGGGGTCAGAACATGTTGAGTTGAAGCTTCGCCTCATCGGACATCCTTGACGGGTCCCATGGCGGATCGAAAACCAGGTCAACCTTCACCTTACCGAGATCTGGAATCTCGCGCACGGCGTCCTCAACCCAGCCCGGCATTTCCCCGGCCACAGGACACCCGGGCGCGGTCAGGGTCATATCGATCGCCACGTCCTTGGTGTCAGACACGTCGACCTTGTAGATGAGCCCGAGCTCATAAATGTCCACGGGAATCTCTGGATCGAAGACGGTTTTGAACTTCTCGATCAAGAGATCGGTCAGCTTGTCCAGCTCGATCTGGGATAAGGGCGTAACGGAGGGCGTTGCATCATCCATGGGAATCTCAGGCGAAGAAGGCTTGGGTACGATTGAGAGCATCGACAAAGGCGTCGACCTCGGCTTCGGTATTGTAGAGGGCAAAGGAGGCCCGCAGACTTGAGGTAACGCCAAACCGGCGCATCAAGGGTTCGGCGCAGTGGGTTCCAGCGCGGACAGCCACGCCATACTGATCCAGTATCTGCGCCACGTCATGGGCGTGAGTGCCGTCGATGGTAAAGCTGAGTATGGCACCCTTACCCGGGGCTGAGCCGATCACTTTCAACCAGTTTGCACCGGCGAGGCCTTCGACGGCGCGCTGGTAAAGGGCGTGCTCGTGCAAGGCTGCGGCGGGGCGGTCTTGCCCCTGAAGCCAGGCCAGGGCTGCATCCAGTCCGATCGCCTCAAGGATAGGCGGTGTGCCCGCCTCAAACCGATGGGGCGGATCAGCATAGGTGATCCGATCTAGCGACACATCGGCAATCATTTCACCGCCGCCTTGGTAAGGCGGCAGAGCGTCCAAGCTGTCGGACCTGCCGTAGAGCACGCCAATGCCCGTGGGGCCGTAGAGCTTGTGGCCAGAAAACACATAGAAGTCTGCGCCGAGTTCCCGGACGTTTACATCCAGATGGACCACAGACTGACACCCGTCGATCAAGGTGATGGCCCCCACCGCCTTAGCCGCGCTGACCATTTCTAAGACAGGATTTACAGTGCCCAGCACGTTGGACATGTGACTGAAGGCCACGACCTTGGTCCTTGCGGAGAGCAAGGCCTTGAACCCCTCAAGGTCCAGGCGGCCATCATCCAGCACCGGGGCGAATTTCAGGACAATCCCCTGACGTTCCCGCAGGAAGTGCCAGGGCACGATGTTGGCGTGATGCTCCATCTCCGTAAGCAGGATTTCATCCCCCGCCACCAGGGACTGACCCAATCCCGACGCCACCAGATTTATCGCTTCCGTGGCACCCTTGGTGAAGACGATCTCGTTGGGGTCAGCGCCGATGAAACCGGCAACCCGTTTCCGAGCAGCCTCGAAGGCCTCGGTCGTCTCATTAGCCAGGGTGTGGAGACCACGGTGCACATTGGCATAGGAGTTGGTCATGGCCGCAGTCATGGCGTCGATCACCGCCTGTGGCTTTTGAGCCGAAGCGGCGCTGTCGAGATAGATCAGCGGCTTGCCATTTACCTGACGGCTGAGAATCGGGAATTGGGCTCGGACGGCCTCAACATCAAAGGTCATAGGGAGACCTCCATGGCCTTGGCAATCCAAGCCTCAAGGACGGCGCGGGCCCCGTCATGTTGGACGCCTTCGATGGCCTCACTGACAAAGGCAGCAACCAGAAGGGTGCGGGCGACACCATCGGGCAAACCGCGCTGCGCCATGTAGAACAAGGCCTCCTCGTCCAGGGCCCCGATGGTGTTGCCGTGGGCACACTGCACATCGTCTGCATGGATCAAGAGCTCTGGCTTGGCATCGACCTCAGCCTTGTCCGAAAGCACCAGGGCGTGGTGACCCATGCGCGCCTCGGTACGGTCAGCCCCCTCCTCGACAATGATCCGACCTTGGAAGACCCCCCGCGCCTGGTCTCGGACCACGCCCTTGGTCAGTTGCCGGGTCTGCCCATCGACGCCCATATGTCGCACTGTCGTCGTCAGGTCTGCGTGCCGTTTCCCGGTCAAGAGATAGACGCCATTGAGATGCACATTTGCGCCAGCGCCCGGATGATCAACCGAAGTTTCCAACCTTTGGCGCCGAGCGCCGGAGGTTGCCAGGGTCTGCGTAAACGTCGCGCCGCCCCCGAGCACAGCCACGGCTTTTGAGACTAAGACGCCATCGGCTCCATCCATAGCCAGTGCCACACGCTCAAGCCTAGCTCCGGGTTCAAGCTCGAAATTTAGATCAACGCTTGTGACGTAGGCTCCCGCATCACCCTCGTAGGATTCCATCAGGACCAATTTCGACCCAGCATCGACCCTAATGGTCGCGGAGGCTTGCAAGGCTGTGTCGCCCCGGGAAATAACGCGCAGGGCAATGGTCTGGGTTACCCCTTCCGGCACATGCAAAGACGCCGTCTCAGCGCCACCCGCGAGAACCAAGGTCTCATCTACCAGACCGGCAAACGGACCCTCACCCCAAGTCGCGACAGACGCCTTCAGCGCCCTCGGTGGCAAGACGCGCAGCAGACCGCGCAGATCGGTCCAGCGCCAGTCCTCATCCCGCCGACTGGGCAGGAGTCCGACATCGCCAGTCTCTAGGGCCGCGCTAAGGCTCACGCAGCCCTCGCATACTTGTCATAGCCTTCACGTTCCAGCTCGAGCGCCAGTTCCGGCCCGCCAGATTGCACAATGCGCCCAGCTGCCAGCACGTGAACCCGGTCGGGTTTGATATAGTCCAACAGCCGCTGATAATGGGTGATGACCAGCATGGAGCGGTCTGGCGCACGCATGGCGTTGACCCCCTCGGACACGATCTTCAGAGCGTCGATGTCCAAGCCTGAATCCGTCTCATCGAGGATGAGAAAACGAGGCGAAAGCATTGCTGCCTGAAAGATTTCCATCCGCTTCTTCTCACCGCCCGAGAAGCCGACATTGAGCGGGCGTTTGAGCATGTCGAAGTCGATCTTCAGGGCCGCCGCCTGGGCCCTGGCGCGCTTCAGAAATTCTGGGGCCTTAATCTCATCCTCGCCCCGGGCCTTGAGCTGAGCGTTTAAGGCCGACCGGATGAAGGTGAGTGCAGGAACACCTGCAATTTCAAGCGGATATTGGAAAGACAGAAACAAACCTTTGGTTGCCCGCTCGCTGGCATCCAAGCTCAGAAGATCGGCCCCATCAAGGCTAGCTGTACCTTCCGTGACCTCATAGCCCGACCGTCCGGTGAGGACGTAGGACAGGGTCGACTTGCCGGCACCATTTGGCCCCATGATGGCATGCACTTCGCCGGCTGGCACCTCTAGGCTCAGGCCCTTGAGGATTTCCTTGCCGTCAACTTCGGCATGCAGATTATTGATTTTCAACATTAAAAACTCTCATCGGCAAGGTATTGCGCCAGCAGCAGCACCGCCGCCTCGACGCTGTCGGCTGTTTCCTGCTTGCGCGGCGCGGCGCTCATATTGGCCGTGTTGCGCTTATCCGCTGACGTCACACTGGCCTTATCGTCCTCGAAGTAGGCGCGAAGGCGGAAGTTTTCATGGTCGAGGGTCACCGCATAGCGGGTGTGATCGAGTACGAGACCCTTTTCCCGCAGAAAGTCCCCCTCGCCGGCCAAGATATGATAGAGCGCCATCGCTCCGGCATTGTCGGACTCCTGCTGGGCCCGCTCGGCATCTTCCCGAGCGCGACGCGCGATTTCCCTGCGGCCCAATTCGTCGAAGAAGCTCTGGCGCAGTGACACGGCGCTATCCTGTTTGTCCTGGCTCATCCGACGCTTCCTTCCAATGAGATGGCGACCAATTTCTGAGCTTCGACGGCGAACTCCATGGGCAGTTCCTGGAGCACCTCCTTGACGAAGCCATTGACCAACAGTTGGACAGCCTCTTCCTGGGTTAGCCCCCGCTGCATGGCGTAGAACAGCTGATCATCCGATAGCCGGGTCGTGGTGGCCTCGTGCTCGAAGACGCAGGCACTATTGCGCGCTTCCACATAGGGCACGGTGTGGGCCCCACTGGTCTTGCCGATCAGCAGGCTGTCGCACTGGGTGAAGTTGCGAGCCCCCTTGGCCTTGGGATGAGCCGAAACAAGACCGCGATAGGTGTTAGACGAGCGTCCCGCGCTGATGCCCTTGGAGATAATCCGAGAGCGCGTGTTGGCGCCCAGGTGAATCATCTTGGTGCCGGTATCGGCCTGTTGGCGGCCATTGGTGATGGCGATGGAATAGAACTCACCGCTGGACCCCTCCCCCCGCAAAACACAGGACGGATATTTCCAAGTCACAGCCGATCCGGTTTCCACCTGGGTCCAGGAGACCTTGGACCGATCCCCCCGGCAGTCGGCGCGCTTGGTGACGAAATTGAAAATGCCGCCCTTGCCCGTCTCTGGATCGCCCGGATACCAGTTCTGGACGGTGGAGTATTTGATCTCCGCGTCGTCCAGCACGACCAGTTCGACAACCGCCGCATGCAGTTGGTTTTCGTCGCGCATGGGGGCGGTACAGCCCTCTAGATAGGAAACATAAGCCCCCTTGTCGGCGATGATGAGGGTTCGCTCAAACTGCCCGCTCTGGGCGGCATTGATGCGGAAATAGGTGGACAGCTCCATGGGGCAGCGCACACCTGGGGGCACATAGACAAAGCTGCCATCGGAAAACACCGCCGAATTGAGACAGGCGTAATAGTTGTCCGAGGTCGGCACCACGGTTCCGAGATACTTTTTTACCAGCTCCGGGTGCTCGCGGATGGCTTCGCTCATAGGGCAGAAGATCACCCCGACAGCGGCCAGTTCCTTCTTGAAGGTGGTGACAACCGAGACACTGTCAAAAACCGCGTCCACCGCATAGCGGGGCGAGCCCATCACGCCAGCAAGGACCTCCTGTTCGCGCAGGGGAATGCCCAGCTTGGCATAGGTGGCGAGGATTTCAGGATCGACATCCTCCAGACTGGCTGGCCCCTCCTTGGTCTTTGGGGCGGCGTAGTAATAGCTGTCTTGATAGTCGATCTTGGGAAAGCTGACCTTGGCCCAGTTGGGCTCGTCCATGGCCAACCATCGCTCATAGGCCTCAAGACGCCAAGCCAGCATCCAATCTGGCTCTTCTTTCTTGGCGGAGATGAACCGGATGGTGTCGGCAGACAGGCCCTTGGGGGCAAAGTCCTGCTCGACGTCTGTGACGAAGCCATGCTCGTACTTTTCGAGCCCTTCGACCTGATCGACAGTATTCTGAACCGCAGCCATAATTTGTCGCCCTATGCCGCGCTGGCGCGTCGCGCCATGAAAGAAGTGGTCATGGATTGCCAGGCCCCCACAAAGGCTGCCCAGTCTGAGGCCGTCGTCGACCAGCCGCCGCTGACCCGGATCGCGCAGGCCGCGAGATCCTCTAGCCCCATGGCCTGCAGGACGTGGCTGGCCTTGACCTTGCCCGACGAGCACGCCGATCCCGCACTGACCATGACGCCTGCCAGATCAAGGGACATGACTTGGCGCTCGGCGGCAAATCCTGGAAAGGCCACACAGAGTGTTGCGTCGAGGCGCTGGGCCTCTTGCCCGATTATGACCCCACCGCCTGCCTTAAGCTCAACGACCGCAGCATCCCGCCAGGCCTTATTATCATTGCGGTCTCGAAGGGCGGCTCTGGCAGCGGCAGCAAAGCCAGCTATGCCGGGCAGGTTTTCGGTTCCGGCCCGACGGCCCCGCTCTTGGCCTCCACCATGCTGACGGCGGCTCAGGCTGGCCCGTGGGCCGAAGGTCAAGGCACCGACACCCTGGGGCCCGCCCAGCTTATGGGCCGAGACGGCATAGGTGTCAGCTTGCAGGCTGCGACTGTCGACGGCCAGCTTGCCAGCGGCTTGCACCCCATCCACGTGCAGCCAACCCTCATGCGCCCGAATAATTTCGGACGCCTCCCGCACGGGCTGAACCACGCCGGTTTCATTGTTCGCCGCCATGAGAGCAACAAAGGGCCTGCCCTCTTCCGCGTTCCAATCGGCTAGCCTCGCCTGCAGCCAGCTCAGATCGGCCAGGCCATGACGATCCACGGGAAGGATCTCAGTGACCACCCCGCAGGCCTTGGCGGCCTCGATCACGCTGTCATGCTCGATGGCGCTGATAATCAGGCGCTTTGCCCCTGCGGCCACGGCGCTCTCAATGGCCAGCCCATTGGCTTCGGTTCCACCACTGGTGAACACCACGGTAGAGGCGGGCCCGCCGATCAGGGCGGCGACATCTGTACGCGCCTTTTCCAGCAGGGCGCGCGCCGCCCGTCCTGCCCCATGCACAGACGAGGGATTGCCAACCATGCCCAGGGCGTCCGTCATGGCCTTGACCGCTTGCGGCCGCACCGGGCTGGTTGCGTTGAAATCTAGATAGACAGCAGAGGTCATGAGGCAGGAGCCTCCGGTGCTAACCGGCCCCGGGCAACATCGGCCAAGCTCACCGATGCCAGATACCCCTCGATCTTGCGGCCCATTTCCTCCCAGAGGTCGTGGGTCAGGCAACGCTCGCCCTTCAGCATACAGCCCTTGGACTTGCCGCTGCACCGGGTGGCGCGCAGGGGTTCATCCACGGCCATGACAATTTCAGCGATGGAGGTGGCATCCGCTGTCCGGGCCAAGAGATAGCCGCCCCCTGGCCCCCGAAGACTACGCACCAAGCCCTGGCGACGCAGGCGCGCAAACAGCTGTTCCAGATAGGAAAGCGAGATCTGCTGACGGACGGCGATCTCGGCCAAAGACACAGCCTTTTCGTCGCTGGACGCCCCTTGGCGACGCGCAAGGTCGGCCATGGCCATGACCGCATAGCGTCCTTTGGTGCTGAGTCTCATGTGGTCTGATGATCCATGTCGGTTTTTTCGAGCGTTTTGCAGGCGCCTTGTGCTAAAGCCGCCGCCTCGCGCTGAACGCTCCTGAATGTGAGACGCACTTAGGAAGACCCAGCCACAGAGTCAACTATTACACCCCACCCATGTGGGGACTATTGAAGGGTTCGACATGCCTGAGGTTGTCTTGACCGGTGCTGCCGGACGGATTGAAGGACGCTATACCGCCGGTAAGACCGAAACAGCGCCTATCGCGCTGATCATGCACCCCCATCCCAAGGCGGGCGGGCAGATGAACAATCCGGTAAATGTGCAGCTATTCCACCTGTTCATGAAGCGCGGCTTCTCCGTCCTGCGGTTCAACTTTCGTGGGGTGGGCCGCAGCCAGGGTGAGTTCGACTCCGGCATTGGCGAGCTGGCCGACGCCGCCACAGCCTTAGACTGGCTACAAACCACCAATCCCGCCGCCTCCCAGTGCTGGGTCGCCGGCTATTCCTTTGGCGCTTGGGTCAGCATGCAGCTTCTCATGCGCCGCCCAGAGACCGATGGCTTTATCTCGGTCTCACCGCCCACCAACATGTATGATTTCAGCTTCCTGGCCCCCTGCCCGGCCTCTGGGCTCATCCTGCATGGCAGTGCTGACACGGTGGTCCCCCCCACCGAAGTCGACCGCGTCGTCTCCAAGCTGCGCACCCAAAAGGGCATTGTTATCGATCATGAACTGGTCGAAGGCGCCTCTCACTTCTGGGCGGAAAACCTGCCAGACGTGGAGCGGCATGTGGGCGACTATCTGGACAAACGGATCGCGGCGGATCCGATCTAGGGGCCCTTGTTCGTTTGCGCCCCGTCTAGAATCGACACCTGGGGCGTGCCAAGACTACAAGGCAGTCAACCGATTGCCCCCTAAGCCGCCCTACGTCCCGCCGTCTCAAACGTCTCATCCAAGAACCCCCGGATCCTCGGCATAACCTCCTCCGCCCGGGACACCAGGAACAGGTGCCCGCCTCCCGGCACGATCTCTAAGGTCGCATTGGGGATCAGGCTTTCGAGGATCTTGCCGTTGATGGCGGGGACGATGCGGTCGTCGTCGCCCATCATGATCAGGGTCGGGGCCTTCATCAGGGGCAGGAAGGGGACGCTGGTCCAGCCCATCATGGCGCCCAGCTGATAGAGATAGCCCGTGCGCGAGGGCGGAACGATGCGGCCGATGTGGTCGTCGGCACCCAGGGTCTCGCCGCCATAGAGGGTCTGGAAGTTCTTCCGCATGAAGTCGGGGTCGATATAGCGCTGGGGGTCGGCCATTTTCGACAGGGCCTTCATGTCGCCCGGCACCATGATCATGCCGGCCGACGTGGCCGCCAGGATGAGACGTCCGGTTCGGCGCGGATGCTGGAAGGCGAATTGCTGGGCCAGGCCCCCGCCCCAGGAGACCCCCATGACATCGACCTTGTCATAGCCCAGCTGATCGAGGATCCGCGCTGCGGTCCAGGCCATGGTCCAGGGTCTGTAGGGCGTCGTCGGCCTTGGCGAACCACCGACACCGGGCATGTCAAAGGTGATCAAGTCGCGGTCTTTGAACCAGGCGGCCAGGGGGGCCATGAGCTCGATACTGGCGCCAATGCCATTGAAGAACAGCAGGGGCCGCCTCTCCCCTGCCCCCTTTTCGCTGGCCTTCCAGACGGCCACCCGCAATTGGCGGCCGCCGGCACGGATGATCTGGATAAGCGCCCCGTTGGTGTCGTCCGATGAGGTCTGGGTCACGAGGCTTTCTCCGATCACCCGAAGGCGTATTGGCCCGGCGCGGGGCCGAGGGATTTGTAGGTCTTGTTGCCGGTGGCCTTGGGGGCGGCTTTCAGCTCCCCTGCCCGCTCACCCATCCATTCCACCCAGAAGGGCCACCAGGAACCGGCGCGCTCCTCGGCTGCGCCATTCATCCAGGCATCAATGTCGGCGGGCGGGCGGGTCTTGGAATGGAAGTATTTCGACTTAGGGTTCCCAGGCGGGTTCAACAGGGCCTGGATATGGCCTGACTGAGACAGGACAAATTCTACAGTCTCTGAGCCGATCAGCTGGGTGGTGCGATAACAGGCCTTCCATGGGGTGATGTGGTCGGTGACCCCAGCGACGATGAAGACGTCGTTCTTGACGGCCTTGAGATCAACCAAGTGCCCGGCCAATTCCACGTCGCCCGGATTACGGAAGGGTTGGCTCTCATAAACACCCAAATAGTCTGAGTGGAGGGTGGCGGTCAGATTGGTGGCGTCATTGTTCCAGAACAGGATGTCAAAGGGTGCTGGCGGCTCGCCGTGCAGGTAGTTGTTGATGACATAATTCCAGACGAGGTCATTGGGCCGTAGCCAGGCGAAGGTCCGCGACAGGGACGAACCCTCTAGGATGCCTTTCTTGGCCGACCGCTGCCGGGCCATTTCGATGCCGTGCTTGGAGACCAGGGCCCCACTTTCGCTGTCGCTGGCATCGGGGTCCAGCACGCAGACCATCAGAGAGACGGCATTGATCCGCGTATCACCCTTCGAGGCCAGTTTGGAGAGCAGGGTCGCCGTGGTGATACCGCCGGAGCAGGCCCCCGTGACATTGACCTTATCGCACTTGGTGATCTTGGCGATGACGTCGGTGGCTTCAATCAGGGCGTCTACATAGCTTCCCAGGCCCCAGCCGGCGTGTTCCTTTGACGGGTTGCGCCAGCTGACCAGGAAGACGGTGAAGCCATTGGCCACCAGATAGCGGACCATGCTCTTGTCCGGTGACAGGTCGTTCACATAGGCCTTGTTGATTTGCGGCGGGATGATCATCAGGGGGATTTCCCTCACCTGATCCGTGGTCGGGGCGTACTGGATCAGCTCCATGATCTCCGTGCGATAGATCACATCGCCGGGGCTGGTGGCTAGATTCTCGCCCACCTTGAACGGGCGCTTGTCCACCTGGCTGACAATGCCGTCATTCTTGGTCATGTCTTCGTAGGCGTTTTGCAGGCCCTTCACCAGGGAGACACCGCCGGTTTCAAACGCCTTCTTTAAGGCTGAGGGATTACCGATCAGCGTGTTGGTCGGGGCCACCGAATCCATGACCATGCCGGTTATGAAGGAGGCGCGGGCGCGCTCAAGGTCATCAAATTCAACGTCTTGGATCCAGGCATTCATGCCTTTTTGGGCTGCCAGATAGTATTGCATAGCCCCCTTGTAGAGGGGGTTGGTCTGCCAGGCGGCATCCATGAACCGCTTATCCTTGGGGGACGGTGCCAGTTCGGACTTCTGGGTAACAATGTCCACAACATCGGATCCGAAGGCCTTAAGATGCTTCAGGGTCTTGACCGGACGACCGGCCGTTTCGCGCAGCATAACGGCCACTGCGCCTAGCAGGTCCTCACGGGCAATGCCGATCATGGGATTGAGGCCGCTGGTGTTTTCCGTGGCACCGCCGCCTTCGAGGTGAATTCCGGGCTTGGTCATTTTCGTCTCCCATTTGGCCAGATCGTTCTGGCCCCTCCCCTAATGTGGTACATATGGTGCGGGCACTGCGGCGAGAGTCAATTAGGACGCGAAATCATGAAGACCCGCGACAAGATTTTGGCCGCCGCCTTAGACCTGTTCAATGCCGAGGGCGTTGGCGGGCAGTCAGCTCTGGATATCGCGACATCGATGGGGATCAGCGCGGGCCATCTGTACTACCACTTCAAAGGCAAACCCGAGATTCTCGTGGCACTCATGACCCGCCATGGTGAGGAGATCGACCTCATCGCGACCGCCCTAAGAGATGCCGCCCGTTCCCATGATCTCGACCTTCAGACCCTCTGGACCCACGTCCATATCCTTGTGGAAGAAGTCTGGGACGCCCGGTTTTTTTGGCGAGAAACCGCCTTGGCCGGGACGCTTCCAGACCTGGCTGATCAAGCAAGGCATGTCCTCAAGACCATTCGGTCTGCGGTCAGGGAAACCTTGGGGGCGCTCGCCGACCAAGGTTCCCTCAATGCCTCGCCTGAAATCCTCGATGGGTTTGCAGATCAGATCACCACCGGGATCGCCTTTCAGACCAGCGTACTCACCTTGGAGGCTGCGCCAGGATCGCCCCGCGAGCGCATAGCCCGCGCGGCGGCCCAGATCATGTTGCCGGTGGCGGGTCTTAGCCAACCACCCCCAACTTAAGCTTCTTCGGTCGCTTTCGCGGGCTTCTTAGCCTTTTCGGCCTTGAGATCAGCGACTTCAGCGGTCAGGGCTTCAACCTGTTTGGTCAAGCCTTCTACAGCGTGGCTGATGGCTGCGATGTTGAACGGCGCGAAGGTGTCCCCCAGGGACTTCTTCACATCGTCCAGGCGGGCATCAAGGGCGGCCCGACGGGTTTCAGCCACGTCCTTGGTCTTCTTCGTGATGTCTTCGACGATATCAGCAACCTTCTTGCCCGCCGGAGCCTTGGAAATGCGAGCGCGGACCACGTCCTCGATCTTTTCACCCTTGGCGACCAGGTCGTCGAAGGAGTGATTGGCCTTTTCAGCGAACTTTTCAGCCGCATCGGTGGCTTCGTCATAGGCGCGGCCATAGGCACCGACGCCCGCCAGCCAGATCTTACGGGCGATGTCGGGGTCAAAGAACGGCTTTGGGGCGGTCTTTTCGGCCTTAGCGGCCTTTTCGGTCTTGGACTTAGCCATGTGGCGTCTCCGTCATAAAGGTTGGGCGCCCCGGTGGAGCGCGATGACCAGAGAGATAGGCCTCGTCTTTAGAAAAAGCATTCTAACCGGGCGGTGGGCGGGGGTTTGCTTCAATAAAGCAAGAATTCCCGCCGCTCCTCGCGCCAGGAGGCTTCGTCTGGCGTCGTCAGGGCGTCCAGATCGCTGGGCTTGGCCGAGGGGTCATCCACCCACTCCCGCAACAAGGAGCCGCCATTGATCACATCGATGGCCAGCTTGCCGATCTCGTACTCATAGGGGAAGTCGCGCCAGAGGTCGTAATCGGGATAGAGGGTACGGATGGCCTTGAAGGCCAGGGTCTGGACCCGCCAAGGCTGGAAGGCTTCGTGGCTATAGTGTGGGCCTTCCACATGAATCTGAACCCCCTGGCAGAGCTTGCCCACATGCTTGTGGAAGGTCGGCTCGAACCAGATGGGGCGCAGGCGGCATCCATTCAGCCACTGGGGCGCGGCCCGGTGCATTTCGGCCATGACCTCGACGGCGTTGATATCGGGCGCCCCGAAAATCTCCAGCGGACGCGTTGTGCCGCGGCCTTCCGAAAGTGTCGCGCCCTCCACCATGACCGTGCCCGCATAGGCCCGGGCCATAGACAGGTTGGGGGCGTTAGGACTGGGATTGACCCAGTCGCGCTCGCTAAGGGGCCAGCCAAAGCCGGGGCCGGCCTCCGGGGCCCAGCCCTCCATGGTGATGACGCGGTATTCGAGGTTGAGGTTGAGGGTCTTGATGAACCAGCCGCCGAGTTCGCCCAGGGTCAGGCCATGGCGCATGGGCATGGGCCCCGCGCCGACAAAGCTTTCCCAGCCCTCCCGAAGGCGAAGGCCTTCGACCGGGCGGCCAGCTGGATTGGGACGGTCGAGAACCCAGACCGCCTTGCTGTGCTTGGCGGCCGCTTCGAGCACGTACCGGAGCGTCGTGATGAAGGTATAGATGCGACAGCCTAGGTCCTGAAGGTCCACAAGCAAGACGTCGAAACTGTCCATCATGGCGTCTGTGGGCCGACGCACCTCGCCATAGAGGCTGAAGATCGGGATGCCGTGGGCCGGGTCGATGAAGTCGGGGGACTCCACCATATTGTCCTGCTTGTCTCCGCGAAGACCGTGCTGAGGACCAAAGGCAGAGGTCAGATTGACCTGGAGGGACGACAGGGCGTCCAGGGCGTGGGTCAGGTCGGCGGTGACCGAGGCGGGGTGGCCCAGCAGGGCGACCCGGCGGCCGCCGAGGTCTGCGCGGAGGGCGGCATCTTCGCAGAAGCGATCAAGTCCGAATTTCATGGATCAGCCTCCGGCTAGGGTGAGGGCAAAGGACGCCGCGTGATGAAAGTCGGGCTTACCCGGCGGGTGGGCCAGGGACCAATAGGAATGACGACCTTCCACAGATTCGATCACGGCGCAGAGGGCGATGCACCAGTCGGCATCAGCGAGCGCGGGCAGGTACAGAGTGGCTGTCAGCTCGAGGCCGTCGTCAGGCCGCTGGATGGCGAGGGACGGAATGACCTCAGAGGCCGCCATGCCCAGGCGATAGTCGTCAAACCCGTAGCTGGCCCATTGGCCCGAGGGCGAGAAGTTGAACTCCAGATAGCCCGGCTCGCCGACCGCCTGAACAAAGACTTCTAAACAAGTGTGACGCCAGAGTTCATCAGTCCTTTGGGCGGGTGCCGTATCTGGCAGGCTGAGCTGCGATGTCACACCAAAGACGCGATAGGTCAGGTCGAGGCGCCCGCCTAAAGTCCGTACGGCATCGACCTCAATGGCCGAAATAGGCAGGTCCTGAGCGGATGCGAAGGGCGCAAGGGCGTGGGGCATGACCTTGACTGCCACGGCCTCCGCCCGCTAGCTAGACCCATGTTCGTCGAGCGCCCCCTCAGCAGCCTCTATTACGCCCGCTCTTAAGAGCGGCGCGGACGAACTCTTGCGCCCCTTATCAAAGGTCGGCGCCGCTGAATTTTCCAGGCTTCCGGCCACTTCCCCACCGGAGACCTGAACATGCCCCTCGAAATTGCGCCCTCTGACGTGTTAGAGCCCGCGCCAACTGTTCCAGAGCCAGACCCCATGTCCGTCGACACCGAATTCAAATCCGACCTGCTGCGTACCATGCAAGCCCGTGGATACATCCATTCGATCACCCATCCGGTGGAGCTGGATGAGGCCGCCTCCAGAGGCGTGGTGACCGGCTATATCGGGTTCGACGCCACGGCACCGAGCCTGCACGTGGGCAGCCTGATCCAGATCATGATGCTGCGCAGGCTCCAGCAAGCGGGCCATAAACCCATCGTGCTGATGGGTGGTGGCACCACCAAGGTTGGCGATCCCACCGATAAGGACCAGTCACGCCCCCTGCTCACGGAAGCGCAGATCCAGGCGAATATTGACTCGATCCAAGCCGTCTTCGCCAAGTTCCTAACCTTTGGCGACGGCCCGACCGACGCGGTCATGGTCAATAATGCCGACTGGCTGGACAAGCTGGGCTATGTCCAATTCCTGCGGGAGTTCGGGGTTCACTTTACTATCAATCGGATGCTGAGCTTCGAGAGCGTCAAGCTGCGCCTGGAGCGCGAGCAGCCCATGACCTTCCTCGAATTCAACTACATGCTCATGCAGGCCACCGACTTCCTGGAGCTGGAACGTAACTTCGGTTGTGTTCTGCAGATGGGCGGCTCGGACCAGTGGGGTAATATCCTGAACGGCGTTGAGCTGATCCGCCGCGTCGACCAGAAGCCGTCGTTTGGTCTCACCACCCCGCTTCTCTCCACGGCCTCTGGCCAGAAGATGGGCAAGACGGTGGGCGGGGCCGTCTGGCTGAACGCCGATATGCGTAGCCCCTACGACTACTGGCAGTTCTGGCGGAACACCGAGGACGCCGACGTCGGACGCTTCATGCGGCTCTTCACCGACCTCTCCTTGGAGGACATCGCCAGTTTTGAAGCCATGGAAGGCGCGGCCATCAATGACGCCAAGAAGGTGCTGGCCAATGAAGCCACCCGGATGCTGCACGGCCAGGCCGCAGCAGATGCCGCGGCTGAAGCAGCGCGGGTCGCCTTTGAGGTCGGAAGCGTTTCAGATGATATGCCGACCTATGAGGTTGCGGCTGCAGACCTAGAGGCTGGCATTGTTTTGGCGGCGCTGGCCGTGGACGCTGGCCTCTCCACCTCCCGGGGCGAAGCTAGGCGCCTGGCGCAAGGGGGCGGTCTAAGGGTGAATGACGCCCCTGAGACTGACGGCGCCCGGGTGATTGCCAATGGCGATCTGGTGGATGGCGTGATCAAATTGGCGGCCGGCAAGAAGAAGCTTGTCCTGGTCAAACCTGTTTAGGAGCAGAATTCCGTGAGCGATCTCTCTGTGGGCCAGCCGGCCCCCGACTTCACCGTCGCAGGTCCTGATGGAGACCTGAACCTAGGGAGTTTCAGCGGAAAGGCCCTGGTTCTCTATTTCTACCCCAAGGACGACACCCCAGGCTGCACCAAGGAAGCTCAGGGCTTTTCTGAGATGGCTGCGGACTTTGAAAAGGCCGGTGTTGCCCTGCTGGGCGTGTCCAAGGACAGCGTCGCAAGCCACGCCAAGTTCTCTAAGAAGTATGGTCTCGCCTTCCCGCTTGGTTCTGATCCTGAGGGCGCTGTGATCGAAGCCTATGGCGCTTGGGTCGAAAAATCCATGTACGGCCGGCAGTATATGGGCATTGAGCGATCGACCTTCCTGATCGACAAAGCCGGCGTTCTGGCGGCAATTTGGCGTAAGGTGAAGGTGCCGGGCCACGCTGCAAGCGTCCTAAAAGCGGCCCAATCTCTCTGAGCAAGCTCGTTGCATTTTAGTCACATTACATGACCTAAAGCGCGCCCACCCTACAGAAACCTTTCCTTACACCCACAAATCATTAACTACTTTCCTGTTATTTTTTGGTGATTCTGCGCCCCCGTGGCGTTTTTTGTGTTGCCTAAAACCAACCTCTCATTGCATATCACGCATTATTCACGAGCTATTTGGCTCTAAGGAATGCGGTGAGCATGAAACGCCTAGAGCGCCTGCGCGACGTCATCGCAAATATCTTCCCCGAACGGCATATTTACGTTCGCTCTGAAGGTGAAATGCGCGCTTTCGTTCTAAGCACCAATAACCAAACAGCCATAGCGGGAATTATCGCAGCCTGTGGCCTTTGGATGGGCGTTTCGACCGCAGCCTTGATCGTCGACACTTTCGCGCCCTCTGCATCAGACAAGGAATTGGCCCAGATGCAGGCCAAGTCTGAGCGTTGGGTTGCAGATCGCGAAGCTAGACTTAACAGCGCTGTCGCTCAGCTAGACGCCGCAAACGGTTCGATTGGCTCTCTCGCCGCCACTGTTGAAAAGCGGCATGCGGCCTTGGCCATGTTGCTGACCCAGACTCGGAATGAACCAGGCTTGGCGCAGGCTGTGGCTCCGGCGCTGCAACTGGCGTCGTCTACACCTAGGGCTGTTAGTCCAACCCGGCGAATTGAAATCGTCCGAGCTAATCAGGAGCGCCTGATAGACGCCGCTGACAATTTCGCCCGCGGACGCGCTGAGCGACTGCGCCTGGCCTTCCGGCTGGCTGGTCTAAGTCCATCTGACTTTTCTACCTCCGCCAGCAGCCTGGGCGGCCCCCTCATCGACGCGAAGGACCCCCGCGCTCTTGCCGCTATCCTGGACGTGGATGAACCCTTCGCCCGCCGTATTCAGCACGCAGCGACGAACCTCTCAGAGGCAAACGCTATGACCCGCGCTGCGGCAAAGTTGCCCCTCGCCAAACCCACCGACGATCGGGCGCGGTCTAGCGGTTTTGGCGTGCGCATCGACCCCTTCAATGGGCACCCCGCTTTCCATTCTGGGCTGGATTTCACAGGCGGAATTGGACTGCCGATCTATTCTACGGCCCCTGGGATCATTTCGTTCACGGGCGTGCGGTCTGGCTATGGCAACACGATCGAGATTGATCATGGTGCCGGATTCAAGACCCGGTACGCTCACCTCTCGGGGATTTCAGTCTCCATCGGTGAACGTGTCGCTGTGGGTGAACGCATCGGTGCCATGGGATCGACTGGCCGATCAACGGGACCACATCTTCATTACGAAGTCTGGGTAAACGGACGCGCTCAAAACCCTGATCGCTTCCTCAAGGCAGGTGAATATGTTCTCTAAGCGAGCTCCGAATTCTGAGACAAAGATCATGGGTGCCCCCGAAGGACTACCGCCCGTCGCCCTACCCACGGGGAGCGGTAGTGCTCCAAAGGCTAAGCCCCGTGCGGCCTCCTTACTTTCAGAAAACTTGACCATAGAGGGCAATCTACTCAGCGACGGCGAGTTACAAATTGATGGCGTGGTCAAAGGAGATGTCCGCGTGGGCAAGTTGACCCTCGGCGAAACCGGCCATGTTGAAGGTCAAATCCTGTGCGAGTCCGTAGAGATCCGTGGTCGGGTCATGGGTTCGATTACGGCAAAACAGGTCAAGCTCCTGGGTACAGCCTATGTGGATGGCGATATCACCCACGAGCAGTTGGCGATGGAAACCGGTGCCTTTTTCCAGGGCCGTAGCCTGAAGTTTCAGCGTCCAGTCGCCCCTCAGGCGGTAAAGCCTGCAGCAGCTCCGGTCGCGGCTGTGGCGACGCCCGCTGCTGCACCCGCACCTGCAGGCGCGCTTACACCGACACCAAAGGCATAAGGCGAGGCTCCCCTTTCCCTGAAAAGAAAGCGGCCAGCCCCGTCCCTGACCTTGCACGGGCCCCCTAAGCGTCCCGCGTGACGCCGACTCGTTGAGCCAGGCTCGCACCCATAAAGCGATCGAGGTCGCCATCAAGGACACCGTCGGTATCTGAGGTCTCCACCTCGGTCCGCAGGTCCTTGACCATCTGATAGGGGGCCAAGACGTAGGAGCGGATCTGGTGCCCCCAACCGATATCCGTTTTTTGATCTTCCAGGGCCTGGGCGGCGGCTTCCCGCTTTTGCAACTCCAGCTCATAGAGACGCGCCCGTAGCATTTTCCAGGCTTCCTCACGGTTCTGGTGCTGCGATCGGCCCATCTGGCAGGCGACGGCGACCCCTGTCGGTATATGGGTCAGCCGCACGGCGCTATCGGTCTTATTGATATGCTGCCCGCCCGCACCCGATGCGCGATAGGTGTCGGTCCTCACGTCAGAAGGATTAATATCGATGACAATGGTGTCGTCCACCACTGGATAAACCCAGACAGAGGCAAAGCTGGTGTGACGTTTAGCTGCGGCGTCAAAGGGGGAAATGCGGACCAATCGGTGAACGCCAGCCTCGGTCTTTAGCCACCCATAGGCATTTGTGCCCTTGATCTGCAGGGTGACAGACTTAATGCCTGCTTGTTCACCGCTGGTCTCTTCCAAGAAGTCGACCGTCATGCCGTGGGCCTGCGCCCATCGCGTATACATACGCAGAAGCATTCCAGCCCAGTCACAGGACTCTGTTCCGCCGGCACCGGAGTTTATTTCGACGAAGGCGTCATTGCCATCGGCTTCCCCAGACAACAGGGCTTCCAGTTCTGAGCGCGCAGCACGATCCTTGAGGGCCTTGAGCTGCTGACGCGCCTCTCCAAGGCTGTCCTCATCGCCCTCCTCGTCGGCAAGTTCCGCATAGCCGACGGCATCGCTGAGATCGCGCTCTAAGGCGTGAACGGCTTCCACAGAGGCGGCCAGACGTGACCGCTCCCGACTTATAGCTTGCGCTTCGGCCGCATCATTCCAAAGGGTTGGGTCTTCAACTCGGGCGTTTAATTCGTGCAGTTTACGAAGGGCAGGTTCCCAGTCAAAGACGCCTCCTGAGCAGTTCAATCGACTGCTCGATGTCGGCCTTTGCGGCCTCGACATCTGCTCTCATGTGAATCTCCGATAGATCTCTGTCCACGCATCTGGCGGACAAATGGGTTCTAGAGCGTGTTTCGATGTCTGGGAACCAGCTATCGGATCAAAACAGGCTCTAAGCTTATGAATTAGAGCCGCTTTTTCACCTGAGGCCATTTCATCTCAGGCGGAAATGCTCCTGGATAGGTCTAGTATAAGCCGTTCATCTCATCTGCCTTTTTAGGCGGCGGCGGTGGCGGTGCTGGTCCCGTCTCCTTGCCCGGTAGAGTCATGAGGGGTTGGGTTCCGTCGACGGGCGTTTCGCCAAGTGGCGCATCGGCGATCTTTGGTTCAGTACCAGGCCGGAAGGCCTCACGTATGCCGTGGATCATAATGAACTTAGCGTTCCGGGGTGCCTTGAAGTCCGTCTTTGGCAAGGTCTTGGTGGCCGCCTGCATGAACTCCGTAAAGATCGGTACGGCGGCGACTGTACCTGTCTCGCCGCTGCCAAGGGATCTATTGTCATCAAAGCCCACAAAGACCCCCGCCACAATTTGCGGCGTAAAGCCAACGAACCATGCCGAACGATAGGCGTTGGTTGTTCCCGTCTTTCCACCGACGGGACGCCCGAGGACCGAAACGGCAGTTGCGGTTCCCCGCTGGACCACGCCCTGCAGCATTGTGGTAATCTGGTATGCGGTCACAGGGTCCATGACCTGATCACCTGCTGGGGCGATGCGCGGACTTTCGTCACCGTTGAAGCCCGTTTCGCAGCGCAGGCAATCGCGATGATCGGCTCGGAAGATGGTCTTGCCCCGCCCATCCTGCACGACTTCAATCAGGTGCGGCTCAATCTTGCGACCGCCATTGATGAAGGACGCATAGGCCGCTGTAATCTTGAATGGCGTGGTCTCCCCTGCCCCCAAGGCCATGGCCAGGACAGGGCTCATATTTTTGATGACGCCCAAGCGGCCGGCCATGTCTGCAATCTTGTTCATGCCAACGCCTTGGGCGAGGCGCACAGTCATAGCATTTCGCGACAGCTCTAAGCCCTGGCGAAACTGCAGGGCACCATAGTACTTTTTGTTGTAATTTTCGGGTGTCCAATCCTCGCCGTCGGTACCCTGGATCGTAATCGGGGAGTCCATAACCACGCTTGCCGGGGTATAGCCATTCTCCAGAGCCGTGGCATAGACGATTGGCTTAAAGGACGAGCCGGGCTGACGCAGGGCTTGGGTGGCCCGGTTGAAACTCGATAGCGAGAACGAATAGCCTCCGACCATGGCCAGAACCCGCCCAGAATTGGGCTCTATGGCCACCAGGGCACCATTGACGGCTGGAATTTGTCGAAGGTGGAACCCTCCGGTGGAGGCTGGCTCCACAAGGATAACGTCGCCAGAGCTCAACCCCTTACCCGCCCGGGCCCAGCGAATATCATCTGGCGTCAAATACCCATTTTGACCCGTCTGAAGCAGGCGGACCTTCACAGCAGCCCCCGCGGCCTCGGTTATCACCGCGGTGCGCCATTCCCTACGTTCTGAGGGGAGGTCAACCTTGACGGTCATGGTTTCCCAACCAGACGTCAGTTGAATGTGCTTGGTAGCCCCCCGCCATCCATGGCGACGGTCATAGAGCTCCAGCCCGTCCATGAGCGCTATGCGCGCTGCGGTCTGCATGGTGGGGTCAAGGGTCGTTCGTATATAGTAACCGCTTTCATTCAAACGAGGACCAAGGGTCGCAAGTCCCCGTCGACGGACCTCCTCCACAAAGAAATCCGCATCGCGATATTTGGCGCGGCTCGGGGCCGCCTGGACTATAAGATCTTCCTTCTTGGCGGCTGCAGCCTGGGCTTCGGTAACCCAACCCAGTTCGGCCATCTGGTCCAAAATCCAATTGCGGCGCGCTATGGCGTTCGCCTTGTGTCGGATGGGCTGATAATTGTCAGGCCCCTTAGGCAGGGCGGCCAGATAGGCAGATTGGGCAAGGGTCAAATCAGAGATTGATTTGCCGAAATAGTTATAGGCGGCTGCGCCCACGCCAAAGGATCGATAGCCGAGCCAGATCTCATTTAGATAGAGCTCAAGGATCTGCTCCTTATTGAGGGTCTGCTCCAACCTTCGCGCCAGAATGGCTTCCTTCAGCTTGCGGCCCATGGTCGCGTCGCTGGTCAAGAGAACGTTCTTGGCAACCTGCTGAGTGATCGTCGATCCCCCCTCCAGTCGCTTGCCGTGAACTATATTCACCAGATTTTTTAGGGTTGCCCGGGCAAGCCCCGTTGGGTCGACGCCGCCATGCTGAAAAAATCCGTGGTCTTCAGCGGCCAGGAAGGCCTGGGCGAGTTGAGGCGGAATATTGTCATAGGGCACGAAGATCCGGCGTTCACGGCTGAATTCCCCGATTAGGGTCCCATCCATGGCGTAGGCGCGTGTTGCCGTCGGTGGACGATAGTCAACGAGATCACCGGCGTCTGGCATGTCATGGAACAGCCACGCCGTGTATATGGCGATGGCTAATCCCCCCGCGGCGATCAGGCTTAAAACCGTAATGCCTGCGATCGCGACCCATCTCTCGGGGGGTTTCAAGACGAAATAACCTCCACGGGATCCGTCGTCCCGCCTTTATCCTCGTCTAGAGCGGGTTTGGCAAAAGGGGAAGTCGGATTTTCCGAGGTCGGGTCTGCAACCGTTCTATGGGCAGTCTAACGGGCAGCCAGACGCGTTTCCTGCGCGAAATATGACTCAATAGAGTTGGCGACGGCCCCCATCAGCTTATCCCGCCCCCGTGAGTCTGTGAGAATGACTTCGTCATCTGGACTGGTGATAAAGCCCATCTCTAGCAAGACGGCGGGGACATCAGGTGCCAGGAGCACAGCGAGTCCGGCTTCGCGATGGCTGCGACGCAGGAGGGTCTGATTCTCTGACAGTCGGTCCAGCAGGAGTTCTGCGAAGGTTGCTGATCGATTTTTGGTCGCCCTTTGGGTCAGGTCGTAAAGTATTCCCGAGACCCCCCTGTCACCCTGGAGGCTGGCCTTCATGAACCAGTCGTCCTTTGAAACCAGCTTAGCCGAGCGCGACGCAGCGCGATCAGCAAGGGTGTAGACACTGGCCCCGCGCGTACTGGCGTCCGGGCCCGAATCTGCGTGGAGCGAAATAAAGAGGTCTGCATCGGCTCGTCGGGCGATTTGGACCCGGGTCTCTAAGGGCACAAAAATATCGGTGTCTCGAGTTAGGACCACAGTGTAGCGGCCGCTCTTTTCGAGTTTCGACTTCAGGGCCAGGGCAGATGCTAAGGTTACGTCCTTCTCAATGCCATCAGAGCCATGAGCACCAGGGTCTCGACCACCATGTCCGGCGTCAATGACCACAGTTTTCTTGAATAGACTGGCAGATTTGCGGCGCGCACTGGGAAGCGAGGCAAGTCGAAGTCCCGCAGGCCGAGACGCAACGGGCTGATTTGATGCGGTCGCCGCGCTCTGCGGCGCTTTGACCTCGGCGAGATCCAGTACGTAACGATAATTTGCCACACCATCCGCCGGCGGCAGGACAAACCGCCGCTTAACGGCGGTCGGCGACATCGTTTCTATATTTAGCTTCACACCGAAGGGGGTCCTGCTGACCGACCAGGACTTCACCAGACCCTGCCCGGCTCCCTGCTTCACGGCCACGGCGTCAATACCGGGAAGGATCAAGCCAACATGACGCCCTGTGGGATCTTCACCCTCAAGCCGACCCGAAACAGATTTATCAAGATCGATAACCAGCCGCGTTTCGACGGCGTCTCCACCCAACCGCACAGTCAAGAGCTGGCCAGCTAAAGCGCTAGACGCGCCAAAAGCCCCAAAGGACATAAGCAGAACAGCCAGAAAAACAGCCGATTTCTGTCGAAAAATGGCGAACACGGGTATGGTCACTTAGGCTTCTACCTTGTTTTCCAGCCTTTTTGGCCAGAAGCATCACCCCGACCATAAGCCCAAATAGGGTAGAAAAATCGTTAAGCGCCGCCATTTAGGTCGCGGCGCTTTCCTTTTTCACTGCAGTGATGCAATGTCACCCTGCAGCGGATCGATCGAGGCTCTATCTCGACGGGATTTGCGCAAATCAAAGCGTTGTTTTTGATCGAATCCTCGA
Organism: uncultured Alphaproteobacteria bacterium; assembly: GCA_937920085.1. Classification (GTDB taxonomy): domain Bacteria; phylum Pseudomonadota; class Alphaproteobacteria; order Caulobacterales; family Caulobacteraceae; genus Phenylobacterium. The sequence goes on along the minus strand of CALETE010000012.1, from coordinate 42,326 downwards.
TCGCGACGCAGAGTCCGATTCGCGACCTTCATGTCGCGCCTGGGAAACACACGATGGGCAGCGCAGCTCAAGCCATTACCCGGCCGTCAACCGCCCGCGTCACTGACGCGAAAGGCGGATGCGCATTCGCCCCCATGAACAATCGGCGGCACCCAGGCTTAGGCCTCGCGGCGCGCCACGGAGAGATATTACATGACAAAAAAGATGTTAATCGACGCCTCGCACGCCGAAGAGACGCGTGTGGTGGTGATCGACGGTTCGCGGATTGATGATTTCGATTTCGAGAGCCAGAACCGTAAGCAACTCAGAGGCAATATCTATCTTGCCAAGGTTACGCGGGTAGAGCCGTCACTTCAGGCTGCCTTCATTGAATACGGCGGTAATCGTCACGGCTTCCTGGCCTTCAACGAAATCCATCCGGATTATTATCAAATCCCCTTGGCCGACCGAGAAGCGCTCATGCGCGAGGAAGCCGAGGAAGAAGACGAGCCCATTGAGGCCCGCGTCCGATCAACCTCTGAAGACGGCGACGAGGATGACGACGGTCCGCTCGGCGGAGAAGACGACGATGACGTCATGGAAGAAGAGGTCGCCCGTCGCCGTCGGCGACTGATGCGACGCTATAAGATCCAGGAAGTCATCCGTCGCCGGCAGATCATGCTGGTCCAGGTGGTCAAAGAAGAGCGCGGCAACAAGGGTGCAGCCCTGACGACCTATCTCTCCCTGGCTGGGCGCTATGGCGTGCTAATGCCCAACACGGCCCGTGGCGGCGGCATTTCTCGTAAGATTACAACAGTCACCGACCGTCGACGCCTAAAAGGCGTGGTTCAGAGCCTGGACGTGCCAGACGGCATGGGCCTGATCGTGCGAACCGCTGGTGCCAAGCGCACAAAGGCCGAGATTAAGCGCGACTACGAATATCTCCTGCGGCTGTGGGAAAACATCCGCGACACGACCCTGCACTCGGTCGCACCGGCCCTCATTTATGAGGAAGAAGACCTGGTAAAGCGGACCATCCGCGACCTCTATGACAAGGACATCGAGGAGGTCTGGGTCGAAGGCGAGGCTGGCTTCAAAGAAGCGCGAGAATTCATGCGCATGCTGATGCCGTCTCAAGCCAAAAAGGTTCAAGCCTACCGCGACCCGACGCCGCTCTTTGTAAAGCACCGGGTCGAGGACCACCTGTCGCAGATCTACTCACCCAATGTGGCGCTGAAGTCTGGTGGGTATCTGGTGATCAACCAGACCGAAGCCTTGGTGGCCATAGACGTGAACTCGGGACGCTCGACCCGGGAACGGAACATCGAGGCCACGGCGCTGAAGACCAATATGGAAGCGGCCGAGGAAGCCGCTCGCCAGTTGCGCCTGCGCGACCTTGCCGGGCTAATCGTCATCGACTTCATCGACATGGATGAATCGAAGAACAATCGCGCCGTCGAAAAGAAACTCAAAGACGCCCTAAGGGATGACCGTGCCCGGATTCAAATGGGCAGAATTTCATCCTTCGGTCTGATGGAAATCTCCCGCCAGCGCCGTCGGTCTGGGGTGCTCGAAGGCACCACACATATCTGCGAGCACTGCGCCGGAACCGGGCGCGTCCGTTCGGTGGAATCCAGTGCCCTTTCTGCCCTCCGCGCCGTGGAGATGGAAGCGGTCAAGGGCGGCGGCGAAGCGACGCTAAAGGTCCCAAGCGCTGTGGGCCTCTATATTTTGAACGAAAAGCGCAACCATCTGGCCCGGGTGCACGAAACCCTTGGCCTATTTGTCACCATCGCCCTTGATGACAATGTCGGCCTTGCTGGACACGAAATCGAACGAACGGCCAGCGAAGCCCGTCCGGAACATGCCATTTCGCGCCACACGCCAGTCGAAGCTTATGTCCCCACCGATGAGGACATTGCCGATGATGATGTGGACGACTTGGACGAGGTCGACGATGAAGTGATCGAAGACGACGATGAAGATGGCGATGAAGACGATCGCCCAGTGTCCAAGGGAAGTGCCCGCGAGGTCGAGGCCGATACCGAGGATGGTGAGGACCGCAATGCTCGCCGTGGCAAGCGTCGTCGGCGACGCGGTCGTCGTGATGAACCCTGCACAGACGATGCCCGCCCCCCTGTCGCAGCGGAAGCCCGCAACGATGAGGAAGATGATGGACAGGGTGGCCGTCGTCGCCGTCGTGGACGCCGTGGCGGTCGCCGGACTCGTGAAGACGGTCGGCCGACGGATGCCTTCTCCTGGGTGCGGCCCTGGGTGCCCTACGGCGAGGACGCCTTTGTCTGGCACGATCCCGCCGAGGACATGAAACCGGCCGCCCCAGCTGCGGAACGGCAAGAGCGTCCCGAACGTCAGGGTCGGCCTGAACGAAATCCCCGCCCAGAACGGGAAGACCTCGCCTCCGCGCCACAGCCTTCCGTCGTGGCGGAAGCCTCAGGTGTGGAAGAAGATATCTGGGTTGAACTGCCGGCGATTGAAGAAAAGCCCAAGAAGGCCAGGCCTCGTCGTGGACGGGGAGAGGCTGAGCGGCCGATCGAAACGGTGGCAGAAGAAGTTCTTTCTGAGCCCGTAGCCGTCGCTGAAACTGTCGCCGAAGCGGTGGTTGAAGCTGAGGCCGCCGAGGACGTGCCCGCCGCAAAGCCGGCCCGCGCTCGCCGCACTAAGGCCCCAAAGATAGAGGCAATTTCAGAACCTGCCGCTGTCGAACCCGTGCCGGTACCAGACACGACTCCTGAACCTGAACCGGTTATGGAAGCTCCAAAGCCCCGGGAGCCAGATCCGGCCGAAATCTCCGCGCCGCCCGCCACGCCCCGCAAGGGCTGGTGGAGACGCTAGTGACACGCTAAGATTTGGGTCGGGGCATGACTAAGGAATACCAAATGGTCGCCCCGACCCGATCTATTCTACGCTCTGTTCTAACGACCGTATTGGCGCTCGGGATCGCATGCCAGGGCCGCCCCGCCCTCGCGCAAGGTGCAGGGGTTTCCCTGATCCGAGACACGGAAATCGAGGAAATCCTGCAATCTGATGCTGCCCCGCTCTATGGGTCGGCAGGCCTAGATTCCAAATCCATTCATATCCTGCTGATTGGGTCCAAGGATCTGAACGCCTTTGCAGGCCCAGGTACCATGGCGGTCTATACGGGCCTGATCTTGGAATCGAAAAACGCCAACCAGTTGCAGGGCGTAATGGCCCATGAAATTGGCCACCTAGCAGGGGGCCACTCGGCCAGGTCGGGAGACATGACAACGGCGGGAATGAAGCCCTTCCTGCTGACCATGGGCCTGGGCGTTCTTGCGGCCCTGGCCGGCAATACTGAGGCAGGCGCCATATTGGCGGGCAATGCCAGTTTCTTCGGCACACTCGGTGCCCTGGGTTATAGCCGCGAGCAAGAAAGCCGCGCCGACCAAGCGGGGCTCACCTACCTGGAATCCGCAGGCCTCTCCGGTAAGGGGCTCGTGGATTTCTTTGACAATTTTCGCTACCAGGAAGTCTTTGAGGAAGCGCGCCGCTACCCCTATTTCCGCAGCCACCCCCTCTCCTCTGACCGGATCGAGGCCCTACGTGTCCGAGCAGAAAAGCTCCAGCACTATGAAATGCCCCTGGATCCGAAACAGGAGGCCGCCCACGAAGTTATGAAGGCGAAGCTGCAGGGGTTCATCAATCCGACCATTGCTGTGGTCAAGTGTGCCGACAAGGATCAGGACTATCCGACCCGCTATGCATGCGCCATCGCCCAATACCAACTGAAGGAACCAGACAAGGCGCTAAAATTGGTGGACGCGCTTTTGGTGGATCAACCTGACAATCCCTACCTGTGGGAATTGAAAGGTCAAATTCTGTTCGAATTCGGTCGTGCCGCAGAGGCAGAAGCACCCCAGCGTAAGTCTGTAATGTTAAAACCCGAGGCACCTCTGTTGAGGGTCAATCTGGGCCAAACCCTTATCGCCCTGCCTTCAGATGCAAAGATCGATGAAGGTATTGCAGAACTCAAAAAGTCACTGATCCAAGACGACGAAAATTCAGCTGCATGGCGGCTTTTGGCAGAAGCCTATGATCGCAGGGGCTTGGCGGGTTTGGCTCGCTACGCCACAGCGGAATACAACTTTCAAGAAGGCGACAAGCGCCAAGCCTTGATCTTCGCCATGCGCGCCCGCGATATGCTAACCAAAGGTTCCCCAGAGTGGCGGCGGGCAATCGATATCGTCTTGGCCTCAAATCCTGATAAGGGCACCCTGCGGGATGTTACCGGCGATGGCCCAAAGAATAAGCCGTCTTAGCTATTGATGCCCTGTGTATTTTTCCACTGAAGCCCTATCGCCTGCGGACCGTAAATGACCTCACGCCTTGTACCGATCCTTGCCGCAGTCCTTGGTCTGGCGGGATGTCAGAAGACTTCAGACGCGGCCTTTGGGGAACGCGTCCACGCCTATTTGCGCACCCATCCAGAGGTCGTCGCAGAGTCCCTGCAAATTCTTCAAACCAAGGCGCAGTTGGAAAAAACCAAATCTGCGAGCGCGTTGCTGAACCAACATCGACAGGAATTAGAGCGAGATCCCCGCGATTTTGTTGCCAATCCTGGGGGTAAAATCACGGTCGTAGAATTTTACGACTACCGGTGTGGCTATTGCAAACTATCGGCCCCTGAAGTCTTGAAGCTGATTGACGAAAATCCGGACGTTCGCTTCGTCTTCAAGAACTTCCCCATCTTTGGGGGGGCCTCAAATCTCGCGGCTCAAGTCTCCATGACACCTCAGGGAAAGGCCAAGGGGCTGGAAATCTATAAGGCCTTCATGACCGATAAGGCCCTCGATGAAGCCGCCGTCAGTCGTCATCTCGCTGACCTTGGCCTGAACCTTTCCGACATTGCCAAGGCTGCCAGCGCGCCAGAGGTCCGTCAGCACATTGAAGATACGAAGCACCTTGCCGATGCCTTGAAAATTGAAGGCACGCCCGCCTTCATCGTTGGCGATATCCTGATCCCAGGAGCCGATATGAACGCCCTGCGCCAAGCCATTGCAGAGGCCAAGATTGGCCCTCTCAAAACCCCGTCAAAGGCCTGAAGCTTCGCACTAGGGTTGAGATAACTCGCGCATTTTACGATGCCGACCTAAGTGGACGGCAACAGGATGAGGAAACCCAGATGGGTGAAAAGGTTCTGATCATTGGAGCGGGCATAGCCGGGCTTTGCGCCGCGCTCGCCCTTGCGCCCACAGGCCGCAAGGTCACGCTTTTGGAGCGAGACCCCCCGCCCCCGACCGATGACCCCAATGATGCATTCGCAGACTGGTCGCGTCGCGGTGTCGGACATCTACGCCACAGCCATGCCTTCCTGGCCCGATTGCGCCTCATTATCCGCGATGAGCATCCTGCGCTCCTCGCCAACCTTCTGGCGGCGGGCTGTCGCGAATTGGGCCTCGACGGTATGCTCACCGATATCCATCGGCGGACCTACAAGCCCGAGCCCATCGATTCTGACTTCGTCATCTTGACCAGCCGCCGAACAACTTTGGAATTGGTGATCCGACGCTATGTGGAGTCCCTTCCGGGGGTCGTTATCCAATCGGAATGCTTTGTCAGCCAGGTTTTGACTGAGGCTGGATCACCGATCTCAGTAAAGGGTGTTCGGCTCGAAAACGGCGAAGAGGTCTTATGTGATGTCCTGGTGGATGCAGGGGGCCGCACTTCCAGCGTCGTCGAACAACTCATCGCCCTTGGTGCGCCGATCACCGAAACCTCGGAAAGCGCAGGCATCCTCTATTTCACGCGCCATTACCGTCTGAAGCCGGGCATGAGTGAGCCGCCCAGAGGCCAGGCACCGGCAACCGGCGACCTCGGCTTTTTGAAGTTCGGCGTCTTTCCGGGGGACGAAGGGTGCTTTTCGATCACCCTGTGCGTCCCGGAGATCGAAATCGAGATGCGTAAGGCTATTGTGCGCCCCGAAACCTTCGACGCGATTTGCCGACAAATGCCGGGCATGGTCCCTTGGATCGACCCTGAGCGTTCCGAACCGGTCAGCAAGGTTTTCGGCATGGGCGACCTGCATAGTCGATGGCGCACCCTTTTGAACGATGGTCTCCCGGCCGCTCTTAATGTCTTTCCAGTGGGCGACAGCCTTGTACGCACCAACCCGCTTTACGGCCGGGGATGTTCCTTCGCAGCGGCCAGCGCCTACGCCCTCCGCGATGCCCTAAGAGCTAGCCCTGATCCGGCAAGGCGGCTCGTTGCCTATGACGCGAGCGTCATTCGCGACCTACAGCCCTATTTCAAGTCCATGCTCGATCTAGACCGCAGCGCCATAAAGCGCGCACGCCAGGCCCTGACCCCAGGCCATGTCCCTGATCTACGCAGCAGAATTCTAAAGAGCTTTATGGAAGATGGGGTTGGCGTGGCGATCCGTTCTGATCCAGACCTTCTGCGGGCCGCTATGCGCGGCTTTCATATGCTCGAGCACCCCTCCGATTGGCTAAAGCGGCCAAAAAATATCGCCAAGGTTCTGGGCTATTGGGCTCGGGGAAAAACGGCCAATGCCGAAGCCTATCCGCCAAAATCGGGGCCTGATCGCGACACCTTGATGCGATCTGTCGGTATCTCTCCCGACCTCGATATCGCGCGCCTTAACCCAGCCTAGATTAGCCCGCCCCTGGGCGAAGATGGATCAGCATAGGACCGCTTGGCCATGCGACCGGCCAGAAAGGCTTCGCGTCCTGCGATCACAGCGTGCCTCATGGCACCAGCCATGCGGATTGGATCCTTGGCCTCGGCGATCGCTGTGTTCATCAACACGGCATCACATCCCAGTTCCATCGCCAGAACCGCATCAGAGGCAGTACCAACCCCAGCGTCCACCAGCACCGGGACCTTTGACTGCTCGATAATCAGGCCAAGATTCAGCGTATTCTGAATTCCACGCCCGGAGCCAATCGGCGCGGCCGCCGGCATAATTGCTGCTGCACCCGCATCTTCCAGCTTGCGGGCATAGACCGGATCATCGCTGCAATAGACCATGACCTGAAATCCTTCAGCGATCAGCAGCTTCAAGGCCCGCAGGGTCTCCTCCATGTCGGGCAGGAGGTGCTTGGTGTCGGACAGCACTTCAAGTTTGACCAGATCCCAGCCGCCCGCCTCCCGCGCCAAGCGAAGGGTGCGAACTGCATCTTCCCCGGTAAAGCAGCCCGCAGTGTTCGGCAGGAAGGTGAATCGATCCGGCTTCACATAGTCCACCAGCATGGGCTGGTTCGGATCTGACAAATTGACCCGGCGCAGGGCGACTGTGACGATCTCCGCGCCCGCAGCCTCAGCGGCAGCTGCGTTTTGGGCATAATCTTTGTACTTGCCCGTTCCCACGATCAGCCGCGAGGTGAAGGTGCGGCCAGCTACAGTCCAGGTGTCTTCCCCTTGGATTGATCCGCTCATCTCAGCCGCCTCCGATAAAGTGCACGATCTCAATGCGATCACCGTCCGCGATCACCGTTGTCTGATAGGCTGAACGGGGCACGATCTCCAGATTTCGTTCTACAGCCACCTTACGCGGGTCCAATTCCAGATGCGCAACGAGATCTGCAATGGTTCTGAGGTCTGGAAACCGCTGGGCATCGCCGTTCAAAACGAGGTTCATGCATCACTCAAAATGGACTGGTCGTTCACCTGCGCTTGTGACCCCCGTCGCAGACCGTTACAAGACCATTGAATCGCCGGCGGGGCCGAATGTCGAAACCGATCTATGTGCTGAACGGGCCCAATCTCAATCTCCTTGGGGTCCGGGAGCCTGAAATCTACGGAAAGACCACCCTGGCGGATGTGCAGGCGCTTTGCGAAGCGCGTGCCAAGGCCCTGGGCAAGACCGTCGTGTTCCGCCAATCCAACCACGAGGGCCAGCTGGTGGACTGGATACAAGAAGCGCGGACCATGGCCTGCGCTATTGTGATCAACCCTGCCGCCTATGGTCACACCTCCATCGCCCTGCTCGACGCTCTAAAGGCTGCCGAAGTCCCGGTGGTCGAGTGCCATTTGTCTAACCCGGCGGCACGCGAAAGCTTCCGCCACCACACCTATGTTTCCCTGGTCGCCGCCGGTGTTGTGACCGGCCTGGGAGCAAAAAGTTATGAACTCGCCGTCGAGGCCGCTGCGGCACTTGCCGCCTGACCTCGTCGTCCAGAAGCAAGGACCCATCCCATGGCCACCACGCCCAAGGCACCCGCTGATCCGATCGATTCGCGCCTCGTACGCAAGTTGGCGGATATTCTCACCGACACAGGCCTAACCGAAATCGAGGTTGAGCATGGTGCCCTGAAGATCCGTGTCGTCCGGGCTCCAGCAACGGTTGCCTATGCTCAAGGCCCAGCACCGTCTTATGCCCCTGCGCCTGTTGCCCCCCCTGCTGCAGCCCCAGCCGCCCCGGCAGAAACGCCAGCGACCGCCGTCCGCGCTGCCGGCGACCAGGTAAAGTCTCCCATGGTTGGGACGGTCTATTTGCAGCCACAGCCCAACGCACCAGCCTTTGTGCGGGTTGGTGATACCGTCTCTGCTGGACAGACCTTGATGATCATTGAAGCCATGAAGACCATGAACCCTGTGCCTGCGACCAAGGCTGGCAAGGTGGTGGAAATTCTGGTGGCAGACGCTCAGCCGGTCGAGTTCGGCGAACCTCTCGTCATCATCGAGTAGGTCCATGTTCGACAAAATCCTTATCGCCAACCGCGGCGAAATTGCTCTGCGGATTCACCGCGCCTGCAAGGAAATGGGCATTGCCACCGTGGCGATCCATTCTGAAGCCGACGCCGGCGCCATGTGGGTACGACTGGCCGATGAAAGCGTCTGCATAGGCCCCGCGTCAGCGGCAAAGAGCTATCTGAACATCCCAGCCATCATCGCGGCCGCTGAAATCACCGGCGCCAACGCCATCCACCCTGGCTATGGGTTTCTGTCGGAAAACGCCCGGTTCGCCGAAATCGTCAACGCTCACGGCTATACCTTCATTGGTCCTCGTCCAGAGCACATCACCATGATGGGCGACAAGATTACCGCCAAGCAGGCGGTTAAGGCAGCAGGCATTCCCGTCGTGCCCGGCTCTGAAGGTGCCCTCACGACCGAGGAGGAGGCCATTGCCGCGGCGGCGGTCATCGGCTTCCCTGTACTCATCAAGGCTGCTGCCGGCGGCGGCGGACGGGGCATGAAGGTCGCTCAAACCCCTGAAGACTTGGCCGAAGCCGTTTCCACCGCCAGGGCCGAGGCCAAGGCGGCATTTGGCGATGATGCGGTCTATATGGAGCGCTATCTCCAGACCCCACGCCATATCGAACTTCAGGTTATCGCCGACAGCTTTGGCAATGTCTGTCATCTGGGGGAACGGGACTGCTCCTTGCAGCGCCGCCACCAAAAGGTCTTGGAAGAGGCCCCCTCCCCAGCCATTGACGCTGCCACGCGCGCCAAAATTGGTAAGGTGGTGGTCGATGCAATTAAGGCCATCGGCTATCTGGGCGTCGGCACTATCGAATTCCTCTACGAAAACGGCGAGTTCTTTTTCATAGAGATGAACACCCGCCTGCAGGTGGAGCATCCGGTCACCGAAGCCATTACCGGCATTGATCTGGTGCGCGAGCAAATCCGTATCGCCGCTGGCCTGCCCCTGTCCTTCCGACAGGAAGACATCATCTTTGAGGGCCACGCGATTGAGTGCCGCATTAATGCGGAAAACCCCAAGACCTTCGCCCCATCCCCAGGACTGATCACAGATTTTCACGCCCCCGGTGGCCTTGGCGTGCGGCTAGATAGCGCCATCTATGCCGGCTATTCTATCCCGCCCTATTACGACAGTCTGATCGGTAAGTTGATCGTACACGGTCGGGATCGGGAAGAATGTATCGCCAGGGTAAATCGTTGCCTGGGAGAAATGGTGGTTGGCGGTATTGAAACCACGATCCCCTTGTTCCAGGACCTGCTGACCCAGCCAGATATTCTCAGCGGTAAATACGACATTCACTGGCTTGAACGCTGGATGAAGGACCAACCTTCCGTCTAGCATCCGAAACGAAACGTGCGCCTGGGGAGGCCCTTATGACCGACGCGATCACGCCCTTCACCCTTTCGGTACCAGAAAGCGAACTGGAAGATTTGCGACGGCGCCTGGCCGCGACACGCTGGCCTGAAAAGGAAACCGTGAGCGACTGGACACAGGGCTCACCCCTGGCCAAGGTCCAGGACCTCTGCCGTCACTGGGCCAGTGCTTATGACTGGCGTCGGGCAGAAGCCAAGCTGAACGCCTTGGGGCAGTTCAAGACCCGCATTGACGACCTGGACATCCACTTCCTGCATGTCCGATCGCCGCACCCTCAGGCCCTCCCCTTGATCATCACCCACGGCTGGCCGGGTTCTGTGATGGAATTCATGAAGGTCATCGGCCCCTTGACGGATCCGACAGCCTTTGGCGGCAAGGCTGAAGATGCATTTCATGTGGTGGCCCCTTCCCTGCCCGGATTTGGATTTTCTGAACGCCCTTCAGCCCGGGGCTGGGGCGTGGAGCGCATCGCCAAGGCCTGGACGACCCTCATGGGTCGCCTTGGTTATGAGCGTTGGGTCGCCCAGGGCGGTGACTGGGGTGCAGCGGTGACGACGGGGATTGGGGTCCTCAAGCCCGCAGGCTGCGCGGCCATCCACGTCAACATGCCCCTGGTCTTCCCGGATGCCGAAGATCTTGGGGATATGTCCAAGCTAACGCCGCGGGAGCAATCCGCCCTTGGCGCCATGGCGCACTATCAAGCCCAAGATTCCGGCTACTCAAAGCAGCAGAGCACCCGTCCTCAGTCCCTCGGCTATGGACTGACGGACTCTCCGTCGGGTCAGGCGGCATGGATTTACGAGAAAATGTGGGCCTGGACCGATAACCAGGGCACGCCAGAAGACGTCCTCAGCCAGGACGAAATGCTGGATAATATCATGCTGTATTGGCTGTCGGCGACAGGGACATCCTCGGCGCGGCTGTACTGGGAAAGCTTTGGAAGCTTCTCGAGTACCAATCTCGATCTGCCGGTTGGGGTCAGCATCTATCCAAAAGAAATCTTCCGGCCAACACGCAAGTGGGCCGAACGGCGTATGAAGAACATTATCCATTGGAATGAATTAGATAAGGGCGGTCACTTCGCCGCCTGGGAACAGCCGGACCTCTATGTGCAGGAAATTCGGACCTGCTTCGCACAGGTTCGCTAGGCTCACCCAGAGCGCTCTATGGAAGGTTTCGGGCCGCATGAGCTACTTGAGTGCTATGCACGCGGTGTGTTTCCGATGGCTGATGCCCGCTCCGATGAGGAGGTCTATCTCGTTGACCCCCATCATCGGGGCGTCTTGCCTCTAGATCGCTTTCACATTCCCCGCAGGCTGGCGCGCAAGATCCGGTCTGAACCATTTGAAGTGCGCGTCGACACCGCATTCTCAGAGGTCGTCAACCATTGCGCCCAAGCCGCGCCGGACAGACCAGAAACCTGGATCAACGGAACAATCGAACAGCTCTATGGCGAACTTTACGTCATGGGACATGCACACTCTGTTGAATGCTGGAGAGAGGGTTCCCTCGTGGGTGGGCTCTATGGCGTTTCGCTGGGCGGTGCATTCTTCGGTGAAAGCATGTTTTCCCGGGAGACCGACGCCTCCAAGGTCGCCTTGACCCACCTTGTTGCCCGATTAATCGCAGGCGGGTTCCAGTTGCTGGACACCCAGTTCATCACCGATCATCTCAAGCGCTTCGGGACGGAAGAAATATCCCGGAAAATATATCACCAGCGTCTGAGACAGGCCTTGAAGGTTCCAGCCTATTTCGGACGCGTTGGCCCAATGACCGGCGCGGAGGTCCTGCAGGTCACCATCCAGACATCATAAACGGGATGCTGCAGAGGATTTAGGCCTGGGGACGACGCATACATCCAGCCCTTAAAGACTTGGCGGGCGGCAGGGGTCGGCCGGCCCGGTGCAGCACGCGGCTGGGAGTCGATGGTCATAAAGGCGATTGAATCGTCTTGCGGCTCATCAGAGGCCGATTGCTCGCAGGCCTTCACGGTGATGACGATGGACTTGTACCGAACCGGCTGGCCGACCTGAGCTTCAAAGCGCACAGTTTCTGCTGTGACCTTGTCAAGGGCCTGAAGGATCGCACTGTCGAATCGAGGCCGCTTAAGGGTGCTCTCCGTCGGCTTTTCGACGACTTGATGCGGTGGTGGAGCCGCTGGCTTCATCTCTGCAGCTGGCACAGAGGGGGCAACCAGAGGCGACGGCGTGCTGACCACCGCAGGCGGTGCCTCTTCCGGCACCTGTCCAGATACTGGCGGCACCTCCTTGGCGGGTCTGAAATTGGACACCGGCTGCGCTATGACGGCGCTAGCTGCAGCCATAACGACCAAGCAGGTTATGGGCGCACGGACCAGCATCACCCTATTCCGGACGCCAAGCCTCATAGTCAGCAGCCGCCTTTTGTCGCTCACCGCCCCGGGCAATCGATCCCTTTGGACGCCAAGCATGGACTGTACCGGTCAGGTTTGGCTGATGGTCTTTTTCCCAGGCCTGCCGCTTCAAGGGCTCGACGGTCGGCGGCTCATCGAAGGTATAGTGCAACCAGCCATGCCATTCCGGCGGCACCTTGGATGCCTCTGCATAGCCATTATAGATCACCCAGCGACGCTTACGTCCGTCATAGGAATCCTTGGCGTCCCGCGCCTCATAATACTTGTTTCCAGTATCATCCTGGCCAACGAAGACGCTCCGGCGCTTTATGTGAAAGCTTGCGCCTATGGTTGCGCCGCCCCACCAGGTAAAAATTGCTCTCAGCACGTTCGTACATTCCAGTCGATTGCAAGCGGGCGGACTATAGGTCCGGACGCCCGAACCGTCCAGCCTTGCTAGGGCCCCCACATGTTGGGGAAAGCTGTGGTTAGACTCACAACATCTATTGCCGCGAGTCGATGCGCTGCCTAACTTCGGCAAGAAGGAGTCTGTTCGGTGCGGACCTTAGCTTCAAAGATAGAACGCAGAACCCTGGAGCGCGCCTCTGGGGTCATTGAGGTCATGGCGCCTGCTGCCTGGTCGGATGCCCGTGTGGAGTCCTGGCTAGAATGGGCCGGCGAAAATCCGGACCTGCCCTCTGCCCTATTTCGCCGCGCGGACTCGATCGCCAACCAAGCTGAAACCTTGGGCTTGATCGAAACAGCTGATCATTCAGATTTTCGCCGCGACCTTGGGGCAGCCCTAGCGTCTGGTCGTCTTGCCGTGTGCGAACCGCGTTCAGGGGAACTGCCGAAGCTGATATCTGCTGAACGTGGCAATTTGGCTCAGGCCCTCCAAGCCCTGCGCAGCGAGCGCCGCGGCAGATCGGCAGCCGAGGGTGCAGCTCTGGAGGTTAGTCATCGATTGCAAGCGGTGATGGACGCCATAAATCGTTGTGAGGGCGACACCACAGCCTGCTCAGATCCATTTTCAAACCCCTCCCTCGCCCGGGCCGTTGAGGCGGCTCAAGCCGTTGGTATTCAAACTTCGTTGATCGTCGAAGCCATGACCCTGGCCCAGACAGGCGAGGTGACTTGGGATGCGGCGCTTCCAGCGACCTCTCATAACGACCCTAAGATCATTGCTGCATTTTCAGGGGAGCCCCCAGAAGACCTCGCCGACATTCTCGCTAGGGCGGTTTGGGAAACGGGCCAGGTGACGGCAGCGTTCTCGGGTGCTCAGGCTGGGCGACTTGCCGTCAGGGGACGACCCAGCCGCGGGGCGCTAGACATTAACGCCTATGGGGATGGCCCGGCCTTTGACCAAAAGGTTTTCCACGCAGATCTAAGATTGCTTGCCATTACCCTTGCGACCCAGGGCGGACCCATCGCCTTGGGGCTCGCCGGGGTCGCCGACTGGCTGATGGCTCAGGGGCTGGCCTATGACAGTCACTATGGGCAGAGCGCCGTCAAAGATCTCTATGCCAGCGCCCACCGAGTGATTGCTGACCTAAAGCTTAGCGATGGCGGTCTCGCGGTATTCGACGACCCGGAAATCACCCTTCGGCTGGGTGGAGCCAATGCCAATGCAGGGCCATCGACGGGTCCCATCACCGTCGCGCAGCTGGAAACCGGCGAGATCTTGCGAGTGCTGTCTGAGCCAGCCTTGCGGGGCATAGCTTCCATGGGCCGCGACCCAGGGCAATTGCGCGCGCACATGTTGGGGGCACGCGAGCTCTCTGGTGCCAAGGGGGTCAATCATCATACCCTCCAGTCCCGCGGTTTTACCGAGCATGAAATTTCCGTGGTCGAGTCGGCCTTGCCCTTTGCCAACCGGCTTTCCGATGCCTTTTCAGTGGCGTCGATTGATCCGGGATTTTTGCACGATGTACTGGGACTGACCGCTGAAGACCTAGCTAATCCTGATCTCGACCTCTTGCAAAGAATGGGCTTCACCCCTGCCGAGATTGCAGAGGCCGAATTCTATGCCCTCGGCGAAGGTGATACGGCGGCAGCTGAATTCTTGACCCTTGATCAAAGGTTGGTCTTCCGCTCTGCAGAAGACATTGGGCCGGCCCCCTATTTCCTGATGATGGCCGCCATTCAGCCTAGCTTGGACGTTCCACCCGTGGCTGAAATTGAGTTGGAGTGGGATTGCAAGCCCTCCGATGTCAGAATCCTGATTAGCCTCGCGGCCGAGACGGGGGTTGGCGCTGTACGAATTCGACGACTGGCACCACCGGCCAGCCTCAAGCTGGATTTGCCAAAACCTCAGCCTGCCCCCACCCGCGAGGTTCGCCTACCTGAGCCCAGCATTAGCCCTCAGGGGGAAGGTCCGAAATCCACTTCCCATCAGGAACGTATTATCGAGCGGGTCGTGGAGCGGGAACGCACCCGTCGCAAGCTTCCCGACCGCCGCAAGGGCTATATCCAGAAGGCCTCTGTAGGCGGGCACAAGGTGTATATTCACACCGGCGAATATGACGATGGTGAATTGGGCGAAATCTTCATCGACATGCACAAGGAAGGGGCTGCCTTCCGATCGCTGATGACGAATTTTGCGATCAGCGTCTCCATCGGTCTGCAATTTGGGGTGCCATTAGAAGAGTTCGTGGATGCCTTCGTCTTCACGCGCTTTGAGCCTGCTGGCCCAGTCACCGGAAATGATTCCGTAAAATCGGCCACGTCGATCCTTGACTACATCTTCCGCGAACTGGGGATTTCCTATCTCGGTCGGGATGATCTGGTAAATGCCGATGGAGAGCTAAATGCCGACGGCTTGGGTCAGGGCAAGGGCAGTCCTGGTCATGAGGGGGATGTCGACAGCCAAGCCAATGAGCCGCAGCTGGCATCTCGGTTCATCTCCAAGGGATTTTCCCGAGGTGCGGCACCCGACAACCTCGTTTTCTTGCCTACAGCAAACCGAAGCCTACCAATTGGAGCCATGGAAGCCGATGTCTGCGCGGCCTGCGGGGATGTTGCCGTGGTCCAAAAGGGAATGAGTATGATCTGCGAGACCTGCGGCGCACGCGCTGGACCGCTGGATGGGAAGACGGGCTAGGTGACATTCCTAGACTATGCGCAGAGGGGCAAGAATGCTGGCTGGCGTTACGTCACAGGCTTTGTCCTCGGACCTGTCTTCGGATTGGTCCTTGGGGCCGCCTTGCTGATCCCAGCAACCTTAAACCACCTCTTGCCCGACGACATTGAGACCCAACTCACCCAGGTCAAAAACCCCCTAATCTTCTTTCCGACAACAGCTGTTATTTTCGGACTATTCCTCGTCGGCTTTGGCCTCTCTGTTCTGGTGGTTCATCGCAAGTCGCCCCTTGATCTCTTGGGTCGGTGGGATTGGCGCCCATTCGTCTTGGGTGCAGGGCTTTGGCTGGCCTATCTCGGGCTTTGCACAGCAGTCGATTTTGCAATTGCGCCGAAAGGCTTTCGCTTTTCGCCATCTCCCCCCAGCCTGGACCTCGCCCTTATCGTGATCGGGGCTTTGGCGGTTCAAACCTTTGCTGAAGAGTACGTCTTTCGCGGATATCTCACCCAAGGCCTCCTCCTGGGTCTCAAGAATCCGATTGCAGCGTCGATACTCTGTGGCTTGGCCTTTGGGGCTCTGCACATTCCA
The DNA here is from genome assembly GCA_937920085.1 of uncultured Alphaproteobacteria bacterium. Lineage (GTDB taxonomy): Bacteria > Pseudomonadota > Alphaproteobacteria > Caulobacterales > Caulobacteraceae > Phenylobacterium. Next base: position 26,234 of record CALETE010000012.1, on the reverse strand, counting down.
AATGGGGGGCCTCAGGCGGCAAGTGCTGTGGTCTTTGGGATTGGCCTCTCCCTCATTGCCATTCGCACGGGCAGCTTGGCTTTTGGCAGCGGACTTCACCTCGTGAACAATGCTTATGGCGCAATTGTCGTCGTGTCAGAGCAAGATGTTTTTCGTGGAAGTCCCGGATTTTTTTACCAAAACACGCCGCACCTTAACTGGTGGGATTTGGGCCTGGGGTTGGGCGGTATGGCGCTCCTAGCCTATGTCATTTCTCGGGGAAAATGGAACACGTACTCCGGACAGGTCCTCGGGGCGCGCCCTTAAAGACTTAAGCCAAGCTTCGCCGTAAGCAGGGGCAGCAAGACCACATAGTTGGCCAAGAAAAATCCATACATCGCTGCCAAGCCGCGACGGCCGTCCCGCCAATTAATCACGATCCCCGCGACTAGCGGACCACTGATGGGGCCGATGAGCAGATAGGGCGCGATCCGCTTCAGAGACGACATGTTAAAAAAGTCCTAATGGTTAGGAAATCTTTAACCCTCTGTTGGGGCGGTGCAATAGCTATTCTGGAAACATAGTTAAGCGCCTACTCCCCTTACGTCAGGCTTGCATTTGCCGCGCCTAAACGCATGGTGAAGTCAGGAAAAACTTGACGACGGCCCAGGATCAAAAATGACCTCGCACCTAATTGAAACCTTCGACGATGGCGTCGCGACACTCACGATGAATCGCCCAGAAGCGCGCAATGCTTTGACTGGCGAAATGTTGGCGGCCCTGTCCGCTGCCATGCCTCGCCTAGCTGATGACCCTAAGGTTCGGGTCGTTGTGCTGACGGGTGCGGGCGGCGCCTTTTGCGCAGGTGGTGATGTTAAGGGGTTCGCAGCTGACCCTGGACGTGGGTCGGGCAGCAGCTTAGGCCCCAGCCTCGAGCAGCGCGTTGCTGGCCTGCGCCGCGGCATGGAAGTGGTGAAGGTTCTCCACGAAATGCCAAAGCCGACGATCGCGGTTATGCCCGGCCCTGCGGCGGGTGCAGGCCTGTCTCTGGCGCTAGCTTGCGACCTGCGCATCTGCGTCTCGACGGCAAAGGTGACCACAGCTTTTTCGAAGATCGCGGTGTCAGGCGACTATGGTGGATCCTACTTCCTGAGCAAGCTGGTTGGCACGGCCCGCGCTCGAGAGCTCTATTTCACAGCAGATGTCCTGACCGGTGATCAGGCCCTGGCCATGGGCATTGTCACTAAGGTCGCTCCTCCGGAGGAGTTTGCCGCCGCGGCCGAGGCCTATGTCCGATACCTCGCCAGCCTCCCGACCCTAGCCGTCGGCTACATGAAGCGGAACCTCAACATCTCTGAACACGGAACGCTCAGCGAATTGCTGGACCTCGAAGCCATGCACATGGCGCGTACCATGATGACAGAGGATCACAAGGCAGCTTCCATCGCCTTCGTGGAGAAGCGCCCGCCGGTTTTCAACGGGCACTGATCGGCAACGACCTCAGACCATGGCCCGGGCGAGGGCATTCTGACTGTCCCGCCCGGCCTGCAGGCTGACATAGGCCTCGCGCATCCACTGGAAGGCGTGGAAGGCACCGGGATAGACGTGGAGCTCTACCGGTACGCCGCTGCGGACCAGGCGCCGGGCATAGTCCAAATCTTCTTCCAGGAAGAGATCTAGGGCACCGCTCGCGATAAAGGTCGGTGGCAGGCCCGAAAGGTCTGTGGCCCGGGCCGCGGCTGCATAGGGCGAGACCCCCTCCCCCCCTGGCTCCTGCCCCAACAGGCAGGACCATCCAAAGTGATTGCTTTTAGCCGTCCACACATACTCGCCAGCAAAGGGGTGCGGGTCAGCCATGATACAGGTACGGTCATCGATCATCGGGTAGATTAAGTGCTGGAAGGCCAGACTGTATTCGCCCCGATCTCGGGCCATTAGGGCGAGCCCTGCGGCGAGGCCACCCCCGGCGCTTTCACCCATCACGCCCACCCGCTTGAGGTCGACCCCGAGCGCGTCGGCCTGCTGGTTGATCCAGGCCAGAACCGCATAGCAATCCTCCACAGCCCCAGGAAACCGGGTCTCTGGTGCAAGACGATAATCGACCGAGACGATCACACAGTTCAGATCGGCTGCCAGCGGGCGGTGCATGGCCTCATTGGCCATGAGGGACCCACCAACATAGCCGCCCCCATGGATGTGCAGAATGCAGGGCAAGGCTCCCTCTGCGCCGGTTGGTCGATAGATCGCGACGCCGACCTCGGGATTGTCCTGCGGCCCCGGAACCGTCCGCCGGACCAGCTCGGACCGATCGAGGTCGGCGGGTGTCGGCGCAAACATGGGTGGACGGGCCCGCATGGCCGGCAGCATGGCCTCGCTGAGCTCCAAAGGCGGCATGGCATCCACCATGGGCAAGAGCTCAGGGTCAACAAGGTGTCGGCTGTCTGGAAAAGGCATGGCTGCAAACTCTATTATGCTCGGATCTTCAAGCTAGCGTGAAGGCGGCTGCCGCGCAAAGCCATCGTCTTTCAGGACGGGATATCCATGCTTTGCAGGCTCAGACGGCCAAGGACACCCGATCAAATTCGCTGCGAAGGCTTTGGAGGGGCTCGTCGCAAAGACGCTGAAAAATAGAAGGTTTCGGGCCATCATAAGGCGTCAAAAAACACAATTCCAAACCCGCTTTTGAAAATGCGAGTGGGTCATAGAGGTCAATGCCCCCCGGGGCATTTATATAACGGGTCGCGCCCACAGCCTTAGCGATCGCAAGTATGCGATCCTGCCCCCGAAGGGTCTCTGGAAGGCCAAGTTCGCTGGACCGCAGGACATTCCATGGGAGGTCCAAGATCGAACAGCAGGACTCCATCAACCCAACAATGTAGTCGACAGGCGTTCCACTAAGGTCCTGCATAGCCTCGAACAGCGCGGAGGTGACGGAATCCTGGGCTGGCGTCGGAAAGGCCGCCAAAAGGTCTAGCCACCTTGGCATGCAATCTTCCGCAAAGGCCAGATTGTCGATGCGCGTATCCATCGGGCAATGGGCGATCGGAAGCGATACCCATCGCAGGTTTCCAGCCCGATCAATCAACTTATTCCGATGCACATAGCCACGCCTCGGAAACTGAACGCAATCGTAGATTACAAACAAGTCCGCGTGCGAAAATAGCCGGAAGTAACCCGCATATGGCAGGAAATACGGCTGCATTACAGCAACGGTCAGGTTCGGCCCTGACATAGCTAATTACCCAGAACGTCCGGGAAAATAGCCTTGAGATCTTTCAGGCTTGGGAAGTTGGGCACGATCAAGTCCGTCTGATAAGAATACCGATAAGGTGTGGGATAATCGTGATTTATGTAATTTACTTCATCTGCATTGTTAAAACGGACACTGAAGGCGATCCGCAACCCCCCATCACCTTTCTCTCCAGTTTGGTGCACGAGGAAACTTGAAAACACGACAATATCGCCCGGCTCGAGCTCTAGGCCGACATATTCCGCTGCACCAAGTCGAGGGTCAGACACCATGGGTGTCTGGATATGTTCGATGGTCTCGCAGAGCCCCAAAAGGTGCGAGCCGGGGATAACCTCAAGCGGAAAACGGTCCTGCGTCACAGGGGTTGTCGGTGCCCAGATGACAACGCTGTCGAGACTACCCTGCATGGAACGCCAATCCTGGTGCGCCGGAGACTTGTGATAGCCGCCAGGAATTTTGATGTCGTCTGCAATGATATGGTTCGAAAGCCGCGTGGAAATAACTGGAAACGAAAGCCCAAGCCCATTCAGAACCTCAAAAATGCCGGGGCTCGACATCAATGCCTGAGCGCTCGGCAACATCTGAGTTAGGCGGGCGGCTGAGATATAGGCACCGACATCGGCCGCCAGTAGCCTGCGGGCGTTTTCGTGAAAGGCCGCTGCATCCCGCCCGGGCATAACCTCAACGCCTCGGGCCTTAAGCGGCCCGGCGACTATACGATTCATATCCCCATTGAGCGTCTCAATCAGGGATAGATCCAGGACCTTCCGAATAACCAAATAGCCGTTTCGAAGGTAAGATTGGCGGTCAATCTCAATGGTCTCAGGCATAGCGAATTCAGGCCTCACATATTGCGAAAAGACTTGCGCTAAACTCTGGCTGGCTGAGGCTTAAAGTGTAGCAGCCCTCTAGATAGGCTTCGCTCACAGCCCCCGACCGCAAGAGCTGATCAAACTGAAAATTGGCGAAGGGTTTGAAAAACACACCCCCTTCGGTGACTGTGCGCAGGCCTGCCTGAGCAACGTGGTCAAGAAGGGTTGATCGATCATAGGTACGCCTGTGGCCATGCAGAGCCTCCCCTTCGGTAACCGCCGTGGGCTCATCAATCAGTCCCATGGCTACGGCGATCTGGCGTGACGCGGCAAAGGCATTTGGCACGGCCAAATACAAACGCCCCCCAGGCGCCAACCAAGTACGGATAAGTGCCAGCACCTCTACAGGATTGTCTAAATGCTCTAGGGTGTGGATGAGGAAGATACTGTCAAACCCAGCGGAAGGCTGGAAATTTTCAAATCGGCTATGGATAAATTCGACATTATCCCGGTCGATTTTACGAGCGATCTCAATAAGGGAAGACGCGCCCTCTACCGTCGTCACGCGCGTGAAGCGATCAGCCAGGAGCCGCGTAAACTCACCCTTGTAGCAACCAAGTTCAAGCACGTTTGACCCCAAGAAATAGGGCTCAAACCGCCGCAAAAAATAGTGGTGCATGCGGTAGTCAAAGTCGTAGGCGTAATTCCGATCCTCGAGGTCGGCGTATTCGAGGTCAAGGTTACGGGGCAAATCAGCCTTGGTCACGGCGATAGGCCCTCTTTTCTGGCGGCTGGTACCATTCATCCAGGCTTGCCGGGACACGTGAATTGTACCCAATGACCTGTCGAAGATACCCGTCAAATTCGTCGGCACGGCCATAGCCAAGGGCCCGCGGGTAATCGAATTGTGGCTTGATGAAAGGCCTTGAATACATCGGCGTCACCGAGCGTCTAGGCTGGGATGTGTGGTTATCCCCCCCCGCATGCCAGAGATTTGAGTCAAAGATCAGGACGCTGCCCGCTGGCGCGATCGCCCTCTTAGCTCGGCTATAAAACGTGGCACTATCTGGTGCCTGCGACAAATTTTGCCCCTCTGGATACAGCCAGGTCGCGCCATTTTCTTCTGTGAAATCATCAAGCATAACCAAGGTATTCAGCAAGAGCCTGAAGGTCGGCGAAAAGGTACGGACATCACGATGAATCCGATGGGCGTAACTTGACCACCCTGGCGAGTTGATCGCACCACCAAAGGAATTGAGAATGTAGGGCCCCTCGAAGCAGTCGCGCAGATAGGGATCCAATGTCTCCGAAAGCTTTAGGTATTCGAGGAAGCTCTCACCCTGCCCCACCAGATGATGGACCGTAAGCTCTGCGTCCTGATCTGGCAGATTTTTCCGCTGAATGTCGCCGCAGCGCTGCCACGCGCCCTGAAGATCGACCTTCATCCTTTCGACGAGGTCCGGCGGGACCAGCCCCTCAAAGATATAGTAACCCTGCCCCGCCAGAGCTGCCCGGAACGCGTCAAGGTTTGGATAGGCCATCATTTCAGAGTCATGATCGACTTTGAGGGATAGAGGGCACATTTTTCCAGACGGTATTCCGACGGAGAAAACACCTCCTTGAAAGCAAGGGCCTCGCCGGGAGCTCCCTTCCAGGTCAGTTCATCGAAAAGAATGACGCTTCCTGGCATTAAGTGCGGCCGAATAGCGCGCAAAGCCGCGAGGGTCGGCTCATATGGGCCCATGTCAAAAAACGCGAAGGCCACTAAAATTTCTGGATGCTCTGCGAAGTATTTTGGCGCGGTTAGCGTCACATCGCCGGCGATCAATTCATGACCACTTGAGACGTGTCCAAAGGCATTGGCCCCCTCGTGCACTGCCATGAGTTCGTCAAGAAATGGAAGATAGTCCGCCCCAGACTGATAGGTTCCGTCGTGTTCGACGCCCAGGCCTTTCGACTCGCTGCTGGCAGAATAACCCTCAAAGGTATCGAACCCGATGATTTGCCTTTGCTTATTGAAGGGCTCGTGGATCGCGCGGAGATTTTCCATCAAGATCAAATTCTGACCGCGCCAGACGCCGAATTCCAGCAAGGCACCAGGCAAATGGACGATCCGCTGATAAAGTTCATGCATAACCAAGAACTTGACCAATAATGAGCTGCGCACGAACAGGCCAAGATTGAACATGAGCTCATCTGGCGGCATGGGAGCACTCGAAAACATCTCCTCAAGCCTCTGTCGCGATTTCAGGGCCTGCGCATTCGCACTCGTCGCCTCGGCCGTCTGTGATGCTATCGTCCCAGTCAAGGCGTCTTCCCCCAGATGGCCCATCCAATGCCCGACTGGCCAAAGCCGTTTCCATTGAAGAACATGATCCGGCGCCCATCGACAACAGTCACGAAGGGGTAGCAGGTCATCGAACTTGCGAATCCCGTGGGTTGCAGGCCAAGCCCCCCCATCTCATCCTGGCGCGTCCAGTTTTCACCATCTCGCGAGGATGCATAGCCAATCCTATAGCCGCCCGCTCCACCGCGATAATCCCTCGAGGAGCGCGCACAAAACCACATGTGATATCCGTCATCATCGTAGATGACTGATGGATGGGAGAAGGCCTCTTCATCATGGGTCTGGGGGATCAGAAGTCTCCCGGGGCGGGTCCAGGAAATCCCATCCTTAGAGCTTGCCCCCTTAATGCCATAGACAGGTTCATACTTGTCCTCGATCAGTACCCAGCGTAAGCCTGAAATATACCACATGCGCCAAAGGTCGCCCTCTCGGATGAGGCTTGGGGTGACGGCGATGTAAGGCTCCTGCGGCGTGCGATCCAGGACAGGTCCTTCAAACAATCGACGGAAATGGGTTCCGCCATCTTCGCTGACAGCTATGCCGACCGAGTTTCGATAAGGAACGGAAACGCCTCGGTTCCAGCCGCTGTAGTAGAGCCAAACAGCCCCATCACGATGAACGGCAAAGCTTGGCATGACCCCATCGTCATCGAAGGTCCCAGGCGCTCCAAATGGCAGGATCGGCACCTTGTGGAAGCTCAGAACCTTAGACGGATCGGCCCGGTCAAGATCAAGAAAGGTTGTGAAGCTACGACCGTCGGCAAAGCGATCAGCATAGTAAACCCTGATCCTGTCTTCCAGAATGAGGGCCGTCGGAACCTGGGCATGAGAATAGGCAAAATCATGGTCAGCGGGATCGAAGATCTGTCCCTGTACAACCCAACCCATGACTTAGATCGTCCTCAATCGATGGGCTGGAACCCTGCTGATTGGCGTTGCCTCGCCCATGAATACCGAACCCTCTGGGGCAGATCCAAGGACGAGGGCACCGGCGCCAATCACCGACCCAGCGCCAATGATAATGTTGTCCCTTAGGGTCGCATTGACCCCGATAAAGGTCCGCTCTCCGATATGGCAGTTTCCGGAAATAACGGCGTGAGAGGCAATAAACACGTCGTCGTCTATGACTGTGTGATGCCCCACGTGATTTCCCGACCACAGGATGCAATTGCGGCCTATGGCGACAAACGGCTGGATTACATTGCCCTCCATGATCAGGCAGTTGGGCTGCACCTGAAACCCCTTCCACACGTGGGCATCTGGGCTCACATGGCTCGCCAGGGTGTATCCCAGGGCCTCGAAAAACCGACACTTTTCGGCCCTTGGTCGGTTCACCCCGCGAAAGCTCATGGCCACAAAGACCTCTACCTGGTCGGGTGAATAACGGGCCATGGCCTCATCAAGGGCCAAGACTGGAAGGCCCAAAAGAGTTTCCATTTGTCGGAACTCAGGATCGACCACAAAAGCAACAACCTCGCGCGCCCCTTCATCCGCGAAATACGCGCAAGCCACCTCGGCGATCTGGCCGGCACCAAAAATGATCAAGGGTTTTTGATTGAGCGTGCTGGACGTGGTCATGCCGCCAGCCTTCCTAAGCATCTGCCAGGAAGTCTATGCCCTGAGATTGTCGGCTTTCGAAGCGCTGTTGAGCCAGCTCAACATAGCCAGCAATCGTCCGAGAGAGGGCTGACTGGTCAGTTAATTCAGAGACCCGAACATTCTGGCGTGCGAGAAACTCTGAGCGAAGCGATGGTGAGGCGATAAGGTCTCGAAGACGCTCGAAAAAATCCTCCGCAGAGTCTGCGCCATTCGCCTGGGGCGTCAAGGCTGCGACATCGCCGAAATCTGTTCGGGTAAGAACGATAGATCCAGCCCGCATGGCCGAAAAGGCACTACCGCCACCACCCTTGCGAAAGGGATTGACGAAGATATCACTCAAGGTCAGCAGGGTAAGTAATTGGGGTTCGTAGGGAATATGCACGACCTGGCGCCCAAAGGTCTGGACTATGGTGTCGACGATGGCTGCGTCGTAAGCTCCAACAATCATCCATACAAGCTTAGGATCATTCATCAGAAGCTGGAACATACCCTCTAGAAACTCGACGGTGATATCTACAGCTAGTCTATTACCGACTGTAACCATAATCACCTGATCCTCAGAGAACCCCGCATCGGCTTTCTCCAACCGACCAAATATAGGTTCCGCAAGGTCTGACGTACACGGCGCGCCTCCCGAATAATGCGCGATGTACATTTCTGGCACCCCGCATCGCCGCCACAGGGGTCGGACGTAGTCATCGGGTTGTTGATGCCAGTAAACATCTGCGTACTGGAATGGTGGCATGTCGCCACATGTGAACATGATCGTTGGATATATTCGTGCAAGCTGACTAATCCGCGGATCAAGGGCATTTGCGCCAAATATATGGCTAATGATAACGTCACTTGACTCAAGAATATCAACAACTGTGGATTGACTGTTTAAGTCTTTGATCGTCGGCTTGTTTTTTTGATTTGCAAATACATGATCGATATAGGGTTGAACATCGGCTCCAAGAAAATATTGGCACATCAGGAATGTGATTTCACATCCAGGGTCACTATCGCTCAAAGCACGGGCATAATCGATTGCGCCCAAGGTTGGGGAATGCAGCGTTGAAGAAAGTGGCCCGCAGACGATCAGATGCTGGCGCTTGGCATTATTGAGGGCAGGTCGGATCCTTGCCGGCTGTCCGACCACGAACAGAAGCGCTCTCCGAACAATTAAAATCAGTTCCGGATAATCACACTCAGCAATTGGAAGGGCGCACCACCAAACCAATTTCATGAGAGCCCCGACCATATCGATCTGAGCAACCTTACTAAGCGTATCTCTACGACAATAGCGCGCCCAAGATTTGATCGGTTCATTCATGTCGAGGAAGGCGAGATCTTCGTCTCCCGTCATGACCCGAACATCGTTCAGGACGCTTTCAACCTGACTCACATAGTTCGGATCGGCCTTACCCCTCAGCTGTGAAAAGGGTGAGCTCATGATGCATCTGATCCCTTTTCAACTCTAAACGCGGCCGCCATCAAGGCGCTCGCGACGTCCTCGGCATCTTGGTGGGAAAGATCTGGATAATAGGGCAAACCAACACTGCTCTCAGCCCAGCTAACGGTGTTCGGCAGGTCGCTTCGGCGCATGTCCTTGAAAGCGACCTCAGCGTGGCACCCAATGCCCCACCAGTTTCGCATGGACACGCCCCGGTCTTTGAAGACGTCGTCGACATGGTTGCGCATCTTCGGGTCCAGGCGAACAACACAGGTGCTTGAGACCCAAGTCAGCCCCCAGCCTGGCTGAAATCTGACCGTCGGAATTTTATCGAGCGCCGCCCGGAGTTTCGTCGCCGAAAGAAGCCACTTCAGGCGTGACGCCGACCAACTGTCTAAGCCGGCTAAGCCAACAGCCGCGCTGTATTCGCTCATCTTAGCGTTTGTGGAGGTCACCTCGGCCGTCCGGTTGCCTCGAAAGCCGAAATTCGACCTTTGCCGGACGCCTTCAAGGAAGCCCGCCTCGGTGGAGGCGATAAAACCGCCCTCCCCGACCCCCAAGACCTTAGTCGCGTGAAGGCTTACAACGACAGGAACTTCGGCGGAGCGCAAACTGTCGAAGCCAGCCGCGCCGTCCACAATGACCGGAACACCGGTCCTAGCGCGGAAGTCTGCCCACGCGGCGACATCGATCCAGGCCCCAAAGGGCATGACAGGCATGATGCAGCCTACTGGACCACCGATTTTCTCCACGGCCTCTGAGGCGATCTCGGGCGTCAACTCGCCGTCAGCCTCTGTCACGTCGACAAAATATGGAATGAGTCCCGCAGCGACGACCGCATGAGCCGTCGCGACAAACGTCCATGAGGGCAGGATGCAATATGTGCCCTCAGAGCAGTCTAAGGTCTGAAGGGCGAGGGTCAGGAGTTGTGTCGCATTTACCCCAGTCACGACGCCTGTACCGCGAGGCAGTCGCTCGCCTAGCCGCTGTTCGAATTCGGCCACAAGGGGACCAAAATTCGAATATCGACGGGCAGCATCCATCCTCTGTAAGTAAGGATAGAGACTTTCGGCACTCGGCAACAAGGGGCGCGATATCTCGATCAGAGATGGCGCGTCGACTATCTTTTCCGTGTTGGCGCTTGTCTTCACGAGGTCACGTTGTCCCGGGCCGTTGCCGGATTGGATTAGTTGTATTTCATCGGCTGATTCCGCAGCACGGTCGATGGACCCATTTCTCCGGTCAGGGAGGGGCGGTGGGCTAATCATCTCCAGGAGACGGCTTCTTGGCCTCCCGGCAACGCAGCCCTCTGGACAGGTAATCGGGTTCCATGATGATAGGTCTATGAGATCGTCCCGTCAGAGCGCTGACCCCGGGGCTACAGGCATGCGTCGGGGGGCGCGAGGATCATGAAATACAGATCAAGCTGGCTAATCGCAGCGACAATCCTTGTCAGCCCAAGTGCGCACTCTGCGGCCCTCGCTCCCCTACCGGTTGCTCCAGCCACCACGGCTAGCGATACCGCAACCTTCGCCCCTGCTTATTTCGCTGGCTATAACCCCGTTACCGCCGCTGACATGGTCGCCCGCCTCCCTGGCTTCGAACTCAAGGACGGCGACGATCGGCGCGGTTTTGGCGGCTCGGCCGGAAATCTGCTGATCAATGGTGAGCGCCCCAGCTCAAAGGCCACGCCTTCAGACCTTCTAAAACGCATACCTGCAGGGGAAGTCGCCCGGATCGAGGTTATCGCTGGTACCAGCGCTCAGGCTGATGTCAGGGGCCAGTCGCAATTCGTCAATGTCATCACCCGTGTGACCAAGAAAAGCGCCTCGACCAGCTACACCTTGGGTCTGCGCCATATTCAGTTTTCGGACCGTATTGGCTATGTAACCCAGGCTTCAAGCTCCATTCCCCTTGGCCCAAAGGCCGAGCTCGACCTGGACCTCCAGTCGCCTAACATTCTCGGCAGAGCCGAAAATCGCGACGTGATGTTGACAGGGGCCGGCAAGGTCACCGGATCAAGAATTTTCGTCGGGCGCCCGACCAATGTTGGCCTTCAGGGTTCAGCACATCTGCGCTGGCAGGCGACGCCGCTGGATACGGTGAACTTCAATGTCCAGTACGTACCGAACTGGTGGACAACAAAATCCTTCCAACTGGAGGCCCTGCAAACCGGGGCCCTATCGTCTTCTATTCTTGGATACACGGACTATCCCTCTAACTATACCGTGGAAGTCGGCGGCGACTGGGATCACCGCATCAGCGCCAATCTTGCGGCCAAGCTGATCGTACTGGTTTCAAATGGTGATGTGGAGCAGCGCGACACCTACAATATCTTTACGGCACCAGCCACGTCGCTGACCCGCTTTCAGGACCGGACAACCAACAATGGCGAACGTATCGTCCGGGGTCGCCTGAAGTGGACGGCGACCAAGGCCCACACCCTGGAATTTGGCGCTGAAGGGGCCTTTAATTTCCGCGATACAGGCCTGCGGATCACCAATCAGCTGCCAGGAAAGCCAGCGACCCCGGTAATCCTGCCCGTCGCCGACGCCCGGGTAGAAGAGGTGCGAGCCGAGATCTTTGCCTCGGACATCTGGACGGTGAGCCCACGCCTAACCGTCGAAACCGACCTCAATATGGAGACATCTCGCATCACCCAGACGGGCGATCAGCAGCAGGAACGAAATTTCCGGTACATTAAGCCCCGCTTGATCGCGACCTATGAACTGGGCCCGAAATCGGCCCTGCACGCCAGCCTGATCCGTGACGTATCTCAGCTGGATTTCGCCGAGTTCAGCAGTGCCGTGGACTTCGTCAACACCTCGACCATCATCGGTAATCCGAACCTAAAACCCGAAAAAGCCTGGAAATTTCGCGCAGACTGGGAGTCCCGCCTCGGGGCCCACGCCGCTGTCGCCGCCGCAGCCTTTTATGACAAGATCGAGGATGTCCACGACCTGGTGGTGCTGAACGGCGTCGACGCCTTTGGCAATATCGGGGCCGGAACCCGGATCGGCGCAGAGGTTCGCGCGTCCATGCCCCTGGACGCCGTCTGGATCCCAAATGCCGAACTACGCCTGAACGGTATCTATCAGCAGACCCGGGTCACGGACCCCGTCACTGGCGAGAAACGCTCATTCTCTATTCCCCTTGAACGCCAGGGCACCGTAGCAGGGTCACCCTCACTGAACGGCGGGAACAAGGATTGGGCCTATGTGGTCAATTTCCGTCAGAACCTGCCTAGCCTACAATCCTCATGGGGTGTCACCCTGACCCAGTGGGCTGCCCGGCGGGAATTCCGCCTGGCCGAAGAGTTCAAATATATTCGGCGAGAGCCACGACTAGATCTCTTCTTCGAAACAACAGCGTTGAAGCCCGTGACCATCCGCCTGCTGGCCAGCAATATACTGACCTCGAAGGAAACCCGGACCCGCAGCTTCTATGCTGGCAGCCGCGCCTCTGGAACAATTTCAAGGCTGGAAATCCGCCAGTCCGACGGCGCTTCCGAAGGCTCCCGCATTTTCGGCTTCCAGGTATCGGGGCGTTTTTAGAGGCTAACCCGTAGGGGCGCGGAGGACAGATGGCGATGCAAAAGCAGACCCCAGCAGTGATCGCCCTTGCCGTGGCTGCAAGCCTCGTGGTGGGCGTAGCCGGGACCCTGATCGTGTCAAAGGCCATCGCGCCCCCCGTCGCTAAGCCGGTTGCGATGGATATTCATGCGCAGATATTTCGGGCGACGCCTGCCCGTGAACTGATCGTTATGACCGCAGACGGTCGGGTCTTCTCAGGTGCCCAAAAGGACGAATTCCTACAACAATCAAAGCTTTACTATGTCTCGCGCGGGCGTTTCACCTATTCGGTGGATATGAGAACCCTAGGGCCATCAAACTTCAAATACGAAGCCAGCTCCGATGTACTTAAGGTCAAACTCCCCAACATTACCGTGCGCACCAGTGTCTACGGCCCGCGTGAGCGCATCGCAGCCCTTGCCCTGCTGGCTTCAGAAGGCACCAGCGGCAATGAATTGGAACGGGTAGCCGCAGCTGCTTTGGAACGAGACGCCACGCAAGAGGCTGCCCGCCCAGAACTCATGAGCGCTGCCCTGACGTCTGCCAAATATGAGGTCAGCAAGCTTTACGAAGATGCCTTTCGCGCCAGCGGCCGCACCACGCGGGTGATGGTCTTTGCGATCAATGAACCCCTCACCTAAGGGTCTCAAGCCTGCCGTCTAGATTTCCAAATCATCGCTAAAGGCGCGATGGGGCGACTGTGCCCACCTAACCGTTTCTGAGCATCCGATAAACCGAACGCGGATTGAGCCGATAGAGGATCCGCAGGAGTTTCGCCCGGGCGACCCAGACCTCGTCCTGGTCCTTGATAAGTCCCTGAACCACCGCCTTGGCCGCCTCGGTCGGGGCGATCTTTGCGATCGTTCTGTCCCGGCTCATGTCCGTATCCACCGTGGGAACAATGACGTCCACCACCCGGATCGAGGGGGCAGCGTCCTCGCAGCGATAGCGAAGTCCGCGGCTGAACATGCTGAGCCCGGCCTTGGTGGCGGAATAGACTGGGGCGGCACGCATGGGCGCAAGGGCCAAGCCCGAAGAAATATTCACAATGGCGGCCGACGACTGTTTAGCCAGAAGGGGCATGAGTCCAAAGCCCAGGGTCACCGGTGCCAAGAGGTTCAGCGAGATTTCCGCTTGGAGATGCTCGGCGTGGCCTGCATCGCCCAAACCGATTTCTGGCAAATTGATCTGAACCCCAGCATTGTTGATCAGAATGGACAGATCAGGACAGAGCTCGGTAACCTCATGGACCACCCTTTGCTGTTCCGAAAACACCGACAGGTCGGCTTGGATAAAAGAGAGCTTACCAGCAAAAGAGGTGGAGAGCGTCGCCATGCGCGATGCGTCCCGACCCACCATCATCACCCGGGCTCCCTTCTCAAGAAGCTGAAGGGTGATCTCCCGACCGATACCGGCACCACCGCCTGTAACCAGGGCCATCCGGCCATTCAAATCCATCTTAGCTACAGCCTCATCTTTACGATTATCGATTTTCTGTCATTCCGGTAATATATAAAAATATACTGACAAATTATCGTCTATCGAAAATGATTTTTTACATGAATCATCGCGGAAATATGGGTGTGATTACATGTTCTTATTATCGATAATTTGCATTCACGATCGAATGTTTTCTTTAAGGAGTCTAAGGCAGTATATTACTCACGGAGTGGCCCTGCTGTGGACTCGCATTCGATGACGTCGCCAAAACCCGAGCTAAACCTTCGCAAACGCCCACGACAGGCGCGTTCTGTGGTGATGGTGGACACCATTCTTGAAGCTGCGGCTCGCATTCTGGAGACTGACGGCCTGCCCATGTTCAACATGAACGCCATTGCCTCGCGGGCTGGCGTCAGCGTTGGCAGTGTCTATCAATACTTCCCGGACAAGGGGGCGGTCATTCGGGAATTGGTGCGTCGCAAGCGGGCCGATTTGGTCAGCGCCCTAGAGCGGCAACAGGCGCAAATCCAGGGGCTAGATCTTCCCACCGTCCTCGATCGCTTCATTCGCATCGCCATTGCCAATCAACTGGATCGCCCGCGACTGGCCCGCATTCTTGAATATGTCGAGGCCGTCTCAGCCACCGACCCTCAGACAGAAACCATCAAGCAAAACATCGTCGCCATGGTCGCCATCGGTCTTGCAGATAGGGGCGTCGCCGACCCGACAACCGCCGCGCGGGACATTGTCGCCCTCACCCGGGGCATGGTTGATGCGGGGGGCCTTTTCGGCGACACCGATATTGTCGGCCTTGAGGACCGCATCCGCCGGGCGGCCTACGGCTATCTCGGCCTGGACCTACTAAGCCATATCCGCCAGGTCCCCCTGCCCTCCCCGCCCAGGTCGTTGGCACAGCTCGAACGCCGACACGGCTAAAGAGAGGCCCAGCAAGTCCTCGATTGGCTTTGACGACTGGGGGTAGGTGCCATTACACGGGCCCATGCTCAGATATCTTCTCGCTGTCGTCGCGATCCTGTCGGCGTCATCTTCCAACGCCCTTGCACAGGCCAAGCCCATGACCACATCGACCACCACGTCCCAGCCCGCCGATCCCATGGCCTCTGTTCCCATGGACAAGGTCAGCTATTTCATCGGCCGCAATATCGGCGACAGCCTGCGCAGTCAGGGCCTAAGCCCTCAGGTAGATAAGCTGTCAGAGGGCATTGCCGACGTCCTGGCGGGCAAGGCCAGCAAGATTCCTGAGGCCGAACTGATCGCCGCCATGGAACAGTTTCAGGCCGCCCTTCAGGTGGTCGAGCTCCACAAGCGGGACGAGGCGGCCAAGGTCAGCCTCCAATATCTGGTGGAAAACGGCAAACATCCAGGCGTCACCACCACGGCCAGCGGCCTGCAATACGAAGTCCTGCGCAATGCAGAGGGCCCCAAGCCATCGGCGACCGACACGGTCCAGGTCCACTATCGCGGCACGCTGATCAACGGCAAGGAGTTCGACTCCAGCTATGCCCGCAATGAGCCGGCCAGCTTCCCCTTGAACCGGGTCATAGCCGGTTGGACTGAAGGTCTGGCCCTGATGAGCAAGGGCGCGAAGTACCGCTTCGTCATCCCCGGCAACCTCGCCTATGGCGACCGCGGCAGCCCCCCAGACATCGGCCCCAATGAGACCCTGATTTTCGAGGTCGAGCTGCTGGACATCGTCGGCAAGTAGGCCGCGGGGCGAGAAAAGGCCCTCACAAGGGCCTTAACCTCCGCGCCGAACCTTCAGCCCTACATCCCCGCAAGACCGGCGCTCAGCGTCCAAAGGCGCTCGGCGTTGGCGTCGTTCTGGGCGTCCGCTGAGGGTGTGGTCAGTTTCCGCTTCACCCAATAGCCGCCGGTCTGCCCCTCTACGGCTGGCGAGCTGGCCAAATGCACCAGGGTGTCAGCCCCTTGCGCTGGGCTGAGCATGAAGGGCTTGATCAGGATGAACGCAAAACGCCACGGCCCCTTCATGTTGGAGCCAAAGCCCGTTGAGACACCGCCCGGGTGGAAGCAGTTGGCGGTGACGCCCGTGCCCGCCAGCCGCCTTGCCAGGGCCCGCGTCCAGAGAATGTTGCAAAGCTTGGAGGCACCATAGGCCCGCGCTGCGGAAAACCCGTTGGCGCACTGCAAATCATCGAAATTCAGCGGACCAAAGTTATGGGCCCCGGAACTGGTGCTAACGATCCGGGCGTCGGGTGCCAGATGGGGGCGCAGGATCTCCGTCACCACGAAATAGGCCATATGGTTGACCGCAAAGGTCATTTCCAGCCCATCCTGCGTCTCCTCCCGACGATCGAAGACAGCCCCGGCATTGTTGACCAGTACATCGATGGTGGGAGCCTTGAGGGCCAGAGCGGCCCCGGCCTGCTTCATTGACGCGAGGGTGGAAAGATCAGCTTGCACCCAGTCGTGATCAGCCTGGGGGTTGATCGCCTTGAGCTTCGCCATCAAGCCAGCGCCCCGCTCAGGGCTTCGCGCCACAAACACGATCCGCGCGCCCTTGGCGGCCAGCCCTTCTGCCGCAGCCTCGCCAATGCCCGACGTGGCACCCGTAATGACGACGGTCTTACCAGCTAGGGGTTTCATTGGGTCAGCTTCCTCGCAGTACAGTCTCACCCAAAGGGGGCACCCCACTGGTGACGGGCCGCGCCCCGCATGGCAATCGCCAAATGGCGAAAGTCTGTGCCGGGTCCACCCTTCCCGCCAACATGCGCTGAGGCTGAAGAAGGCTTCTCGTCCTGTGCGGAAACCTGGTCTGGCTTAGCTACAGGCACGGGAATGTTGGAGGCTTCACTCTGTTCTGGCCTTTTGAAAAAGGTGGGTTGTGGGCCTTTGCCGCCTATCGCATCCTTAGATACGGAGAAAAGAGAATGCGCATTGATGCACGAAGCTTTGCGGCCTTTTGGCTGACCCTCGTCCTGGCGGCACCGGCGTTAGCCGCAGCGACCAAGGGCGACCTGGAACGAGACACCCAGGCGATCATAGCTGGCGAGCGCGCCTGGGGTCAGGCCTTTGTGACGGGCGACGCGCCCGCGGTCGAACGTCTACTGGCAGACGATTTCATCGGAATCGATACGAAGGGGAACAGGTATGACAAGGCGTCAGCTCTGCGTGATGTGCGCGAGGGTCCGCAACTAACCTCGGATAACGTCACAAACATCGTCGTTCGAGTCTATGGAAACACTGCTGTTGCACAGGCGGACGAGCACGAAATCGGCCCCGCGCCGGAGAATAAACGTTACGAACGGGTCTTTACGGACACCTGGATCAAGATCAACGGACAGTGGCGTATTGTAGCGGCAGAAGATCTCGATCCAACCCGATGACTTTACGAATTACGGTGACACCCGAATTACGGTGACACCCCACTTAACTCTCCGCTACCGCCGCCCTCGGTCCCCCCTTTCTTCCAAGGGGTTGAAC
Organism: uncultured Alphaproteobacteria bacterium; assembly: GCA_937920085.1. GTDB lineage: Bacteria > Pseudomonadota > Alphaproteobacteria > Caulobacterales > Caulobacteraceae > Phenylobacterium. The sequence goes on along the minus strand of CALETE010000012.1, from coordinate 8,339 downwards.
CCGAACAGGTCCGATCGGCCACCAGAGTCAAACGGGGCGCTCGCCTCGCCTTCAATCTGGCCCCTCGATCATTGCCACCCGCGCGGAGGGCTAGCATGTTGGCGTCATTGTGCTGGCGGATCATGCGAGCTGAGTAGGTGTCGCTGCAGACCCCGCAGCGAATACCCGCAACCTTGTTGGCCGCCATCATGATCCCCTGTCCGGTCCCGCACAGAATGATCCCGAACCGGCAGTCCCCCGACGCCAGGTTCGAGGCCGACTATTCAGCCCCTCGCCTCAAGCGCAGAACCCGCGACAGGGCGTATCCAAAAATCAGGGCGTGTCCCACGACCGAAAGTCCGAGCGCGATCAGGTGAGCGACCAAGGGCTCATGTGTGGTTGTGATGATGGCGTAGCTCAAGGGGAAGAACACGACGAGGCTCGTGGCCAAACCGGGATTGTAGCCAAATCGGAAGATGCCGACCGTATGCACCACCGCGTTGACGAGCATCAGATAGACAGCAAGCAGCGCCAGGTCGAACCTTCCCAAGCTTGCGCAGACCAAGGCGCCAATGTTCACGCCCCAGACGAGCGGAACGTTGATCCAGAATACGGCCGCCGGTGTCAGCGCCTCAAGGCCGCCGAATACGCGATGATTGACGAAGGTTCTAAATCGATCACGCCAGTGCTCTTCAATTTGATGAAGCATATAGGCCGGCGACAGGAGATAGATCAGCAGCACCGGCAAGGGCATCTGGGGCAAGAACAGAAGCAAAATCGCCGATACGGGCGCCAAGCCAATGGCCAGCCAAAGCCAGTTTCGCGTAAGCAAGACCTTCCCCTTTGCATGTCAGCCTTAAAGCTCGATCCGATGATCGGTCAGATGGTGCGCCGTGTTCGCCCTCTCAGGGTGTTTCACGTGAAACAAACCATGAACATGAACTCAGCGGCGCCCCTACTCCCATTCAATAGTCCCAGGGGGTTTGGAGGTCACGTCATAGACCACGCGGTTGACGCCCCGGACTTTGTTTATGATCCGGGTGGCGCAGCGGCCTAGCACCTCCCAGGTGATCTCGCCGGGAATACGGATGGCCAGGCCCGGCCCCCGGATCATAGGTGGAAAATTCCAGGCCAATACGGTCCAATTTTCGGGACGCTGGCCAAAAATGTCCGAAAGCGTCCCTACCCTTCGTCGCAGCTTTCCCCGGATAGTTAATTTGTCTCGCATCCAGTCGATTTTTTTCTCTGTTCTTGCTCGGGTCGTGAAAACAGGAATCTGTTCGTGGGCGCCGCAACTCTGTCTTTCGCCCCGCGCCCCTCCCCTTGCCGATTGGGTTTGTTGTGCAGCGTGGCCTTGCTTTCGCTGATGGTGAGCCTGGCATCGGCGAAAGGTCAGGGCCTACCAACCGGCGGTCAAATCGCGTCGGGTCAGGCCATATTGACGAGCAATGGCTCCAATATGACGGTAGATCAGACCAGTAAGACGGCCATTATCAACTGGTCAGATTTTTCCATTGGCCAGGGGTCATCTGTATTATTCAATAACGGATCCGGTTCGACGCTTAATCGCGTCAATGGAGCCACGATTTCGGAACTCAACGGGCTGCTGTCGTCGACGGGGTCTGTTTACATCATCAATCCCAATGGGCTGATCATCGGCAAGAGTGGCGTCGTCCAGACCGATGGGTCTTTTGTTGCATCGACTCTCGATCTGTCCGATCGCAATTTCTTGTCAGGCCGAGCTCTGAGTTTTGAGGGAGCCAGCAAGGCCAGTGTGATCAATCTCGGTAAGGTTGGCGCGCTGGGCGGTCATGTTGTTCTGATTGCGAATACAGTTCGAAACGATGGGACAATTACGGCGCCCGTTGGGGATGTCGGCCTTCTCGCCGGCTCCAGTGTCCTGTTGCAGGACGAGAAGCTGGGCGGGGGGCTTTTCCAGGTCAGGATCGGTGGTGCGGACTCCTCTGTGACCAACACCGGAGTGATCCGTTCCGCAGTCGCCGAGCTCAGGGCCCAGGGTGGGAATGTATACGCCCTGGCGGGTAACTCCCGCGGCGTCATCAACGCGTCGCACGTCGACGGCTCTGGCGGTGAAATTTGGCTGACCTCATCCGAGGGGACAGTGACCGTAGCTGCGGGTGCCGTGCTTGACGCCTCTGCAGGTCAAACAGGGGACGGTGGAAGCATCGTCGCTCTCGGCGCGTCGACAGAATTTGCAGGAACTGCGCTCGCCAGGGGTGGCCTCCGTTTTGGTGATGGCGGTCGTGTCGAGACGTCAGGGGCGAAGGTCACTTTCGACGGGGCCAGGGTCGACACGTCAGCTCCCCATGGGCGCACGGGCGTCTGGCTGACAGACCCCTTTGACCTCACAATCACGGAATCCGCCGCTGCCACGATCTCGAACAATCTTTTGACCACCAATGTTGTCTTGCAGACAACGGCGACAGGGGTGAGCGGACCTGGCGTGTCAAACGCGACCGGCTACGGCGACATCAATATTGCTTCGCCGATAAGCTGGTCGACCGGGAACATGTTGACCCTTGATGCCTATCGCAACATCAACATTACGGCTGCCATGTCCGTGTCGGGGCCAGGGCGAGTTTCCCTTATCTATGGGGATCAGAGCGGGAACGGCCAAGGAAACACCAATCTCGGCATGCTGAGTTTTGGGCTATCGGGCGGGGGGTATGCGGGGAGCCTGAGCTATTCCGGCGCGCCGGGCGCTGGTCAGGCGCTGATAATCAACGGTCAAGCCTACAGCCTGATCTACTCTATGGCCGACCTCCAGAATATCAATTCCGGGCTCTCCGGTCGTTACGCCCTGGCCGGATCCCTTGATGGGTACGCCACCTCGTCATGGTCGCCTTTGGGATCGTCAAGCTCAAATCCGTTCATCGGGACATTCGAGGGGCTGGGTCACGTCATTACTCGACTGACGATCAATACCCCTGCCGCCAACTATGTCGGATTGTTCGGCTACCAGGGCGAAGGCTCAACAATTGAAAATCTAGGCCTAACCGGGGGAGGCGTGACTGGATACCAGTATGTCGGCGGAATTGCTGGCGTTGCTGCAGGCGTCATCGAACAAAGTTATTCATCCAATACGGTAAGCGGGACCTATTATATCGGGGGACTGGCGGGCATTGTCGGCGGCTTATACGGCTCAATTCCTCTGAACAAATCAGATATCTGGGGTTCTTACAGCACAGCATCTGTATCAGGGACAAACATCGTCGGTGGTGTGGCGGGGTATGTAAATACAAATGCACGTTTCGACAGTGTGTATTCAGCGGGAAACGTGTCGGCCTCTGGGTACTTCATTGGCGGCTTGGTTGGATGGTCGAACAGTGGAGATTTCATACGAACCTATGCTTCTGGAAACGTAAGCGGCGCGTCCCAGGTTGGCGGACTGATCGGATATTTTGCCAACTATCAGGGAAATGTTTCGCTGAGCTATGCGACAGGCGCCGTTACCGGGACCGGCTATGGTGTCGGCGGCCTGGTGGGGCAGTCCGATTATGGAAATATCCAGACCAGCTATGCTGTCGGCAACGTGACCGGGCTTGGTCAGGTGGGCGGCCTGGTCGGATATTTCGGGAGGTCATGTTGCATCTCCACTATCAGCCAAAGCTACGCGACAGGACAGGTGACCGGAACGACGACGGGTATCTCCGAGACAGGGGGGTTGGTGGGCCGGGCGAAGTATGCAGCGATCACGTCAAGCTACGCCACGGGAAACGTCATCGGAAAGGGACAGGACCTTGGAGGATTGGTCGGCCACCTCTATCCGAACGATGGTCAGGGCGACCCAACGCCGTCTGTGAGCCAGAGCTATGCGTCTGGTTCAGTGACTGGCTCTACAGCGACTGCGACCTCAGTCGGAGGATTGATTGGCCTGAGCGAAGGTGCCGTCAGTCGGAGTTATGCGACGGGCGCCGTCAGCGGATACAGTTCAGTCGGCGGTCTGGTGGGATACCTCAACGGAACGGCGGCTTACGCTGCGACCATCAACCAAAGTTTCGCGGCAGGCGCGACGTCTGGGCCCACCTATGTCGGAGGACTGGTCGGTCGCAATATGGCCTACGGCGCGATCAGCCAAAGCTATTCAACGGGAGCCGCCAGCGGGACCAGTTATATCGGCGGTCTGGTCGGGTCCAACATCAGCGCCACGAACATCACGGAAACCTTTGCAACTGGCCTGGTGACCGGCAGTAGCAAGGTCGGCGGATTGTTCGGCACGACAAACGCCACCGTCGCATCGAGCTACTGGGACATTGGCGCGTCGGGCGCAGCGGCAAGCTCGGGAGCAGGGTCTCAGGTCGGAGTCGGTACAACGACCGCCACACTTCAGGCAAGTTTGCCGAGCGGCTTTTCCAACGCCGTTTGGGCGACAACGCCAGGCAAGACCTATCCTTACCTGCAATGGCAGGTTCCGAGTGGGACGCCCCAGGTCCTCGCTGGGTTCACCTATGCGTCCAACGGAACGACGGGCCTTTCCGGCGCCAGGGTGACGATCGATGCGGCGGGCGGACCGTTGCCATCCCTGCTTTCAAACGGAAGCGTCACTTCCGGCGCCAACGGCTATTTCTATTTTCTATTGGGGCCGAACACGCTGTCCCAGTCTGCAGCCAACAGGATTGGGGCGACTGTAACGCCGTCGGGTTCAAGTGCTGTGGCGGCAATGACCTACCGCGACAGCGTCCAGTCCAGTGTCTCCAATTTCAATCTGACTCAAGGCAAGGTGAGCCTGTCAACAAGCGCAGCGAGCTACAGCGCACTGACCACGGATTTGAGTGCCACGTTCGGCGTCGCTGGCAATGCCGCTTTGAACGCGGACCTGACGGCCGCAAGTTGGAACATCGGTGCCACAGGAGCCTTCGGCATTGATCGGCCACTGAGCTTGACCGGCGCTTTGGCTTTGACTGCACAATCTGGCGTGACCGTGGATACGCCTGTGACTTCGAATGGCGCGGTGACGCTGCTCTCGACGACGGGTGCCTTCACCTTGAATTCCGGCGCATCGATATCGGCCGGCGGGGACATTTCCATTGGAAGCGGTGGCGCATTTATCAACAACGCCGGTCCAACCATCCTTACGACGCCGGGTAAATGGATCGTCTACGCAGCGTCGCCGACCGGCGACACATTCGGCGGGTTGAACAGCAACAACACGGCCATTTGGAATACAGCGCTGGGCACCAGCCTCGTCGCATCCGGAAACCGCTTTGCATTCGCATACCAGCCAACCGTGACCGTAACGACCACAAGCCTGTCAAAGGTTTATGGACAGGATGCCAACGGTTCCCTCTCAACACGATTTTCAATATCGGGCATCCAGCCGGGTGTGGCCGGCTCGTTCTTGGGTGACACACTCTCAGCCGCCTATTCGGGGGCCCCGACGATCACATCCATCGGCTCTGCCGCCTCCGTCTCCGTCGGAGCCTATCAGGTCAGCGCTTCCGTGGGATCGATGAGCCCCGCCTTGGGATATGCCTTGGCTTTCGCCAACAGTGGAACTTTGACTGTCACCCCTGCGCCCATCACCATCACCGCCAGCGCCAACAGCAAGGTCTACGACGGGACCACCAGCGCTTCGGCGACGCCCACGGTCACTTCGGGAACCCTCTATGACGCGGCCGTCCTGTCAGAGACCTACGCCTCGAAACACGCGGGAACCGGCCTGACTCTCGTCCCAACCGCCAGCATTACGAATGCCGGGAATTATGCCGTCACCCTCGTCAATATCGACACCGGGGTGATCACCCCAGCTCCGGTGACAATCACGGCAGGTGCCAACAGCAAGACCTATGACGGGACAACGAGCGCGGCGGCTGTGCCCACGGTGACCTCGGGAACCCTTTATGACACGGCCGTCCTGTCAGAGACCTACGCCTCGAAGCACGCGGGAACCGGCCTGACCCTGAAGCCGACGATCAGCATCGCCAACCCGGGCGACTATCAGCTGACCCTGGTCGACCGCTCGGACGGGGTGATCAATCCGGAGGTCCTGGTCGTCCAGAGTGATGTCCTCTCAAAGTCGGCCGGATCGCCCGACCCGACCCTTACGTATGCCTTGAAGGATGGAAAGCTTTACGAAGGGGATACACTGACGGGATCCATCAGCCGGACTCTGGGGGAGGCCCCCGGTGCGTACCCCACATTACCCGGCACATTGAGCGTCTCAGGCGATTATCAGCTGAATTTTGTCGGCGGCCAACTGACCATCAACCCGGCTCCGGTGCGATATCTGCCAAAATATAATCCAACTTTAGTTCAAGTCGCATCGACGCTTGCACTGTGGCCGAATGCATATGTTCGCCCTGTCCGCCGTTCGAGGTGTGGCTTCATCTACCCAACGAACCAGCCGTTGGGGCAGAATATTGCGGTTTTGGCGCACCAAGTATGTGCGGTGGATTCCGAAACGCGTCGGATTTACCCGCATGAAAAATAGGCTGGCTGCGAGCTTAATAGCGCTCGCTTGTCTGAGTTTTTCCCATTTCGATCCGGCTTACGCCCAGGCCATTGAACGCCACCATCCGCTGCTTGAGACGGAGCGTAGCGCGCCGATTATTGAGCCCGATGCTGTTCCCATAGACGAGGATGACACCCCGATCGGCCCTAAACTGAAGTCCCTCGCCATCCTGAGCGGGAACCAATCGATCAAGACTGCGGTCGTGGATGGGGTGGACGTTTCGTCAGTCGCCCGCCTTGTCGCCGCCCAGCCTGCGATCGAAGCGGATTTGAATCCGTTCATTGGGCGGCCAATATCGCGAAAGCTGATTGCGCAGGTCGAAGAGGTCATCGCGCGTCGATACAGGCGTCTAGGCTTTCCCTTCGTGTCCCTATCAACGCCGGAGCAAAAGATCAGCGAGGGCGTGCTGCAGGTGCGGGTGCTCGAATTTTCGATCGGCAAGGTCCTGACGTCGAACCTACCGACGGGGTCAATTCAAAATGTTACCGATCAGATCGGGCTGAAGCCCGGTGATGCAATCGATGCGCGGAGGCTCGGCAAGGACCTAGCTTGGCTGAACCGATACCCGTTTCGGTCTATTCAGGCAGTCTTCACGCCAAGCAAGACGCCCGGTGGCGCCGATCTGATCCTTTCCGCCCAGTCCTCAAAACCCTGGCGGCTATATCTCGGCTATGACAATTCTGGCTCGCCAAGCTCGACCACCGACCGATATTTCACGGGCGGCGCGGTCGGGGACGTCTTCGGGCGAGACAGCGTGGTCTACCTGCAACTGACATCATCGAGAGACGCGCTCGCCGGCACCGAGCATCCGCACTACGCTAGTGAGGCCATCAGTTACAGCGTTCCGGTATCCACAGACGTGCAGATCGAAGCGAACTTCGATCACATTGAGGCCAATCTACCGTCAGGGGACTTTCTGTTTCGCCAGAAGGCGAACGAAGGCGCTCTGGCGATCCGGTTCTCCGCTCCCTTCGAATTCAGCGCGTCGTCCCAGTCCGACATACGTCTTGGTCTGAGCGCAAAACAGCAGAAAAATGTCACGCTCTTCGGCGGCGAGACTGTTTCAAGCCTATCGGCGAAAGAATACGGGCTTCTTGTCGGCTGGCATATTCAGCAGCAGTCTTATGATGCCTATTTTGTGGGGGACCTGGCCATCCATGCTTCGGTCAATGACGCCGATGCTGGCTCGCAATCACAGACCGATCCCCACGCGACAGGCGGCCGTGCAAGTTACGCCTATGCCACCCTGTTCCTCGAACACGCGCAGCCCATCTCCCAATATGCGCGTTGGAAGGTACAAGTTTCCGGCCAGTGGTCTCAGCAAATGCTTCCACGCATGGATCAAAATGGCCTCGGTGGTCCAACGCTCGTTCGGGGGTACAGTCTGGATAGCGGGTCATTTGACTCCAGCCTGATCGTGCGGAATGAACTTCAACTGACGTGTCCACAGTCTTCGTGTGCGAAAACCAGTCTTTTTGCTTTCTACGACGCCGGGCTCGGATGGTACGGGCAGCACAATCCCGCGACGAAGCTTACCTCTGTGGGTGTCGGTGCGAGTCATTCCATCCGTGATGGTTCGAAAATAGATCTCACCGTTGCCCGACTGCTAGCGTCCGGCCCTGAGGCCAGAGCTGGAGATTGGAAAGCCGCAGTTTCCGTATCTTTCAGATACTAGAAGACCCTCAGAGCGGCGGCGGGGCGTCAGTTCGGCGTCGGGTTCGCTGCCACCAAGGCGGGCTCCGCTTTAAGGCCCGAAATATAGCATCATACGATGCGCTCATCTCCGCCTGTTTCACGTGAAACAAACCATGAACATGCGCCCTGCCTCAATCTCCCTACTCCCACTCAATCGTCCCCGGGGGCTTGCTGGTGACGTCATAGACCACGC
>CALETE010000011.1 GCA_937920085.1 uncultured Alphaproteobacteria bacterium | reverse complement strand
CGGCCCTGGCCGTCGACGACCCGTAGCCGATAGAAGCCTGGTCCGGCAGGTTTCCAGATTGCCCGGTGGCTGACCAAGTCTCGCGCCAGGGGTCGGCCTTCCACATACCAGGTCAAGTCCTCGCCACCCGCAGCCAGGACCAGGCCCCGGGCCTTTGGGCCAAAGGAGTCCACCCGGACCGTGGCACCATCGGGGGGGAAGATCAGGTGTGGACCCTCGTCGGGCTTTTGCAGGTCACCTAGACCCTCAGGTGCCTTTTTGGGGGCAATGGGCCGCGGTGCCGAGGTCGGTGCGTCTAAAAGATCTGCGGTTTCAAACAGCAGAGGCAGGGCGGCATCCCGACCAGTGAGCCCCCCTCGAGCCCCGCCGTCTGCGCGACCAGTCCAGACGACGATGGCGAAGCGGCCGACCACCCCCGCCGCCACCGCGTCGCGGAATCCGTACGAGGTCCCGGTCTTAAAGGCCATGAGGGGGCGACCCTTGGTCAGGGCGCTGGCGGTGACGCCGACCGGGGGTGGGGTTTCCCGCAAGATGTCCAGAACCTGTTGGGCGGCATCCTTGCGCAAGAGGCGGTGCCCGCCTTGGCTGGGTCGGCTGGCCGCGTCGACTTCGGTCCAGGCCAAGGGCTTGGCAATACCCCCATCGCCCAGGGCGGCATAGAGGCTAACAAGGTCGCGCAGGGTGAGCCCCGCCCCCCCCAGGGCTAGGGCAAGGCCTGGGGTATGGGTTGCCTTGCTGGGGCGGACCAAGGTGACCCCTGCGCCTGCCAGCCGCGCCTCGAAGGCTGCGGGATCAACCTTGGCCAGCAATTCCACCGCAGGCATGTTCAGGGAGTGGGTCAGGGCCTCTCGCGCCGTGACCCTTCCGTGGAAGACCCGATCAAAATTCTCTGGCTGATAGTCGCCGAACCGCTTTGGAGCGTCCTCCAGGATCGTATCTGGTGCGGCAAGACCCTCGTCAAAGGCCATGCCATAGATGAAGGGCTTGAGGGTGGACCCTGGCGACCTGATCGCCTGGGTCATGTCGATCCACCCCCCGGGGCGGTCCAGGCCACCTGAGGCGACGGCTGCGCGCACGGCGCGATTGGGTATTTCGACCACCAAAATAGCGGCGGTATCTTCAGGACCTTGCCCTCTGGCAACCTTGGCGGCGAGGGGCTCAAGCCGCGATTGTAGGGCTGCATCGAGGGTCGAGACGACCGAGGCCTGGCTGACCGGTGCCTGGCGCGCCAGTTGGCCTGCGAGGTGCCAGGCCAGGGCGGGGAAGGGTGCCCGCGAGGGCAAGAGGTCTGTCTCCGCCTCCACAGAGTCCCCCAATGAAATGGCCCCTGACCGCACCATCTTATCGAGCACGGCACGGCGAGCCTTTCGGGCGGCTTCGGGCCTTAGGTCAGGGCGCCGCACTTCAGGCGACTGTGGCAGGGCGATGAGCAAGGCCTGCTCGCCGAGGGTCAAGGTTTGAGGTTCATGGCCGAAATACGAAAGGCTGGCCGCTCTGACCCCTTCCAGATTGCCGCCATAGGGTGCCAGGGACAGATAGAGGGCCAATATCTGCCGCTTGCTGAGGCGGGCCTCGATCTGCAGGGCCCGGATCATTTCTATGACCTTGGCCCCCAGGGTTCTGGGGTGGTTTTCCAGAAGGCGCGCCGTCTGCATGGTCAGGGTCGAAGCCCCGGAGGTCGGCCTGCCATGGAGGATGGCCGACCCCGTCGCGCGGATGACAGAGACGGGATCCACGCCGGGATGGATCCAGAACCGGGCATCCTCAATTTTGATCAGACGTTTCAGGAAAACGGGATCTGTCCGCGTCAAATCAGCCCGTATTCGCCAACGCCCGTTCTCCACGGGCAAGGCTCTTAGCCAAGCCCCCCGCCGATCCAACGTCACCGGCGAGGACCGTTCAGCACGGCTCAGATTGGGCGGAAAGGCGGCATCCAAGGCAAAGACAAAGCTTTCCAGGGCCAGAAGCGCCAGGAGGCCGTGGACAATGCGCCGAACCCGATCCCTTTCCCTAGTGGCTTGGGGCAATCACCGTGCGTCCTGGCGCTGTCTGTGCGTTGATCGCGGGTCGATACATGTCTTTGGCTTGAGCCCCCGGCAGAAGGAAGTCGCCAGGGGTTACAGCGCGCGCCACATAGGCGAAACCGAAGGTTCCGTGTCCAGCTAAAGACATGGCCGCCACATAGCGATCATCGCGACTTTCTTGGATGTCGGCAGTGGTCAGACTTCCAAGGAAGCGGAAGGGTCCACTCTGGGCATCGTCAGGGCCAAGGACCGTCTCGATCTCAAACCCAGCGGGCAGGGGATCATCCACCACCAGGGCCATGCTGCGGCCCTGACCGGAACGGCCACTGATCGCGATGATCACCCGGTCGCCTTGACGGATCTGACTGGGAACAATCGCGCCTCCGGTGAAGCTGACCATACGCTTGGTAAGCACCAGTCCATTCTGCACCGTGGCAGGTGCCGCCAGGGGCGTGCCCGTTACCGTAATCATCCGCCAAATTGGCCCACCGGCGTTGATAAAGTGCGCCTGAGCAAGACGCCCAACGGTCCACCGCGGCGCGCCCATAGCCCCTGGAGCGGCATAGGCACCCTGGGCGGTAACCTTCACGGGTCCCGCCGCTGCCATCATATAGTGGGCTGCCTGCAGCAGACGGGCCTGTTCCTGGGTGTTCAGCGCGTCCGGATCCTTGACCGCGTTCTCCAAACGGCTCTGTAGGCCGCGGGCGATATCGGCTTCGCCAGACTCATAGGCCAAGGCGATAATAGCGGCTAGGTCACGGAGCGGGCTTTGGTACCAGTCATCATCCTGGCGGTAGCCAAGGGCGGCTATGGCTTGCCGGAAGCCTGACCGCCCCCGGGCATGGTCGCCCATGATCGACAATCCGGCACCGATCTGGGCCTTGGCGAGGGGCGAGGGTTCAGACTTAAGCTGGATATCATGCCACCAGCGCAGGCGGGCTAGATCGCCTCGACCGCCCTTGGCCAGAACATAGAGGGCATAGGCCGAAGCCCTTGACCGCATAGCCTCTGTCGCTTTCTGCGAGGCTTCCGGAGATCCCGCCCAGTAGGTCGGGTATTGCAGGCGATAGGACACTGAACTCCAACCCTCAGGCCGGGAGATCTGGCGCATGGCCCCTAGGGCACGGTCAATGGCGTCCTGCGGAACGGGCAAGCCCGCCTTCTGCGCCGAAATGACAAAGTCTGTGGTGTAGGCACCCAGCCAGGCATCGGCTTGGCCATCGCCGACTCGCCAAAGGCCAAAGGCCCCATCCAGGGTTTGGCGATCCAGCAGCTTGCCTACGGCCCCCGCCAGGGCAGCAGAGGTGCGCTTGAGCTTGGGATCTGAGGAGACCTCGGACGCATAGAGCAGGGGATAGGCCCCTGAAACCGTCTGCTCGGTGCAGCCATAGGGATACCGCGATAGGGCCATGGCAATGGGGCCGGGGTCAAATCCGCGGAAGGGTGAATAGCTCACCTGAAAGGACACATCCCCTGCGGCCAGACCAGACATTAGGTTGGCATTGGGGGTGTAGGTTTCCCCTGCCTTCTGTAACGCCATTGTCGTCCGGGTGACGGGCCCCCATCCCAGACGCGTCTGTAGGGGATAGGTCTTGCCTGTGCTGAAGCCGGGTCCGGAGACCTTGAAGCCGACCGCGCCGATCCCCGAATGATTGGGGGCATTGAAGGCGATGTGCTCGGCGATCCTTTGGCCGAGGGCCAGTTGGAAGGCTTTCTTGAAGGGCGCCATGATCCCGCCACCCGAGGTGAGCTCGGCCAGATATTGCCCGGCCTTGCCTTCCAGATTGTGCAGCTCGAGTGTCGCAAAGGCCCGATCGCCCGGTGCCAGGAACCGTGGCAGGGACAGGTCTGCGACCACCGCTTCGCGGACAGTCATAGGCTTGGACGTCGCCCCGACCGCCGTATCGGTCCACGCTACGGCCATGAGCCGAAGCTCGCCGTTGAAGTCTGCTGCTGGCAGGTGGATCACTGCCTTGCCGTCGAGACCGGTTTCAACCACCCCAGACCAGAGGGCCACGGTCTTGATCGGCGTCGTGGTCAGGCCCTCGCCACCCACTTCGTCGCCACCGAAATTGACATTGGCCGGCGCGCCGAGATTGGCGTCCAGAATGCGCCCATAGTCATCACGATAGTCGACGGTGAGAGCCTTCTTGCCAAAGAACCATTTCAGGGGATCGGGGCTCTTGAACTTGGTCAGCTGCAAAATGCCCTCGTCGACCGCCGCCAGGGTGACCCGGGCACGGCCACCGAAACCGGCACCGCGAATTGTGATGGGGACATCCAGTGTCGCCCTCGAATTCAGCTTTTCAGGCGTATCCAGGGCCACGGTCAGCTTGCGGCTTTGCGGATCTAAGGCAACATAGATCAGGCCCAAGGCACGCTTCGGTTTGGGCGATGACACGGGGTCCCTGGGTTGGATGACGCTGACCAGGATATAGGCACCGCCCCCCCAGGTGCCGTCGGTCTTCAGGCGGACCGTGGTTCCGCCCTTGCCAACGGTCACGGTCTTGAAATCGATCAAACGGTCCGTTGCGACGGCGATTTGAGCCTCGCCAGCATAGGGAGGCTTTAGGGTGACATTGATCGTGTCGCCTTGGGCAAAGGTCTTGGTACCCGCGCTGACCCGAACAAAGTCTGGGGCGTCCACATCATTGGCCGCAGCGCCCCAGCCTGAGGAAAAGCGCAGGGTGGTCTTGACGCCACCAGCCCCAACCGCCTCAAGACGGTAGTCGCCCCAACCTAGCCGTCGGGCAATGCGCGCCGGCTGATTTGCGCCAATGGTCAAGGTACCACGCTGGACGACAGCGTCGCGATTGGTCCGCCGCCACTGCCAGCGTCCATTCTGCTGAAACCAATCATAGTCCCAGTTTTCGGCGATCAGGGTGTAGCTGACGCCGCTTGCGGCGACCCGTCGGCCCTGGGCATCAGCGGCGATGAAGTTTAGCGCAAGGGTTGGGTCTCCTGACCCGCTGGTGTCGCCCTGGTCAACCTTGATGCCGAGATAAAGCGGCTTGGTGCGCAGTTTCAGGTCCAGGGTTTCCCGCACAGGTCGGCCACCGGGCTCGAAGACGCTGGTGGTGAAGGCAACCATAAGGGGTTGTGCGGTTTCGCCCGCTTCTGAGGCCTTGATCGTCGCCACGGCGTGGCCCTCGCCATCGGTGACGGACTGTCCAAGATCCAGATACTTCTCCTGAAACGTCGCGATCTGATCCCCCCAGGAATAGCCTTCATACTGAGGGAAGGGATTGGGGTCGGCCTTCAGTCTGGCTTCCCCTTGGGTCTGCAGACCAGCACCCGCCGCGCCATAAAGGAACCGGGCTTGAACCTGGATATTGCGGACCTCGTCGGCCTTAAGTGGGATGTCTTGTTGCCCTAGGGCGGTCACAGCCAGTCGCTGGGGAGCGAAATCCTCAACCTGGAACGACATTTGTCCGGCAGGCTTGTCTAGGCCATCGATATCAACCCGGGCTGTCCACCCGCCCCGGGGCGCGCTTTTGGGCAGGGCGATGTCTGCGCTCGCTACCCCTTGGGGTGCCGTTGCGAAAGGATAGCGTTTGAATTCGACGCCAGAGGGCCGCAGGACGACTATGGCACCCTTGCGGTCCTTCACCGCCTTGACCTCTCGGTCGCGAAGCAAGGCATTGACGTGCAGGGTTTCCCCAGGGCGATAAATGCCTCGATCGCTGTAGATATAGGCATCCACCAGACTGGCCGAAGCCCGCCCGCCGACGCTATCGTCAGACGTCCGACCCCCGGTGGACTGCTTCGACAGGTCCACCGGCGATCGATCGAGGTCCAGCACCGCCAGATCCCCTTGAGGACCATAGGCCATAACCATTTTCGCAGCGCCCGGGCCCTCGCCCGCCAGAAGGGCGTGGTCGAACCGGATCCGGCCGCTGGCATCGGCCTTGCCCGTCGCTAGGTCTTCACCATTACGGGCGAGGACGGCCACGGAGACACCCGGCAAGACCTTGGCTGTCTTTAGGGAACGCACCACCACATCAAGGGCATCGGACCCGCCATAGGCCGACAGGGCCATATCGGTAAACATCACCCAGCGTCGGGCTTGGGCCGGCGGGTTTGAATCCATGGCCCCGTTTTCGCCGTTCGAGCGTCCGCCAGACGCGTCCCGCGCCTTGATGACATAGCCGCCGGGTTTCATGTCCTTCAAGACAGCACCTAGCGGAAAGACTGTGGTCGCCCGGACACCTTCGCTGGACGCAGTTACAGGAACCTCGCCTTTCCAGACCACCCGGCCAACATCGCCGGCGCCATCGTCGCCTTCGTCATAGACATAATCACCTTCGGGGGTCGGCTCTGGGGCGCTGATCGTCTTGCGGACAAGGTTGCGGTCTACGACACGCCAAACTTCGATATGCAGCTTGGTGACATTGACGGTTTCAATGCCGATCCCGTCGGAATCCTCCCGGGGCAGGATGACGCCATTGCCAGCGAAACCCACATAGGGGGGCTTTTCTCCGAAGGTGAAATCCACATCTGCATTGGCCGCTAGGGCCTGTCCCTTCTTACCCGGCAGCCCCTTCAGCAGGGTCACGCGTCGATCATTGAATCCGACGCCCCCAATGCAGAGCTCTGAACCTTGGACCGTCACCGCAGGTGGGTGGCCGAGGTCCGGCGACAATAGGACAAAATCGCCATAGGCCTTGCCGGGATCCAGGGGCTCGGTCATTTCAATACAGGCCAGGGGTTCGGCCTTGGATGCGTCGATCCGTGAGCGCCAGACGGCAAATCCTTCCGGCTTGGGCACACCGCGACGTGCGGCATCCGCGCTGCGCGGCTTGCCGAACAGGGACCAGGGCGCGCCTTGGGATTGCGACGCTGTATTGAGCGCCAGGCGAGGTCCGCCGTCGAAGGCTTTTGCTGTCAGCAGTCCACCACAAAAGGCCGCTACGATCAGGCCAATCGCTAGCACGGCCGAGACCTGCCCCGCCCGGAGCTTGCCGATCAGGCCCCCTAGGCCGCCTGGGCCTCCCTTAAGATCAGACTTGGTTTCCACGCCATGGGGCGGTTCGTTTTCAAGTGACATGGGATGGACTCCGATGGCGTCGCCTCGGAGAGGGGAACGCTAAAGATCGGGGGGCGTCAATCCGGTATCCGGCGCCTGGGTTTGAAGTTGTCCCTCTTCGGGGGGCCAAGGCACTTTTGGTTCAAGCTGTCAGGGCAGGCCCTATCCGACAAACCAGTCTTACTTATCAAAAAATGGCGCAGCTTGGTTAAGGGATGGCAGGCTTAGTTCCCAGTTAATCGCCTTGTGACTCGGTTTATTTCACGCTGTTTGACGACCCTTGCCGTGTTGTTTCGAGAGCAAGGCGTCAAACGATGTCGACCCAAATACCCTCCAAAAATCGAACCGGCATGCGCCGAGGGCTGCGGGCATTTTTAACAGGCGAGCGTAGCGAAGACGGGGCGGTGGCGGTGATGTTCGCCCTGTCCCTGGTGGTCCTCACCGCCATGATTTTGGGAACGCTAGACATCTATCAAAACAATGTTCAGAGGGCGAAATTGCAGGATGCAGTGGATGCAGCGGCGCTGTTTGCGGCCCGCTCCCAGGCAACCACCTCCCAGGATATTAACTTAGCTGGAGAGGCTGCCCTGAACGCGAACCTGGTCCTGCCGAAAGGCAGCACCCTGGTCAGTTCAAGTTTTTCCCTGACGGCTAACAATACAGTGGAAGGGGCTGCGGAGGTCACGCCAGCGGGCATTGCTCCGGGGCTTTGGCCTCACCCAAACATGACCGCCACGACATCCGTGACTCGGGCTGTCGATCGTCTGGAGGTGGCATTAGTTCTCGATAACACAGGGTCTATGGCAGGACGGAAGATCACGACCTTGAAAGCGGCGGCCAAGACCCTGATTGATACCCTACAGGCGGCCTCTCAACGCAGCACTGAAGCCAATCCGCTGAAGATTTCACTGACGCCATTCTCCATGACCGTCCGCGTCCAGGGGACGACACCAACAGCGAGCTACGATCCGGCCAGCCATTCAGGCCCCGGCATACCTTCTTGGATTGATCCACAGGGGGTTTCGCATGCGCGGTTGGGGACAAGCAGAGACATATTCGATGTTCAGACCGACCGCTTCACCCTGCTCAAGCAGATGAACAACACCCCCTGGGAAGGCTGCATTGAAGCCCGGCCTATGCCCTATGATATTCAGGACGCCCCGCCGGTCCTTGGGTCTCCCGATACTCAATTTATTCCTTTTTTCTGGCCTGATGAGCCGGACTCCGCCTCAGGGTTTTATGGGTATCCGAACAACTATCTCCCGGATGCGACCACATCGGCCAATTGGCTGGTACGGGAGCAGAATTCCGCAAAATACGTGACGTCGCCTGCTGTCGGTTATCAAGGTGGCACTGGCTATCAGCTGGGGCCAAACGGCGGCTGCAGTCTGCAGCCCATGATGCGCCTGACCACAAACTTCTCCGCCTTGAAGTCTGCTATCGACGGCATGGTTGCCGTCGGCGACACGAATATTGCCTTGGGGCTGATGTGGGGCTGGCACAGTCTCTCGCCGAACATGCCCCTGGCCGACGGTGCCGCCTATGGCGCAGAACGCCTTCGCAAGGTGATTATCCTGATGACCGATGGGGAAAACACCATGGGTGATCCCAGTTCAGGGTCTGAGCAGAACCGCTCCTATTACAGCGGCCTGGGCTATATCTGGCAGGGCCTATTGGGGCTCTTCAGCGGATCGGCCGCTACGCGGAGCCAAGCCATGGATGGTCGCCTTAGCGCCTTGTGTCAGAACATTAAGGCCAAGGACATCACGGTCTACACTGTCCGAGTCGAGGTAAAATCCGGGGCCTCAACGGTATTGCAGACCTGCGCCTCTGCACCTGGCAACTACTATGATGTGCAAGACGTTTCCCAGCTGAACGCGGCGTTTGAGGCTATCGCCGGGTCAATCGACACCCTGCACATCCAGCACTGATCGTGAGTCTAGATTAGCTTGATTTCCCTCAGTCGGATTTCCAGGAAATCCTGGGCATTCAGGGGGTGCGGATAGAGGTTTGGCCGGTCTTCAGAGATACAGGAGGGTAGGGTGACAATGTCGAAGTCGGGATTGAAGTGCAGGAAAAAGGGCGTGGAATAGCGGGGGAAACCCCGCCGCTCGGGTGCCGGATTGACCACCCGGTGAATGGTCGACGGCAAGACGTTGTTTGTCAGTCGCTCCAGCATGTCGCCGATATTGCAAACGACAGAACCGGGTGGCGGGCTGATGGCCAGCCATTGACCGTCCCGATCTTGAACTTCCAGTCCCGCTTCTTCAGCGCCCAGCAGCAGGGTGATGACATTGATGTCGGCGTGGGCACCAGCGCGGATATTTGGCCCATCCTTTGGCACCGGGGGGTAGTGCAGCAGTCGCAGGATGGAATTGCCGTTTTCGACCGGCCCGACGAAGGTGTCGCGCTCTAGGCCGAGGTAATGGGCGATCGCCTCCAGCACCTGATTGCCCAAGGTGTCTAGGGCGTCATAGAGCCAGCCAACCTCTGATTGGAAGGTGGGGATTTCGTCGGGCCAGACATTGGGCGGCATGACCCGGGCATAGGGATGGCCTGGGGGCAGGTCGCGGCCCACATGCCAAAACTCTTTCAGATCGAAGTGGTCGTTCCCCTTTGCCGTCTCGACGCCGAAGGCTGTATAGCCACGCTGTCCGCCGGTTCCGGAAATATAGCGACGCTTTGTCGTCTCCTGCAGGGCGAAAAAGGCCTTGGTGTCTGCGATGGCCGATGCGAGGCGGTGTTCGTCCAGGCCGTGCTCCGAAATCACCGCAAAGCCATATCTTTGAAAGCTCTCGCCAAGCTTGGCAGCGAAACCCTCGAAGTCAGACGTGAAGGTCGGAAATGGGACGGGCGTGAATGTATCGGCTTTGGCTTGGGTCATGACCTGAATCTATACCCCTCCCCACTGCGCCGACCAACAAGAGGTCGCACCGATCTCACTCAAATTTACGGCCTATCAAACTCCGTAAGGTGCCCCATTTTCAAATGCTGCAGTGCGGCGTAAGATTGGACATGGCTGACAAAACCCGCAAAGACGCCACGCAGGCGCTGGCCGGTCGTCTCTTCGACGGCATGACCATCATGGCCGGAGGCTTTGGCCTCTGCGGCATTCCCGAACACCTGATCGCCGCCATCCGCGACAGTGGGGTCAAGGACCTGACCGTTATCTCCAACAATTGTGGTGTTGATGGTTTTGGCCTGGGCGTCCTGCTGGAGACGGGCCAGATCCGTAAGATGATCAGTTCGTATGTGGGCGAGAATAAGCTGTTTGCTGAGCTTTACCTCTCGGGAAAGCTGGAGCTTGAATTTAATCCTCAAGGGACCCTGGCTGAGCGCATTCGGGCGGGCGGTGCGGGCATTCCCGCCTTCTTCACAAAGACGGGGGTCGGGACCCTGGTGGCCGAGGGCAAGGAGATCCGTAATTTCGACGGCGAAGACTATGTGATGGAGCGCGGCCTGACCGCTGACCTGTCCATCGTCAAGGCCTGGAAGGGCGATGCCGAAGGCAATCTGATCTATCGAAAGACGGCCCGAAATTTCAATCCAATGATGGCGACAGCTGGCAAGATCTGTGTGGCCGAGGTCGAGCATCTGGTGATGATTGGGGATTTGGACAAGGACAATATCCACACCCCCGGTATTTACGTGGACAGCGTCTTAGAGGGCGCGACCTTTGAAAAACGTATTGAGCAAAGAACCACCCGGCCGGTGGCTGAGAAGGCGGCAGTCTGATGGCATGGACCCGAGACGAAATGGCGGCGCGCGCCGCTTCGGAGTTGCGAGACGGTTACTATGTCAATCTGGGCATTGGCATCCCGACCCTGGTGGCCAATCACATCCCAAAGGGCATGAGCGTCACCCTCCAGAGCGAGAACGGTATGCTGGGCATGGGCCCCTTTCCTTTTGAAGGGGAAGAGGATGCCGACCTGATCAATGCAGGCAAGCAGACGATTACGGAACTCCCCAGCTCCTCCTATTTCTCCAGTGCCGACAGCTTTGCCATGATCCGCGGTGGCCACATCGACCTGTCGATCCTTGGGGCCATGCAGGTGGCAGCCAACGGCGATCTGGCCAACTGGATGGTGCCAGGCAAGATGGTCAAGGGCATGGGTGGTGCCATGGACCTTGTGGCTGGGGTCAAGCGTGTGGTGGTCGTTATGGAGCACTCTGAGAAGTCAGGAGCTCCGAAGCTGGTCAAGGCCTGCAGCCTGCCCCTGACTGGTCAGAAGGTGGTCGACCTCGTCGTCACGGACCTAGCCGTTTTTGAGATTAATCGGGGTCGGACCCCGGTACGCCTCACTGCTCTTGCACCCGATGTGACCCTTGATGAGGTCCGGGCCAGGACTGAGACCGACTTCGACCTCGCCCTCTAGAAATTATGCCCTGTCATCTTGCACTTGATAATCATTCGCATCTATAACTTGCGAACGATTATCAACTAGGAGCAATGATGTGCGTGGAACGGGTCTGGTTCTTGCGGTTCTGACACTCGGACTGCCAACGGTCGCAATGGCAGCGCCCGGCCTTGCCGAGACGGTTTCTTCGCCGCGATCTGAGAAGGGAGTTTCGGAATTCGAGGTCAGGTCAGGCCAGCTTGTCGGGGGATCGGCGGACGGAAGGGGCGCAACCCTGATCGAGTACGAACGCGGACTGTCAGACAGCTTTCGGGTCTCCGTATTTGCAGAAGTCGCCCATGATGGCAGCAGGTCCAAGGTCGAAGCCCTGGGGCTGGAGGGGATTTTCGCCCTTGGCCGAATCCCGGGGCTTGGCATTGATGTTGGGGGCTATCTTGCCTTGGAACAGAGTGTCCAGGGTCAAGGTGGAGTGGTGGAAGCAAAGGCGCTTTTTGCAAAACAGGCAGGGCCGTTCGAAGGCCGGCTGAACCTCATTGCCGAGACCCCGTTGTCCCAGGCGGGTGACCTTGAATTCGGCTATGCGGCCCAGGCGACGGTCACGGTGGTTGATGACCTTGGGATTGGCCTGCAGGCCTTTGGCGATCTAGGCGACAGCCATAGCCTGGGGGGCCGGCGCCGGGGATATCTGGGCCCAATGCTGCAGGTTGAGACGGACTCCAAGGCTCTTGGCGGCGAGCTGGAGTTTCAGGTGGGTTACCTGTTTCCCGTTGGCATGGCGCGTGCGGGTAATGACGGGCAGTTCCGCCTTGCCATCGAGCTTGAAAGGAAATTCTGAGGCGGTTTTATAATGAGACGGGTCCGCCTAGGAACAGGGTGCTTTACCGCCAGCGTAGGGCCCATGGTCCTGCTAATGCACCGGCAGCCGTCAGCACAGCCATACCCAGACTGTACCAGACGGCGATGAAGGCCAGAGCGTGTTCTGGGCAGTGGAGCCCATAAACTGTGGCGGCCACTCCACCTGCAAAGAGACCTGCGGCTGCACCCGTCGCCCTGAGTTTGGTCGGGGCCAGGGTCCGGAGCGCCAGCAGGGTCAAGATCAGGATCGGTGCCCCTAAGATGGCAATGTTCTGTGAGCAGACATGCCAGGAGCCGCCCATCAGCAGCGGCAGACGATCGACCGCGTCGGCCAAAGCAAGTTGGACAACCCCGCCCAGCAGCAGGATCCCAAATATAGCGAGCGCCGCGATAAACCCTTTCCAAGGTTCGCCAATCGGACTGGCCAGGATGCGCGTACAGCCAAACCCCGCAAGGGCAATCAGGCTCGTATAAGCCGCCTTGACCCAGAACATGGGGGCCGCCCAGGCCCGCAATATGTCAGGCCTGAATCCCAGCCAGAAGGCCACTAGGACAAAGGCGATCAGTCCTCCGGCGACTGCGGGCCGCAAGAGCTGCTGCCGGACAGAGGGTGTCGGCTTCAGATCCTGGCTCAGGGTCGCAATAAGATCTTCGGTCCTCATAGGGTACGCCCCTCGGTTAGGGACTTCATCGCCCTGTGTAGGGCGACCTTGGCCGCACCTTCGGTCATGCCCGCCTTGGCCCCGGCCTCGGCGAGACTGAGGCCTGAAAGCTTCACGTCGCGAATAAGCTGGCTCTGGCGTTTCGGAAGGGTCGCGAGAAGACGATCGAGGTCGGCACGGGTGGCCCCATCTTCGGCGGTTGAGGGGTCGGCTAACCAATCGACGACGTCATCTATGGGCACGTGTTTGCGGATCCGTCCCCGCCGCCAGTGATCAATCAGCTTATAGCGAGCCACTGCATAGGCCCAGGCACTAAAGGGTTGGTTGGCATCATAGGTCATGCGTCGCCGGTGAATGGCCATCAGAGTCTCTTGCACAAGATCCTCCACATCGGCGCTTCCAGGTTCCATGCGTCGTGCGAAATAGCCGCGCAATTGCCTGCTTAACCGGGTTAGCAGCTCGTTCCAGGCCGCAGACTCCCCAGCCTGGCCGCGTACCATCAAGGCCTTGAGTCGATCCTCGATCTCCGCGGACAAGCGCGCGTCTCCCTTTGATTACGCATAGTCCAGATGAAGGGTTACGCAGCCAATTCCAAGACTAAAATTTAGTTTGCGCGTAACCTTGCCTTTGACCACGCGAATGTTCGTTCAGACCCCGAGGCCTTCGGGATCGCCCCAACCTGAAAGAGGACTTTACCCATGAAGACCCTGACCAATGCCGCCGCTGCCGCCACTGTAATGGCCCTGATGGGCGGGGCTGCCCTTGCTGCTGATATGGCCATGACCAAGACCCACGCCCCTCAAGAAAAATGCTATGGAATTGCCAAGGCAGGCCAGAATGATTGCGCAGCAGGTGCAGGAACCACCTGCGCTGGCACCTCCAAGGTCGACTATGACGGCAAGATGTTCAAGGATGTCGCCAAGGGCACTTGCGTCACCATCAAGACCCCGAACGGCATGGGCTCTCTGACGCCCAAGTCCTAGGTTTGACCTTGCGGATCTGACCTATGACCAGAGATCCTTCAGCGGGACTGGGGCTCAAGCCGCAGCACTATGCGGACGCCCTGGCCGACCCGTCAGAGGGTCTCTGGTTCGAGGTTCATCCTGAGACCTACATGGTCGCGGGTGGGCCAAGATTGGCCTGGCTTGAGGCGATCCGGAAGTCCAAGCCCCTGTCCCTGCACGGTGTCGGCATGTCCTTGGCTGCCGATGAGCCGATCGATGAGGATCATCTGGCGGCGCTAAAACGCCTGGTCAACCGCTTCGAGCCCTTCATCGTTTCTGAGCATCTTGCTTGGTCCAAACGCCGGGGGGTTTATCACCCGGACCTGCTGCCCTTTCCTCGCACCGGCGCGGCCCTCGCAGGGATTGCCGACAACATAGACCGCATGCAGACAGGGCTCGGTCGTCAGGTCCTGATTGAAAATCCATCCCATTATATGCCGCTCAAGGGCCATGAGTTTCAGGAGGTTGAGTTCTTGGCTGCCCTGGTCGCTAAGACTGGATGCGGGCTCTTGGTGGACGTCAATAATGTGCAGGTCAGCGCCAATAATCTCGGCGTCGATCCGAACACCTATCTCGACTCTATTCCGTCTGCGGCTATCGGTGAAATACACCTTGCGGGTCACGCGCCCGACCCCGCCCATGGCGACAAATTGCTGATCGACACCCATGGCGCGCCCATCGCCCCCGAGGTCTGGGCGCTATATGAGTGCCTTATTGCTCGCATCGGACCGCGTCCGACGCTGATTGAAAGGGACGAGAAGGTTCCGTCCTTTGCCGAGCTCATGGTCGAACGCAATCGAGCCCACGACCTACTGACCTCGTGCCCAGTCTTGGCCCATGCCTGAGGCTTTTCATGCTGCCTTCGAGCGCGCCCTCGCAGGGGACGATCACGCTTTAAGTCCCTGGCTCGAGACCGGGGCCGCGGGCCAAAACGGATTAAAGGTCTATCGCAATACCTCCGCCAGGGGGCTTGTGGATGCGCTTATCGCTCAGTTCCCGACGGTGACCGCCATAGTTGGCGAAGCCTGGATGGTGCATGCGGCTCGGGTCTTTTGCGAAGCCCATCCCCCGAACCTCGCGCCCTTGATCGTTTATGGCGAGGATTTTCCTGAATGGGTCACGGGCCCCGCCCAGGACCAGGGCCTAGCCTATCTGCCCGATCTCGCCCGGCTAGATCGTCTGTGGACCGAGTGCCACACCGAGGTCGATGAGCAAGGCGTGAGCGCCGAGGACCTTAGTCGCCTATCGCCAGAGATCTTCCTGACCCACCGCCTCATGCTCCGCGCTGCTGCGCGATGGTTGGCTTTTGATTGTACGGTCCCGACCCTCTGGCGCGCCTTGCGCCAGACCCCCGACCTGCCGGGCTTTGAGCTTGAGGCCCGGCCAGAGGCCCTGCTTCTGACCCGTCCATCTCTAGATGTGGAACATCAGGTTATCCCCCCTGGTGCCTGCGTCTTCCTGTCTTCCTGTCTGGCTGGGGATTCAATTTCGGTGGCGGCCGAGGCTGCCCTTTCCACCCACCCCGACCTAGATCTTCAATCGGCCTTTGCAGCGCTCATCACCGCCGGGGTCTTCAGTCGTCTTGAGGAGATCATCCCATGATCCTGCGCGCCTATCACGCCTTCGTCGCCTTAGCGCATCGGATGCTGTCCAACGACCTGCTCAGCCTCGTGACCCGGTTGGGTGTCGCAGCAAGGTTGATGGCATCCCTCAAATTTCGGATGGACCCTAAAGCCTCGACCGAATTGTCCGTATTCCGTGAAACCAAGTTCTGCGGCTATCGTATCTAGAATATAGGCGGCACTCGCCGCGTTGGAGCCTGACATGTCCCGTTCCCTTTTTGCCGCCACCACAGCCATTGCCCTGCTGATCGCAAACGCTGCGCCGGCTGCCGGTGCCCTTAAGACCGCAGTATTTGCTGGGGGCTGCTTCTGGTCTGCAGAACATGACATTGAGCATGTCCCTGGGGTTGTCTCTGTCGATGTCGGATATGCCGGCGGGGCCCGCAAGAACCCGACCTATGAGGATCATGAGGGGTTCCTCGAGGCGGTCCGCGTCACCTATGACCCCGCCAAGACTAGCTATGCTCAGCTGGTCAACGCCTTCTTCCACCATATCGACCCTACCGACCCCAATGGTCAGATCTGCGACCAGGGCCCCAGCTACCGCACGGCAGTCTTTGTCGCCGATTCGGCAGAGCAGGCCGCGGCCGAACAGGTCAAGGCCCAGGTGTCCAAGACCCTGGGACGAGGTGTCGCAACCAAGATCCTGCCAGCCTCCCGCTTCTGGATGGGTGAGGCCTATCATCAGGACTATGCCCGCAAGAACCCCATCAATTACGGCTATTATCGGGTTGGTTGTGGCCGCGATGCCCGGCTCAAGGCGGTTTGGGGCGGACATTAAGGGCAAGGGAAGGTGCCTTAGCGGGCCCTCAGACTGCGTGTCTTTCATGCAGCACTGTTAAGAACCTTTACCGGTGTAACAAAAGCGTCACCCATCTTGTCATTTTTCGGGCTATAGGGCGCCATCATCCGAACGGGGTCCGGCAAGACTCGACCGTTTCCGGATAATTGATGGAGGGGTTCCATATGACATTTTCACGTCGGCTCGCCCAAGGCGTAGCTCTTACAGCGCTGCTTTGCGCCACATCCACGGCCGTCTACGCCCAGGAAACCACGTCCGCAGTTAGCGGTTCGGTTACAGCAAACGGCAAGGCTATCGCCAAGGCGACCGTTACCCTCGTTCATACCCCGACCGGTACCCGTGCGGTGACCTCGACGGAAGCTGGCGGTGGTTTCGACCTCCGCGGTCTCCGCATCGGTGGTCCGTACACGGTGACCGTGAACGCGGCCGGATATCCGGCCAAGAGCTTCAACAACGTCTTCCTTCAGGTGGGTCAGACCTTCAACCTCGACGCCGATCTCGCCGAAGTTGCAGAAGTGGTCGTCACTGCGTCTTCAGCCCGCAACAATGATCAGGGTCCCAAGACAGTCCTGAATGCAGACGCCATCGCCGCCGTCGTCTCGGTCAGCCGTGACCCCCGCGACCTGGCCCGTCATGACATCCTGGTCGCCCAGGACCTTTCCGGCGGTCGCTCCGGTGCCAATGGCGGCGGTATCTCCATCGCCGGTTCCAATCCGCGCTTCAACCGCATTGCTGTTGACGGCGTGTCGGCCCAGGACAATTTCGGTCTGGCCCAGGGCGGTCTCACCACTGCACGCGGCCCCGTCAACCTTGATGCCATTGAGCAGTTCGCGGTCGCCGCGGCTCCGACCGATGTCGAGAATGGCGACTTTGTCGGCGGTTCACTGAACATCGTTATGAAGTCTGGGGGTAACAACTTCCACGGCTCGATCTTCACCAACTATCTGAACGATGGCCTGGTCGGTAAGAAGATCGAGGGCAACCGCATTAAGACGGTGCAGAGCCAGACCAACTATGGCGCCTTCCTCTCTGGCCCGATCATCAAGGACACCCTGTTCTTCGCGGCGTCCTATGAAAATTATGAGACTGTTGACTCGACGCTGACCGGTGTTGCTGGTTCTGGTGCAGCCAACACCTTCCTGAACGGCCTGACCCAGGCGACCATCGATGGTGTCGTCAACACCTACAACACCAATTACGCCTCCAAGTTTGCCCTGGGTACAGTTGCTCCTACCGAGCCTCAGCTGGACAAGAAGTACTCCGCCAAGGTTGACTGGAACATCAGCGATAAGCACCGCGCAAGCCTGACCTACCGTTATGCGGAATCCTCTTCGATTCAGCGTACGGACCTAGGCAGCACGACAGCGTCACTGTCGTCGCACTGGTACAAGCAGTTCAACTCCGACGAAGCCACCACCCTGGAAATCCACTCCAACTGGACGGATCGTCTGACGACCTTCTTCAAGGCCACGACCCGCGACTATAACAACATGCAGCTGCCGCCCAGCGGCCAGAACTATGCCGATGTGACCGTCTGCACGGCGCCGACTTCGGACGCTATTCTGACCAGCTGTAATTCTCTCTACAGTTCTGTGCGCTTTGGTCCCGACCAGTTCCGTCATGCAAACCAACTGCGTGAGCAGGAAGTTCGCTACCAGTTCCAGGGCGAATATTCGATCAACAACAACCTGTTCAAGGCAGGCGTCACGGCCCGTCAAGCCAAGCCTTATGACCTGTTCGTGCCGCAGTCCCGCGGTCTCTATTACTTTGACTCCCTGGCTGACTTCGCTGCGGGTAAGGCCAGCAGCCTGACCTATCAGAATGCCGTCACCGGCAATCCGAACGATGCCGCCTTCAAGACCTCCTATTGGACCTATTCGGGCTATGCTCAGGACACCATCAATCTAAGCGACGACATCAAGGTCGCCGCTGGTGTTCGGGTGGATACCTTCAACTATCCTGACAAGCCCATTCTCAACCCGAACTTCAAGGCGCGTAACGGTTTCTCCAACCAAAAGACCATTGACGGCATTGTCCTGGTCATGCCCCGCCTGTCTGGCGAGTGGAAGGTGTCTCCGGATATCAAGGTCAGCGGCGGGTTCGGCCTGTTTGCTGGTGGCACCCCGGACGTTCTGACCGGTGCGCCATTCTACAACACTGGCTATGCGACCACCTCGGTCACCATCAACCGGACCGCTACGGGCTTCCAGGAAACCACGGGCACCCCCGGCTTCACCACCGCGGTTGGTTCGGCTGGCCTCGACAACCTGACGACGCAAGCAAACTTCGGCTATCAAATGCCGACCCTGATCCAGCAATTGCAGCAGGGCACCTTGGGCGGTTCGGTCAATATCCCGCCTCTGGGTGAAGTCATCGCCCTGTCGCCTAGCTTCAAAATGCCCAGCACCTACAAGCTCTTCCTCTCTGGGGAATGGCATGTGATGGACGGCTGGCGTCTGACGGCGGACCTGGTCACCACCAAGGTCAACGAGGACCTCACCTATTATGACACCCGGGTCCAACCCCTGGTGGTCAATGGGGTTCAACAGTTCCTGCCCGATGGCCGGATCCGTTATGACGGTCTGGGCGCTGTGGTTGGTAAGAGCTCCGTCAACCTGGGTTCGAACCGCGACATCATCGTCGGCAACACCAAGAAGGGTTCTTCCTACACCGTTGCCTTCAGCGCTTCGAAGTCGTGGGAATGGGGTGGCGATCTGGCCGTTGGCTATTCGCACCAGAAGATGGAAGACTCCGCAGGTGCGGGTATGTTCTTCGGCACCACCGCCGGTTCGCTCTATTCGAGCGTGATCGCCAGTGAAGACCCAAACCGCGATAAGCTGGGCCGCTCGGTCTATGAGATCGGCAATCGCTTCAAGGCGGAATTCGGCTATCGCCACAACTTCTTCGGCGACAACGAAACCCGGGTCAGCATCTTTGCTGAGCGTCAGGACGGCCGTCCCTTCAGCTTCACCATGTCTGACAGCGCCTCTGGCCGTAGCCCGGTCTTTGGTGTGAACCGTACGGCGCAGCTTCTCTATGTGCCTGACTTCCGCGGCGATACGAACACGTCCGACCTCAATGTCGGTCTGGTAACCTTCGCCACCCAAGCCGACTACGACAACTTCAAGCGCGCCTACACCAACTTCGACCTGCCCAACGGTCAGTTGATGGAGAAGTACTCGAAGACCAATGCCCCCGTCGGTCGTATCGACATGCAGCTGAGCCAGGAGCTTCCGACCCTGATCGATGGTCATAAGCTGAAGGTGCAGTTCGATGTCCGCAATGTGCTGAACCTACTCAATAACAACTGGGGTCAGGTGGCGGAATATAGCGACACCATCGGTCTCGCCCGCGTCAGCTGCGCCGACGCCGCCGGCGTCGCCATTCCTGTGACCAATGCGGCCTGCCCGCGTTATCGCTACTCCAGCGTGCCGACCGTGATCAGCAAGACCCGCAATACCGCAGCCTCCCTGTGGTTCATGCAGATCGGCCTGCGCTACCAGTTCTAAGTCTTAGGACTTAAGGCGGAACAGGATGGGGCGGCCCGGCGACGGGCCGCCCTTTTCTTATGTGGGGCTTGACCCAGACCATGGCGCCGCTCATCTGCGCGCCTTGTATTCATGGAGACCTCCGATGACCGTGATCGTGCCCCCCGAATGGGCGCCGCACCGGGCCATGTGGTTGGGCTTCCCAAGCCATGCTGAGCTCTGGGAAGACAATCTTGAGCCGGCTCAAGCTGAAGTGGCGGCACTGGCGCGGGCGCTCGCCGGGCCTGGCCACGAAAAGGTTCGGCTCCTGACCGGCTGCGATGAGGGCGAGGCTGCGGCCCGCCGTCTGCTGGGGGATGTGGCGGGCATCGATATTGTCCCGGGGCGCTTCGGAGACATCTGGCTGCGCGACACGGGTCCGATCTTCGCCAAGCGCGGTGGTGCCGATATCGCCCTGGGCTTCGCCTTCAACGGTTGGGGCGGCAAGTACCTGCTGGACTATGACGACACGGTCTCGACCCAGATCGCCCAGGCATCTGGCGTGGCCCTCGACCTTCAGGACATGATCCTGGAAGGCGGCGCCCTGGATCATGACGGGCAGGGAACCCTACTCACCACCCGCCAATGCCTGTTGAATCCCAATCGAAATCCAGGTTGGACGGAAACGATCGCGACAAAGGCCTTGGGGGAGGCCCTGGGCGCGCGCAAGGTGCTTTGGCTGGGAGAAGGCCTGGCCAATGATCATACCGACGGACACGTGGACAATCTCGCCCGCTTTGTGGGGCCTGGAGCTGTTGTTTGTCCTGTCGCTTGGGGCTTGGGCGATGTGAACGCGGAGGCCTATAATCTGGCGGCAGCCAACCTCGCAGACATGAGCGATGCCACTGGCGCCAAGTTAAAGGTCGTTCGCATTCCCTCTCCGGGCTGGATTGAGAGCTATGACGGCGGCGTGGCTCCGGCCAGCCATATGAACTTCATCATCGCCAATGGCGCTGTGATCATGCCCACCTATGACGGTGACCCCCAGGCCTCTGCCATTGCCGCCCAGGCCTTGCAAACCCTGTTCCCCGACCGCACGGTGATCTCCCTGCCGTCTAACGCCATTTTAAGCGGCGGCGGCTCCTTTCACTGCATAACCCAGCAGGAGCCAGCCTGATGGTTCGCACGCTCAAGGTCGCCGCCCTCCAAACCGC
Source organism: uncultured Alphaproteobacteria bacterium (assembly GCA_937920085.1). GTDB lineage: Bacteria > Pseudomonadota > Alphaproteobacteria > Caulobacterales > Caulobacteraceae > Phenylobacterium. Next base: position 155,076 of record CALETE010000011.1, on the reverse strand, counting down.
CTATGGAATGGATCTGGCCGCCAATATCGCTAAGACCATGGACCTGATCCGGCAGGCGGCCGCCCAGGGTGCGCAGGTGATTCTGCCCTCTGAACTGTTCCAGGGTCCCTATTTCTGTGTCGCCCAGGAAGAGAGATGGTTTGCTCACGCCCATCCCTGGCGCACCCACCCCTGCGTGACAGCCCTGGCCCCCTTGGCAGCTGAGCTGGGCGTGGTCCTGCCTGTCTCCATCTTCGAGAAGGAGGGGCCCCACTATTTCAACTCCCTGGTCATGATCGACGCTGATGGGAGCTTGATGGGGGTCTATCGCAAGAGCCATATTCCCGATGGGCCTGGCTATATGGAGAAGTATTATTTCCGGCCCGGCGATACAGGATTTAAGGTCTGGGACACGCGGTACGGCAAGATCGGGGTCGGTATTTGCTGGGACCAATGGTACCCGGAAGCGGCCCGCGCCATGGTTTTGATGGGGGCGGAAATTCTGCTCTATCCAACCGCCATCGGGTCAGAGCCCCACGACCCCAGCCTGGACACAGCCGCCCCGTGGCGTCGGGCTATGCAGGGCCACGCGGTGTCCAATATCATTCCGGTGGTCGGATCAAATCGCACCGGGTTCGAGCCCTGGGATAATTATCCCGGCGGCGGACAGGGATTTTATGGCTCGTCCTTCATCGCAGACCATAGGGGCGATCTGGTTGCCGAACTGGGTCGGGACCAAGAGGGCGTCATCACCGCGGAATTTGATCTCGACTTCCTGGGCCGGCACCGGGCGGCCTGGGGCTTTTTCCGCGATCGCCGCACGGATCTCTATACCGCTCTTACCCTGCCGCGCCCGTCCGAATAGATCGGCCTGAATTGCCACTGGGAATAGCGCACGCTTATCGTTGTATTTATGCGCCAGATTGATCCAGTTGATCTCATCGGGCGCAAGCGCGAGGTGAGCCGATTTGCCGCCCGGGCAATGTTCAGCTAGAAGCCCGGTCATCGCGGCTGGGCCCTAGGGCTTGACCCCGCAATCTCATTCTCGCCCCCCAGCTTAAAGGCACGTCATGGCGAACGAAAACGAAGCTAACGGTCAGATCACCGGCAATGTCCTGTTCTATTCCAAGCCCGAGCCCCTGGCCTTGGAACTGCACAAGGGTCTGGGCGTCAAGCGCATGGATGGCCCCTTTGGTTTTGCTCGGGCGGGGCATGCCGTCCCCCTGACGGTGACAGAGTTCAGTCTGGCGGCCCTGACAGGCCCCATCATCTTCGTGGGTGAAGACAAGACCCCCTTGGCGGTCATGGGGTTGAACCCCAACGAAAACCTGTTCCTCCGGGAAGACGGTCTGTTTGAAGCCGGCGTCTATATCCCGGCCTATATCCGTCGCTATCCTTTTGTCTTCGCCAATGATCCCAATGCTCAGCAGTCGATCCTTTGCATTGACCGCGCCGCGGAATTCATCGTCGAAGGCGGTGACATGGCCTTCTTCAATGAAGATGGAACCGCCACCGAATATACCCAAAGCTGCATCGAGTTTTGCAACAATTACGAAGTCGAGCGTCAGCGGACCGTCAATTTCGTGGACATGCTGAAGCAATGGGACCTGTTCGAAATCAAGACGGCCAGCCATACGCCACTGAATGAAGATGGCACGGCTGGTGAGCCTCAGGTGATTGCGGAATTCTTTGGGATATCAGAGGAAAAGCTGCTCGCCCTGCCGCAGCCAAAGTTGGCCGAGCTGCGGGACAACGGTGCCCTGATCCAGATCTATGCTCACATGATCAGCCTGGTGGGCTGGGATCGTCTGATCGCGCTTCAGATGTACAAGGTGGCTACCGCCGCCGCCGAGGCCGCTTAGGACTTTAGCGGGAATAGACGCTGCGGGTCAGGCAGGAAAAAACCAGCCTGCCCGCTTCGTCCAGCAGGTCATGCTGGGCGATGATTATGCCCTTGCCATCACCGACCGGGTCCTTGCCCATCACCGTCATGCGGCCACGCAGGACCTCTCCGGCTGGCGGATTGCGAACCCAACGCAGAGCATCAACCCCCAAGCGCTTGGTCTGGGGCCAGGTCATTGAAGTGGCCGTGTCGAGCCGCGCCCAGAGCGCATAGACCATGGCGTCTGGTGCACCGCGCTCCATCGGCCAGCCTGGGGCGAAGGCTTCGATAAACGACTCCAGCGCCCGCGCATCGACCCGAACGTCCCCTAGGGGTGCCACATGGCCGATGGCAATCTCGTCGAATGGTGCGGGCACGGGGCAGTCTCCGATGAAAATCGTCGTGATTCGCCATGATGGCGGCGCGCAAGCAAAGAAGTCGTTACGGTTGGGCAGACGAAACCGCCCGACATCTCTATGTATAGTCCTCTGCAACGTCCATTTAATGGCGCAATCGCCGCGCTGCCGTCCGAGGGAAGATGAAGCTGCATTGGAAAATCGCCGCCGCCAGTTTGGTAGTTGGACTGTCGACCCTGGCTCAGGCTGCACCGGTCAAGACCGGTCATGTCACCCTTGACCTGATTGCCCAGACCCAAGGTGTCGCCCCCGGCGGACAGGTGGTTGTGGCGCTGAGCCAGGATATTCAAGCGGAATGGCATACCTATTGGCGCAATTCCGGAGATTCCGGTGCGCCAACGGAACTAACATGGAGCCTGCCAAAGGGCTGGTCAGCCGGCGAAATTGTCTGGGCGACCCCGAGCCGTCAGCCTACGGGCCCGCTGATGAACTACGGTTATGTGGGCAAGGTTTTATTGCCGGTGACACTGACCGCCCCACAATCGGCGAAAGTCGGCGACACGGTTGAGCTCAAGGCCCATGCCTCGGTTCTGGTTTGCGCCGATGTTTGCGTGCCCGAGGATGCGGACTTGACCCTCACCCTGCCAGTGGTCGCAGAACCCCCTGCTCTGGACCCCGTCAACGGCCCTAGGATCGCAGCGGCGCTTTCGGCGTCTCCGAAGCCCGGCTTCGCTGAGGCCGCCTTCGCCCAGTCGGGCAAGACCTTGAAGCTGGCCGTATTTGGCGCGCGTCTAAAGGGTGCGGACCTTGCTGACAGCTATTTTTACCCCTATGCGGCCGATCTGATCGACCATGGCAAACCACAGACCATTGAGCGCGGACCCAGCGGTCTGACCTTTACCCTGACACCCAGCCTGGGCAAGGAGGCTGGCCCAGTACCTGCGTCCATCGATGGGGTGGTCGTGGTTGCCGGTCAGGCCTTTGAGATCAACGCCAAGGTTGGCCCCATGCCCCCGGAAGCCTCGGGCCTTGGCCCTCCGCCTGCTAAGGCTAATGCCTCGGCGGATGGGGATCTTGGCTTGGCCGCTGCGGTTGCCTTTGCCTTTGTGGGTGGATTGATCCTCAATCTGATGCCCTGCGTCTTCCCGATCCTGGCGATGAAGGCCGCGTCCTTGGCTGGCCATGCGCACAATCGCAAAGAGGCGCAGGCGCAGGGCCTGGCCTTTCTGGCCGGTTCCGTCTTCACCTTCCTGGCCCTGGCAGGTGTCCTGATCGCCGTGCGTGCCGGTGGAGCGGCTGTGGGATGGGGCTTCCAACTGCAATCGCCGCCCGTGGTCGCGAGCCTGGCCCTGCTCATGCTTGCCGTCGCCCTGAACCTGTCAGGCCTCTTTGAGATTGGTGCTTCCCTCCAAGGTCTTGGATCTGAAGCAGCCAGCCGCGGCGGACTTGCCGGTGCCTTTCTGACGGGGGCCCTGGCTGTGGTGGTGGCGGCACCCTGTACGGCCCCGTTTATGGCACCCGCCCTGGGCTGGGCACTTGTTCAGGCCCCCCTGGCGTCCCTGGTGGTCTTTCTAGGGCTGGGACTAGGCTTTGCGGCACCCTTTACCCTGGCCGCCTTTATTCCCGGTCTTCTGGCGAAGCTGCCTAAGCCCGGCGGCTGGATGGATGGCTTTCGCAAGGTGATGGCCTTCCCCATGTATGGAACCGCCGCCTGGCTTGCCTGGGTGCTTGCTGTTCAGTCAGGGTCCGACGCCCTGGCACGGCTGTTTGCCGCCTCTGTGACCCTCGCCCTTGGGATCTGGCTTCTGGGATCGGCCCAGCACCGGGCTGGCTTGGGCCAGCGGCCCTTAAAGACCTTGGTGCTCGGCGCGGCTCTGACCCTGGCTGCACTCACCGCCGCAGTTTGGCCACCCTATGCGGAGCCTGCCGCAGCGGGTGCCAGCGAGGTGCAAGGCTCGGCGATTGCCTATGAAGCCTATAGCCCAGAGAAACTCGCTGAGGTTCGTGCCTCTGGTAAGCCTGTCTTCGTGAATTATACGGCGGCCTGGTGTGTCACGTGTCAGGTCAACGAGAAGGTTGCCTTCTCGACAAAGCTTGCGGCCGATGCCTTTGCAAAGTCTGGGACCGTCTATCTGAAGGCCGACTGGACCCGCCGGGATGCGGTGATTGCAGAGGACCTGGCCCGCCATGGACGGGCAGGTGTGCCCTTGTATCTGGTTTATCCGGCCAAGGGCGGTGAGCCCGTGGTCCTGCCTCAGCTTCTTACTGGCGAAATCGTTGCAAAAGCGCTCGAGGCGGCTGCCGGCTAATCCTAGACCGGTGGCTTAGGCGGGGCAGTGATGACCTCGACATTGTCGTTTAGGAGGTAGTCCATCTCCTTTAGGGCCGCATCGCGGCTCTTGCGGTCATTGGCGGCGACAACGGCACCGAATTTCAGCGGCAGATCCTGGGAAATGCCGCGCAAAATACATTTCAGGTCTCCGTCTGTGCCGCGTTTGGCCAGGGTCAGGTGGCCTTGCATATCGAGGGCCGATAGGGCGTCCACATCCCGCTTCAGGGTCGGCGGGAGGGCATTATCATTACCCTGAAAGGCGCGCATGGCTGTCTTCAGCCGCCCAGCCTTCCGGACAATATCGATGAAGAGCGGCTCGTGGGACACGGCGACGGTGGGGGCCGAGACGGCCATCGGCGACATTGGGCTGGTGGAGGCCAGCCAGAAAAAGGCGATGGAGGCGGCGGCATCGCAAGACATAATGAACCCCAGAGGTTGAAAGTCCGGCGCAGACAGGCGGACCGCTATTTGCTACACTAAACATGGTAAACGCAGTCTTATTAACCCCCAGGTGGCCTTCTGCTCATGTCAGTCTCCGATGCTTGGACCCAATTGGAAATAAATGGCGCTGCGGCGTTGGGACGGTCGATTTCTGACCTCTTCGGGGCCGAGCCCGAACGTCTCCAGCGGCTGTCGTTTTCGGCGGCTGGTCTTGATCTGGACCTTTCAAAGCAAGCCTGGTCCCTGGCAGATTTTGATCAGGCCCTGACCCTTGCCTCGGCGTCAGACATAGGATCCGCCAGGGCGCGGTTGTTCGCCGGGGACACGGTCAATGCATCGGAGGGCCGAGCTGCCCAGCATATGGCGCTGCGTGCGCCCTTGGGCGCTCGGCGAAACGTCCAGGGTCAAGATGTGTCTGCCGAGATTGAAGCCTCCCGAGATAGAATGCGGGCCTTTGCCGACGGCGTTCGATCCGGAAGTATCCGCGGGGCCGATGGCCAGGAGATCAAGGCGGTTTTGCATATCGGTATTGGCGGGTCTGATCTTGGACCTCGTCTGGTCTGGGAGGCGCTTCGGCCCCTCAACCCCAAGATCGACCTCAGATTCGTTGCCAATGTTGACCCTTCTGAGCTGGCCTTCGCCCTGGTGGGGCTGGACCCGGCCTCAACCCTGGTAGTGGTGGTCTCAAAGACCTTCAAGACTCAAGAAACCCTGGCTAATGCCGAGGCGGCGAGGGTTTGGCTTCGGGAGGCCTTGGGGCCTGCGGCAGACTCCCACCTCATCGCAGTGACGGCTGCTCCTGATCAAGCCGCCGCCTTTGGAACGCCCTCGGATCAAATCTTTGCCTTTTGGGAATGGGTTGGGGGCCGATATTCCGTTTGGTCGGCTGTGGGCCTGTCCTGCGCGATCGCTCTGGGCTTTGAAGGCTTCGCGGGCCTGCTGAACGGCGCTGCGGCAATGGATGATCACTTCGTCTCAGCGCCCCTGGAACGAAACCTGCCGGTGGTCCTTGCCCTCGCCCACATTTTCAACCGCAATGGCCTTAAGCGCCCCGCCCGGGCGGTTATACCCTATGCCCAGCGCTTGCGACTCTTCCCGGCCTTCCTCCAGCAATTGGAAATGGAGTCCAATGGCAAACGGGTATCGGCATTGGGCGTGCCCCTCGCGCGTGGATCGGCGACGACGGTTTTCGGCGATGCCGGGACCAATGGCCAGCACGCCTTCTTTCAGGCCCTGCATCAAGGGACTGACATTGTGCCCGTCGATTTCGTTGCCGTGGCCCAGCCGCGTGAAGGCGACCCCAGGGCGCATCAGAAGCTCCTGGCCAATGTGATTGCCCAGGCTGAAGCCTTGATGGTGGGGCGGACGCAAGAGGCGGTTCAGAGCGAACTGGAGGCGCGCGGTGCCTCACCAGAAGCGATCGCCGCCCTGGCCCCACAAAGGACCTTCCCCGGGGATCGGCCCTCCAGTTTCTTGCTAATGGATCAGCTTACCCCTGAAGCTTTCGGTGCCCTCATCGCTCTCTTTGAACACAAGGTGTTTGTCGAGGGCGTGCTCTGGGGCTTGAACAGTTTTGATCAATGGGGGGTTGAGCTGGGCAAAACACTTGCAGAGGTGGTTTTGACGGAATTGACAGGAACCGTGTCGTCGGCCCATGACCCTTCAACGGCAGCCCTGATCGGGCGACTAAAGTCTTAAGGTGACTCACATGGAAGACCTCAAGGGCAAGACCGCGTTTATCACGGGCGGGGCTAGCGGACTTGGCCTTGCCATGGCCCACGCCTTTGGTGAAGCTGGCATGCAGATCATGCTGGCCGATATTGATGAGCCGCCCCTGGCTCAGGCGGTGGCAGACTTAGAGAGTCGGCAGATCAAGGTCTCCAGCGTTATTTGCGACGTGGTCAGCCGGGCTGCGGTGCAGGCAGCCGCTGACAAGACCCTAGAAACCTTCGGCAAGGTGCACCTTGTTTGTAACAATGCTGGGGTCGGAGCGGGTGGTCCCATTGATCAGATGAAACCTTCAGACTGGGATTGGGTGATCGACGTCAATCTGAAGGGCGTCATCTATGGCATGGAGGTCTTTCTACCCCTGATGCGCGCCCACGGGGAGGGCGGTGCCTTCGTCAACACCGCGTCCATGGCTGGCATGGTGTCGCCCCCTGGCATGGAGGCCTATTCGGCGACCAAATTTGCTGTGGTCGCCATGTCTGAGGGCTGGAATGGCCAGTTGGCCGCTGAAAACATCCATGTGGCGGCCCTATGCCCCGGATTCGTCCGGACAAAAATCAACCAGTCGGGCAGGACCCGGCAGGCGCAATATGGCGGGCCCGTGGTCAACCCCATCGTCGCGGGAAATCTGGTCGATAGCGGAATTGATCCTGAGAGGGTGGGCCAACGGGTCCTTGAGTCTGTTCTGGCCAAGGACATGTACATCTTCACCCATCCTGACATGCGCAGCGCAGTCCAGATGCGGTTTGCCCGCATTATGGCCGGGTTCGACGCCGCAGATGCAAGTCCAGCCCTTGCCGGTATGGACTATACGACACCGGACCTGACGGCGGGGGTCAGACCTTCGGGGGGCTGAGAGGATTCGCTTTTTCGCCTGATCTGGCCTAAGACGCGCTCATGTTCGCCCGCGCGCACCACCACGGCCTCCACCATCCGACCTGCCATCGCGGGATCGGTCGGGGAGGTTTGGCCTAAAGCTAAGTCTTCGCGCCGCCCCCCGCCAAGCGGATGGGGCACTCAACAGCCAGCTCCATCCCAAGATGAACCTTCAAGGGATTGACCGATATGAACCTAATTGCTGAAATTTCTGGGCCGCGCCATGTCTGATCCCATCCAAAGACCCGAAGCGCGTGCGCCCCGCGGCTTTAACGACCGCCGCGCCCGAGATTTGGCCGCTGAGCGACTGATCCTGACCAAGGTCTCAGAGGTCTATGAGCGCTATGGCTTTGAAGCCCTCGATACAGGTGCCTTCGAATACGCTGACGCCCTTGGTAAGTTTCTGCCAGACGCCGATCGCCCGAATGAAGGGGTCTTTGCCCTACAGGATGATGACGAACAGTGGATGGCCCTGCGTTATGATTTGACAGCACCCTTGGCCAGGTTTGCCGCTCAGAACTGGGAAACCTTGCCCAAGCCATTCCGGCGGTACGCCTTCGGGACGGTCTGGCGCAATGAAAAGCCAGGCCCGGGGCGCTTCCGTGAGTTCACGCAATGCGACGCCGACACTGTGGGCTCAGCACGACCGGAAGCCGATGCCGAGATCATCGCCATGGCAGCCGAAGGGCTGATGGCGGCGGGCTTGCCGACGGACGGGTATGTCATCAAGATCAACAATCGCAAGCTGCTCAATGGCCTGTTGGCGACAGCGGGCGTTACGACCGATGGCCAGAAGCTGGGGGTCTTACGCGCTGTAGATAAGCTTGATCGCCTTGGCCCAGATGGTGTGCGGCTCCTGTTGGGTGAAGGTCGCAAGGATGAGTCTGGAGCCTTCACCAAGGGCGCAGGCCTGACGACCAAGGCAGCGGACTCGGTTCTGGCCTTTATCGCGGCCGGGGTCGGTGGGCGGTCTGAAACCCTTGATCGGATTGCTAATGTCATCGGCGGCTCTGCGGAGGGGGATGAAGGTCTGTCTGAACTGGCCCTGATTGATCAGGCCCTGCGCGCCATGGGTGTTGGCCCGGCACAGGCGGTGTTTGATCCCTCAGTGGTGCGCGGGCTGGAATACTATACCGGCCCGGTGTTTGAGGCCGAGTTGCTCTTACAAACCCGCGATGAGAAGGGGCAGGCTGTTCGCTTCGGATCGGTGGGCGGCGGCGGTCGTTATGATGATCTGGTGGCCCGCTTCACTGGCGCACCAATTCCGGCCACCGGGTTTTCGTTTGGGGTGTCGCGGCTCGCATCAGCCCTGCGCGCGGCAGGACAAGACCTGGGTGCTCAAGCCAGGGGTCCGGTGGTGATTATCGCCTTTAGTCCCGATGACATGGCCAAGTATTATGAGGCGGCTGGAGACCTTCGCGCGGCGGGCATTGCCGCCGAGGTCTATCTCGGATCTTCCGGTATGCGGCCCCAGATGAAGTATGCCGATCGCCGACTTTCCCCGGCTGCCGTCATCTTGGGCGGTGATGAAATCGCCGCAGGGACAGTGACGATCAAGGATCTGGATCTTGGCCGGGCCTTGGCGGCGGGCGTCACAGATAACGCCCAGTGGCGTGAAAGCAGACCTGGTCAGCAGACCGTTTCTCGCGGAGACCTTGTGCCTACTATTCGTAAGATTTTGGAGGGCTAGGCAGATGCTGGTTGAGCCGCCCATTGCTGAATCCCAGCTTGCCGCTCTTAAAGCGCACTTCCTGGCGACGGGGGCGAGGCCCATAGACGCCGCCATTCTGCAGCCCCTGAGTCTGATGTTGGACCTTGCAGGGGAAGCCTTGCGAGCACGGCTGTTTGTCGTTCAGGCCGAAGGCGGCCAGGAGACCTGCCTGCGCGCCGACTTTACGGCCCCCATTGCCAAGGCCCACATTGAAGGCGGTGGGGCGGCTGGCAATTATCTCTACGAAGGCAAGGTGTTCCGAGCATCGCCAGATCGGCCAAATCAGGCCGAGGAATTTCTACAAATCGGCGTTGAGCGCTTTGGGCCCGCTGGTCCTTCTGCACAAGACGATTTTGAGATGATCCTTCTTGCTTGGCGCGCGGCGTCGACCGGCGGTCGCAGGGACCTATCTCTATGGCTCGGGGATGTATCTCTGTTTGCAGCCTTCGTAGACAGCCTCGAACTGCCGCCCGCCCTTAGCGCGCGGATAAAGCGTGCAGCCTCCCGTCCTCGGCTTTTGCAGGCTGAGCTGGCTCGGGCCGGGGAGGTCACTGATGATCGCGCTGTGGGAGGCCTGACCAGTCTCCTGGCGGGGCTCACGCCGGAAGCGGCGGCTTCAGCCCTGGAAGAGGTCTGGGCTCTGGCGGGCATTCAGCCCGTTGGTGGCCGAACCCCCACTGAAATTGCTCAAAGACTGATTCTCCAAGGTCAGAGCCGTTCGGGCCCCGCCCTCACACTGGAGCAGGCTTCAGCGATTAAGGCCTTTCTTGCGGTGCAAGGTGGACCGGTAGAGGCCCTGAATGCGATTACAAATCTCGCACCCAAAAACGCCTCCGCCCTGCGGAGCGCTCTGACGAATTGGCGCACTCAGCTAGATCGTCTCGCAGATGCTGGTGCCCCAGTGGGTCAGGCGACCTTTTCCACCGCCCTGGGTCACGCCTTTGACTATTATGACGGCGTCATCTTCGAGGTGCGATCGGCCGACCTTGGAGCCGACGACCCCATTGCCGTCGGCGGGCGATATGATGGCCTTCTTAATCGCTTGGGGGGAGAGGCGCGCGCCAGTGCCATTGGATGTATGGTTCGTCCAGGACGCGCCTTTGCGCAGGTGAGTGCATGAATAGCCCATTGATCTTAGCCGTCCCGTCCAAGGGGCGCCTCAAGGAGCAGGTGGACTCTTGGTTGAGTGACAGCAACCTTTCGCTTTCTGTTTCGGGCGGAGACCGGGGTTATGCGGCGGAATTGAAGGGCGTAGCTGGCATCAGTGTACGGCTGTTATCGCCAGGCGACATTGCTGAAGCCCTGGAGGCCGGCGAGGTCCACCTTGGCGTGACCGGTGAAGACCTCTTGCGAGAGCGGGGGCCAAACATTGATCAAAATGTTCTTCTGCTCCAGGCGCTGGGTTTTGGTCGCGCCGACCTGGTGGTCGCCACGCCCAAGAGCTGGCTGGATGTGGACACCATGGCTGACCTGGAAGAGGTCGCTCACGACATGCTTGCGCGGACCGGGCGACGCATGCGGGTGGCGACCAAGTACCTTGTGCAGACCCGCGCTTTCTTCGCCCGATACGGTCTGTCGGACTATCGCATTGCTGAGTCCGCTGGGGCCACCGAAGGGGCTCCTGCGGCGGGCTCTGCAGAGATCGTTGTGGACATCACCACCACGGGGGCGACCCTTCAGGCCAATGGCTTGAAGATCCTCAGGGATGGGGTCATCCTCAAGAGCCAGGCGCAACTGGCGGCCTCTCGCATCGCTTTCTGGACCCAAACCCAGATGGCAGCGGCGGAATCCTTGATGCGTATTCTCGAAGCCAGAGCCTTCGCGCACGCCAGTGCCACCCTAATCTGGCCTCAACAGGCGGGCGATGATGATCTTGTGAGCCAGTTCGAGCCCTCAGGCACGTCGCGCCGTCCTAATGGCCTATTGGTTCCAAAGGAACGAGTCGCTGAGATTTCGATGGCGCTGACGGGGGCTGGGCGCGGCCCTGTGACCGTCTCCCGCCCGGACTTTGTGTTTGAAAGCCAAAGCCCTGGTGCTGAGTTATTAAGAGCGCACTGTCGGATAAATTGACGTTTGCGTCAAAAAAATGCGCTTTCAGCATAGAAATAATCGCCCATGACGGAAATTTGAGCGTTTTTCATGCGCTGAGCCCCGATGGACGCATTGACTCGGGCATAAAATTGCCCTTTCTTCGTCCTCACGAGAGACAAGAACAGCTCCAAGCTTTCAGTCTCCGGCGTTTCGGGGAGGAAACGCCTTTCAATACGAGCCTCGGCTCAAAAAGCCCGCTGCGATTATCCCCCGCAGCGGGCTATTTTGTGCCCGCTTTATGAAATTGACGCTTTCGTCAAAAATACGTCCATTCAACCGATTTAAAGTCGATCCAGTCCACTGATGTCTGAACCATGCGCCATCGTTGTCGGTGCCGGGCCTGCAGGTCTAATGGCGGCCGAAGTGCTGGCCCTTGGTGGACTTGCGGTGACGGTCTTTGATCGTATGCCCAGCCCCGGCCGGAAGCTGCTGATGGCGGGCCGCGGCGGATTGAACCTCACCCACACTGAGCCCCTTGAGCCCTTTGTCGATAGGTATGGTGCTGCCACCGCACATCTGCGACCGCTCATAGACAGGTTCACGCCCGCCATGCTCCGTGACTGGTGCGAGACCCTGGGTCAGACCACCTTTGTGGGCACAAGCGGTCGCGTATTTCCCATGGCGATGAAGGCCTCGCCCCTCCTGCGGGCTTGGATGGCGCGCCTGACGACACAGGGGGTTCAGTTCCGCTTTCAAAAGACCTGGAAGGGTTGGGGCCCGGAGGGTGCCGTGATGTTCGAAGACGCTCAGGGTACCCAGGAAACGACCGCCCCCGGGGTTGTGGTCCTGGCTTTGGGCGGGGCCTCATGGCCGCGATTGGGATCCGATGGCCGGTGGGCGCAGATCCTGAGGACGCAAGGCGCGCCCGTGACGCCCTTGGCACCAGCGAATGTGGGCTTTGATGTGGCCTGGTCGCCCCTGTTCCGGTCCAGGTTCGCGGGCAAGCCGCTGAAGGCCGTTGGGCTGAGCTTTGGAGAGACCTACCTGCTGGGCGAGGCCATGATTTCACAGTCAGGACTTCAGGGGGGCGGTATCTACGCCCTGTCTCGGGACCTCCGCGCGAGCCTAGCTGCTGGCAGACCCACGGTTCTGACCATTGACCTGCGCCCAAGCCTCACAGAGGTCGAGATCGGCCAGCGCCTGGGGCGGACGCGACCCGGGGACAGTCTTTCCAATCGCCTGCGAAAGGCCCTGAAGCTCGGGCCGATGGAGATTGCGCTCCTGCGGGAGGTCATCGGTGCCGGCCAGCAGATGCCGCCAGAGGACTTGGCGCGGATGATAAAGGCCCTGCCTTTGAACCTCATTGGCGTACAGTCTATAGATCGCGCGATTTCATCGGCCGGCGGTGTGCCGTTCGAAGCCCTGAACCCAGACCTTATGCTGAAGGTAAGACCCGGCGTTTTCCTGGCTGGAGAAATGCTCGACTGGGAAGCGCCCACCGGCGGCTATTTGTTGCAGGCCTGCTTCGCCACGGGCAGGGCGGCCGGCGAAGCCGCCCTTAGGTATGTCGAGCGGGACCGCCAAGCCAATCCTGCCTGAGCTGTTTACCAGATGTGGACGCGATTTTCGGGTGCCACATAGTTCGCATCGCCGGGCTTGACGTTGAAAGCGTCGTACCATGCGTCAACATTCTTCAAAGGCACGTTGGTCCGGGCGAAGTTTGGGGAATGCACGTCGGTGACCACCATCTGGCGGACCCGATCCTCCCGCATGGTCGAGCGCCACACCTGGGACCAGCCGAGGAAGACCCTTTGGTCGCCGGTCATGCCGTCGAGTACCGGTGCCGGCTGACCTTTGAGCGAGGCGTGATAGGCGTCCAACGCTAAGAGGATACCGCCGAGATCGGCGATGTTTTCGCCCATCGTCTGTTCGCCCTTGATGAAGACCCCCGGCAGGACTTCGGTCGCCGAATATTGCGCGCCATATTTCGCGGCCTGGGCGTTGAACTTGGCGGAATCTTCGGCGGTCCACCATTCCTGCAGACGGCCATCCCCATCTGACTTGCGCCCCTGATCGTCGAAGCCATGGGTGATTTCATGCCCAATCACTGCGCCAATGCCGCCATAATTCACCGCCATATCGCCGTCAGGGTCAAAGAACGGGGGTTGTAGGATGGCGGCAGGGAAGACGATCCCATTCTTTGTGGGGGAGTAATAGGCGTTTACCGTGGCTGGGGTCATGCCCCACTCTTTACGGTCTACAGGGTCCTTTAGGCGGGCAACCCTGCGGTTCCACCCGAACTGACTGGCCCTTTGCACATTGCCGTAGAGGTCTCCCTCTTTGATCGTCAGTTTGGAATAATCGCGCCAGACATCGGGATAGGCGATCATCACGCTAAACTTGGACAGCTTTTCTAGGGCCTTAGCCTTGGTCTGCGGGCCCATCCAGGTGAGGTTTTCGATGCGCGCCTTAAGCGCGGTTTTGATATCGCCAACAAGCGCCACCATCTTGGCTTTGCTTTCCGGCGGGAAATAGGCGGCGACGTAAAGCTTTCCCAGGACCTCGCCGATCTCGCTGTCCACCAAGGTCACGCCACGCTTCCAACGGGGGCGCTGCTCAAGTTGTCCTGAAAGGGTCTTTTCTCGGAAGGCGTATTGAGCCTGATCGAAGTCCTTGGAGAGATAGGGTGCTGCCTGATCGGCTAGGGTGAAGGCCTGATAAGCTTTCAAGGTTTCGAGCGGTGTCTTTGCGAAAATGGCGGCAATTTTTGGGAAGGCCGTTTTCTCAGACACAATCACCCGATCCACCTTCCCCAGTCCGGCACCCTCCAGAAAGGCCTTCCAGGGGAAACCAGGGGCGAAGTTTGGCAGGTCCGCCGGCTTGATCGGATTGTAGGTCTTATCGTGGTCTCGCCGCTCCGCCAGAGTCCAAGACGCTTTGGCGATCTCGGTTTCCATGGCCACGATGGCCCTAGCGTTTTCTGCTGGTCGAACCCAGCCCGCCAGGGTCAGGATCTGCGCCACATAGGCTTCGTACTTGGCGCGCTGTGGGGCAAATTGAGGTTCTAGGTAATAGTCTCGATTTGGCAGGCTCAGGCCGCCCTGTGCCGAATAGACGGCATAGTGCATGGGATCCTTCAGGTCATCGCCAATGCCCAGCCCAAATACGGCACCGCCGAAGCCGGTCTGTGCGACCCCCATCAGACGGGCGATATCGGTCTTCGTCCTTGCCGCGCGGATGGCGGCCAGATCTGCCGCCAGGGGCTTGGCACCAAGGGCATCGACCCGGGACTCATCCATAAAGCTGCGATAGAGGGCGCCGATTTTCTGCGTGTCTCCGGTGGCGGATGCATCTTTTGCTGCGGCCTCAATGACGGCGTGCATGCGATTTACGGACAATTCGCGCAGGCTGTCGAAGGACCCGTAACTGGATCGGTCAGCTGGGATGACGAGGCTCTTCATATAAAGCCCCCCTGCATAGGCCGAAAAATTCGCGCCCGGAGACACCGAAAGATCTCGACCCGACAGATCAAAGCCCCAGGGCCCCATACGCGGCGCACGGAGAGAATCTTCAGCGCAGGCAGGTGCTGTGGCCAGGGCGATGACAGAGGCGGCACACGCCGTCAGCCAGAAACGTTTCATGGGGAAAATGTCCTTATAAAATGCGTTAGGGCCGCTGCGCGGCAATTACCGGACCTGGGCCTGAAGGGTCAGCTGTTGGCCTGACTTGAGCTTAAAGGTGAGTGGAAGTTTGCTGCCAGATCGCAAGGCCACCTTCAGGCCCATGACCATCAGGTGCTTGCCCCCCGGCGCGAAGGTCACTGAGCTCCCAGGGGGGAGGGGGATGCCGTTCTGAATTTGCTGCATCGACATGACGCCATTGGCCATCGAGGTCTGGTGCATTTCTACCTTGTTGGCTGCGGTGCTTGTCACAGAGACCAGGGTGTCTGATTTTTGGCTCGCATTGGTGATGGTGAAAAATCCCGCCCCGTTCCCCCCTGCCGCAGCAGGTCGACTCCAGGCCTCGCTGATCTGGATTTCTGAGGCCTTTTGTGGCCCTGCAGATGCGGCGCTGGCGGTCAAAGCCAAACTGGCCATCAGGGCAAGTCTGATCAGCATAAATCTATCCTTGGCGGCTCGAAAATTTTCGAGCGTTCCAAGTTATAGGTGCTCGCAGCAAAATTCGAAACCATCGGGTTTTGGGCGGCCCTCGGATCACTGCGGGTGAAGATCGCGATGGCGTGCTGTGTCCCGCCCCACCTTTATCGTGCCCGGTGCTGAGTGCTGGGCCCTTTTCATATTGGTGCTGACATGATGCTGATCGGCTCAAAGTTGTGAAATGTTAATTTTCTCAATATTGGTGTTAGATCTGGCAAAATAGCGGCCTCGATCCATGGTCCGATAAATCTGGCCGCAAGGCCCTTAAATCGTATGGAAGCTTTCTTTCCACCACGGCGCAGGTTTCGCGGCTAAAAGCAGACCTAGATAAGGCCCTTCAAACTAAACTGAACCTTTGGCCCCTTTGGTTCGTTATCGGATCGTTGCTTGGAGCAAGGATTGCTGTATAGCCATACCCGGTAACGTAAGCGAGGGTGCGGCAATTGACGTTGAGTGTGGCTTTATGGCACTTTCACGTCACGTCGACCTTGGTATAAGCGTGCTCGGTCATATGACCGTGGCAGAGGGCAAGAGAGGGCTCTGAATATGAAATTCAAACTTCTGGCAGGGGCCGCCATCGCTGCGGTCTGCGTCGCCTCCGGAGCGTCCGCTGCGGACACCGGTTGGTATGGCGCTGTGGACATGGGCTATCATTTGCCTGACAGCTTCATGCTGTCGTCCAGCAACAATGCCTCGAATGGTAAGCCATACGAGTGGAATCTGAGCCAAAAGGAAGACTGGGCGGGCTTTGCGCGTCTCGGCTACCGCGTGTCCAACAATTGGCGCGTCGAATTGGAAGGCGGCTATCGTCCAGGTGACGTGAGTTCCTTCCGTGGTGGTGCCGACCAAGCCATCGCCGGTCTCTGCGCTCCAGGCGTCATCCGCACCGCCGCTGCGCCGACTTGCGGTACGCCCTTGGGCAACCTCCAAGTCTGGTCGCTGATGGGCAATGTGCTCTATGATTTTGCTCCAGATGCCGCCATCAGCCCCTTCGTGGGTGCCGGCCTCGGCGTCAACCAAATCAAGGTCGACGGCGTTTCGGGTCAGTTCTCGACCGTAACGGGTGCCGTTTCGGCGCTGAACCCCGCCTACCAGAACCTGAGCGTCTCCAAGTCTGACACCACGATTGCTTATCAGCTGATCGCCGGTGCCGCCTGGAAGGCGACCGATCGCCTGAACGTCGACCTGACCTACCGTTATCTCGGTGGTGCAGACGCCTCGTTCGGATCGACTGGCACGCACGCGCTTCAGCCTGGCGTGTTCAAGGGCCCTTACCGCGACGCCTCTGTGACTGTGGGCGTGCGGTATTCGTTCGCGGAAGCTCCGCCTCCGCCGCCGCCACCTCCGCCTCCTCCGCCTCCGCCTCCTCCGCCGCCTCCCCCGCCTCCGCCTCCTCCGCCGCCTCCGCCGGCTTTTGAGGCCAAGCAATTCATCGTCTACTTCCCCTTCGATCAGGCCATCCTGACCGCGGAAGCTCAGACGGTGGTTTCGGAAGCTGCCAACTATGCAAACGCCGGCCACGCAACTCGCGTGATCGTCGTCGGCCACACCGACTCCTCCGGTTCGCCCGCCTACAACGTCCGTCTGTCGGAACGTCGTGCCAAGGCCGTGGCTGACTCGCTGGTCGGTCTGGGCGTCGGTGCCGGGACCCTGCAGGTGGATTGGAAGGGTGAAACCATGCTCGCCGTTGCCACTGGCGATGGCGTGAAGGAACCCCTGAACCGCCGTTCGACGATCGACATCAACTTCTAATCGATCGTCAGGTTCAGCCTGAAATAGCGAAGGCCCGGTCGAAAGACCGGGCCTTTTGCTTTGGGCCTTTGGCTAACCTGTCACGAGGATCCAAGCTCCGACCGCTGCGAAGGCGGCTGCGGCGGCCCAGCGGATAGAGTTCAAGGGCAGCTTGTCGGCCACGGCCTGGCTGAGGAAGACCGCTGGAACATTGGCCAGCATCATGCCCAGGGTGGTGCCTGTCGCCACCAGGAAGACGTCGTGGAAGCGGGCTGCGAGGGCGACGGTGGCTACCTGCGTCTTGTCCCCCATTTCAACAAAGAAGAAGGCCACTGCGGTGGTTGCGAAAATAGACGCGCCGGGCTTTTCTTTTGGGGCGTCGCTATCTTCGAAAGTGTCCGGGATCAGGGCCCAAGCCCCAAAGGCCAGGAAGGCCAAACCCAGAACCCAGTGGGCCCAGGGCCCCTCCAGCAGGTGGCCAGCCATGACGCCGACTGTGGCCGCCAGGAGGTGGTTGGCGATGGTCGCTACAAAAATCCCTGCAATGAT
The DNA here is from genome assembly GCA_937920085.1 of uncultured Alphaproteobacteria bacterium. Taxonomy (GTDB): domain Bacteria; phylum Pseudomonadota; class Alphaproteobacteria; order Caulobacterales; family Caulobacteraceae; genus Phenylobacterium. The sequence goes on along the minus strand of CALETE010000011.1, from coordinate 137,303 downwards.
CGGGGTGGGCTTTCGAAAGCGCGCAGCAAGCAACATGGCCAGGAGCTGAGTCTTGTCGCCAATCTCAGCGACTGCCACCAGGCCCGTAGGAACGAGTATAGGCTGAATATTCATCACAAGCTCAAGGCGGGATCGGAATAGGACCAATGGCTCCCCGCGCCGCCGATCCCGCCAGAGAACAACGCGCGAAAGCCAAAGGTCTTGCCAGGCCCGACGGGCTGGATGCGCCATGGCCAGGACCCCGTCCAGACCAAGTGTGTTGACGCACCCTCCGCTGATACGCGCGGACGGCTACTCCCCAGTGACGGGCTGGGGATACGGGAAATCGGAGTGGGCCACAAGGCATCTGGAAGGAGTCTACAACCAAAAATCTGAGGCGACGTTTTGCCGCACGGCCCGATCACAGTCGCGTGATCAAAAAAGACCTCAGAGTCTGAAAGCTTAGCTTGATCAAGCCTCAGGCTTGGGCGTTAACTTTTCATTAGTAAAAAACAAAGGTGGAGAACTCCTCCAGGCCGTTGACGAGTCATTAGGCTTCGTGGCCCCATGATGTTGCGTATCGGGGCGGGGCGCCCACTAGATATAGCAATTATCCGGTTGGGGAGGGGCCTCGCCGGAAATGTCTGATAGTTATGGGTTTTGGGTCATGAGCGGTAGTGAAGCAGCAGTGCGGGCGATTTCGGAGACGGCGAAGGCCGGGTCGGAGCGTGCCGATCGGCCGCAATTGCAGTTGGTTCGCAAGGTCGAAGTCGACCGGTCGCGGGACGCCCTGCTGACAGATTTCGGCAAAACCACCCTAGAAGACCGCTATTTGCTGGCCGGCGAAAGCTATCAGGACATGTTTGCGCGGGTCGCCACGGCCTATGCCGACGACGCTGACCACGCCCAGCGGATCTATGATTACATTTCCCAGCTCTGGTTCATGCCATCCACGCCAGTCCTGTCCAATGGCGGGGCCAACCGTGGCCTGCCCATTTCCTGCTTCCTGAATGCCGTGGGCGATTCCCTGGAAGGGATTCAGGGTGTCTGGAACGAGAATGTCTCCCTGGCGTCCAATGGCGGCGGCATTGGCACCTATTGGGGCGGCGTCCGGTCTATTGGCGAGAAGGTCAAGGGCGCGGGTCAGACCAGCGGCATCATCCCCTTTATCCGGGTTATGGACAGCCTGACCCTCGCCATCAGCCAGGGCTCCCTGCGTCGTGGGTCGGCGGCGGTCTATCTGGACATCCATCACCCGGAAATCGAAGAATTCCTGGAGATTCGTAAGCCGTCTGGGGACTTCAATCGCAAGTCCCTGAACCTGCACCACGGCATTTCGATATCTGATGAATTCATGGAGGCGGTCCGCGAGGGTGCCATGTTCGGCCTTCGCTCGCCCAAGAATAACGAAGTCCTGCGCGAGGTCGACGCCCGCTCCCTTTGGCAGAAGATTCTGGAAATCCGCCTGCAGACCGGCGAGCCCTATCTGATCTTCTCCGACACCGTGAACCGCGCCATGCCGCAGCATCAGCGTGATCTGGGCCTGTCCGTGCGCCAGTCAAACCTGTGCTCGGAAATCATGCTTCACACCGGTAAGGACCATCTGGGCCATGATCGGACGGCTGTTTGCTGCCTGTCGTCGGTCAATGCAGAGACCTTTATGGAGTGGCGCGACCACCCCACCTTTATCGAAGACGTCATGCGCTTCTTGGACAATGTCCTTCAGGACTTCATTGGCCGCGCGCCGCCGGAAATGGCCAATGCCGTCTATGCAGCCACCCGTGAGCGGTCGGTGGGCTTGGGCCTGATGGGCTTTCACTCCTTCCTGCAAATGCAGAACGTGCCGTTTGAGAGCGCCCTGGCCAAGTCCTGGAATATGCGACTGTTCAAGCACCTGCGTCGCCAAACCGACGCAGCGTCCCGCACCCTGGCGGCAGAACGTGGTCCCTGCCCAGACGCCGCCGAGCGGGGCGTCATGGAGCGGTTCAGCCATAAGCTGGCCATTGCGCCGACAGCTTCAATTTCAATTATCTGTGGCGGAACCAGCGCCGGGATTGAGCCTATCCCAGCCAATATCTACACCCATAAAACCCTGTCGGGCACATTTGCGGTCCGCAATGTTTTCCTTGAGCGACTTCTCGAGGAAAAAGGCAAAAACACCCCTCCGGTCTGGGATTCCATCCTTGAGAATGAAGGCTCCGTCCAGCATTTGGACTTCCTGACCCAAGACGAAAAGGATGTCTTCAAGACCGCCTTTGAACTGGATCAGCGCTGGGTCATCGAACTTGCCGCAGATCGTACCCCGGATATCTGCCAGTCCCAGTCGGTGAACATCTTCCTGCCGGGTGATGTGGATAAGTGGGACCTACACATGTTGCACTGGCAGGCCTGGGAGCGGGGATGCAAGTCGCTCTATTACCTGCGTTCGAAATCAGTGCAGCGGGCCTCCCATGCGGGCGGTGAAGCCATTGTCCATGTGGAAGCCGCGCCGTCTCAACACACGGACTATGATGAGTGCCTCGCCTGCCAATAGGCTGATATAGCGCCGAATTCGGGTGATCTCGTCCGAATTCGGGTCTTTTTAACCATGCCCGCTCACATTCGCATTGCGCCAACCGTTTGAATTGGGACAGTGTCTGGCGACCGCACGTTAAAGCGACGTGCCTGAGGAGTGGTGAAATGAGGCGGTTGGCTGTCATAGCCATCGTGATCTGTGCGAGCGGGGTCTCCACGGGGACGGCCCTGGCCGGGCCCCCGTCTCAGAGCCATGCCCTGTCGCCAGATCTTCGCTATGCCGTCGTGACGGCCCCGAAGGCCAATCGTGAGTCCGCGTCACAGGATGACGTAATTGGCCATCTCATAGACCTTGCAAATCTCCCGTCGCCGCAGATCACCTGGCGCGAAGATTACCGCCTCCGGACCGTCGCAGTCGGCGGCGAAACCGTAGATACCCTGCGCATCACCTTTGGTCAGCCCAGATATCAAGCTGGTGCCAACGAGCTGGTCAGGCTCAATCCCGCGAGCACCAGTTATGAGGTTTTGCTCACCCGAGACTGGCCTGCCGCTTTGAGCCTTCGGGGTGGCCGCTATGCTGTCGACCTGACCCCTCACGCCGGATTTGGTGTTTCCAATCACGGTAACACCGCCGAGGCTGGGGCGACTCTGACCTTCGGCCAGAAATCAGATTCGCTCGCTAACGCTCTGGAGCACCTAGGGGTCCACGATGGCTCAGCCCTAGATGCCGCCGGTCGCTGGTATGTGTTCGCTGCCGCCAGCGGTCGGGCCATGGGCCTAAACATGCAGAAGGACGAGGCCTTGGGATGGGGTCGATCCTGGTCCACCGACAATGCTAGCGCTTTGGTTGGCGACGCCCAGTTGGGCTTAGGCTGGCGTAAGGGCGATATGCAGACCTCCCTTGGCCTGATCCATCGGGAAGTGAAGGGCGATCACGCCATCTGGGGACAGGAATTCAAAACCGATTCCATGGTCGCCCTGTCATTTTCGATAAAGCCAAAGCGATAGGCGGCCAAAGGCTTCGTCGACGTTTCGATTTCCCCGGCGCGCCAATCGGGTTTCGTGGAGCTCTCGCTTACGATCTCGGACAATCAATTCACAACATCTTGGGGGGTGGCGTTAACTCATCGCTAGATGTTGGAGGCTAAGGATGTCTAAAGTACCTTCCTTCGATTGTTCCTCACCGATTCAGACCCGCTGGATTTTACGCCCGTGACCACTCTTCCTGGCCTGCTCACACCGTCCTTCGCCTATAAGCCCTTCCGCTATCCGTGGGCCTATGAGTACTGGAAGAAGCAGCAACAAGTTCACTGGATGCCTGAAGAGGTCCCGCTTGGCGAAGACCTGAAAGATTGGGCGACAAAGCTCAATGACAAGGAGCGCAATCTCCTTACCCAGATCTTCCGTTTTTTCACCCAGTCCGATGTCGAGGTGAATGACAACTATATGGAGCGGTATTCACGGGTCTTCAAACCGACCGAAGTGAAGATGATGCTGGCGTCGTTCTCCAATATGGAGACCATCCATATCGCCGCCTATGCCTTGCTTCTCGAAACCATCGGCATGCCTGATTCGGAATTCACCGCCTTCCTGGAATTCCAGGAAATGCGTGACAAGCACGACTACATGCAGAAGTTCGGCGTCGACAGCCATGCGGACATTGCCCGCACCCTGGCCATGTTCGGTGGCTTTACCGAAGGCCTGCAGCTGTTTGCCAGCTTTGCCATGCTGATGAACTTCCCCCGCCACAACAAAATGAAGGGCATGGGTCAGATCGTCTCCTGGTCTGTCCGGGACGAGAGCCTACACTGCGAAGGCATTGTGAAACTCTACCATGCCTTCAACAAGGAAACCGGGGCGGTCACCAAGTCGGTCGCCGACGACATTATCGATTGCTGCAAGACCGTGGTGGGCCTCGAAGACAAGTTCATCGACCTGGCCTTCTCGGCGGGTGAGATCCAGGGCATGACCCCCGATGACATCAAGGCCTATATCCGCTTCATCGCCGACTGGCGCCTGAGGCAACTTGGTCTGCCCGAGGTCTATCAGGCCAAGGAAAACCCGCTCCCTTGGCTGCAATCCATGCTGTCAGGGGTGGAGCACGCCAACTTCTTTGAAGCCCGGTCCACCGAGTATTCCAAGGCCGCCACCAGGGGCCAATGGCATGGCTCTGATGGGGTCTGGACAGAGTTCGATAAGCTGTTGTCCAAGCGCACCCAGCCCGACGCACTGCTAGCGGAATAGAGGGGTTTATCCTCCTTCCGCTGGAACCTCGATCTGGCCTTCCCATCTGGCGACCACGGCGCTTGCCACGGAATTGCCCACCACATTGGTCGCCGAGCGGCCCATGTCCAGCAACTGGTCTGCGGCCAGGATGATGCCGATGCCAGCCTCGGGAAGCTTGAAATAGGCCAGGGTGGCGGCGATGACGACGATGGAGGCCTTGGGCACACCGGCCATGCCCTTGGACGTGATCATCAACAGGCCCAGCATGGTGACCTGTTGGGCCAGGGTCAGTTGAATTCCATAGATCTGGGCGATGAACAGGGTGGCGAAGGTGCAATACATCATCGACCCGTCCAGATTGAACGAATAGCCCAGGGGCAGGACGAAGCTGGCGACCTTCTTGGAAACGCCAAATTTCTGGAGGGCTTCCAGGGTCCCTGGATAGGCCGCCTCTGACGACGCCGTCGAAAAGGCCAGAACGATAGGCTGACGGATCAGGCCAAGAAGCTTAAGCGCCCGAGGTCCGATGACGACAATGAGCGCCCCCGCGAGCAGGACCCAAAGCAGGCCCAGGGACAGATAGAACCCGCCGATGAACTTTGCATATGCCCCCAGAATGCTGGGGCCTTTGGTGGCAATCACCGAAGCCAGGGACGCGAAAATCGCCAGGGGCGACGCAAGCATCACATAGCCCGTCACCTTGAGCATGACGGTGGACACCTGTTCAACCAGGTTCAGTATGGCCGGGGCGCGATCTTCTGTCGCCGCGATGGCGGTGCCGATGAAGATCGAAAAAATCACAATGGGCAGGATTTCATTGTTCGCCATCGACTTGATGATGGATTCTGGCACCAGGTGCGTGGTGATGAAGTCTTTGAAGGTCAGTTGAGCACCGCCCGCCAAAGCGCCGGCGGTCGCCGTCGGATCAGGGGTGATCCCAGCCCCGGGTTGCAGCCACTGAACCATGACCAGACCAATCGTCAGCGAAATGATCGACGCCGAGATGAACCAGAACATGGTCTTGACTCCGACGCGGCCAACCGCGGCGGCATCTTCCATATGCGCAATACCTGCCACCAGGGTGGCAAAGACCAGCGGGGCAATGATCATCTTGATCATTCTCAGGAAGACGGTGGTGATGATGCCTAAGCTATCGGCCCAGGCCTTGGCTTGATCGGCCGGCAAATAGGCGTGCATGGCAAGGCCAGCTATGACGCCCAGCACCATGGCGGCGATGATAAAGGAAGTGAAACGACGATTCATTTAGGCCCCCAAGCCGAGATCAGCACGCATTTGTCGCCGGGATCAGTCGGCGCGTCCATAGCCTGCTGTCCAACCCTCCGATGGAAGGATAGGGTTTTCCTCCCTCAAGGAGATTTCCATGGAAAATAACCGCTTGGACCGCCGTCAACTGATCGGTGCCGCTGCCCTTGTCTCTGCCGTCGCCGCCTCAGCCCATGCTGCCGATGTGCCTGCGCCAGCCGCCCTCCCATTCTCGCCCCAGCCAAAGCCTTTGCCCTTTGACCCAAAGACCATTCCAGGCATTTCGGAAAAGCTGCTGACCAGCCATCACGACAATAACTATGTGGGTGCCGTGAAGCGTCTCGGGGCCATTGAAGCCCAGATTTCGGGGCTCGACATGGCCACAGCCCCTGGCTTCCTGCTCAATGGCCTGAAGCGCGAGGAGCTGATTGCCTGGAATTCTATGATCCTGCACGAGCTCTATTTCGGTGGACTTGGTGCCGCCAACCGCCCAGGTGCCGCCCTCAGCCGGGCCATTGAGCGGGACTTCGGGAGTGAGGCGAAATGGCGGGCCGAATTTTCCGCCATGGGCAAGGCGCTTGGGGGCGGCTCAGGCTGGGTTCTATTAACCTACAGCCATCGCGACAACCGGTTGATGAACCAATGGGCGATTGATCACACCATGACCCTGGCGGGCGCGACGCCGATCCTGGCCATGGACATGTATGAGCACGCCTACTCTATGGATTATGGGGCTAAGGCTGCCGCCTATGTGGACGCGATCATGGCAAGCTTTAACTGGACCCAGGCGGACGCGATTTACGCAAAGGCCGCCTCCTAAATCGAGAAGATCGGGACGCAGTTGAGGCTGCGTCTCGAAATCTGCGGAAAAGTGCGCTATAATCCGCCATGACAGAAGAAATTGAAAACCACGCGCTCCGGATATGGAGCCAACTGAACGATGAATACCGCGCCTCGGTCGAGGCCCTCCGATCCGCCCTGAAGACCTTTCTGGCCGGCGGTCCTGCGCCTGATCCGGCCCTTCGCACCGGTGGTGCCTTTACCTATCCCGAGCTTCGCCTGCACTGGGCGCCGGGGCAGGTTCATCCCAGATTATCCCGCGCCTTTGCCAGACTGGCTTCCCCTGGCAGCTATGCCGTTACCGTTACACGCCCAGATCATTTCAAGGATTATCTGATCGAGCAGATCAGCCTGATCCTCTCGGATTTTGATGTGCAGATTGAGGTCGCGCGTTCGAGCCAGGAAATCCCATTTCCCTATGTGCTGGACGGCGCAGTTGATCTGGCCATGGCCGATGTGGGGTCCTCTGAAATCGCCCGGCACTTCCCGACCACAGAACTCGCCTTCATCGGCGACGAGGTGGCAGATGGTTTCAATGCGCCGACCCTGGAGCAGGCCCGCCCCCTGGCCCTGTTCGATGGGCTGCGCACCGACTTCTCCCTGGCCCGCCTGACCCATTACACCGGCGCGCCAGCTGAGCACGTTCAGCAGTTCATCCTCTTTACCAACTATCACCGCTATGTGGATGAGTTCGTTCATTGGGCCTGTGAGCAGCTCAAGGCCCCGGACAGTCCCTATACGGCCCTTTCGGCCGCGGGTCGGGTGGTGGTGACTAAGGATACCCCTAATCCAGAGCAGGCTATTGCCGAGGGGACCTGGCGCAAGCATCAGATGCCCGCCTATCACCTGATGGCTGAGGGGCGTCGGGGGGTGACCCTGGTCAATATCGGGGTCGGCCCGTCTAACGCAAAGACCATTACCGACCACCTCGCCGTCCTGCGGCCACAGGCCTGGCTGATGATTGGGCATTGCGGCGGGTTGCGCGGGTCTCAGACCATTGGCGACTATGTCCTCGCCCATGCCTATTTGCGCGATGATCACGTCTTGGACGGTGTCCTGCCCCCAGAGATTCCTATTCCCCCCATCGCCGAGATTCAGGTTGCCATGGGAAGGGCTGCGGAACTCATCACCGGCGAGTCTGGCGACCTTCTCAAGCGGCGCCTGCGCACCGGCACGGTGGTCACAACCGACGACCGGAACTGGGAGCTGCGCTATTCCTCCAGCGCCCTGCGGTTTAACCAATCCCGGGCCGTGGCCATCGATATGGAAAGCGCCACCATCGCCGCCCAGGGCTATCGATTCCGCGTGCCCTACGGCACCCTGCTGTGCGTTTCCGACAAGCCCCTCCACGGCGAGATCAAACTGCCGGGTCAGGCCAATGCCTTTTATGAACGGGCCATCGGCCAGCACCTGCAGATCGGTCTGGCGACCATGGACCTTCTGCGCAAGGAGGGGAACAAGCTGCACTCCCGCAAGCTCCGCAGCTTTGATGAGCCCCCCTTCCGCTAGGTCGATCTGATGACGCCGCATATTGAAACCATCGAAAACTTCCGCGACTTCGGCGGCTATGACACCGTCTGTGGTCGGGGGCTGAAGCGTGGGATCCTGTTCCGGTCTGCCAATCATGCCTATGCCTCGGACGAAGATATCGAGGTGTTGGGTCAGCTTGGGGTCAAGGCTATCGTCGACCTTCGCCGGCCCATGGAGCGTCAAAGGGAGCCTTCCCGTCGCTGGACCGATTTCGACGCCCATGTGGTGGAAAATGACCACGAGCCTGAAGGCAGCGACTGGTCCCATCTTATGGCTGCCAGCCACGTGGTCGACGCCGACTGGTTCCGCGAGGACTCCCTCAGCTTCTACCGGGCGACCCCCTATGACCCCCGATATGTAGACCTGTTCTCAAGGTATTTTCAGGTCTTGGCAGACTCTGAGGGCGCAATCCTGGTGCATTGTTCCGCAGGCAAGGACCGCACCGGCATGATCTGCGCTCTGACCCATCACCTAGCTGGCGTTCATGCTGACGATATCCGTGCTGATTTCCTGGCGACCAATCACGAAGGCCGCATGCAGAAGCGGATCGACTTCCTCGGCCCCTGGATCCGCAATACCGCCGGCAAGGAGGTAAGCGAAGACGCCCTAAAGGTCGCCGTTAGCGTTCATGAGTCTTATTTGGATGCCGCCTTTGCCCAGATCGCGGCGACCTCTGGTTCCTTCGATGCTTATCTGTCTGGCGTACTTGGCGTTGATTCTCGCCGCAGGGCGCAGATCGAGGCGCGCATACTCCGCTAAACCAACCGTAGGCCCCTTGTCTTTCGACGGCTGCGAAGGGAGAAGGGGCGCAACTTTCAGAGCCGCTGTTTTCCATAGGACTGATCATGCAAAGCTTCCAGCCACCGCGCCGTATCCTGATGGGGCCCGGTCCTTCGGACGTCAGCCCCCGGGTGCTGGCCGCCCTGGCGCGCCCGACCATCGGCCACCTGGACCCGCAGTTCCAGGCCCTGATGGAAGAGATCAAGGCCGCCCTGGCCCGTCTGTTCAACGCCCCTGATCATGCCTGCGTGCCCCTACCGGCACCGGGGACGGCGGGGATGGAAGCCGCCATTATGAACCTGCTGGAACCGGGCGAACGGGCGGTGATCGCTGTGAATGGGGCGTTTGGTGGCCGTATGGCCGATATGGCCGATCGAGCCGGCGCAGAGGTCACCAAGGTCGAGTTCGACTGGGGTCTGCCGGTTGACCCGGCCGTGGTTGAGGAAGCCCTGAAGGCAGCAGGTCCGGTCAAGGTCCTAGCCTTTGTCCACGCTGAAACCTCCACCGGTGTCCGCTCGGATGCTGCCACACTTTGCGCCCTGGCTCGGAAATATGGGGCACTGTCCATTGTTGATTGTGTGACCTCCCTGGGCGGTATCCCTGTGGATGTGGCAGCTTGGGATGCTGACGCAGTCTATTCCGGCACCCAGAAGTGTCTTTCGGCCCCTCCAGGCCTTTCACCCATTGCCTTATCCAAGCGCGCCCAGGCCGCCATCACCGCGCGCAAGACCAAGGTGCGGAACTGGCTCTGCGACTTCAATCTGCTGATGAGCTATTGGGGCGGTGACGGTGGCCGCACCTATCACCACACGGCTCCGATCAATGCCCTCTATGGCTTGCATGAGTGCCTTGTCGCCCTGTTCGAAGAGGGCCAGCAGGCCGTCCAGGTCCGTCATGCTCGCAGCCATGAGGCCCTTGCCGCCGGGATCGAAGCCGCAGGTCTCAAGTTCCTTGTGGCCCCACAGCACCGCCTTCCACAGCTCAACACCATACTGGTTCCCGAGGGCGTTGATGAGGCCGCGGTCCGAGCCTATGTCCTTGAGAAGTGGGACTTAGAACTCGGTGCGGGCCTCGGTCCACTTAAGGGGAAGGTCTGGCGCATCGGCCTCATGGGGGCCTCAGCGACCCCATGGCACGTGCGGCTTTGCCTGACGGCTCTGTGCGAAGCCCTCGAGGCCCAGGGCTTCAAGGCAGACACCAAGGCTGCCCTAGCGGCCATGACCGCCAGATTAGCCTAAGGCATCGACCTACATAGGCGGTGCCTTGCCACCTTCGCCGGTGGAGACGGAATTGCTGATCAGACCGGCTGCGGTGGACTGAGCGATCAGGAACACCTTTGCGCCCGGCTTGATCATGGACCGGTCACCAGCTGTGATCTGAACGATCGGGACCTTCTTGGGCACGACAATATGTCGCGTGCCATAGGAGTAGGCCACGTCTAGCTCCTGGCCGTTCTTGCCCTTGACCACCTTGCCCACGGTCCCGTTCGTCATCATGGAGCCCTTTTTCAGGTTCCAGTCATAGTGACCTTCGCCCATCTTCACGCCGGGGGGGAAGACATGAACCTCAAGGGATTTACCATTGCCGTCGGCCTGGGGCATTTCGGACGTGCCGATGAAACTGCCGGGTTGGATGGCGTCCACCGTGATGGGCTTCATGAGGGCGACGGTCCAGCCCTTGACCATGGTCACCGTAATGGGCTTGCCATCCTTGCCCTTGATGGTCAGGGCATCGGCTGACGCCGCTGTGACGGCTCCACGGATGATCTGCGGTGCGGCGGGTTGGGCGTGGGCCGCGGCGGCTGCAAGGGTGATGGTCAGAGCCATAACGGCAGAGCGCTGGAACAACATGGATGATTCTCTCGTGCTTTTACCCGTCCTGGTTACACCCGAGATCGAGGTCGCGCCAGAGGCCCCACGGCGCAGTTGCTGGCGAGCGGCGACTGGGTAATAGTCCATGAACTTCCGCCAAACAGGAGACAGCGTCATGGCTGCCGACGATCTAAGCGCCCCGAATTTTTCCCGTCGCGATTTTACGGCCCTGACCGGTGCGACCACAGTGGTCGCTATGGCAGGCGAGGCCAAGGCCGCAGATGTGGTCGAGACCGACGTCCTCATCAAGACCGACGACGGCAATTGCGATGCCGCCCTCTTTCACCCGGCAGGTAAGGGCAGGTGGCCCGCCGTCCTGATCTGGCCCGACGCCTTGGGTCTGCGTCCAGCCTTCCGCGACATGGCCAGACGTCTGGCGGCCTCTGGCTATGTTGTTCTGGTGCCAAATCCTTTTTACCGGTCGCGGCCGGCGCCGGTTTTTACTGGACCCTTTGATTTCGGAAATGCTGATGACCGCGCCAAGCTGGCCATCATCAGGGCACCTCTGATCCCCGAGGCCGTGATGAGGGACTCTGTCGCCTTCCTTGGTTTTCTGGACGCACAAAAGGTCACCAACAAAAAGGCTAAGGCCGGTGTGCAGGGCTATTGCATGGGTGGGCCCATGACCTTGCAGACCTCTGCCGCCCTGCCGGCGCGGATTGGTGCTGCGGGATCTTTCCACGGTGGTGGCTTGGTTACCGACAAGGCCGATAGTCCCCACCTGCTGGTCCCCAAGATTAAGGCCCAGTGCTATTTCGGCATAGCCTCCAATGACGATAAGGCTCAGCCAACGGCAAAGGATAGTCTCAAGGCTGCCTTCGCTGCGGTCAATGGCGTGGCAAAAATCGAGGTCTATTCGGACGCCCTGCACGGCTGGTGCGTACCGGGCTCGGCCATCTACAATCAGGTCGCTGCCGAAAAGGCCTGGGGCGAACTTCTGGCCCTCTATCAGCGGGCCCTGGTCTAGGAGGACTTGCGGCGGGCGCGGAAGAAGCTCTTCAGCAGGTTTGAGCTTTCTTCGGCCAGGACACCGCCTTCAACGGTGGGGCGCCAGTGACAGGTGGCGTGTTCGAAAAACTTCGGACCGTTCACGACGGCACCCCCCTTGGGGTCTTCTGCGCCAAAGACCAGTCTGCCGATCCGGGCGTGGCTGATCGCCCCAGCGCACATGGCGCAGGGTTCGAGGGTCACCACCAGGGTCAGATCGGTCAGTCGGTAATTGCCCAACTTCTGCGCCGCCAGCCTTAGGGCAACTATTTCTGCGTGGGCCGTCGGATCATGGTCGGTAATCGACCGATTTGACCCTATAGAGACGATATCTCCTGTGGTCGGATCGACCACAACGGCCCCAATAGGTGCCTCGCCATTTGCTGCGGCGTCTTGCGCCGCTTGCAGGGCGATGCGCATGGTGAGTTGATCATGGTCCACGATCCCCTACGAACCCCCGACGCGCCTGCGGGTCAATCCCCTGAAGCAGGCGGCGAGCGCATTGCCAAGTCCCTTGCCAGGGCCGGGGTCGCCTCTCGTCGCGAAGTGGAGCGCCTGATCGAGGCTGGTCGCGTGGCGCTCAATGGTCGGGTTCTCACCACGCCGGCGGTCAAGGTCGGGCCCAACGACATTGTCACCCTCGACGGAGAGGTGGTGGCCGATGCAGAGCCGACTCGGCTGTTTCGCTACCATAAGCCCGTGGGGCTGATGACCAGCCACAGCGACCCTCAGGGTCGACCAACGGTTTTTGACGCCCTGCCGCCGGGTCTACCCAGGCTGATTTCCATCGGCCGTCTCGACCTCAATACCGAAGGTCTACTGCTACTGACCAATGACGGAGGTCTGGCTCGGGCTCTTGAGCTCCCGGCGACCGCCTTGATTCGACGCTATCGCGCCCGAGCTCACGGCCGGGTCACCCAAGAACGCCTGGACCGTTTGAAGGACGGCGTCACCATTGAGGGCGTCCGCTATGGGGCTATCGAGGCTATTCTCGACAAGGCCAAGGATGGTCCGAGCGGATCGAACCTCTGGATTACCCTGACCCTGGCCGAGGGTAAAAACCGCGAAGTGCGGCGGGTGCTCGAATCCCTTGGCCTGAAGGTCAATCGTCTGATCCGTTTGTCCTATGGCCCCTATGCCCTGGCCACCTTGCCGGTCGGCGCGGTGGAAGAAGTTGGGCCGCGAGTCATCCGAGAGCAATTGGCCGCCTATATCGACCCGGAGAACCTGCCCGTAGGTGATAAGACTCAGTGGCGATCAGCACCCTTGCCTGTGGGCTCACAGCGCAGGACGGGGCCTGGGGCCAAGACGGTCTCCTTGCGCGATCCGTCCTTGCCGGTCGTCCCTGTCAAAAAAGAATACAAGGCAGGCTGGGCCAAGGCCAAACCCAAGACCAGCCATCCCACCAAGTCGCGCCCCTCCAAGCCTGGCCCCGCCGTGATCGGGCGCAATCGGACGGGGGAGGGGCCCAAGGGTCCGGGATCAGCGCGTCCATCGACCTCAAAACCCGGGGGGCGAGCCGCCTCAGCTACGCCGGCCAAGGGCGCGCCCGCCCGCCGCTCGGGCCCCCCGCCTAAGGGCGGTCCAAAGCGAGGCTGACCGGTGATTTGCGAGTTCTGACATGCGCATTGTTTCAGGGGCCCTGAAGGGCAAGGCCCTTTCTACGCCTGAGGGTTCGGCCACCCGCCCCACATCTGACCGGGCTCGGCAGGCCATTTTCAACATACTGGAACACGCCGCCTGGGGGCCGAACCTGGATGGCGCGCGGGTGATGGATGTGTTTGCAGGATCGGGTGCCCTGGGCTTTGAGGCCCTGTCGCGGGGCGCGGCCTTCTGCTTGTTCGTCGAAACTGACGAGGCCGCCCGCGGTGCTATTCGGGAAAATGTCGATGCCTTCAGCCTCTTTGGCCAGACGAGGGTCCATCGCCGGGACGCCACAAACCTAGGACCAAAGCCTGCAGCCGATGGTCCGGTATTCAACATGGTCTTTCTGGACCCGCCCTATTCAAAAGGTCTTGGCGAGAAGGCCCTGCGTTGCCTGGCCGATGGCGGCTGGCTGGAGCCAGAGGCAATCATCGTGTTTGAGCGCGGAGTTGCGGAACCTGATTTCCAGGTCGAGGGCTTTGAGGCTTTAGATGTTCGCGACTACGGAGCCGCCCGTGTGCATTTTCTCGTCTTTCGGCCTTGACCCTCAACCTGACGGCAGGACGCGCGGCTATGACAGATAGACAAATCCATCAGGGCTTCGACCCCAAAAAGCAGGCCGAGCACGAATCCTGGCTGGAAGCGCGCTATGGCGAGGGGATCAAGGCCGAGATCGCCGCCTCAAAGGCCAAGATGAAGGATTGGGGTGCCTCTGACTATGCGGCGTCCCAGGGCGAAGTCGATGAGATAGAAGCAGATATGGCCAGGGCTCTAGCCCAGGGCCTGCCCGCCGACTCTGAAGCCGCCCGGGCGATTGCTGGCCGGCTCCACGCCTGGGTCGCCCGCGCGTGGAAGCGCCCTCCAAATCGAGACGCCTTTATCGGCCTTGCTGGGCTCTATGCAGACCATCCGGAATTTCGGGCGCGTTACGAAGGCCGCGCCCCAGGCCTGACGGAGTATCTGGGGCTCGCCATGATCGCCTACGCGGAAAACGCTCTGACCTAGCGACGGCCAAATAGGCGCTCAATGTCGGCGAGCTTGAGCTCCACATAGGTCGGGCGGCCATGGTTGCATTGCCCGGAGTGCGGGGTGGCCTCCATCTCCCGCAGCAGGGCGTTCATTTCCGTGGCCGTCAGCCTGCGCCCGGCCCTTACCGAACCGTGACAGGCCATGGTGGAGCAGACCTCCTGCAGACGCTCTTTGAGGGCGAGGGCTTGGCCATTCTCGGCCAGGTCGTCGGCAATGTCGCGGATCAGACCTCGGACATCGGTGTCGCCCAGCAGGGCGGGGGTTTCGCGGACCAGGAGGGCACCTGGGCCGAAGGGTTCGACGATCAGACCTAGGGCCGCCAGTTCCTCGGCGCGGTCAGCCACCCGCTCGGCGTCAGCCGGGTCTAGCTCGACCACCTCGGGCAGAAGCAGCACTTGGCGAGCGACCCCGCCCCGCTCCATTTCCGACTTCATACGCTCATAGACCAGTCGCTCATGGGCCGCATGTTGATCAACCAGGATCATGCCATCCCGTGTCTGGGCGACGATATAGGTCTCATGGACCTGGGCGCGGGCCGCACCCAGTGGGAAGTCGATGGGATCGAATGGGGTCGGGGTGCCGGCTTCGGCAAAGCCACTGGGGATAGGTTCTGTCCGGCCAGATACGTCGCTTAGACCTGGAAGGTCGGGGGCTCGGCCCTGGGGCGTAACAGGCTGCCAGCCACCCATGGCGTAGGTGGAAAAACCCTGCGGCGAGGGGCCTTGGGGCGCAAAGCCATAACCTGGCCTCGCATGGGAGAGGACGTCATCGGCGACAGAGGTCGAGGCCCTATGGCCCGCCCCTGCAAGGGTATGGCGCAAGCCCCCGACAATCAGGCCTCTAACCAAGGCGGGATCGCGGAACCGCACCTCCGCCTTGGCCGGGTGCACATTGACGTCCACCTGATTGGCATCGAGATCGATGTAGAGGGCAACCAAGGGATGGCGATCCCGGGCCAAGAAGTCAGCATAGGCCCCACGCAGAGCACCCTGGAGCAGACGGTCGCGCACAGGCCTGCCATTGACGAACAGGTACTGGTGGGCGGCATTGCCCCGATTCAGGGTGGGCAGGCCCGCAAAGCCTGTCAGGGCGATTCCATCGCGGACATAGTCTATGGCCAGGGCGTTGTCTGAGAACTCACGACCCATGATCGCCGATAGGCGGGCCAGCCGACCGTCAGGGCCCTTGACCTCGGCAGGCAGGCGTAGGATGCGGCGCCCATCAATGTCGAGGCTGAAGGCCACGTCCTCATGGGCCATGGCTTGGCGTTTGATCTCTTCGACAATGGCCTGGGATTCCGTCCGCTCCGACTTCATGAACTTCAGGCGTGCGGGGGTCGCATAGAACAGGTCTCGGACCTCGACCCGTGCGCCATGAGGTCCTGGAAAGGCTGCGGGTGTCACCCCTGATACAGCGCCGCCGTCGACCTGAATCGCATAGGCATCTGCTACTCCCCGAGCTCGGGAGGCTATGCTGAGCCGGGCAACAGACCCGATGGAGGGCAGGGCTTCTCCGCGAAAGCCCAGGGTGAAGATGTTGAGCAGATCGTAATCGCCGGCCGCATCTGGGCCAAGCTTGGAGGTGGCGTGACGCTCGATCGCCAGCGGCAAGTCCTCTGGCCCCAATCCCGCACCATCGTCGGCCACCAGGATACGGGAAAGTCCGCCGCCGTCAGCCTGAACCTCTACCTGACGCGCTTCGGCATCCAGGGCATTCTCCACCAGTTCCTTGACCGCGCTGGCAGGGCGTTCCACCACTTCGCCCGCTGCGATGCGGTTGACGGTTTCTGCGGGGAGGCGACGAATGGGCATGGTGTGTCCGACTTTCCAGGCACTATAGGACGATTCCAACCCGGCGACGCGCGGCATCGAGAGGATCCCCTGGCCCATGACCTGGACAGTTCTTATGACCGGTGCAGCAATGGCCTTGAGCCTGGCGTCCGCCGCCCTAGCTCAGGTGAACCTGCAGCCCATCGACCCCGACGCCACACTGGTCGACGAGCTTGTGGTCACGGGGCGATTGCCGGGCCCAGCCTGGTGGCGGGTCATGGATGACGACACGACGGTCTATATCCTGGGGACACCCTCCATCGCCCCCAAACATCAGGCCTGGGATACCGTTATTTTCGACAAGCGACTTCAGGGGGCGTCCCAGGTCATCTTGCCGTTCAATGGCCTGAAGGTGCATCTGGCAGGTGCGCCTGGCGCGGCGTTTAGCTACCTGCGTCTTAAGTCTTCAAAGCCCTTCGAAGACAGTCTGGAGGGGGCTGCCAGGCTGCGCTTTATCGCAGCGCGATCTCGCCTGGGCCAGCCTGCCGACCACTATAAGATCCGTCATCCCCTCGCGGCGGGGCTCACCCTGATCAATGACGATAGGGATCGCAATAGCCTAACGACCACCGACCCGACCAAGCTGATTACCTATTTGGCAAAACGTAGCCATGTGCGGGTTGTGCAGAGGTCCTATGATCTAGGGCCCCTCCTGTCATCCATCACCCACACGCCTTTCGCTGCTGGCCAGACCTGTCTAGATGAAGCCATGCAAGACGTCGAAAATGGCCCCGGCGCTGTACTTGCCGCGTCACAGGCCTGGGCAAGGGGGGACGTGCTCAACGCCTTGGCTGCAGAGCGAACCTATGAGCGATGTCTGGCGGCGACACCGGGTGCCCTCGCCTTCGACGCCCGAGTTAAGGCCGACATGGTCGCCGACATTACCTCCGCTCTGAAGGCCCCTGGTCATGCCATAGCGGTGGTTCAATTACGCCCACTGCTGTCCCAAGGGGGCGTGCTCGACCGCTTAAGAGCGGCCGGTTTTGTGGTGAAGACCCCAGGCGAGGACTAGCCTTGACTTTAGAGCCCGGGAAGCTTGAACCGTGTCGACTTTTCTCGAGCGATGATCACGGGTTTCTCGCCGATCAAAGCCTTGATCTTGGCCGCTTCCGTAGCGGGGTCCAGCGGCGCAGGCACATTGTCACCGTTGGAGGCGGAAATGACCGGTGCCACATCGCTCTTTTTCCAGAACATAACCTTGTCTGCGAAGGACTTGTCCTTATGGGCAATATCGCCGTTTTCGTCATCAACCACGAAACGGATCAGAGGATCGGCTTTGTCGGCACCAGCCTTGGTCACCAGCAGTGCTTCGCCCCCGGAACGGTCCTCCGACTGGCGACGACCCAATAGGGCGGTGCGCGCGGCACTTTCTGGCTGCAGTTCCTGCGGGCGTGGTTCGCCGGGCGCGGGTGGGCGCAGGGCATAATCTGGCGGCACGACGAGGGGTGCCTTTGAGACGACGCGGAATTCGTCAGGGACAACCTTGGCCATGCCGAGGGCTTCTTTTCCCCCTGCGCACCCAGCCAGACTGACGGCGCCCATCAAGGCGGTGGCGATGATCACTTGGTTCAGACGCATGAACACAATAGCTCCATTTGACCGCCCCCGGCCGGGAAGCTGATGGGATAGCGCAATCCATGGCCGCCGCCAACGCTTTCGAACATAACGTCAGCCCGCGACCGCAGCGTCAGGTTTCTGCAGCAGTGAATCCAGGAGCAAAAAGACCACACCGATGCTGATGGCGCTGTCGGCAAGATTGAAGATCCAGGGGAACATCAGACCCGTCGCGTCAAAGAAATCTACGACGGCACCGAATCGAATGCGGTCAATGGCGTTGCCGAGTGCACCCCCCATGACCAGTCCCAGGCCAACAGTCTGCAGACCACGTTCTGCCTTGCGCAGGAGCGTCCCCAAAAAGACCGCTACGCCGACGGCAAAAAGGGTCAGGGCCCAGCGTGCCAGATCGCTCTGCGCCGTCAGCAGGCTGAAGCTGATCCCTTGGTTCCAGACCATGGTCAGCTTGAAGGGCCCAAGGAGGGGGCGAGACATACCCTCCAGCAAGCCGAGCTTGAGGAACAAGGTCTTGGTGGCTTGGTCAGCGGCGATGATAGCGGCTGATAGTATGAAGCCCAGTCCGCCCAATCCTGTGAAGACTGCGGGTCTAGCCATGGGTGGCATCCCAAGCCGCGACGGCCTCGGCGTCCCGCAAGGATAGGTCCGGATAGCGGGCGTCTTGTCCGACCTCTGGAAGAATCCGCCAGGACCGTGCGCACTTGCTGCCTTCGGCCCGCAGGGGCTCAACGGCGACGCCAGGGGAGTCTGCCAAACGGAAGGCGGTCTGGGGCCCGTCCCCGGTAACCAATGTCGCCTGGCTGGTCCGGAAGACCTCTGCGGGGTCAAGCCCAGCGAAGGCTGCCAGAAGGCCTTCCTGGCTGATGTGGACCCGGGGGGCGGCTTCCAAGGCCGCGCCCATGCGCTTTTCTCGGCGCTCGATTTCCAGGGCACCAGTGACCACAGAGGTGACGGTCTGGATTTTTGCCCACCGTTCGGCCTCTGAGGGGTTGGCCCACGCCGCCGGGGTCTCTGGGAAGGTGCGCAGGCAGTTTGACCCGGCATCGGGGAAGCGCGTCAGCCAGGCCTCTTCCATGGTGAAGGGGATGAGGGGCGAGAGCCAAATGGTCAGCCGCTCGAAGACGGCGTTCATCACGCTCCGGGCTGCACGCCGCTTCAGCGAGGTTGGCTGATCGCAATAGAGGGCGTCTCTGCGAATGTCGAAGAACAGAGACGACAGCTCGTTCTGGCAGAATTCGGTCAGGGGGCGAATGACATCCTGGAATAGGAAGGCGTCATAGGCCGTGCGGACCTGGCTATCGAGTTCATGCAGGCGGTGCAGGATGAACCGCTCCAGGGGCGGCATGTCCTCAAGGGCGACGTGCTCTGAGGCGTCAAACCCAGCCAAGGCCCCCAACAGATAGCGCACGGTATTGCGCAGCTTACGATAGGCGTCGGTGGTGGTGTTGAGGATGGTC
Organism: uncultured Alphaproteobacteria bacterium; assembly: GCA_937920085.1. GTDB lineage: Bacteria > Pseudomonadota > Alphaproteobacteria > Caulobacterales > Caulobacteraceae > Phenylobacterium. The sequence continues at coordinate 117,782 of CALETE010000011.1, read as the reverse complement.
TTGCCGATCCGCTGGTCATCGGAATAATCGACCATGGCCACCCAGAGACGGATGATTTCGGCACCGCTTTCCTTGATGACGGTGGCGGGGTCTAGGACATTGCCCTTGGACTTGGACATTTTCTCGCCGTTCTCATCCATGGTGAAACCATGGGTCAGGACAGCATTATAGGGGGCCCGGCCCCGGGTGCCTGAGCTTTCCAGCAGGCTCGACTGGAACCAGCCTCGGTGCTGGTCGGAGCCTTCCAGATAAAGGTCAGCGGGCCAATGGCTATTGGCGCGGTTTTCCAGAGTGAAGGCGTGGGTGGAGCCTGAGTCGAACCAGACATCGAGAATGTCCTCGATCTTTTCATAGGCCTCTGGGTCGTGGTCCCCGAGGAAGTCAGAAACCGGCCGGGCAAACCAGGCGTCGGCACCTTCCTTGGCGATCAGGTCGATGATCCGGTCATTGACGGCCGCGTCCAGCAGGGGCTGGCCGGTGGTCTTGTCGACGAACATGGCGAGGGGTGCCCCCCAGGCCCTTTGCCGGCTGATCAGCCAGTCGGGGCGGCTATCGACCATGGAGCGGATACGATTGCGGCCGGCCTCGGGATAGAAGGCCGTGGCGGCAATGGCAGCCAGTGCCGTCTCGCGTAGGGTCTTGCCCCCATGCATGGGGGTGTCGATGGGCTGGTCCATGCGAATGAACCACTGGGGCGTATTGCGGAAGATGACTGGTGCCTTGGACCGCCAGGAGTGAGGATAGGAATGTTCGGTCCGTCCCCGGGCGAGCAGGTTCCCAGCCTCGATCAGCTTGTCCATAACCGCCGGATTGGCCGGTCCGAACTTGCCTGATTTCTTGCCCTCGGTTTCCAGCACCTTGAGCCCCGCAAACAGGGCCACATGGGGGTAATAGACCCCATCGGGGTCTACGGTGTCGGGGATGGCAGGATCAACGCCCAGGGCTTCCAGATCGGCCCGGCGCTTTAGCCAGATGAGATAGTCGTCCTGGCCATGGCCGGGGGCGGTGTGGACAAAGCCGGTGCCGGCGTCATCGGTCACATGGTCGCCCTCGAGCAACGGAACCTTAAAGCCGTAATAGGGATCAAAGGATGCCAAGGGGTGTGCACAGACCATGCCCGCAGGATCGACGGCGTCGAGGCGAGCCCAGGCAGAGATCTTTGCGGATTTCGCCACATCGTCGGCCAGCTTATCGGCGACGATCAGGCGATCACCGGCCTTGGCCCAGGGTTCGAACTCCAGGCCGGTCTCCATGGCCGAGACTTCGTAGAGGCCATAGCTGATCTTTTCCGAAAAGCTGATCGCCCGGTTGGCCGGGATGGTCCAAGGCGTGGTGGTCCAGATCACCACGCTGGCCTCATTGGGGCCCTCGACCACGGGGAACTTCACCCAGACGGTTGGGCTATTGTGGTCGTGATATTCCACCTCAGCATCAGCCAGGGCGGTGCGTTCTACCGGGCTCCACATTACGGGCTTGGACCCGCGATAGAGCTGACCGGTCATCATGAACTTGTGGAACTCAGCGACAATGGCCGCCTCGCTGCCATAGTCCATGGTCACGTAACGATTGGCCCAGTCACCGAGGATCCCCAGGCGCTTAAAACCTTCCATCTGCACGCCGATCCATTTGTCGGCATAGGTCCGGCAGAGGGTGCGAAACTCGGCCTTTGAGACCTCGTCCTTACGGCGGCCCTTGGCTCGCAGTTCTTCCTCGATCTTCCACTCAATGGGCAGGCCGTGACAGTCCCAGCCGGGGACATAGTCCACGTCATAGCCCAGGGCGAACCGCGAGCGGACCACGAAGTCCTTCAGGGTTTTTTGCAGGGCATGGCCAATATGGATGGCCCCATTGGCATAGGGCGGACCGTCATGCAGGACGAACAGGGGCGCGCCCTGGGCCTGCCGATCCTTACGGATGGCATTGTAGAGATCGCTCGCCTCCCAGCGCGCCAGGGTCTCGGGCTCCTTCTGCGGCAAGCCTGCGCGCATGGGGAAAGGGGTGTCGGGAAGGAATACGGTTTCGCGGTAATCGCGTGAGGGCTTGTCAGCGTCGTCGGCCATGGGACTTTCCAACTGGTCTCGGAGAAGGGGGTGCGGGCAACCCGGCGTGCGCTGGAACAAGGTCCGACGGCGTCACACCGGGCGGCGAATTCGCTGATCTATCCGAACCAAAATCATTCAGGGGCTGTAGCAGAGGCGAAGCGGGAACAGAAGCCTTTACAGGTGATGTCCGTGACTGTGGTATCCGCTGATCATTCCCTCAATATCCGTCGCGCCTCATCAGCATCCCTATGGATCTGGGCGGTCATGGTTTCCAGGCCGTCGAACTTGGCTTCGTCCCGCAGGAAGGCCACCAGGTCGGTCTCGATCACCTGATCATAGATGTCTTCGTTGAAGTCGAAGAGCCAGACCTCAAGGCGCGGGGCGATTTCGCCCTCAATGGTCGGGTTGACGCCGATATTGGCGACGCCTGGGATCTCGCGGCCATCGGACAGGCGGGTCCGGGTGGCGTAGACGCCAAACCTTGGGCTGACATAGTCGGCGAGGGCCACATTGGCGGTGGGAAAGCCAATGGTGCGGCCCAGCTGGCGGCCGCGCTCGACGGAGCCACGGATGGAGAAGGGACGGCCCAGAATATCGGCGGCGTCCTCTGGCCGGCCGTCGCGCAAAGCGGTGCGGATAGACGTCGAGGAGTATTTTGATCCCACGGGCCCCGCCGGCTCAGCGATTGAGACGCCAAAGCCCATCTCAGCCCCATAGGCCGCCATGGACTGGGGGCTGCCGGTCCGCCCCTTGCCAAAGGAGATGTCGAAGCCGACGCTGACATGACGTACGCCAAGGCCTTCATGCAGGACGGCGTGGGCAAATTGGCGATCGCTCAGGTGCTCCATCTCCTGGTCGAAGGGCAGGATGTAGAAGATATCGACGCCCAATTCGGCCAGGGCTTCAGCCTGCTGATCAAGGTTCATCAACCGAAAGGCTGGGGCGTCCGGCTGGAAGATCCTGCGCGGGTGGGGATTGAAGCTGATGACGCCTAAGGGCGCACCTGTGGCCTGCGCGGCGGCCTTTGCCAAGGCGATGACGCTTTGGTGGCCCCGGTGGACGCCATCGAAATTACCTAGGGCGACCGAGGCTCCTTGGTCCGCCTCAGAAAGTCCCTTCCAGCTTCGCACAATCCGCATGGGATCAGCGGCCCTCCGCAGGGGTGCGGCGGGGCGTCATGATGACAGCTTCGCCTTCCACCACAGTCTTGCCATCCACCTGGCAAACGGTGACGAAGGTCACATGACCACGACGTTCGTCGAGGGCCGAGACGGTGACGGTGGCGACCACGGCGTCGCCGATCTTTACGGGCCGCCGGAACTTTAAGCTCTGCGACAGATAGATCGCCCCTGGCCCTGGCAGCTTGGTGCCAATCACCGCTGAGATATAGGCACCTGACAGCATGCCGTGGGCAATGCGGCCCTGGAAGGGCGTGGTTCGGGCATAGGCCTCGTCCAGGTGTACTGGATTGATGTCCCCTGAAACCGCAGCAAAGGCTTCGATATCAGCGGCCGTGACGATCTTCGCCATTTGGGCGCTCTGCCCCAGACTCAGATCCTCGAAAAACAATCCCTGCACCATCACCCCCACCGTAATGTCGCTTCATACCGCCTGATGGCACCTTGCGCCACCAAGCCCTCAAACTACCAGGACAAGTCCGCCATCGCGTAGTTGGCCCGGGCACCGGCTTGGTTCAACAGCTGATTGACGGCGTCCAAGTTCAGGCCATCCGGGCCCAGGGCTTCGGCCCCATGAATGCCGCTTGCAATGAATAGAACATCCAAGCCCTGGTCATTGGCGCCCTTGATATCTGTAGGCAAGCCATCGCCAATGCAGAGGACCCGAGAGCGATCCACGGGACGGCCCAACAGCCGTTCTGCCTCCACAAGGCAGAGGTCATAGATAGGGGCGTGGGGTTTGCCAGCCATGAAGACCTCGCCACCCATTTGCTCATAGAGCTGGGCAAGAGCGCCGCCGCAATAAATCAGCCTATCGCCCCGCTGGACGACAATGTCGGGGTTGGCGCAAATCATTGGCATGCCCCGCGATACCGCAATCTCAAAGCGCGCGCGGTAATCTTCCGGCGTTTCCACCTCATCGTCATAGGGGCCGGTGAGGGCAATGAAGGCAGAGGTTTCTAAGTCGCCAAATTCTAAGTTCAGGCCCTCATAAAGGGTCTGGGCCCGCTCGGGACCAATCGCCCAGGCCGGGCCCGGTGCACGAGGCGCGAGGAGGGTCCGCGTGGCATCCCCGGAGGTGACGAAAGCCTGCCAGGTGGCGCGCGGGACCCCCAGTTCATCCAGTTGGGACGTCACCGCTGTTGCTGGGCGCGGGGCGTTGGAGATCAAGACCATGGGGCCGACCTCTGCCCCCCAACGGGCTAATGCGCTGCAGGGCTCTGGGAAGCTCTCTCTACCATTATGTATGACCCCCCACACATCGGACAGGACCACATCATAGTGGTCAGTGAGGGCGGATAGTCCGGGGATCAGCGTCGTCATAGTTGGGCGGTAGCTGCCACGAGGCCAGGGGTCAACCGCGGCGTCGAACCCGCTTGCGGGTCGTCGGGCGCATGAAATCTGAAGGGGGCGAGGTTTCTGCCAGAACCGCATCGCGGATTGGGCGGGGCTCGCCGAACAGATGGCCTTGACCATACCCAATTTCGAGTTCGAGGATGTCGACGATCTGACGCTCGGCTTCAACCTTTTCAACGATGATTTCGACACCATAGCGTTGGGTCAGGGCTGAGAAGTCCTGGGCGGCGAGGTCCGGCATGGCCTTTAGGATCAGGCCTTCATCAGTCTCTACCAATTGGTCGAGCAGGAATTGAGCGCCGATCTTGATGAACTTCACATCGGAACGAGCCAGGTCTTGGAAATCGAGGTCCAGGTCGACGATTTTGTCCAGGCTAAAGCGGAAGCCGAGATCGGCCAGCTTGCCCATATTGCGGGCTTCAACCGATCCACGGGTGTCAAAGGCGGCCTGACCAAACTCGAAGATCAGAGCTCCAGCCAGGTCGCGGTTTTCTGACAGAAGCTCCAGGAACTGCGGGAAGAAGGTTTCATCACCCAGGCTGCCCATGGAGACATTGCAGAAGATTCCGATTTTCTTATCGGTCTTAGCCAGACGGCGGACGATTTGAACGCAACGGAACAACAGCAGGTTATCAATAGCCGTGACCAGACCCTCGGGCTCAGCCACCGTCAGATATTCGGCCGGCATCATCACCCGGCCGCTCTCATCGCGCAGGCGGGAGAAACTTTCGTAAAACACTGTGCGCCGCTGTGGCAGGTTCACGACCGGCTGCAGGTAGAGATCAACCCGATTATCAGCCAGGGCTTGGCGCACGGTCTCCAGCAGGGCGACCGATTGACGATGGTTCCGATCTAGTTCGCGAGGGGCGGCACCGGCCACGGTTGCCGAGGCGAGGCGTTCCTCCAGCTTCTGGCTCATCCGCTGAACCAAATCCTCCAGCAGGTGGACCTCGGTGGTCAGTTCTTCGGATCGGCGCTGGGCGTCAACGGTGGTGATCTCCACCACGTCAGCTACCCGGCGGTCCATCCGCTCCATCTGATCAATGACAATGCGGTGGGCCTCGCGAATGGCTTCGAGTTCGCCGCGCAGGGCGTTTGTTTCAAGCGCGCGACTAATAAGACCGTGGAAGGCAAAACAAAGGCCCAAAGTGCCAATGATGGCGGCGACGCCCGCACCCCAGCCACCACCGCTGCGCCAAATGAACAGGGCGACAATCATGGCCACCATGAAATAGCTGGCCGTCAGCAGAGGCAGGGTTAGGCGTCGCATGTTTCGCCGATCCGAATCATCCGTCAGTATCGTCTAGGGACGCTGATCAAGTCGACCCAATTAGACGCTTGCCCCTGATAGGCAGCGCTTATTCATAAACTTAGACCCTAATTCGATCCGATAAGCGGCCTTCACCTCCCGGGCCCAGCTCTAGCGGGTCGGGATTGGGGTCTCGCCGCGATAGTCATAAAAGCCCCGGCCGGATTTGCGACCCAGCCAACCAGCCTCAACATATTTGGTGAGCAGGGGGCAGGGACGGTATTTCGAGTCTGCAAGCCCTTCGTGCAGGACGTTCATAATCGACAGAACCGTATCCAGACCTATGAAGTCGCCCAGCTCCAAGGGGCCCATCGGATGGTTGGCACCCAGCTTCATCGCCGTGTCGATCGCGTCGACCGTGCCGACGCCTTCGTAGAGGGTATAGATGGCTTCATTGATCATCGGCACCAAAACGCGGTTGACGATGAAGGCTGGAAAGTCTTCGGCATTTGCGGTGGTCTTGCCCAGGGACTTTGCGAAATTGACCGCCACCTCGTAGGTCGCTGCGCCCGTCGCAATCCCGCGAATGATTTCCACCAGTTTCATCAGCGGCACGGGGTTCATGAAGTGCAGGCCGATGAACCGATCGGGACGATCAGAGGCTGCGGCGAGGCGGGTGATCGAAATAGACGAGGTGTTTGAGGCCAGAATGGTTTCTGGCTTGAGATAGGGTGTGAGGGCCTTGAAGATCGACTTCTTGACCTCTTCGTTCTCGGTCGCCGCCTCGATCGCAAGATCAGTATTCCCGAGGGTCTGGAGTTCCGGGGCCGCTTTGATGCGCGCTATGCCGCCGTCCATGGCCTCTTGCGTGATGATACCGCGCACGACCTGGCGGCTCATATTGCGCTCAATTTGTTTCAGACCGGCTTCGATCCTGTCTGCGCTGACATCATGCAGGTGGACGTCATACCCACCAAGCGCCACCACATGGGCAATACCAGAGCCCATTTGACCTGCGCCGACAATGCCGACCGAACGGATATCAACCATGCGCCTTAAGCCTCAAGAGAGCGACCCAGCTCGTCGCCTATGACAGTTCTCTAACATAGCTGGAGGGCCAGTCGCCAAGGATTTGCTGCAACGCAGCGGAATGGCGGGTCAGAACTGTGGCTTGGGCGCCGCGTTGTCGGTGATGATCAGGCAAAAAAAGAGCCGGGCCAATGGACCCGGCTCTCGAATTCAGATGTGGAAACCTTAGACGCCGGCGGCGGTCAGGGCGTCCATCAGTTCTGGTACGGCGGACTTGTAGTCGGCCACTAGACCATAATCGGCCACTTGGAAGATCGGCGCATCGCCGTCCTTATTAATGGCGACAATGATCTTAGAGTCCTTCATGCCGGCCAGATGCTGGATGGCACCGGAAATACCAATGGCGACATAGAGCTCAGGTGCCACAACCTTGCCGGTCTGACCAACCTGATAGTCGTTGGGGGCATAGCCGGCATCGACGGCAGCGCGTGAAGCGCCGACCGCGGCACCCAGTTTGTCGGCCAGGGGGTCGATGACCCGCTGGAATTCCTCTGCCGAACCCATGGCGCGACCGCCAGAGACGACAATCTTGGCTGCGGTCAGCTCCGGGCGGGCCGACTTGACCAACTGCTGGCTAACAAAGGTTGTCTTACCAGCCCCTGGGCCAGCATCGATGGAGTCAACCGCTGCGGAACCGCCTTCGCCTGCTGCCTTGAAGGCCGTGGCGCGGACAGTGATGACCTTCTTCCCGTCTGAAGACTTGACGGTCTCGAGCGCATTGCCGGCGTAGATCGGCCGGACAAAGGTCGAGGCATCGATGACTTCAACGATTTCCGAAATCTGGGCAACGTCCAGCTTGGCGGCGATGCGCGGGCTGAAATTCTTGCCTTGCGATGTCGCCGGAGTAAGGACGGCATCGTAATTGGCCATCAGCGGGACGATCAGGGCTTCGACAGCCTCGGCCAAGCCTTGACCAAGAGAGTCGCTCTCAGCGAGCAGGACCTTGCGAACGCCAGCGATCTTGGCAGCGGCGTCAGCAACGCCCTTGGCACCGGAACCGGCCACAAGGATGTCGACGTCGTTGGAAAGCGCCAGGGCGGCGGTCACCGTCTTGTGTGTGTTGTCCTTCAAGGACGCATTGTCGTGATCAGCGACGACGAGCACGGCCATTAGAGCACCCCCGCTTCAGTCTTGAGTTTGTTGACCAGATCAGCGGCCGTTTCGACCTTGATCCCACCGCCGCGCTTGGGCGGCTCAGTGACTTTTACAACCGAAAGGCGCGGCGCCAGGTCGACGCCAAGGCTCGCAGCCTCGGTGATGTCCAGGGGCTTCTTTTTGGCCTTCATGATGTTGGGCAAGGACGCATAGCGTGGCTCGTTGAGACGCAGGTCCGCCGTGATAATGGCTGGAAGGGCCACGTCGACATTCTGAATGCCGCCGTCCACGTCACGGCAGACGGAGGCGTTGCCCGCCGAAAGTTCGATGGCATTGGCGAAGGTCGCCTGGGGCCAGCCCAACAGGGCCGACAACATTTGGCCCGTGGCATTGTTATCGCCGTCGATGGCCTGTTTGCCCATGATCACCACATCAGGATTTTCCTGAGCGATCACCGCCTGCAGCAGCTTGGCCACAGCCAGAGGCTCTGGATCAGCATCCGTCTGGATGAGGATTGCGCGGTCAGCACCCATGGCCAGGGCCGTGCGCAGAGTTTCCTGCGCCTGGGCCGGACCGATGGAAACGGCGACGACTTCGGTCGCGGCGCCTTTTTCCTTCTGGCGGACAGCTTCTTCGACTGCGATTTCGCAGAACGGATTCATCGACATTTTGACATTGGCGAGGTCGATGCCTGATTGGTCGGCCTTGACCCGCGCCTTGACGTTATAATCGATCACCCGCTTTACCGGGACGAGCACCTTCATGACTTGCCTTGTGCCTCAAAATGCATTGCAACAAATTCGACGATTGGGGGCATAACCATTTGAGCGGGGTTTGCAAGCGCGCCGCCATATAAGTGTTACCTGTTTTTCAAAGCGAGCGTCTCACAGGCGCCGCAAATCTACGGCAAGACGGACCCTATGAAGCTAACAATCGAGCGCCAGACCAAGATCATCTTTGGCGTTTTTGTCGCAACGACCCTTACGATTTTCATGATCCACATCGTTTGGATCTGGCCCGGACAGCGTTGTGAAGAATCCGGAAAGTGGTGGGATTGGCGCACCCGTGAATGTGCCCAGCCCATTGCCCTGTCCTCAATTACGGGACGTATTATCCGCACCGATGCCGCCCGCGATGCGGCGAAGGCCGAGGTCTCAAGGCTCAAGGCTGCAGCCGCAAAATAACCTTAGCGCGTAGCCCCGGACTTCCAGAAAACATCCCCTGGTCCCGACGCGTTGGCGGCTCTGGCGGCGACAAACAGCAGATCCGACAGTCGGTTGAGATAACGCAGGGCTGGTGGACTGACAGTCTGGCCAGACTGTACCAGGGCAATGGCCGAGCGTTCAGCTCTACGGGCAACGGTTCTGGCCAGATGCAAGGCCGCAGCTGCCGCAGAGCCACCAGGCAGGACGAAGGACGTCAGGGGCGGCAAGGCCTCATTTAATTGATCTATTTCAGCTTCGAGCCGTTGAATCTGGCCTTCCAGAATGCGCAGGACTGATCCCTCGGTTTCGTTCACTTTGGCAGGTGTTGCGAGATCAGCACCGAGATCAAAGAGCTCATTTTGTAATCTGGCTAAAATGCCGTCCAAGGCCTGACCGGCTGTATGGACCCGGGCCAAGCCAATACAGGAATTGGTTTCGTCGACCTCACCATAGGCGGCCACGCGCAGGTCGGTCTTGCTGACGGTCTGGCCATTGGCCAAGGCCGTCGTCCCGTTATCGCCGGTCCGGGTATAGATGCGGTTGAGGGTGACCAAGGTCTAGGTCCTGTGCTGGAACCAGAGGGCCCCGACCAGCAGGGCGACGGCGATCGCCTGCATGAGGACCCGCAGTCTCATCAGCTTATTGGAGTTGGACCTGCCAAAGTCGCCGCCTTTGAATAGGGCAAACAGCCCCATGAAGAGCACGACGGTCACGGCCATCAGCGAGATTGGAATCAGGAAATTGATAATCTTCAGCATGGACTTTTCCTAAACCCTCCCGCTGAAAATTGGGATTCACGAAATTTCGCAAAAGGTCCCATTTAAGCCACCACAGCCTTGGCCCGCCGCCAAGTCCAGAAATAGAGGCCCAAGGGGACCAGGATAAAGGCTAAGCCTGCGAGAACGGTTCCGGTCGCCGCAAAAGCCTCGCCCACGATAGCCAGGGGGGTCCCCTTGCCAGACACGACAATCAGCAGCGCAAGGGCAACATTAAACAGGCCTTCACCGACGATCAGGCCTGACACCATCAAGACCCCCAAGCGCCGCGCGACCTCGCCACCCGGCTTACCCAGGGCATAGCGGTCGAAAATCCAGCCGGCGAGGGCCCCGAGCACGACCGGAAAGGTCACGGTTGACGGAAGGTAGATAGCGATCCCTACGCCGAGAGGGGGCAAGGACAGGGTCCGGCCATCTGGCCGGTTGCGGCTGGTGGCACGCAGGCCCTCATCGACGATCACAAGGACGACGCCCAGGATTCCTCCGATTGCGATCAAGCCCCAATCCAGGTGGCCTTCGATGACCCCGGTGGCGATGGTTGAGATCAGGGTCGCCTGCGGGGCTGGCAAGGGGTTGGCCGATATGGCGTGACCTGCGACACCTGCAAAGCCGTTCGCCTTGTTCAGAAGGTCAAGGATCGGCGGAATGACCGCGGACCCAGCGACGACCCCGACGACCAGGGCCACCTGTTGGCGCCAGGGCGTGGCGTCGACGAGCTGGCCCGTTTTGAGGTCCTGGAGGTTGTCATTGGCACTGACCGCAACAGCCAAAAGTATGGCGGTGATCAGCAGGGCGAAGGCCACCAATGGCTTTGCATCGCCATGGGTGATGAGGGGTTTGGCGATTGCCAGGGTCAGCAGGGCCGCGCCGAGCACCGCCAAAATCGCCATGCCAGAAACCGGGCTGTTGGACGAGCCGATCAGGCCCGCCATATAGCCGCAGACTGCTGCCACCGCGAATCCTGCGACGACCACATAGCCAAGCGCTCCCAAGGTCAGGGGAAGGGTCAGGCTAGAAAGCACCCCACCGCTGACAAAGTGGGCGACCACCCATGCAATCGGGATGAGGCAGACAAGGCAGACAACGCCTACCCAGGCGATGGGCATGTCCTGTTCGACCCTTGGCAGGACCCCGCCCCCTGGATTGTTTCTTTGGCTCTGTGCTGCAAGGGCGGACCCGAGCCCGCGCCAGACGGGTAGGGCCAGTTTGCCAAGGGTCCAGATCGCCGCCACACCTATGGCACCAGCGCCGATGAACCGAACCTTGTGCGACCAAACCCCTTGGGCAAAGTCTGCGGCAGGACCTGCCGCAGGTGCGAGGTGTGTGAGGATTGGCACAGCGACGCCCCAGGCAATGACCAATCCCGTCAGCATGGCCAAGCCAACGGCGATCCCCATCAGATGACCGGCACCAATCAGGGCCATGGACATGGAGGCACCCAGGCCCGTGGCACTCCCAGCGGCCAAGCGGAAATATCTCGCGACTTCAGCGGCGAAGATCCCGGTGGCCGTGGCCAGGGCGAAAAAAGCTGAGGCGAGGGTTCCGATCAGAATAGCACTGAGGCCAGCCTTGCCTTCTCCGGCGCCGTCATTGCCCGTAGCCCCAGATCCAACCCTGAGGACCTCAGCCGCAGCGACACCTTCGGGATAGGGAAGGGTTGATTGGGTCACCAGGGCTCGCCTTAGGGGAATTGTGTACATGACCCCAAGCACGCCCCCGGCGGCGCAGATGGTGAAAGAGGTCCAGAATGGAAAGCCTGTCCACCAGCCAATCATCACCAGTCCAGGTAGGACGAAGATAATCGAGGACATGGCCCCTGCCGCCGAGGCGACGGTCTGGACGATGTTGTTTTCATAGATGGTCGAGGTCTTGACCCCCCGCAACAGGGCCATGGAAATCACGGCGGCGGGAATCGATGAGGCAAAGGTCAGCCCGACCTTCAGGCCCAGATAGACATTGGCGGCGGTGAAAACAAAGGTGATCAACACCCCGAGCACCAGCCCCCTTAGAGTCAGCTCAACGCGAGCCGGTGCTGGCGTTTCCAGAGGGGGGGTCATGGTTGCGATCTCCGGAAGAGATTGATGGTGTCCGTTACCCAGGCCTTGAGGTCTTCTCTTTGTGGGGTCGGTGTCTTGCCATGGCGGACAAAGACCATGTCGAGGTCGGGAACCACCACGGTATATTGCCCCTCATGTCCATTGGCGGAAAACGATCCGGGACCGCCAATACCTAGCCACCAGTGAGCGCCATAGGGGCCGTCGACGACATCATCCTGCTGCCAGGTTGGAATGCGCGCATAATCGGCCCAGTTCTCCGGCAGAATTTGTCGATCCTCCCAGCGTCCGTCCCGCAGATAGAGCAGGCCAAACCGTGCAAAATCCTGCGCGGTCGCAAAACAGAAGGAGGAGCCAATAAAGGTCCCTGCCTTGTCGAATTTGGGCACTGGGCTGGTCATGCCCAGGGGGGCGAAAAGCCGCTCTCGCATAAAGGCGTGGAAGTCCTCGCCATAGGCATCCAGCCGCTTGGCAAGGATACGGGAGACAATGTTCGTCGTTCCGGACGAATAGGACCAGTAGCTGTCGGGGGTATAGGCCAAGGGGCGTGAGGCTGCATAGTTTGCCACATCCTCGCTGCCTTCGCCCCAGAGCATGGCGATGGTGTCCGAGGGTTGGTCAGGCTCATAGACCTCCGCAAAGCTGAGGCCACTGGACATTCGCAGGAGCTGGTCGGTTGTAATCGCCCCGCGGGGGTCGCCTGGGGTCTGCCATTCGGGAACATCGGCGGCCGCTTCGATATCCAAAATCCCATCGCCGACCAAAAGGCCCGCCAAGGCATGGGTTATGCTTTTGGCCTTTGACCAGGACATACAGGTGACATTGGGGCCATGGTTTGGGCCATATCGCTCATAAACCAGTCGGCCTCCGACAATAATGACCACGGCGTGGGTTTCGCCAAATCCAGCAAAGCCATGGTCCATCGCCGCTGCAAAGGCCGATGTATCCAGGTGTGTGGGCAGGTCGCCTGTGGGCCAATTGACTGTTGGCCAGGGGGTGTCCTGGGGGTGTGGCGGCAAGTTCGGCAGAGTGCTCATGGCCAAACACTGACGCGGACCTGTGGACTTGTCACCTGTCCTGCAAGCCTGCCGAGCCGGCAATCTGCGAAAGGTGCCCCGTAACCGCGCCCTGCGGCGGTGAAGTGACAGGCTGATTCTGCTTTCGGAGGACCAGTTTTCAATCCCGCATTGGCGTCAGGGCACCAGACTGGCTAAATTCGCGGTATGACGTTTTCTGACCATCGCGCCCTGAAAATTCGCCTCGCCACACAGGCCGACCTCGCCGACCTTTCGGCCCTGATGACCCTGTCCATAGACAGACTTCAGTCCGAGTTTCTTTCCCCCGAACAGGTGGAAGCCTCCCACGAGATCATGGGGCTCGACACCCAACTGATCCTGGATGGCACCTATTTTCTGGTGGAGCTTGGTCATCAGATCGTTGGATGCGGCGGCTGGAGCCGGCGGGCCACCTTGTTCGGTGGCGACCAGACCCCGGGGCGAAATGCTAAAGAATTAGACCCCGCCGTGGATGCGGCGCGAATTCGCGCCATGTACACGCACCCAGACTTTGCCCGCAGGGGGGTGGGGAGCCTGGTGATCAGAACCTGCGAGGCGGCCGCCGCGGCGGAAGGCTTCAGGCGCGCTGAAATGGCCGCGACCCTTTCGGGCGAACCCCTCTATCGCACCATGGGCTACGAAGTTCTCGAGCCTTTTGACGGTCAGACCTCTCGCGGGGTGATCGTGCCGCTCAAGCGGATGGGTAAGTCACTGGTCTAGAAATGAAAAAGGGCGGCTCTCGCGAGCCGCCCTTCCTCGGAATTTCCAGATTTTGAGATCTAGAAAGTGTAAGCGATGCGGCCGTAATAGTAGCCGCCGTTGATGCCAAAGGGCGAGAAGGACGGGTACTGGGGCACATAGGAGTTCTGGTTTGCCTTGAAGTACAGATCCCGGAGGGTCTGGTTCAGCTTGTTCGGGTACTTATTGAACAGATTGTTGGCACCCACGGTCACCTTCACCGACTTCAAGACCTTATAGCTGACGTCCAGGTCCGTGATGGCCGTCGGCTTGATCTCGTTCTTGTAGTAGACCCCGCCGTCAAAGCTGCCGAGGCTGGAGGATTTTCCGAAGTAGGATTCCTTCAGGCTGACCGTCAGGCCCGACCAGTTCCACACAGCGCCGCCCGTCAGCTTGTACTTGGGTGCTGCAGTTTCCAGGAAGGCGATGGAGGACTTGTCGAACAGGGACACGCCGGCAGCGAGCTGGGTGGGAGACTTTGCGATCTTGGTCACCTTGGTGTCGGTGAAGTTCGCCGTCGCGGTCCAGTCGATGCGACCATAATTTTCCAGGGCTGTCGCATAGGTCAGCACGAAGTCAGCGCCGCGGGTCCGGGTGTCCAGGCCGTTGGTGAAGATGTTGATGCCGGTCTGGGTCACAGTCGAGTCCAGGACATTGCCGTTGGCCTTGATGGCCGCCGTCACGGATGGCGAGTTGATCGCACCGCCCGATCCGAACAGGGAGCCGGAGCCGACAATCCGGTCTTCGATCTTGATCTGATAAACATCCAAGGTCGCAGTCAGGCCACCGATGGGGTGCGCCACGAAGCCGACGCTGAAGTTTGTGGATTTTTCAGGCTTCAGTCCATTAACGCCCACCAGCTTGGCGGCGGCAGAGTTCGGCGGAAGCTGAACAAAGGCTGAGGTCGGCGACACGTTGGTGGCAGAGTAGAACTCTTCCGCCAGAGTTGGAGCCCGGAAGCCCGTCGAGGCCGTCGACCGAATGGCCAGCATATCGTTGAAGTCATAACGGCCGGTCAGCTTGGCCACGGTGGTGTCGCCAAAGTCGCTGAACTTCTCATAGCGCAGGGCCGCATCCACTTGCAGCTTCTCCACCGGCTTGCCGGCAAGGTCCACATAGATGGCATGGTTATTACGGTCGTGCTTGCCGGCGTCGGTCGCCAGGAAGCCCGGATAGGACTGAGAGCCTTCCTTATAGGTCGAGCCAGCATCGCCAGCTTTAATTTCGTAGGTGTCCTTACGATACTCAGCACCGAACGCGACCGTCAAAGGCCCGGCCATGCCAACGTCATAGTCTTTGGACACGTCGACCGTCGTCGTCCATTGGCTGGCGATGAAGTCACCGGCATGGAAGTCCGTGGGCGAGAAGCCGTTGGTGGTGGCGGTCGAGGTGTCGACATAGAGCGAGGCATTGAAGGAGTCTAAGACGTTTACCGCCTCAGTATCCTTGCCGTAGGTCGTGGAGACATCATAGTTCCAGCCGTTCACAACACCGCTGGCGCCGCCGGTGATGGCGTAATCGTCTTCAGTGATGGATTCCTTGGGGCTGAAGCCAAGCGGACGAGGCCGCACGCCGTTCTTACCAACCACACGTGAGGGAACCCGGTAGTTTTCATAGGCTTGGCCCATCTTATGGCCGTAGGTGCCGAAGGTGTAGAGGTCCAGGCTGTCGGAGACATGATAGCCGGAGTTGAAAGCCACGGTGTTCAGTCGATACTCAGCATCCCCAGAGATCCTATTCATGTAGGGATAATCAGAGGCATTTACGATGCCTGGATAGTTCCCCAAACGGTTGCTGGACGCGCCGTTGTAAGGCGTGCTGAGCACGCGGGGGTCCACGTCGCCGCGGAAGCTGAAGTCGTGATACTTCGACTCAAAGGTCAAATTCAGATAGGCGTTTTCAACCGGCTCGATGCCGATATTGCCAGTGATGTCTGCGGTCAGGCCGCCTTCATCAATGTATTGCCCACCAGAAATGGCCAGTTCGCCGCCCGAGGCGTTCTTCTTCTGGATGATGTTGATAACGCCAGCGATGGCGTCGGTGCCGTACTGGGCGGCTGCGCCTTCCAGCAGCACTTCGATGTGATCAATCGAAGCCATTGGGATGAAGTTCAGGTCGGCTGATGCGCCGCCCTGGAAGGCACCACCGAGGACGGCGAGGTTGGCTGTGGTGTGCCGGCGCTTGCCGTTCACCAGAACCAGAGCATGGTTTGGCGAGAGGCCGCGAAGACGGGCGGACAGGGTTAGGTTGGCAGTGTCACCACCGAAGGCCTGGGCGGTGAAAGATGGCACAACATTCGCCAATCCTATGCGTAGATCGGTCTGACCGGTCTGTTGAAGGGCGGCAACGCCGACAACCGTGACAGGTGCCGGGCTGTCTTCCACTTTCAGACCTGTTTGCCGGGTGCCAGTGACAATCACTTCGTCCACGGTACCCGCGGGTGCTGCAGCGTCGGCAGCGAGCGCGTGGCCAGCCAGCAGCATAAATCCTGCTAAGGATGCGCCACTTACCAGTTTAAGTTTGTTTATTTGAGTCATCATAGCCCCTCTACCGCCGACCTTTCCGGTCGATTTCGTGTTGTTTGGCCTCACATCGAGACCAAGGTGTGATTTCGGACCAGTTTCTGAAGGAATTGAGCAGCATCTGAATTTTATTCAGATAACTCAACTGGTTTGACCTGAATTGATGCGCCGCAACAATTCAGTATCACACTTCGAAAACCTGTCTTTCGTACGGAAGACCTTTCCTTAGATGGCAGGATCATCCGACCGATGACTGACGGTTCTCTCAGGTGGGTTCCGGGTCAATGTCCAAAGCTTGCTGCGGCGCAAAAAGCTGGATTGGCCAAAAAATCAGCCGTTTCATGCTAAAAATATCAGCATTGAAACATTGCGGCGGGCGGGACGATCGCTCGGAGGGGTGCGGTTAAGGCTAAGTTTAATGCTGGTGCCGTTGCGAAAACCTGCCCAAACTATAGCCTTCCGACGACTAAAAAGATGGCGTTGCGCTGGATATTCGAGCGGCAGCCGTTGGGCCTCTATGCCCAGTGGCCTCGCTCATGGACCTCTTAGGCTTCCCATGGCGCAACCGCCCCTGACACATCCAAAATACGGAGTTCCTAATGCGCTTACTGCCCGCACTTCTCAGCATGGTCCCTCTCGCCTTCGGGGCACCTGCCATAGCCCAAGTCATTCATGTTGGGCCTCCTGCTGCAGCCATCGCTTCGGCGACCGTCGTGCCCCCTGGATACGGCATCGTCTATGTCAGCGGCCAGACACCGCCGCCGATCAATGCCGGTGCTCCAGCAGGAACACCCCCCGAGTTTGGTGACACCAAGACCCAGACTTTGGGCATTATGAAGAAAATCCAGGACCTGCTGACCGCCCAGGGCTTGACCATGGGCGATGTCACCATGATGCGGGTCTATCTGGTGGGCGATCCAGCCAAGGGCGGGAAGATGGATTTCGCCGGCATGATGGAAGCCTATGGCCAGTACTTCGGCACCAAGGACCAGCCCAATAAGCCGGCCCGGGTGACGGTTCAGGTCGCTGCTCTAGTCGCCCCCGGCATGCTGGCCGAGATAGAAGTTCAGGCCGCTAAAAAGCCCTAACTGATCAGCTTCGTCACGTCGTCGCGGTCTTGGGCTGAGAGGGTCCAGTTGGCTGCGGCGGCGTTGGCGAGCACCTGTGCCGGACTTGTCGCGCCCGCAATGACCGATGACACCGCCGGGTGTGCCAGCAGCCAAGCAAAGGCTAGCTCCAGGAGTGTGTGGCCCTTGTCGGTGGCCCAAGCCTCCAACTTTTCAACCCGGTCCAGATTGCGGTCATTCAGCGCAGCCTGACCTTGAGCCCCCCAGGCAGCAAGGCGGGTGCCTTCTGGGGCAGCTTCACCGCGCTTGTATTTCCCTGTCAGCAAACCTGAAGCCAGGGGGAAGAAGGGCAGGAAGCCCAGACCGAAGTGTTCGCAGGCCGGCAGAACGTCCTTGGTGGCACCGCGCTCAAGCAGGCTGAACAGGTTCTGGGCACTCACGAACCGGTCAAGCTTCGAAGTGCGAGATATCCATTCGGCGTCTGCGATCTGCCAGCCAGAAAAATTTGAGTTGCCCAGGTACAAGACCTTGCCGTCCCGCACCAGGTCGTCAAGGGCGCGAAGGGTCTCTTCGATGGGGGTGTCGGCGTCGGGAACATGCATTTGATAGAGATCAATATGGTCCGTCTGTAGCCGCTTCAGGCTGGCTTCGACGGCGGAGACAATGTAGCGGCGCGACCCGCCCCGGCTGTAGGCTCCCTTGCCCATGGGATTGGCGAACTTCGTGGCAATGACGGCCTTTTCGCGCCGCCCCTTGAGCGCTTCCCCAAGAAAGACCTCTGATTTTGAGCCGCCGTAAATGTCGGCTGTGTCAAAGAGCGTGATGCCGGCGTCTAGGGCCGCGTCAACGACCGCCAGGGTTTGGGCCTGATCTATCCGCATGCCAAAATTGTTGCAGCCCAAGCCGACTGCGCTGACCTTTAGGCCACTAGTTCCAAGACGACGAAGTTCCATGCCCAGGTCCCCAGAGTCATTATCTCTGGCCAGCATAGAACCTTGTTGATCCGGGTCCAGCCAGATTACAGGGCCCGGGCTAATCTCAGGGCTTCAGCATTTTCGGCTGCTGCGCGTCGTAAATTGATTTCGAGATCATCATCGTGACCTTCGAAAGGCGACGGGATGGCGTCGTAAAGCTCTGAGGTGGTGTCCGCGGGTATTTCGAAAGGCGAGGGCATTGATGTGACTCCCGAATTCCAACCTCTGAATTTCAGAGGACGAGAAAGCTTACGATTTGTTAATCCTCTCGAAAAGACCCGTGGTCCGGTGTTCACAGACTGTTGACCACGACAAGTTTTCGCGCGTGACGAAGCCAATTGGCCAAAAAGCGTCTTGGCTCGGATCGAAGAACGGCCTTTAGTTACGGGGAACCTCGCCAGAGGCCAGACCGTCGAATTTCCGATCAACGGAAATCTTCGGCTGGCTCGAAACGTTTTGGCGATCCTAGGGAGAGATGCACTTTGCTTCCCACGCGTACCGATGGACCGGATTATTATCACAAGGTCGTAGATTGTCAGTGGGCCTGTCCCGCTCACACGCCAGTTCCGGAATACATCCGGCTTATCGCCGAGGGCCGCTACTCAGACGCCTACATGATCAACTGGAAGTCCAACGTCTTTCCAGGCGTTCTCGGGCGGACCTGTGATCGCCCCTGCGAGCCGGCCTGCCGTCGGGGTCGCGTAGAAGACGAACCTGTCGCAATCTGCCGGCTCAAGCGTGTCGCTGCGGATAATAAGGACGATATCTCCGGCCGCCTGCCGCCCCCTGCTGCAAATCGAAACGGCAAGCGCGTCGCACTGGTCGGCGCTGGTCCAGCGGCCCTGACTGTGGCTCGGGACCTTGCTCCCCTGGGCTATGACCTCGTGGTCTATGATCGCGACGCTAAGGCTGGCGGCATGATCCGCAGCCAAATCCCGCGCTTCCGTCTGCCGGAAGAGGTGATTGACGAAGAGGTCGGCTACATCACCGGCCTGGGCATGGACGTCCGCCTCGGTCAGAGTGTCGACAGCCTCAAGGACCTGCTGGCCGAGACCTATGATGCGGTCTTCATCGGAACCGGCGCGCCGCGAGGCCGCGACCTCGACCTGCCGGGACGTACCGAGGCGGCGGCGAACATCCATATCGGTATTGATTGGCTCTCCAGCGTCTCCTTCGGCCACATCGAGAAGATTGGTCGCCGGGTCATCGTCCTTGGCGGCGGCAATACGGCCATGGACTGCTGCCGCACCTCCCGCCGTCTCGGCGGCGAAGACGTTAAGGTGGTGGTGCGCTCTGGCTTTGAGGAAATGAAGGCAAGCCCTTGGGAGAAGGAAGACGCCCTTCATGAGGACATCCCGATCCTGAACTTCCGGGTGCCCAAGGCCTTCACCCACGAGAACGGGAAGCTGACAGGGGTCGTCTTCGAAGTTGTTGAAGCGCAATACGACGACAAGGGCCGCCGCCGTCTGGTGGCTTCGGGAGAGCCCGACGAGCACATTCTCTGTGACGACGTCCTCGTGGCTGTCGGTCAGGAAAACGCCTTCCCCTGGATCGAGCGCGACATTGGTCTCGATTTTGACGAATGGGGCATGCCCAAGGTTGATGAGGTCACCTTCCAGTCGACCCGGCCCGGCGTCTTCTTCGGTGGCGACGCCGCCTTTGGGCCTAAGAATATCATCTGGGCGGTGGCCCAGGGCCATGACGCGGCCGTCTCTATCCATCGCTATTGCCAGGGTGAGGACGTCCATGACCGACCTCCGCCAGGCTTCTCCCTCACCTCCCAGAAGATGGGCATTCACGAGTGGAGCTATGACAATGACGTTTCCAATGACGCCCGTTTCCGGGTGCCTCAGCGGGATAAGGTCGAGTCCCTCAAGGATGTTCGGCTGGAGGTCGAGTTGGGCTTTGATGCCAAGCTCGGATTTGCTGAGGCGCAGCGCTGCCTAAACTGCGATGTCCAAACCGTGTTTGCAGAGCCCCTCTGCATCGAATGCGATGCCTGCGTGGATATCTGCCCCGTCGACTGCATTACCTTCACGGAAGATGGCGACGAAGAGGATCTCCGGGGACGGCTCAAGGCGCCGTCTCTGCACCCTGACCAGGATCTTCTGGTCTCCAAACAGCTGAAAACCGGCCGGGTGATGGTGAAGGACGAAGACGTCTGTCTGCACTGCGGGCTTTGTGCGGAGCGCTGCCCCACAGGCGCCTGGGATATGCAGAGATTCACCCTGGAAATGACCCACGCCACTTCAATGACGGGAGGCGGCGCATGTCAGGCTCGCTGAACCTCACCAACGACTTTGTCGTCAAGTTCGCCAATGTGAACGGTTCGGGGTCGGCCAGCGCCAACTCCATGTTTGCCAAGTCCGTGCTTCGGATGGGCGTGCCCGTTGCGGCGCGGAATATCTTCCCCTCCAATATTCAGGGCCTTCCGACCTGGTATGAGGTTCGGGTCACCGGCGACGGCCATTTGGGGCGACGGGGAGGCGTCGACCTGATGGTCGCCATGAATCCACAGACCTGGGATCGCGACATCGCTGAGATCGAGTCGGGGGGCTATCTGTTCTATGACTCCACCAAGGTCCTGCCCGAGAGCAAGTTTCGGGATGATATCACCGTGGTGGGCGTTCCCCTGACCCGGATCTGCAATGAGGTCTATTCGGTGCCTCGGGAGCGGCAGCTCTTCAAGAATATCATCTATGTGGGCGCCTTGGCGGCCCTGCTGGGCATTGAAATTGAGGTCATTGAAACCCTGCTGGCCGAGCAGTTTGCCGGCAAGGAGCGTCTCATCAAAGCCAATGTCGACGCCCTGCACTTGGGCCGAGACTATGTAAGGACAAATCTCACACCCCTTGGATTGCAAGTCCGTCGCGCGGACGCTGTGGGCGACAGGATCTATGTTGAGGGCAATTCGGCGGCAGCGCTCGGCGCAGTCTACGGCGGTGCCACCGTGTGCGCCTGGTATCCCATTACTCCCTCAACCTCTGTGGTTGAGGCCTTTACCGATTACTGCGCTGAGTTCCGGATAGACGCGGAAACGGGTCAGGCCAAATACGCGATTGTCCAGGCTGAGGATGAAATCGCCTCGATTGGCATTGTCATTGGAGCCGGCTGGAATGGTGCGCGGGCCTTTACGGCTACGTCTGGCCCCGGCATCTCCCTGATGACCGAGTTTATCGGGCTTTCCTATTTCGCAGAAATTCCAGCGGTTATCATGGATGTTCAGAGGGGTGGGCCCTCGACAGGCATGCCCACCCGCACCCAACAGGCCGACCTGATTAGCGCGGCCTATGCAGGACATGGCGACACCAAGCATCCCATGCTTTTGCCGCAGGATCCCGGTGAGTGCTTCGAGATGGGCGCCCTGGCCTTTGATCTTTCCGATCGGCTGCAGACGACCGTCTTTGTCATGCTCGATCTGGACATTGGCATGAACGAGTGGCTGACCGAGCCCTTTAAGTGGGACGACAGGCGCAACCTCGATCGAGGCAAGGTCATGACCTATGAGGACCTTGAATCCGGGGTCGATTTTGGCCGCTATAAGGATGTGGACGGCGACGGGATACCCTATCGTACCTATCCAGGTGTCCACCCCTCGAAGGGGGCCTATTTTACCCGGGGCACCTCACGGAACCCCTATGCCCGCTATAGTGAAGAGGGGCATGTTTATGTGGACAATATGCAGCGTCTGTTGCGGAAGTTCGAGACGGCAAAGTCGCTGATCCCGGCCCCTGAGCTGAGGAAATCCAAGACCGCCACCCGGACCGGCGTGATCTATTTCGGATCCACCACCCCCGCCATGCACGAGGCTCTTGAGATCTTGGCGTCCAAGGGCCTGCATCTGGACGCCCTTCGGGTTCGGGGTTTTCCCTTCAGCGACGAGGTCTATGACTTTATCGCCGCCCACGACCGGGTCTTTGTGGTTGAGCAGAACCGGGACGCCCAGCTCCGTACCTTGATCGTCAACGAAGGGGATGTGGATCCGGCGAAGTTGCCCCCGGTGTTGCACTTTGATGGCACGCCCATCACCGCCCGCTTCATCGCTGCCGAAATCGGCACCCGCCTTGGTGCCACAGCGCCACGTTCCCCTGTTCCGGAGGCCGCAGAATGACCTATCTGGCCAAACCCCGCCTTCACCACCCCAGCCTGTCTCCTAACGACCTAGGTTTCACGCGCCGAGATTATGAGGGTTCGGTTTCGACCCTTTGCGCGGGCTGTGGGCATGACTCGATCTCGGCGGCCATCATTCAGGCCTGTTATGATCTGAACCTGCCGCCACACCGGCTGGCCAAATTATCTGGCATTGGCTGCTCGTCCAAGACGCCCGACTATTTCCTGGGGGCGTCCCACGGCTTCAACACCGTCCACGGGCGAATGCCTTCGGTATTAACCGGTGCCAACCTGGCGAATCGCGAGCTGATTTACCTCGGGGTGTCTGGGGACGGCGACAGTGCCTCTATTGGTCTGGGCCAGTTTGCGCATGCTATTCGGCGCGGGGTCAATATGACCTATATTGTCGAGAACAACGGGGTCTATGGCCTGACCAAAGGCCAGTTTTCGGCGACATCTGACAAGGGCTCAAAGTCCAAGCGCGGGGTCGAAAACCACGACTCGGCCATTGATTTGGTCAGCCTGGCCCTACAACTGGGAGCCACCTTCGTGGCGCGGTCCTTTTCGGGCGACAAGGCCCAGCTGGCCCCCCTGATCCGGGCGGCTTTGGCGCACAAGGGCGCAGCTTTCATCGACTGTGTCAGCCCTTGCGTGCAGTTCAATAATCACTCTGGGTCGACCAAGAGCTATGATTATGTCCGCGAGCATAATGAGGCGGTTAATCGCCTCGACGTCATCGCCAAGCGGGCTCCCATTGAAGTGGACTATGCGCCGGGCACGACCACCACCGTCACGCAACATGATGGGTCGGTTTTGGCCCTTCATAAGCTGGCTGCGCATTATGATCCCACGGATCGGATTGCCGCCATGACCTATCTTGCCCACCGTCAGGCCCAAGGCGAGGTGGTGACGGGTCTTCTCTATGTTGATCCAGAGGCCAGCGATCTTCACGACTCCCTGCAGACCGTTTCGACCCCGCTGACTGCCCTTGATGGCAAGGACCTGATCCCCGGATCTGCGGTCCTGGCAAAGATCAACGCAGACCTGCGCTAGTATGCTTACCTGGAAAATCGGTGCGGTCACGGTCACGCGCATTGTCGAGATTGAGTTACCTGTCCCGTATTCAGAGGCGCGTCCCTTCCTGGCGGAGGCGCGCCCTGAGGTCTTGAAGACCATCCCCTGGCTCTATCCGAACTATGTCAATGAGGATGGGGCCCTGCGCCTGTCTATCCATGCCCTACTGGTAGAGGCACCAGGTCTGCGGCTGGTGGTGGATACCTGCATTGGCAATGACCGCCCCCGGAGCCTGTTGGGCGGCCAGGCCCTGGCCACTGACTTTCTGGACCAACTGGCAGCGGCTGGCTGGTCTCGGGAAAGCGTGGATCACGTTGTTTGCACCCACCTCCATGTCGACCATGTTGGCTGGAACACCCTGCTGGTGGACGGCAAATGGGTCCCGACCTTTCCAAAGGCCAAGTATTTGATTGGCGCGCAGGAATACGCCCACTGGAGTGCCCACGAGGATGCCGAGCAGCAGGTCATCCTGTCTGACTCCGTCCAGCCGATTTTCGACGCCGGTCTAGCTGAACTGGTCGAGATGGATCACCGGCTATCGCCAGAGGTCCGGCTTATCCCGACCCCTGGCCACACGCCAGGCCATGTCAGCGTCATGATTGAGTCTGAAGGTCAGGTTGCCATGATCACCGGCGATGCGGTGCATCATCCCTGCCAGCTGGCGCACCCGGACTGGTCGCCCCCCTTTGACAGTGATGGCACGGCTTCGGCTGTTATGCGTCGCCAGTTGTTTGAGGATGCCGCCGACAAGCCC
Organism: uncultured Alphaproteobacteria bacterium; assembly: GCA_937920085.1. Lineage (GTDB taxonomy): Bacteria > Pseudomonadota > Alphaproteobacteria > Caulobacterales > Caulobacteraceae > Phenylobacterium. The sequence goes on along the minus strand of CALETE010000011.1, from coordinate 93,444 downwards.
GTCTTGGTTATCGGCACCCACTTCGCCGCGCCGACCGCCGGGCATGTGGTCCGCGATGGCAAGGCCTATCGGTTCGATGGATTTGAGGGTTAAGTCCTTCCCCTGAGCGTTTGAGATTAGGGGGTTTGGAATGCTAATCCTATTGGGGGTCGCCGTTGTGGTGGCGGGGTTCGCTGCAGGCTTTAATCCCCTGCTGGTGGTTATGGCGTCCGCTTTTGCGACAGGTCTGGCAGCAGGCCTCTCTCCGGTCGACGTGCTCAGGGCGTTTGGCAAGGCCTTCAATGACAATCGCTATGTGAGTGCGGCCTGGCTGATCTTGCCGGTGATCGGCATGCTTGAACGCGCGGGCCTACAGGAACGCGCCAAGGATCTGATCCGTGGGCTCAAGGGGATGACCTTTGGGCGACTGATGGTGGGCTATCTGCTTTTCCGGCAGCTGACCTCGGCCCTTGGCCTGACCTCAATTGCCGGCCAGACCCAGACCGTCCGGCCCCTGGTAGCACCTATGGTGGAGGCCGCCTTAGAGTCTGACAGTGGCGAACTGGCCGATGATGACCGCCAGAAGGCTAGGGCTTTTGTGGCGGCCACAGACAATATTGGCTTATTCTTTGGCGAAGACATCTTCATGGCCATAGGCTCAATCCTACTCATGGTCGGGTTTCTAGATCAGAGCGGTGTGCGGCTAGAGCCCCTGGATCTGTCACGTTGGGCTATACCCAGCGCCATCGCCGCCTTTGCCATCCATAGCCTGCGGATACTGATTTTCGGCCGGAAGCTGTCCCGGAGACCGGGCGCATGATCAAGCTGGCAGTCGTTTATAATCTCGCCGGCGTGATCTTCGCGGCCTATGCCCTGCTCAGCGCCCGAGACACAACCAATCCCAAGCGCGGAGGTAATGCCCTGTTTTGGGGTCTTCTCGCTGCCAGCTTTTTGCTGGGGGATCGTCTAGGGGATACCGGCAATGGCGTCCTGGCCATGGTCCTAGCGATGACAGCCGGCTTCGGGCAACTGGGACGGGGGACGGCAGGGGATTCGACCCTGGCCGACAGGCAGGCCTCTGCCAGTCGTTTTGGAAACCGGTTGTTTCTGCCGGCGCTGGCTATTCCGGCGGTGGTCCTATTTGGAACCCTGGTGGTGAAGACTTGGCGCATTGGCGATCTGCCACTGCTGGACCCCAAACAGGCGACGCTGATCTCCCTGGCAGCGGGAGCCCTGCTTGCGGCGGTCATAGCCTTTGTGCTGTTTCGTCAGCCGCTGATCACGCCTTTGCAGGAAGGCGCTCGGCTGATCGACATGGTCGGCTGGGCGGCGCTTCTGCCGCAAATGCTGGCGGCCCTTGGGGCGCTCTTTGCCCTGGCCGGGGTCGGCCAAGTGGTTGGCGATCTGATCACGACGTGGATCCCCCTCGACTCTCGACTCGCAGCAGTGGTGGTCTATTGCCTTGGTATGGCAATGTTTACGATCGTGATGGGTAATGCCTTCGCGGCGTTTCCCGTAATGACCGCGGGTGTCGCTCTGCCCTTCTTGGTCCACAAATTCGGCGCAGACCCGGCGGTGGTTTGCGCTATTGGCATGTTGTCGGGGTTCTGTGGGACCCTGATGACCCCTCTGGCGGCTAACTTCAACATTGTGCCGACTGCCCTTCTGGAGTTGAAGGATCGCTTCGCCGTAATTCGGGCACAGGTGCCCACCGCCCTGCCACTGCTATTGATCAACATGGTGCTGATGTATGTCTTCGCCTTCCGTCCTCACGGCTGACCTTGCGGCCAAGTTGGCCGCCATCGCCCTGGGGCATGTGAACCAGGAATATCCCAACAAGCTCGATCACATGATGTCTGGGCCACAGGATGTCCGCAGCCCCAAGGACCTTCATCCGATTTTCTTTGGCAGTTTTGACTGGCACTCCTGCGTCCATAGCCATTGGCTATTAGCCAGCCTGCTCCGTCTTCATCCTGAAATGCCTCAGGCCCCTGCCATCCGCCGCTTATTCGATCAGGCCTTCACGCCCGAAAAGATCGAAGCTGAACTCAGCTATATGTCCGCTGACTCCGCCCGGGGCTTTTCCCGCCCCTATGGCTGGGCCTGGCTTCTGAAGCTGCACGCAGAGCTTGCTGAACATGATGCACCCTGGGTCGTGATGTTCGAGCCCCTGGCAACGGCATTTGCAGATCGATTCAAGACCTTCCTGCCTAAGTGCGACTACCCGATCCGCAGTGGAGTCCATTCCTCAACTGCCTTTGCTCTGGCGCTTAGCGCAGACTATGCCCGTGTGGTCGAAGATCATGATCTCCTCGCCCTGCTCACAGCAAAAGGTCGGGATTGGTATGGCAAGGATCAGGCCTGCCAGGCCTGGGAGCCCTCTGGGGATGACTTCCTTTCCCCAGCCCTTATGGAAGCCGAATGCATGCGGCGTCTGTTGGGCACTGAGGACTTCCTGATCTGGTTTGACAGATTTCTACCCGACGCAGCCTCAGGCAAACCGCGAGCACTTTTCCATCCTGTGCGGGTCAGCGACCGCACGGACGGCAAGATCGCCCACCTCGATGGCCTGAACCTCAGCCGGGCCTGGTGCTGGCGGTCTATCGCGGGCGCATTACCGGCGGTCCACCCGATGCAGACCGTGACGCGAGACGCCGCAGAGCGACATCTAAGCGCCAGTTTGCCCCATGTTGCAGGGGATTATATGGGGGAGCACTGGTTGGCCAGCTACGCCCTTCTAGCTCTGACTGCGGGTCCGTCTGTCTAAAAGATTTGGACTTGAGTATTCGATAACGCTTTAGCCAGATCTACCTGGGGGTAATGGCTTTAGGCTGCGACCGCAGGCTTATTCGCCTTCATAATATCGACGATCTTCAAGTTCCGAGCTGGACCAATATAGTGAGGTGTCCGGACAAATTGTCGCTCGTCACGAATGATGCGACCGATCCGGTCGGCGAGATTCCGCCCAGAAATGGGCCGGGCGAGGAAGTGGTCAGCCCCAGCGACCAGGCACTCCCGCACGTACTTATCTTCGGTATGGCCGCTCGTAATGATGATCGGCACGGAATTGCTGGGACTGTTTTGATCCCCCCGCAGCGTTCGCACGAGGGTTGGCCCATCCATGACAGGCATTTTCAATTCGCTTATCACCAGATCAGGGCCATAAATTCTGATGCGGTTGAGCGCGTCTTCGCCATTTTCCGCCGATTGCAGACTCGGGAATCCGAGCCCCCGAAGCACGGTCGCAATAATATTGCGCATGCCTTCGTTGTGATCGACGATCAACACTTTGACGTTCTGGAAAACGGCGGACATCACAGCCTGTTGGTTAGGAACTCGACTACGGGTTTTAATCGCTGATTGTTGACAAGAGATTGCAAAACATAGCAGCGACAAAATGTCGCACATACGAAATTCAATCCACTTGATGAATTCAGATTTAAGCCTGTGTCACTAAGCTTATTATTCAATTTATCAGTGAGGCTATAATTCTCAAATTTCGAAGTATTCACGTAAAAATCACGCTGAAATAGTTCTTTAGATTGATGCGTGGCACAAAAGACTTGCTGGAGTTGCCTTTGTTACGGCCCGACCTCGTGAAGGGAGCTATAGCAAGGCGAGACTAAAACCAGAACATGGTCGCTGACTTTGAGTCCGTTCCCGGCTAGACCCGCGATGTGAATGCTTCCACCGTCATCCTCGATCTTTCTGTTTGTCTTGTAACCCTGCCGGGCGGGCGGTCGGCGGTTGAGGACGGGACGGGCCCAAGGCTGCTGCGCATTCCCGATGCTAGGGACCTATTTGATCGCGGACCGGTCATCGTCGTCCATGCTGGCATGATGGCCAGGCGGTTGGGCCTGAATACCCCGGCCCGTTCATCTCGCCTCTTCGATGCTCTTGAGTTGTTCGCTTTCGTCAGGCCAGCACAGTTCTGCGCGCCGTCCGCCGCAGGCCTTGCCATTGCCCTCGATCTGCCGGAACCAAAGGGTGTCGAAGCTCAGGCCGAAAGTCTGCTGGGCAGTGTGAAGGTCCTATTGACCGAGCTTGCCAATGTGCCGACCCCGTCGCGGGAGGAAGCCCTGGCCATAGCCGAGACCCTAGCTCGCGGCGGCTGGTCTTGGGGCCCCCTCGTTATCGGAGCCCTGCGCTCCCAGCCTGTGGGCAATCAGTTTCGCACCTCGGGCTTGGATGTCTGGGCTCGGGTCAGTGAGTGGGAAGACCAGGCTCCCCTCGGGGAGGCAGGATCCAAACCCTTTCCGCCAGAGGCGGCAGCCGCGAGACTGGCCGAACTGCTGACCGCCGCTGGCCTGGATGAAGCCCGGCCTGCCCAGGCGACCTTTGCCGCCGAAGCCGCCTTCGCCTTTCAACCCCGTGAGCGGGAGGGGGAGCCACGCATGATGCTGGCCGAGGCTGGCACCGGCATTGGCAAGACCATGGCCTATCTGGCCCCGGCCTCACTATGGGCCGAGGTCAATGGACCTTCGGTTTGGGTCTCGACCTATACGCGGGCCCTGCAAAGGCAGATCGAACGGGAAAGTCATGCCCTTTATCCCGATCCCAAGGTGCGTGCGCGCAAGGCCGTGGTTCGTAAGGGCCGGGAAAATTACCTGTGCCTGTTGAATTTCCAGGATCAAACCAATGCGGCTCAGTTGGGCTCAGCAGATCTGATCGGCATGGGGCTGACGGCACGGTGGGTGCGAGCCACACGGGATGGGGACATGACCGGCGGAGATTTTCCGGCTTGGCTCTCAGGGCTATTTGCTGTCGCCCCAGCTGGTCAGGCCAGCCCTGGCAACCTGGTGGATCGTCGGGGCGAGTGTATCCACGCAGGCTGTGCGCACTATCGAACCTGCTTTGTCGAAAAGGCGATTCGCGGCTCCCGAAGGGCTGATTTGGTGATCGCCAACCATGCCTTAGTCCTGACCCAGGCGGCCTTTGACGGTGCCCGGGCGGCCCGAGGCTCTAAGGCTGATGGGGAGACCACCCAGCTCAAACGTATTGTCTTTGACGAGGGCCACCATCTGTTCGACGCGGCGGATAGCGCGTTCGCCGCCGCCCTGTCTGGCCAGGAAGCCGCGGAATTGCGTCGCTGGATCCGGGGGCCGGAGGGGCGAGGCCGACGGGGGCGCGGCCTTGAAACGCGACTCATGGAAACTCTGGGCGATCGTGATGACGCCCGCCGCGCCCTGGTTGATGCCACCCGCGCTGCCTCGGCCTTGCCCGGTGAAGGCTGGTCAGGCCGAGTTGCGCCACCCAATGGCGAGGTCAATCCCATAGGGGCTATTGAGCACTTCCTTGTGGCCGTGATTGAGCAATTGCGGGCCCGCACCGCACCTTCAGACGTGGGCATGGAATGCGCCGCGCGCCCGGCCTTGGACCTGGTACGCGAGACGGCTCGTGCTGCGGCGTCTGCCCTGGCCAGCCTCGAAGCACCGCTCTTGGCCTTGGCCCGATATTTGGAGGATGTTCTCGACGATGAGGCCGCCACCCTGACCCAGACCGACCGGGCGCGAATAGAGGGCGCGCTACGGGGGCTCGACCGACGTGCGCGCATGGTGCTTCCGGCTTGGCGCTCTATGCTCAGGGCCATTGATGAGGATGCCGAAGATGATCCGGACTTTGTGGATTGGTTCGACGCCACCTTTCTCTATGGCCGGGTGGTGGACGCCGCCTGCCGCCGACATTGGGTGGATCCCACGGAGCCCCTGACCAATGCGGTCATAGCCCCAGCCCATGGGGTGTTGGTCACCAGTGCGACCTTGGCCGACTCCACCCTGATTGATCCCTTTGCCCTAGCCGAAATGCGCACAGGCGCCGCCCGCCTGCCCGATCGCCCCAAGACCCTGAGGCTGGCTTCGCCCTTTGACTATGCGTCCAAGGCTAGGGCCTTTGTGGTGACCGATGTAGGCCGAGATGACGCGCGGCAGGTGGGAGCTGCCATGCGAGAGCTATTCTTGGCGGCTGGTGGGGGTGGGCTTGGGCTCTTCACAGCCATCCGGCGCCTGCGGGCCGTTCACGAACGGATTGTCGCCCCCATGGCCGAAAAAGGTCTGGCGCTTTATGCCCAGCATGTTGACCCCTTAGAAGTCGGTGCCTTGGTCGATATCTTCAGGGCTGAGGAAGACGCTTGCCTGCTGGGCACAGATGCGGTCCGAGATGGGGTCGATGTGCCGGGGCGCAGCCTGCGCCTCCTGGTGTTCGACCGCGTGCCGTGGCCGCGTCCTGATATCCTGCATAAGGCCAGGCGCGTTCGGTTCGGCGGCAAATCCTATGATGACGCCGTCGCCAGAGGTCGGATTGCCCAGGCTTTCGGCCGCTTAATCCGGCGGGCTGATGACAAGGGCGTGTTTGTCATGCTGGATGCAGCAGCCCCGACCCGATTGTTTTCCAGCCTGCCTGAAGGCGTGGAAATTCAGCGTGTCACCCTGGTGGAAGCCATCGAAGCGACGACGGCTTTTCTTGCGCCCTAAGCTGCGCGCAGACTTTCAAACAGGTTTGCCGGATAGGGGGACGCATAGGCCGTGACGCCGAGTTCCTTGCGAATATCCTCCACCGACTGGCCCCAAACCGCTGGCCAATCCACCGGCAATAAGGGCGGTGTTTCGCGACCATGGGTCCAGGCTGAAAGGATCACATCAAGCATAAGATTGGCCGGTGCCATGGGGTTATGTGCCACCTTCGCCAGGACCATAGCCAGGAACATGGCCGAATAGTTGTGGCCGAACTGTCCGGCCTGGAAGGCTGAGATCGCCACTTCGTGCAGGCCCGTGGTCTGATAGCCAGCCGTGATGTGCCAAAGATCATGGCACTGCAGAATCCGAGCGTTCAAATAATCCAGGGGTGGTGGCAAGTCGGCTAGGCCAAGGGCCTCTCGATCCAGCACTTCAAGGTCAAAGCCATTGCTGACAATAAGCTCATGAAACTCTGCCCCTAGAGACCCCGCCGGCGCGCGGGAGAGGTCTTCTAGGGTGAATCTTGCCGGAAAGCCCTGGGCCGCGGCGGCCCTGACCCCGGGATAGACCAGGGCAGCTTCCACGGCTGCGGCCCGGAAGTCGGGGGACAGGGCCCCAGCAAGGGCAGCAGTCCTTTGGGTTATAAGGCCAGCATCCCCACCTGAGGTTTGATCCTCCACCAGGGCCCAGAATCCTGTCCAAAAGCCCTGGGGGACTTCAACCCTTGACCCTAGGGCGTTGAGGGGTTCGGCCTCAGGTCGCTTACCCATCCAGCCAGCAGCGGACCCGTCATAGATCTCGGCAAGGCAGGCGGGGGCTGAAATGGCGGCATGGAGCCAGAGGGCCGCCAAGTCTAAGGCTGCTTCACCCTGTCCCGCCCGAATTCCAGTTGCCAAGCCTTTTGCCTCATCAAAGCCACCTCCTTGACGGGCGAGGGATTCAAAACGGGACCGCATGGGACATTCTCAGGCTTGAGCTTTTGAAAACAGATTGATCACCATAACCCCGATCAGGATCAAGCCCATGCCCACCATGGCGGGCAGGTCTGGTCTTTGCCGAAACAAGACCCAGGCAATGGCAGTGATGGCGATGATCCCCACACCAGACCAAATGGCATAGCCTATGCCGACCGGCACGGTGCGCATGGCGTGGGAAAGGCACCAGAAGGCTAGGCCATAGCCTAGGGTTGTCACAACGGAGGGTAAGGGGCGGGTAAAGCCTTCCGAGGCTTTTAAGGCGGTGGTTGCGATCACTTCAGCCATGATGGCCACGCTAAGCCAGACATAGCCGTTCATACCGCCCCCTACTGCTTATTGCGATCGCGGCCAAAATTGGGCTCAGCGCTTTCTTGCCCGGCGGCGATGATGCCGCGGCGGATATCACGGGTACGGGAAAAAAGTTCGAAAAGCTTGTCGGATTCGCCCCAACGGATAGCGCGGCTTAGGGCCTGGAGGTCCTCGGTGAAGCGCCCCAAGGTTTCAAGAACCGCCTCCTTATTGGCGACGAAAATGTCCCGCCACATGGTCGGGTCTGAGGCGGCAATACGGGTGAAATCGCGAAAGCCACCGGCCGAGTACTTCATCACCTCAGCCTGGGTCACTTCTTCCATGTCGGCAGCGGTACCGACAATATTGTAGGCGATCAGGTGGGGCAGGTGGCTGGTGACGGCCAGGACCAGGTCATGGTGGGCCGCATCCATAGTTTCCACTTGGGCGCCGAGGGCGGTCCAAAAAGCCGTCAGCTGCTGCACGGCGTCCTGGTAGGGTGCATCCTTCCGATCCTGAGGGGTCAGGATCACCCAGCGCTGGTCGAACATGGTCGCAAAGCCAGAGTCGGGACCCGATTGCTCACTGCCCGCAATAGGGTGGCCTGGAATGACGAAGGCATGGCCGGGGGTCGCGGCCAGGAGGGCTTCTGCGACAGAGCCCTTGACCGAACCGACATCGGTGACAATGACCCCGGGCTTCAGACCGCTGGCCGCCTGAGCTGCGGCGGGACCTATGGCCAAAACGGGGACGGCAAACACCACCAGGTCAGCGTCTGCGACGGCCTGAGCCACGTCGCCTGTCACCAGATCAGCATAGCCTAGTCGGGCAATGTCTGCCCGGTGTTCCGCATTGGCGTCCGCAACCGCCACGGTCCCGACAACCCCGGCGGCCCTCGCCGCGCGAATGACCGATGACCCGATCAAGCCGCAGCCTACCACAGCCATTTTCGGAAAGATCACGGTCGACATGTCCTCAGGCCTTCATGAAGTCGGCCAAGGCGTCGACCACAGCGCGGTTGTGCTCTTCAAGACCAATGGTGATCCGAAGGTGATTGGGCAGGCCATAGCCCGCCACGACCCGCGGAATAATACCCCGAGCGGTCAAATAGTCATTGGCATCCAGGGCGGTCTTTCCCGGCGTCTTTGGAAAGCCGATCAACAGGAAGTTCGCTGCTGACGGCACAACATCCAGACCAAGTCCACCCAGTTGCTGGGCCAGCCAGGGGCGCCACTGATTGACCAGACCGATCGAGCGCCCTTCAAAGTCCAGATCACCTAGGGCGGCAACAGCGGCCAGTTGGGCTGGGATATTCAGGTTAAACGGCAGACGAATGCGGTCGACGGCGTCGGCCATTTCGGGGGGCAAATAGGCCCAACCCACGCGAAGGGCTGCGAGACCATGCAGCTTTGAGAAGGTCCGCGTGACGACCACATTCTCAAATTCCCGCACCATGGATAGCCCGTCCTCGAAGGTCGCATCGTCGACAAACTCGGCATAGGCTCCGTCCAGAACCAGGATCACGCTGGCGGGCAGGCCCGCATGCAGGCGGCGGACTTCAGAGCCGTTGATCCAGGTTCCCGTGGGATTGCCGGGATTGGCGATGAAGACCAGACGGGTGCGATCATCCACGAGCTTGAGGATCTCATCGACGTCGATCCGGTAGTCTTTTTCCGGTGCCATACGGACTTCGCCCTGACAGGCGCGAGCACCGATGGCGTAGGCGCCAAAGCCGTATTGCCCCTGAACGATATTATCGCCCGGCTCCAGGAAGGCTTGGTTGAGCAATTGGAAAATCTCGTCCGAGCCGCAGCCGAACAGGAGGCGCTCAGGCTCCAGGCCATAGCGCGCATGGATCGCGTCCCGAAGAATGTTCGAGCGCCCCTCTGGATACATATGCAGTTGGTTGATGGCGCTTGCGAAGGCCTCCTGGGCCTTTGGGCTGGACCCTAGAATATTCTCATTGGCCGACAGCTTCAGGGGATGCTCGACCCCCTCGATCTTGGCCTTTCCAGGGGTATAGGGGGCGATATCCAGAATTCCGGATTTCGGGATCGGTCGGGCGGCTTTGGCGCGGTCAAGGTGAGGCTGATCAGACATGGCCGCGCTTATAGGCGTGTGCAGCGCGCGAGGGTAGGGGGGTGCGCGTTCAACTGGGAGGTCTGCAAAGCCAACCCTGAGGCATTGATCTCAGAGCCTGTCTATGGGTACGCGCCATCTATGGCCGCGTTAAGACTATCTGCGCGAAAGCGCTCAGCAATAGCCCAAGAACTCTGCCTATTCGCCTCTATTTGCGGGGTCGATCACCCCTTTGACCGGTTAACCTGAATTCTCAGTTAGCTAGGTTTGTCCATATTGCATCCATGAAACGGCCCTAGTCGTGCCATCAAGCAAGTCCACCACCACGGCGACTCTCTTGGAGACGGCAATGAACCCCGGCGAATTTTTCAACTTCGACACCGAAATGTCCCCCGATGTGGTTGTGCGAAACAGCATAATTACAGGTCCTGCTGCGACGCCTTCGTCTAACGCCATCGGATTTTTCGCAGCCCCAGAGGTGGCGATAAGGCCAGCGCCGCCGCAAGCTCCGACTTTAGCACCACAGCCCACGGCCAATGGCGGGGGGCAAGGGCCCGCACGTCCCCAAGACCCCATCTATCGGTCGATTGATGGGACCGGAAACAATCTTGCCCACGGCAATATGAACGCTGCCGGGGCCGACTTTGTCCGCCTGGGCCCCGCGCACTTCGCCGATGGCGTCGATAGCATGTTCACCAACCTGCCCAATGCCAGAGATATCTCCAATATCGTCGTGGCAGGTCACGGGGATGACGCGAACGCCGAGGGGCTATCTGGCATGATGTATGCCTGGGGACAGTTCCTTGATCACGACCTGGATCTCGCCAAAACAGACGGCAAGACCCATATCGACATCTCGATTTCACCGGGCGATCCAGACCTTTCTGCCAGCAAGATCTCGATGACCCGAACAGTGATCGATCCTGCAACGGGGCTCAACGGCAAGGCTGCGACGGCGGTCAACTCCGTCACAGGATGGCTCGACGGGTCCCAGGTCTATGGGTCTGACGCCGCCACAGCTGCAAGTCTAAGGACCGCAGACGGCCATATGTTGACATCCGCTGGCAATAACCTGCCTGTGGTCAATGGCGCTTTTGTCGCCGGAGATGCCCGGGTTCAGGAAAACCCTGATTTGACCGCCCTGCAGACCCTCTTTGTCCGCGAGCACAATTATCAGGTTGATCATCTCAAGGCCCTGCATCCTGACTGGACCGGGGACCATCTCTACGAGCAGGCCAAGGCGATCGTCACGGCCGAAATCGCCCACATCACTTATTCAGAGTTCCTGCCGCACCTGATCGGACCGAACGCCGTCAGCGCTTACACAGGCTATGACCCAAATGTGAATGCCACAATCAGCGAGGAATTCGCGGGGGCGGCCTTCCGTTTTGGGCACTCCATCGTCTCGGCCAACCTCCAGAAGGTGGGTGAACAGGGCCAAGATGTTGGCCCAGCAGTCAGCCTGAAGGATGCTTTTTTCCAGTCGACCGCCGGCTTTGAGGCCTATGGCGGTGCCGACGGCTTGCTTCGCCATTTATCTGGCGACCTGTCCAATGCCCTTGATGTGCATATTGTCGATGACCTGAGGAACTTCCTTGATGTGCCGCCCGTCGCCATGGACTTGGCCGCCATCAATATCCAGCGTGGCCGTGACCTTGGTCTGGGGTCTCTGAACGAAACCCGGATCGCTCTGCATTTGAAGCCCTATGCGAGCTTCAGTGAATTGACTTCGGATCCGACAACCGCTGCTGCCCTAAAGAACGCCTATGGCAGCATAGACAAGGTCGACCTCTGGGTGGGTGGCTTGGCGGAAAATCACCAGCCGGGCGCGATGATGGGTCAGACCTTCCAAGTCATTATTGGCGACCAGTTCGAAGCTTTGCGGGATGGTGACCGGTTCTGGTACCAAAATCAGGGATTCGACGGCCAAACCCTGTCCCAAATCCAGCACACCAGCCTGTCGGACATCATCCTGAGAAACACCGACACCCAGCATATTCAGGCCGATGCCTTTGTTTATTACGACCGTCACGGTGGGCTGGCCTCAGGGGGCGAGGCGGAACATCCGGAGGCCCGGCAGCTGATCATTGGATCTGACGGTGCTGACACCCTCATCGGCGGCGTAAATAATGATATTCTGGTGGCCGGGCATGGTAGTCAGTTGCTCACCGGCGGAGCCGGGAAGGACGATTTCCAGTTTGCTGGCTCTGACGTCACGGCGCGGATCACTGACTTCCAACCTGGCCAGGATCATCTGACCTTTGATCACAGTTCTCAGGGCCTGAAGATACGTCAGGTCGGTGCAAATACCGTGGTGGACCTCGGGACGGATCACATCACCTTAGTCGGGGTGAACGCCCATCAGGTGAGCCTGACCGACTTCGTTTTTCGAGGCTAGTTATCGACCGGAGCCGCGGCGGCGCCGATCACCCCGGTCAGGCGTCCCGGTGCCCGGGCGAGGCGTTCGTCCTGCGGCTGATAATAACCGATCAGGGCAAAAAGCTTCAGGCCGCCGGCGTCAGCCAAGAGGTCGGCGGCAACGCCATCCCGGCTGAGGGCGTCTTCAATCGCCGCTGCCGAAAGCTGGGAGTCTGTCACCCAATAGGTCAGATCATCACCCGTCGGTTCGACCTCGATCTCTGCAGCGGCGAGGGCGGTGAGTGGTCCCCAGCCTTTCAGGCAGGGGAGGGCGGCAAACACCTTCATATTCGGTTCTGCCAATAGGCGGCCCCACCAGGGGGTGTCAGAAGCCAGGGACAACACCGCGACCCCGCCAAGGGTCTTGGCCACGGCAATGGCCTCCTCTGGCTTGGCCACAGGTGCCATGGCAGGCGCTGCGCCAAACCTAGCTCGGGCAAATTCCACCGTCCGTGCGGGGGTCTTGCCGCCATAAACTGCCAGATGAAATGGCCCTTGGCGTGACAGGCTGTCACCGATGAGCTCACGCCAAATTCGGGTGATCAAGGATGGGGTGGCGGCCGATCTTGGCTTGGCCAACAGGGTGCGCAGCAGTTGGGCTTCCCGGCCGGGTCGCAGGCCGAACTTTCCGCCATCACCTGCCGCCGCCTTAGCCAAGGCCACCTGCTTAGCGAGGCCAGCGCGCTCGTCGATCAAGGCGAGCATCTGTGTGTCCAGCACGTCCAAGCGCGCGCGAATGGCGTCTAGTGATGGCGCATCTTCGTTCGGCTTGGCCATAGTCTTCCCCGAAATTTCCGACTTGGCCGATATGTCATTGCGGCTTGGGGCGCAATAGGCCCGCAGGTGGGAATAGAATTGCGTCTGCAACCCGTGGACCGGAAGTCCGTCAGAAGACCTTGGTCCCAGGGCCAATCTGGACCGATCCTAGATAGGTCGCATCATTGCGAAAAAGCAGGACCCTAGGTCCCTCAATCTGCGAACGGGGCGGTAATGCAGTCCCTGCCGAGTGGGGAGTTACGCCCAGATATGAGAGTGCCAAAAGGGCGTCATTGCCCTTGTTAAGGGTGACGTCCAATAGACCGGAAAGATAGCCATCGGGCGTCAGCGAGAGGTCTCCAGGGGAGGTTTTAATCATGGCATCCCCGGCTGTGACCTTGGCCTCTTTCAAGGTCGCCCGTCCACCCGCCAGGGCCCAAGTCCTGAACGACTTCGCCAATCCTGGTCCTTGCAGGGCGTCTGCCTTGGAAAAAATGGCCTCGAGTTGCAAATCGACTGGCCGACCTGCCGCGATCAGGTCTAGGGGACCCCTCGGGGTCGACCTGCCATTAATCAGCCGAAACAAGACAGCACCCTGTCGATCTGGCCCTGGGCGTATATGAAACTCCACCTTATCGGCTGTGGTCAGCGCCAATGGCTGTATGCCGCTCGCACTCTTGAATCGCAGGTTTAGCCCCTCCACGGAGAGGCTTGGCGGCCTCATGTCCAAGCCATGCAAGCTTGCGTGAAGGGTTGATCCGGTGACCTCAATAGTTTCACCCTGCGGGCGCAGAAGGCTCAGGCCTTGTGGCGCGCCGAATACCCAATGGTCGGGCGCATGCATATAGGCTTCGCCCTCAAGCCGCTCCGAGGTCAGTCCCCAGCCGCTTGGCGAGACACCTTTGAATTGGGTCAGGACCACATCCAGCCGGAACGGATAGCCGCTGACCGTGCGCTGGGTCCATGAAAGGTCATAACCAGCGGCCCTATATCCGGAGATGAGCTCATCCATGTGCCGCACAACGGTCTGGCGCGCCGACCACCAGGCACCTGACCACAGGGCAACAGCGATAGCCAAGGCGATGTACGGACCGTACAGTCCCCAGCGGTGGGGCCGGTCCGAAGGACCCTCAGCGGGTGTCGGCGAGGCGTCAGGAGTTAAGCGGCGGAACATGGTGTCTGAGCACTGGGTCTTTGGTTATGGATCGCTGATGTGGCGGCCGGGCTTTGCGTTCGTAGAGCGATTTCCCGCCACCTTATACGGACGTCGTCGCGCCTTCTGTATCTATTCCGTGCATCATAGGGGCACCTATGAGCGTCCTGGCCTGGTGCTTGGTCTTGCTCGGGGGGGTTCGGTCCGCGGGGCCGCGTTTCGGGTTGCCGAAGAGGATTGGCCCGAAACCTATGCCTATCTTCGTGAGCGCGAGCAGCCCACCGAAACCTATGTTGAGTCTCGGGTTCATGTGCATCTGGCCGACCGTCGAAGACTCGAAGCCTTGACCTTTCTCTCAGACATTGCGCACCCCCAGTGGGCGGGACCTCTCAGCCTTGAGCGCCAGGCGGAACTGATCTGCGGAGCCACAGGGCTTTCTGGCCGAAACGAAGACTATCTCAACGACCTGGTCGGCCACCTGGAAGCCGAAGGGATCCGTGATCCAGCTATGATCCGCCTGCAGCGGCTTGTGGAAAGTAAGACCTAGAGGCCGATCAGCTTTTCGGAGGCTGTATCGATGCGCTCTTGAAGAATGCGCATGAACTCGCCCCGCTTGAGGCCCGCGGGTATGGGCTCCAGATATTCAAAGACGACAGTCCCCGGATAGCGCATTAGACCGTGCGCTGGCCAATGGGTTCCTGAATTGGTGGCCACTGGATGCACAGGCAAATTTAGCTCGCGATAGAGGGCAGCTATGCCCGGCTTGTAGACCGTTTGAGCGCCGGGCTCGCCCCGGGTCCCCTCCGGGAAAATCAGCAATTGTCGGGGGGAGCGATCAAACTGCACCTGTGCATCCTTGACCATTTTCTTTAGGGCGGCGGAATGGCCGTCTCGGTCAACGACAATGCTGCCCATCTTCAAGGCGATCCAGCCGAAGAGGGGAATGTAGGTCAGCTCTTTTTTCATGACGAAAAGAACCGATGGGAGGGCACCAAATTGGGCGAAAACATCCAACATGCATTGATGCTTGGGTGCGACAATGGCGGGCCCTTTAGGCCTGTGTTCCAGGCCGCGAATTTCCACCTTCACTCCGCATATGACCCTGAGCAGGAGGCTGATGCCAGCGCTCCACACGCTTAAGGCACGCACGGTCCACAGGGGCGGTGCCAGCAGAAATGGCATCATGGACAGTGAGAAAATCAGCGACCAAAAGTAAAATAAGAACGCAAAGACCAGGGAGCGGAGCAGAGTCAAAGGTCAGCCTTTCGCCGAAGGGCCGAGGCCGCGGACAGTTTCGCGACCCAGTATGGCCAGATACTTCGAATACTCCACGATCATCAAGCGAGCCGATTTAGAACTGCGCCACCAGCGGTGGGCGTTGAAGACCGAAGTCGCGACTGGATAGGCTTGGAGTCTAGCCTGGGGCATGGCGGATCGAAGTTCCAGCATGGCCCTTGGCATGTGGTAGTCGGCAGTCACGACGATCAGATTGTCATAGCGCATGGCGCGAGCCCATTCTGAGGTTTCCCGCGCATTTCCGACCGTGTCTGCGGCGGTAAATCCCAGGTCAATGCAGCAGTCATAAACGCGGCGCACTGCCCGGCTGACGGCGCGAATATCTTCCCGGCTGACTTCGCGATTGACCCCTGAGACCAACATGCGCTGGGCAAGGCCCCTTTCAAGCAGGACGACCCCGGCACCAATACGCTCGTTTGAGCCAATGCCGGTCAAGGCAACCACGCCCTGGGCCTTGGTAGGCAGACGCGCTGGCGTGGATCGCTCCACCCGATCGGCAAAGGTCACTAGGCCGACCGCCCAAATGACGGAAGCTAGAAGGAGTGCGGCCAAGGTCTTCATGTAATTTCCGAAATCATGCGTTCTGCCGTCACCCGTGCTGCAATGGCGGCTACCAGGGCAGCTACCAATGGGCAGGGTGCCACCGCCAGCAGATCTGACCAAAGGATCGGAATGGCATGGGTAAGCTCTCCCCCGCCTGCGGTAAGTCGCAGAATAGCTCCGACCCCAGCAGCGCCAACCGCGCCGAGAGCTCCGGCAATCGCCGAAAGCTGAGCAAATCGGATTTGGAATAGTCTGGCAATAAAGAGATTTTCTGCCCCAGTCAGGTGCAGAACCTCGACCACCTCACGGCGGGCTAACAGACCCGCCCGTGTGGCAAAGGCGATAATAGCCCCCGCCGAAGCCGTGATCATCAGGAAGACGCCACCACACACCCAGCGAATGATGCTGGCGGACCTGGCGATGTCTCGGGTCCAGATTGAGTGGTCATCAACTATGCCATCAATGCCCCGAACTTTCAGCGCCGCGGCCAGGGTTGAAGGTGCTGCCGGACGGGCATTATCGAGATCAACGGCGACAAGTCGCGGGATGGGTAGGTCTTTCAGGTCTGAAATGTCCCCCAACCAGGGCTCTACCAGGGCTTCGACCTTTGCGCGCTCAAGGGCATGGGCTTCTGTAACGCCGGGAACACCGGCCAAGGCTTCCGCAGCCCGAGCGGCAGCAAGGTCGGGTGTCTCATTGGCACGGGGCCTGACAATAATGGTCGCCTGGCTGGTCAATTGATCTGACCAGGTATTCACCGCACGATTGCTCGCCAAGACGGTTAATGCCATCAGGCAGGCAAGAAAGCACAGGGTCGAGACGACGAAGGTTAGGCTTCCATCCCGGTTGTCGGATTCTGGAAGGAAGGTGGCAGGTCGCCATCGGCGGGCTAAGGGGTCGCTCATCTTTCCACCCCTGACCCCCGTCGGATCAGACGGCCCGCCTCAAGATGCAGGACCGGCATCCCAGACCGGGCCACCATGGCCAGATCGTGTGTGGCGATGAGCACGGTCGTGCCAAGTCTATTGAGCTGGGTAAAGAGTTTCAGGATCCGCTCGCTCATATCCGCGTCGAGATTTCCCGTGGGCTCATCAGCCAACAGGATTTCTGGCCGCCCGACCACGGCACGGGCGATCGCCAATCTCTGCTTTTCGCCACCAGCAAGGGTCGGTGGCATCGCATTCATGCGATCGTGTAGCCCAACCCAAGTCAGTAATTCTGCGACGTCGCTCCGGTAGGAGTCAGGTTTGCGGCCAGAAATCCTGAGGGGTACGGCGGCGTTGTCGAAGGCCGACAGATGATCCAACAGGCGAAAGTCTTGAAAGACGACGCCAACCCTGCGTCGAAGAAACGGTAAGTCGCGGGCAGACACCTTCGATACATCGTGGCCAAAAAGCTCGATCCTCCCGGTGGTTGGCTTGACCGCCATATAGATCAATTTCATCAGCGAGCTCTTGCCGGCTCCGGAGGCACCGGTGATGAAGTGAAAAGATCCTGGCTTTAGGTGAAAGCTGATCCTGCGAAGGGCCTCAGCGTGCCGTCCATAGCTCAGCGAAACATCGTCAAACCGCAGGACTTCGTCTGTGGCGAACGGATTGGCGCTTAGCCTAGTCAATGGAGATGATCCCACGCCTGCAGTGCGGAAAAATGAGTGCATATCACAAATGTCGGACCAACTCGCGAGTCTATCCTTGCGTTTGCTAACGGCCTGCTGCGGCAACTCTAGGTACGCCAGTATTTTTAAGTCGGCCTCAGGCAAGCCTTACGCGCTCTGAGCTTCAGAGCAAAAACTGAGAGAAATCTGCGAATCTAGGGTCGCATGTTTTCTGCGAACACCTCTACACTCTGACTTCTATGATCCTGACCTGTCCAAAATGCGCCACCAGCTATACGGTCGACGCGTCTAAGATACCGCCGGATGGGCGTGCGGTCAGGTGCGCCGACTGCGGTCATCGATGGAAAGCCCACCCCACGCCCGAAGCTGGCGACGGGGACGGTGATCTCGATGTCATTTTTTCAAGAGCCGACCGTGAAAATGATGCGGTTGATGCCAGCGCCTTCCTGCCAGAGCTGGAGTCTAAGGATCCCTCAGAAGCTGAGGGTCCAGAAATCTCCAAGATCTACCGCGCCAAGAAGGAAGATGAGCGCAGGGTGCGCCAGGCGGCGGCCACAGGGATCATCTGGGCCGGGATGGCCGCAGCTCTGGTGGTGATGTTGGGTCTTGCGGCTGTGTTTCGAATTAACGTCGTCGGTCTTTGGCCCAAGACTGCGGCGGCCTACGCTTGGGTCGGATTACCGGTCAATAGCTTGGGCTTAACGATCGAGGGGATTCAGGCTCAACCTTCCCTACAGGACGGCCACGCCGCCCTTTCCGTAACGGGCGTCCTGCGTAATTTGAAAGACAAGCCGATTGAGGCACCCCCATTGAGGGTCAGTCTTCTCAACAAGGCCGGAAAACCCGTTGCCACCAAAATAGCTCAGCCCGCCGATGCGGTTGTTCCGGCGGGCGAGACCCGACATTTCAATATCGCCCTGCTCGACCCGCCGCTGGCGGCCAGTCAGCTTGAAGTGGCCTTTGCCCCAGAGGCTGCGCGCAGACCCGCGCGTCAAAGGCCGGGATCTAAGGCATCCCCGTCGCCCGACCACCACAACCCATCAGAGGCGGCGGCAGACTCAGATGAGCATACTCATGAAATCGGGCCCGCACTCCAAGAGGCGAAGCCTCTTCCCGAATCTTCTCCTTACGCCTTGAGTCCCCATGATTGATGCCCGAGTTCCCACCGTACTGCTGACCGAACAAGACGTGGCTGAGAAGGTTGCCGATCTTGCCGCACAGATCGCGCCGCGGATTGACGACGAGACGGTCGCGGTCTGTCTCTTGACCGGCGGCATCTGGTTTGCCGCTGACCTGACCCGTGCCCTGGCTCGAATTGGCCGCCACGTGCGTTTCGACGCCCTTTGGCTTGCTTCCTACGGTGATGAGCGGGCCAGTCTTGGCCGGTGCGAGGTCCGCGCGGACCTGCAAAGACCCCTGGCAGGGCGTCGTGCCCTGATCATCGACGATGTCGTCGACACGGGCTTGTCCTTGTCTGAGGCACATCGATTGGTGCGAGATGCAGGTGCCAGCGATGTCCTAACCGCCGTGTTTGCGTCCAAGCCTTGGCCCAATGCGCGGGCCATAGAACCAGATTTCAGTGCCTGGGCGGCTCCGGCCCGCTTTCTTGTCGGTTACGGCATGGATGCGGCGGGCGCTCAGCGTGGCCTACCCTATATTGGTGCCCTGGATTAGGTCGTTAGAGCCAATCGGGAACGACATCCTGATCGAGCATGGCCTCATAGGTTGGCCGGGGCCGAACCACAGCAAACTGGTCACCCCGAACTAAGACCTCTGGAACCAAGAGCCGGCTGTTATACTGGCTCGACATCACCGCGCCGTAAGCACCCGCGCTGAGAAAGGCCACGAGATCACCAGCGGCTAAGGGCGGCAGGTCGCGCTCGCGGGTGAAGGTATCGCCCGTCTCACAGATAGGCCCGACAACGTCATAGGTTTCTGCAGGCCCCTGCCGAACGACGACGGGTTTAATGTCGTGGTAGGCGTCATACATAGCTGGCCGGATCAGGTCATTCATCGCTGCGTCAATCACGGCGAACTGCCGTCCCTCGGGGCGACGGTGGATGTGCAAGACCTGTGACAACAGTATGCCGGCATTGGCCGCGATCATACGTCCAGGCTCGAAGGAATAGGCCACATCAAGGTCGCCCATGGTCTGGGCGATCATCCGGGCATAGTCGGCCGGAGACGGGGGCGTGGGTTGATTGAAATAGGGTGCCCCTAAGCCGCCACCTAAGTCTAAGCGCTCGACTGCCAGTCCTTCGCCGCGCAGCCGCTGAACCAGGCCCTTCATTTTGGAAAATGCGACCGCCATGGGCGCCAGGTCTGTGATCTGACTGCCGATGTGACAGGTCATGCCCACTGGCCTCAGGCCTGCATTATTTGACGCCTGGGCGTATAAACGTTCCGCTTCAGAGAAAGACACGCCGAACTTATTGTCCGCCTTGCCCGTTGCGATCTTGGCATGGCCGCCGGCGGAGACGTCCGGATTGACGCGAATGGCAATGACAGCGCGGGTTCCCAGGCTTTGGGCAACCTGAGATGCGAGGTGCATTTCGGGTTCAGACTCGACATTGATTTCCGAAACCCCCGCCTTCAAGGCGAAGGCCAATTCGCTCGCTGTCTTTCCGACCCCTGAGAAGACGATTTTGTGGGCAGGAATTCCTGCCGCAAGGGCGCGGCGAATTTCGCCTTCCGAGACGGTGTCGGCCCCAGCCCCTTGCTGAGCTAGAACTTTTAGGACGGCGAGATTGGAATTCGCCTTTACGGCAAATGCGATCAGCGCTTCCCCGCCATTTTCGCCCTTTATCCCCTCTGCCGCCAGAGCCTGGCGAAGGACATTGAAATGGCGCTCAAGGGTTGCGCTCGAATAGACATAGACCGGTGTGCCAACGGCTCGCGCAATATCGCTGAGCAGAACGCCTTCACAGGCCAGTTCCCCATCAATGGGCTCGAAATGATTCATTGCGGGCGGGCGTACGGGTCATCCAGAACCCCCTGCGGACCGCTCGCAGCCGGGTTGTTGGTGGACTCAATGGGGTTGGTGCGGGACGGCGCAGGATCTGAATTACGGTCGCGAGGATCGACTGTGCGGACTGTTTTAGAGGGCTCTGGTCCTGCGTCGACGCCACCATCTGGACCTGGACGTTCAAGCTCACCAAGTTTCCCGCAGCCGCTTAGGCTGAGGACGGCCATGAGCCCCATCAGAAAAAAGAACGGGCGGTTCATTTCAGTTTGTCCTTCCATCGCCCTGCCTGGGCGCGAACTTGGTCTGGAGAGGTGCCGCCATAGGAGCGACGGCTGGCCGCAGAGGCGCGAGGTGTGAGGACGTCATAGATGTCTGCGGTAATGCCCTGGGACAAGGCCTGGAGATCTGACAGCGGAAGCTCTGAAAGATCACACCCAAGGGTTTCGGCCCGCTTCACTGCTTGCCCGGTGACATGGTGGGCGTCGCGGAAGGGCATGTCGAGGGTCCGAACCAGCCAATCGGCCAGATCTGTCGCGGTCGAGTACCCCGCCCCAGCCGCGTGCGCCATGCGTGTGGGAACAGGTTCGAGATCGTCGATCATCCCGGCCATTGCCAGCAAGGACAGCTCAAGGGCGTCAAAAGCTTCAAAGGTCGGAACCTTGTCTTCCTGCATGTCCTTTGAATAGGCCAGGGGCAGGCCCTTCATGACCACCGTCAGTTGGGTAAACGACCCCAGGAGCCGCCCAACCTTGGCCCTAATCAATTCGGCGGCGTCAGGGTTCTTCTTCTGGGGCATGATTGAAGACCCAGTGGTGAAGGCATCTGACAGTCGGATGAAGCCAAACTGAGGGGTGGTCCAGATCACGATTTCCTCGGCCAACCGCGATAGGTGCACACCGCACAGGGTGGCGGCTGCGAGGGCCTCAAGGGCGAAGTCGCGATCTGAGACACTGTCCAGAGAGTTGGCTGTGGGTCTGTCAAAACCTAGGGCCTGGGCAGTTTGGTCGCGATCAATGGGGAAGGGCGATCCTGCTAAGGCCGCGGCACCGAGGGGGCTCTCATTCATCCGGCGACGGGCGTCACCGAACCGACCCGCATCCCGTCCAAACATTTCCACATAGGCTAGGAGATGGTGACCAAAGGTCACAGGCTGGGCCGGCTGTAGGTGGGTGAAGCCCGGCATCAAGGTTTCGGCGTGGGCTTCAGCCTTGCGGATCAAGGCCAATTGTAGGGCTCGGATCTGGCCGTTGGTTCGATCACAGGCATCCCGCACCCAAAGCCGGAAATCTAGGGCGACTTGGTCATTGCGGCTTCGTGCTGTGTGCAGACGCCCGGCGACGGGACCGATCAGTTCTCGAAGACGTGCCTCGACATTCATGTGAATGTCTTCGAATTCCTCGCGAAAGGGAAAGGTCCCTGCTGCCATTTCGGCTTCAATTGCGGTCAGGCCCCGCTGAATTTCTGCCTCATCTGTCTTGGAGATGACGCCTTGTTGGGCCAACATAGCCGCGTGGGCCCTAGACCCAGCCAGGTCTTGGCTAGACAAACGCTTGTCAAATCCGATGGAGACGTTGATCGCCTGCATCAATTCGGCGGGCTTTGCGCTAAAGCGTCCGCCCCACATGGCCTGCCCGTCAGGTTGGCCGTTCGAGTCATGCGAGGAGTCGTGCGTCATATGAGCCAGGATCACGAGGCGGAAAAACCCAAGTCAAACCCCTTGAAGTGGGCGCTTTGGGGCGTTGCCGGGATCGGCACCGCGGCCATTCTCTACATCATAGGACAGGCTGCTATAAACCCCCGACAGGAAATGGGTTTGAAGAGCCTCGCCAAGGGCGAGATGGCCAAGATGATTCTGCCGGCCACTGCCGGCGCGCCCCCTGCCACGAGCTTCTTGGATAGGTCGGGAAAGCCGACACGCATTGCCGATTTCCGCGGGAAGGTGACCGTGGTCAATATTTGGGCGACGTGGTGTGGGCCCTGTATTCTTGAAATGCCGACCTTGGATAAGCTTGCGGCCACTTATAAGGGCAAGCCTGTGGCGGTCGTGACCGTGTCCTTGGATGGGGAGAGACAGAAAGAAAAGGCAATGGCCTTCATCGCCAAGTTCCCAAATCTCGACTTCTACCAAGATCCGAAGATGAAGCTTCCCTACGATCTTGTCCCGGCAACATCGGCCATGCCGACCACGGTGATTTACGGAAAAGATGGGGTGGAAAAAGGCAGGATCATGGGCCCCGCCGACTGGTCTGGGCCAGATTCGAAAGCGGTCATCGATAAACTGCTCGCTGAATAGGCCTGCGCCGCCTTAGGGCTCTGCGGACGATTCAACCGGTGTTAGCGTCCGCATAAAGCCGATCAGCGAGGACCGTGCATCGTGGGGGAGTTGCTCAAAGGCAGCCAGTAATTCGAGTGCGCCAGGTGTGCGCATGCGGCTCAAAACGTCGACCTCACCTGGTGCGCCGTCATCTGGTGAGTCTAGGGCATCCATCAGATCTACAACGCGACACCTCAAAGCCTTGGCGATCTGTACGAGGCGTGAAAACGAAATGCGGTTGGCACCATTCTCGTATTTTTGGATTTGCTGAAAACTTACCCCGCACTGATTGGCGAGGGCTTCTTGGGACAGCCCAATCGTTCGACGCCGAATGCGCACGGCGGCACCGAGCGCGACATCAATCGGATCTGGCATCTTATTTGAGGTCGACGTCAACAGGGACTCCTCCTTCTCCAGCGACCACGCGACGGCAGAAGATCTTCCGGCGCGCTTCAATGATTTAGCCCTCGGTTCAAGCGCCCTGAGGCGAAAACCGTTTCAAAAAAACAAGATGCTCCAACCATTTAAGCGCGTGCGGAGAATTGCAGTTTGAAGTCCTAATTCCGGAAGAAATGGGCCAACAAGTCTTCATAACCTTAGAGGTATCAGAATATATGATTTTGGTAAAACCCCTGAGCCCCGCTTCCAGATATCCCTGTAACTAGAATTTCAAGCCCAGAGTTGATAGAAAATTTCTCCCGGCAGGAACATTTGTCCTGGACAAAATGTTATCTTATTGTTGTCGATTGGCCGCCTCATAATTAAATAAAGAGTATTTGGCGATTTTTTGCAATCTTTGGATTGTATATTAAATTTCAAATACGATGAAATAACTCTATCATTTTGCATTATTACTTTGAATCGAAGGCCGCACCTTGAGGCGGTCGAACTTAAATAAACTTTCCTAAGTTGTGAAATTTTCTAGAGAAAACCCTGAGTTTAGGTGGGCATTATCGCAACCCGCAATTCCAAAACACATGTGGCGATATGTCGCGCCTCATGGGCCGGTCAGAGGATTATTCGCCGACGATTTTGATCTCGGCAGAGGGGCTGGGTTTCCGGTGGTCTGACAGGGTCGCTGGTCCCAAGTCGTTCCGGTTGCCGCGAGGAGAATTCACGGCATTTAATCCGGCGAGGGGATTGTCGTCGCGGTCTAGCCTTGGTCTAGAGTTTAAATTGCGACCCTTTCACCGCAACGGAAAATTCGATGTCTTCTATCAGCGACCGCACACCCATTATCATCGGCGTTGGACAGGCTGCAGAGCGGCCGACAGACGCAAATTACCGTGCCCTGTCGCCGGCGGACCTCGCCGCAGAGGCGGCGCGCTTGGCGATCGCTGATGCTAGGTCGATTGGTGCGCTCGCGGCATCTATCGACACGGTGGCTGCCATTCGCCAGTTCGAGATTTCATCACCGGGGGCAAAGCCGCCCTTTGGGGCCTCGAACAATTTTCCCAGATCTGTGGCTAAGCGCATTGGTGCCAATCCCCAGCGCGCCATACTTGAAATTACGGGCGGCCAGGGCCCTCAGAGACTGGTGGGAGAATTCTGTTCTGCCATCGCCCAGGGCGAGGCTGAGACGGTTCTTCTGGTGGGTTCAGAGGCCATGTCGACGGTTTTGCATTTGCAGGCCAAGGGTGAAGCGCCAGATTGGTCGGAAACCGTCGAGGGTGATCTGGAGGATCGCGGCTATGGCCTTGAGGGCATGTTCACAGCCTCCTTGATCAAGCATCGCATTCGGGGTGCCATTCCCTGTTATGCCCTGTTTGAAAATGCCCGCCGTGGGCGGTTGGGCAAGACGCGCCAAGCCTATGCTGAAGACATGGGTGCCCTGTTCGCG
This sequence comes from uncultured Alphaproteobacteria bacterium, assembly GCA_937920085.1. Lineage (GTDB taxonomy): Bacteria > Pseudomonadota > Alphaproteobacteria > Caulobacterales > Caulobacteraceae > Phenylobacterium. The sequence goes on along the minus strand of CALETE010000011.1, from coordinate 68,769 downwards.
CCCTTCTCTGACGTGGCCGCGCAAAATCCCTTTTCCGCCGCGCCAACGGCTCGCACGGCCTCAGAGCTTATCGCGGTGAGCGAGCGCAATCGCATCGTGGCTGACCCCTTCACGCGGATGTTGGTCGCCCGAGATCAGGTCAACCAAGCCGCAGCGGTTCTTTTGAGTTCCGTGGGCGCGGCGAGGGCGATGGGAATTCCTGAAGAGCGCTGGGTCTATCTCCATGGCCAGGGCGATGCCAATGAACTCACGCCCATGGAGCGCCCAGATCTGTCGGCGAGCCCTCAGTCCATAGCTTCAGCCAAGCTCGCCTTGAATTTGGCCGGTAAGTCGGTGTCCGACATTGCGGCGTTTGATTTCTACAGCTGCTTCCCCATCGCTGTTTTCAACATGCTCGATGGCCTGGGGCTTACGCCTGACGACCCCCGCGGTCTAACCTTGACCGGTGGACTGCCCTATTTTGGCGGGGCCGGTAACGACTATTCGATGCACGCGATTGCCGAAGCTGTCGGAACGCTGCGTTTGCGACGGGGTGAATTCGGTTTGGTGGGTGCCAATGGTGGCATGTTGTCCAAGTATTCAACTGGCATTTATTCCACCCAGCCCGCCGACTGGAGTCAGCCTGAATTGCGCCGGGGAAAGGTCGCTGACGCCCCTATTCTAGGGCTTGAACTCGAAGGCGCAGCTGGGATGGGGCGCATCGAGACCTATACGATTATTCCGCACCGCGACGGCGATGTGGTGGTCGTGATCGGACGCCTTGCCGAAAATGACCGGCGGTTCGCCGCTATGGCAGAGGACGGCGACTTGGTGACACTAGCTGTATCGCGCGATCGTGACCCCCTGGCCCGGACAGTCCAGGTGCGGACAGATGATCAAGGGCTAAATCGCTTCACCTATGTTGACTGACCCCCTCGGCGCCAAACTTCAATCGCTTCTGGAATTTTTTCCAGGTCGAGAAGAACTCGGACGCCAGGAGACTTATAGGTCGCGAGGCTCTTGGCGTTTCCCCCCGCCCAAATCTCAATGTCTGACGGCGTAAGGGCCCGAAGCTCATTTAGCCCTTTTGTCAGGCGATTTGCCCCCTGCATTGACGAAAAGGACAGTCCGATAAGGTCGGCCTGGTGTGCGTCAGCCGCCAGTTCGATCTCTGAGAGGGGTGTCTGTGCACCCAAGCTTACGCAGTCGCAGCCACTGATCACGAACATGGCCTCAGCCATTAGCAGGCCCAGTGTATGAGGTTCATTGGGAAAGGTCGTCAGCAAGACCCGAGGTCTTCGCCCGACCATTCGGGTCGCCCCAATTGCCGTCCGAATTAAGCCAGTGATGACTTCGGTGAAATAATGCTCCTGGTGAATACGCAGTTCGTCTCGGGCCCAGGCTTCACCGACCGCGGCTGAAAGTGCCCGACCTGTATCGAGTACAAAACTTCTCAGGCCATCTCGTGCCAGGATTTTCGACAAGATCTCCGCAAAGGTGTCCAGCTGGTCGCCCGTCAGAAATTCCAGGGCCTGCCGCACATCCTCGGAAGGAAATGCGTTTGCACTTGGCGCGAGCTCGATCAGTTCGGCCAAGTCCCGTTGAAGGATCTTACCTGGCCTATGCCCAGCGGCGATCAGGCGTTTCACTAGTCGGAGCTTTTCAAGATCCTCAATGGAATAAACCCGTTCGTCTTGTGCGTTACGACTTGGTGCCGGGAAGCCATAACGCCTCTCCCACACTCGAAGCGTCTCTTTCGGAATCCCTGTATCACGTTCAGTAGAAGCTATAGAAAACTGCGCACGGCTAATCGATGTCGCATGTGTAGGCGCGCTTTCATCGTGAACTACGAGTTTTGTCCTGGACAAATCTTCCGAAAGCTCCAAGGTTCGGTAATATGCTAGGCCATGGTGATCAGTTTTACCAAGAAAGCGCTTATAATAAAGTGGGCTTTATAGTCAGTGACAATATTTTTCCAGGGTCTGCGATCAGACTCCGAATTCGCTTTTGAAGCCAAAGACGTTCAATAATGGCCATCATGCCTACTTCTTCAGCTGTAATATTTGGTGCCGGTGGCATCGGTAAAGCCTTGACCGAGCGCTTGGTCGATCGTCCTGAAATTTCGCAGGTTTGGTCGGTTTCGCGTCGCCCTCCAGAGTTTCATCACCCCAAATTGGTATACCGACAGATGAATCCGGCGGATGAGGGCGCGCTCATCACCCTTGTCGGAGAGTTGAAAGACAGCGGCCACGCCCTTCAGCTCGCGATTGTGACGAACGGGGTGCTGCAGGACGCCATTACGGCCCCAGAGAAATCCTGGAAGGCCCTAGATCCCGCAGGCCTCGCTCACGTCTTCGCTGTGAACACCATTTTGCCAGCCATAATCGCCAAGCACATTCTGCCCGTTCTCTCTCGGGAAGACCGCAGCGTCTTTGCCGCCCTATCCGCCCGGGTCGGCAGCATTGCCGATAACCGCCTAGGTGGTTGGTATGGCTATCGCGCCTCGAAGGCTGCGCTCAATCAGATCATTCATACCTTGGCCATTGAGCTGGCCCGAACCCACCCGAAAGCCCTCTGCGTGGCACTGCATCCAGGAACGGTAGAGACGGCCCTCTCTGAACCATTTTCCCCGGCCGGCCGTGCACGCCTGACGCCCAAGGCCAGTGCCGAGGCCCTACTAAAGGTCCTAGCCGGTCTTGAAGCCAAGGACTCTGGCGGCTTTTTCGGATGGGATGGTCAGGCCATCCCTTTTTAAGTTAGCTGAGCGACTTCGGCATAGGACCAGGCGATCTCATGCGCCCCGGCGGCGCGAAGCTTGGCGTCGTGTCCTGGACGTATATGGCCTCCGGCGCAGAGTCCGATCACGCGCATCCCAGCCGCAGCGGCAGCGGCGACCCCCGTGGGGGAATCCTCGATGACCGTCACCAGGTCCGGGCTGACGCCAAGGGACTTCGCGGCATGGAGGTAGATGTCGGGGTGAGGCTTGCCTCGACTCACATGCACAGCAGCGCTGAAGATCCGGCTGTCCTCGAAATGGTTGCGCAGGCCCATTTGATCCAAGTGGTCCGTGATCCAACCCGGGCTGCTGGATGAGGCGATGGCCCGGAGGCGACCCGCAAGGCTACTGAGAAATTCCGTCACCCCGTACACTGGTGTTACCGGTAAAGCGTTCTCGACACTCAGAATTTCCCAGCGGCGGTAGAGGTCGGCTGGCGGGGCACGACCCCATATCCGATTTATGGCCACTTGGCTGTCATGCCAGTTTCGCCCCAGATAATGCTCAAGCACATCTTCAAGGCTGGTCGGCATCCCAGCTTCGGTCAGGGCTTGGGCCAAGGCCAGGCTGGAGGGAATTTCAGAGTCGGCGATGACGCCATCAAAGTCGAAAATAATCGGCAAGGCAGTTCAGCTACGCCAACGCAGGGTTACGGCCGTGATGGGGTTCTTAAATGGCCGCTTGGCCTGTCGGCTGGCTGTCCATTCCCGCTTTAGCTGCTGATACCATTTGGCCTGCTTATCGGCGTCGTCGATCCACAGCAGGGAGGGGTCGTATTTCAGGCCTTCGTTCTGCAGGTTCACCATGTCGCCATCCTGGTGCAGGAAAACCCGGATCATGCGCCGGAACCAGGGTGCCAGCAGGCTTGCCACCCAATGGTCGGTCCAGACGATCTGGGTAATGCGGGTCTTGCGGTCATTCACGGGGGTTAAGCAGGTCAAGGCCAAGACCTGAAATTTGCCGACAATCACATGCTCCCACCGCTGGCCAGGCAGGGCAAAGGTGATCTCGGTCTGCGGATCTCCGCCCAGCAAACGATAGAGCCTGTTGCTTTTCGAGGGTGGATGTCTGGTCATGACAAAGCCCCGATCAGCAGGGGCGAAGGCCTTGGTCTTGTCGTGTTGGCCCTTCGTCTTGCGCGACCACCACTGACCGTGGACATAGGGGGCATGGGTCGGGTCCATCAGACCCACCACTGCATGATCCATGTGCGCATCGAAATCCATGCGGTCGACGAATTTCGGTTCGCCACCGACTACGCCCTCAAAGACCGGCGGTGCCTCGGGCGGCTCCCCGTCAAATCTTGGATCGGCGCTGATCCATACAAAAACCATCCCTTGGCTCTCAGAGGTGGGATATCGGCGAATTCGGATCTTTGAGACGTCCAAATTCTGGTCATCTACAAGGGAAGGAATGGAGGCGCAGGCACCGTCCGTGCCAAATCGCCAGCCGTGATAGGGACATTCCACGGTAGGGCGGCCATCAGCCTCTTCTGTCAGACGCCCTGCAGATAGGGGGGCCGCCCGATGGGGACAGACATCCTTGACCCCATAGACCTGACCCTTGCGGTCCCGTCCTAAAAGGACGGGTTCCCCCAGGATTTCATAGCGTTGCAGCTTGCCCGGTTTCAGATCTCGCGACAGGGCCGCGAAGTACCAGATATCATATAGAAACCCCCGACCGAACTTGGCGTCGGCCCCTGGGGGATTGGCGATCTTGGTTTCACCATCAGGCATGGGGCTAATCTAATCTCGAGCAGTCTTTAGGGAAAGGCATTGGGTTTCCCAAAATCAAGGCTGGGGACTCTGTCACGAGAGACGGAAAATACGGGCGGCCTGGGGCCCAAGCCTTAGGCGGTCTTCAGCCCTGTGCCCATCACCTGTCTGGGGGGCCAGCATGTCTGCGCCCGCTAGCCGAGGGTCGGAAAACAGCGCCTCTTCCCCGCTCATATTGAACACACAGAGCAAGGTCTCATCACCCTGAATCCGGGTGAAGGCGAGGATTGGTTCTTCAGTGGCGATCAAGGCGATCTCGCCGCAGGTCAGGGCGGGGGAGGCCTTGCGCAGGGCAATCATATTTCGGCTGAAGGCCAGCATAGAGTTGGGATCGGCGTCCTGGGTTTCCGCTGACAGGCCCTTGTGCTCGACAGCCCTGGGCAGCCAGCTCGGCGCTGAGTCATCCTCGGTCCAGGGCATGGGGGTGCGGGCGCCGTCCCGGCCCTTGGCCACCGGCCAATAGAGGTCACCAACGGGATCGCGCAGTTGCGTGCGGGTCAAGCTCTGCCCCTCGGGAAGACCAAGTTCCTCCCCCTGATAGATCAGGGTCGCCCCCTTTAGAGTCAGGAGCAGGGTGAACATCAGTCGGGCGACGGCTTCGGTCCCCCCGAAACGGCTGACCGTCCGGGGAATATCGTGATTACAAAAGGAAATGCAGGGCCAGTGGTCGGGGAACCGTTCCAGGGTCTGCAGGTGCTCGCGGAACACCTTGGCTTGCAGCTTGCGCGCCTTCAGCAGGACGAAGGTATAGGCCGAGTGCAGGCCCTCCTGCGGCGAGCAATAGGCGCCGCAGCGTTCTTCTTCTTCGGAAAACTCGCCGAACACAAAGCGCTCACCGCCATTTTGGCCATTGTGCGCATCCACCCGACGCCGCACCACATCCAGCAGGGGAATATTTTCAGGCAGGTTTGAGTCAAACAAATGCTGTTGCATGTCCCCGGCATGGGACCAGTGGTGGCGCTCTCTTTGGGCGGCTGGAATGGCAGGATTGTCCCTCAGGGCGGCGTCGTGCAGGAAGCATCCAGCGACATCCAGACGGAAGCCATCCACGCCCCGGGCCAGCCAGAAGTCCAGCACCTTGAGGGCAGCCTCTTGAGCATCAGGGTTCAACCAGTTCAGCTTTGGTTGCTGGCGCAGGAACTTGTGGTGGTAGTGCTGGCGACGGGCCGGCTGATAGGACCAGGCCGGGCCACCGAAGACTGAGAGCCAGTTATTCGGTGCTGTGCCATCATCTCCTGGATCGGCCCAGACATACCAATCGGCCTTCGGGCCTTCTGGACCGCCGTCACGGCTTTCCGCAAACCAAGCATGTTCATCAGAGGTGTGCGCCAGAACCTCGTCGAGCATGACCTTAAGTCCCCGCCCGTGGGCATCGGCGATCAGGGCGTCGAGATCAGCCAGGGTGCCATAGTCGGGATGGACACCTTCATAATCGGCCACGTCATAGCCCCAGTCGCGATTGGGGGATGGGTGGATGGGCGAGAGCCAAATGGCGTCGACGCCGAGGCTCTGAATATAGTCGAGCTTTGAACGCACGCCCACCAGGTCGCCAAAGCCGTCGCCATCGGAGTCGCAGAAACTGCGAACATAGATGTGATAGACGACCGCACCCTTCCACCAAGGCGCGGCCGTCATGTCTTAGGCCTCGTCTGGGCGGTTGATGATCTTCGACGCCAGGCCATAGGCCACGGCCGCCTCAGCACCCATCCAGAAGTTCCGCTGGGTATCGGCGAGGATCTTCTCGTAGGTCTGGCCGGTTTCCCGGGCATAGATGTGGTTCATCCGCTCCCGCATCTTGACGATTTCTTCGGCCTCAATGGCGATGTCTGAGGCTTGGCCGCGCACGCCGCCCGAGGGCTGGTGCAGCAAGAAGCGGGTATTGGGCAGGCAGAAACGATTTTCCTTGGCCGCGCCAACGAAGATGCTGGCACCAGCGCTGGCCACCCAGCCGGTGCCGATCATCTTCACCTGTGGGCCGCAGAACTTGATCATGTCGTGGATGGTGTCGCCACTTTCCACGTGACCGCCCGGCGAGTTGATAATCACCCGGATTGGCTTTTCTGCGTCGTCATTGGCCAAGGCCAACAGCTGGGCGGTAACCCGCTCTGCCAGACGCATATTGATGGGCCCGAAGATCAGGACGGTGCGGGACTTGAACAGAGCGTTCTGAACCGGCCCCGCCGTCATCGGCATGTCCGGTTTGGGCTCGCCCTCTTCTTCGTCTTCGTCCAGCCGCCAATTGCGCATGGTGTCTCTGCTCCGCGTATCTAAGGAAGGGAACCTGATGTGCGCCGCCGCGCTCTGCAAGGGGGATCCCCGAAGTTGGCCGAGTATTACTTGGACCCAGCCATAGCAATCAAGCGTGCCCGCCGACCAAAGGGCGATTTTACAAGGACCGCCTCTGGCGATGCCCTCAATCAGCCTAAACTACCACATGGACGCCTTGGCACGGCCGGGCCAGTCCTGGTCATACGCTTCGCCGCCCACCTGGCCCTGGCTGGCGGCGGCCAGCATTTGTCCGGCGCTGGGCAAGGATTGTGCATCCACAAAGGTCTCAGGGTTCCAGACATCACCTCGCATCAAGGCCCTGGCGCACTGGAAATAGACAGCATCGATGTCAATGATGATCACCGACCTTGGCGGCTTGCCTTCCATGATGAAGCTGTCGAGCAGGTCGGGTTCGATAGACAGAGAGCCGCGCCCATTCACGCGCATGGCGGTGTTCGATCCGGGGACAAGAAACATGAGGGCCACCCTGGGGTCGCGGACAATATTGCGCAGGGAGTCGATCCGGTTGTTTCCCCGCCGATCGGGCAAGAGCAGGGTCTTGTCGTCAGCAATACGAACCACCGAACCCCTGGCGCCCCGGGGCGTACAGTCCATGCCCTCTGGCCCACAGGTCGCCAAGGCGCAGAAGGGTGAGGCCTCGATATAGGCCCTATATTCGGGGATGAGCTGGTTCAGCTCTTTGAGCGTCGAGGAGGGTCCGGGTGAGCCATAGACCTGCTCCAAATCTTCAATACGGGTGATGAGCGTCATGGTCGGTCTCCTGCCAGGATCAAACCCTGGCCTTGACCTGTCGTCCAGCCCCACGGCAAATGGCACTCAACAATCAAACGTGCGTTTAAGAGGAAACATTATGGGCGAACTCTTCGATCTGACCGGCAAGGTCGCCATTATCACGGGCTCCACCAAGGGCATTGGCAAGGCTATTGCCGAGCGCATGGCCGAGCACGGTGCCAAGGTCGCGATCTCGTCGCGCAAGGCCGGGCCCTGCGATGAGGTCGCCGCGGCGATCAATGCCAAACACCCGGGTGCAGCCATTGCTTGCCCAGCAAACATCTCGTCCAAGGACGACCTTCAGCGCCTGGTGGATGAAACCCGTAAGGCCTTCGGCAAGGTTGACATTGTGGTCTGCAATGCCGCGTCCAATCCTTACTATGGTCCCATGAGCGGTATCAGCGACGATGCGTTCCGCAAGATTTTGGAAAACAACATCATCGCCAATAACTGGCTGATCAACATGACCGCCCCAGAAATGACCGAGCGCAAGGACGGGGCCATCATTATCATCTCGTCCATTGGCGGCCTTCGCGGCACGGGCGTTATTGGTGCCTATGCCATTTCCAAGGCGGCGGACATGCAGATGGCCCGCAACCTGGCCCAGGAACTTTCACCCAACAATATCCGGGTCAATTGCATTGCGCCTGGATTGGTGAAGACCGATTTTGCCAAGGCCCTCTGGGACACCCCGGCTGGCGAAGCGCGCGCCAGCAGCGGAACGCCTCTGCGGCGTCTGGGCGAACCCGACGACATTGCCGGGGCAGCCGTCTTCTTGGCCTCCAAGGCCGGTAGCTGGATGACCGGTCAGACCATCGTCGTCGATGGCGGCTCCACCAGCTGATCAGCGGGCCGCGGCGCGGGAGAGATCCCGCGCCCTGGCCAAGCGCTCTATGCCCAGGTCCAAGGTCGCATCGGCCTTGGAAAAGCAGAGGCGCAGTATGCTGGTGACGTGATCGGCCTCATAGAGGGCCGAGACCGGTATGGCTGCGACCCCGGCCTCCTTCACGGCGCGAAGGGCAAAGTCTCGGTCGCCTTCGCTGACGCCTGAAGCCGCAAGATCAACATTTAGGAAGTATGTGCCCTGACTGGGAAGGACGGCAAAGCCTTCCCGGATGAGGCCCGTGCTGAGGCGGTCTCTGGAAGCCTGCAGGTCCTGTGGCATTGAGGTGAACCAGTCTCCCGGTTCATTAAGACCATGGGCAATGGCCGTCTGCAGATTTGGCGGTGTGGTGAAGGTCAGGAACTGGTGTGCCCTGGACAGGCCATGGGTCAGGGCCGGAGCGGCGCAAAGAAAGCCCACCTTCCAGCCCGTTAGGCCGAACATCTTGCCCGCAGACCCGATCTTCACTGTCCGCTCCCGCATACCTGGCAGTGAGATCAAGGGCGTGTGGACGGCACCATCAAAAACCACCTGCTCCCAGACCTCATCGCAGATGGCGATGGCATTGTGGGCGATGCAGACCTCTGCCAGCAGTTCCAGGTCCTCCCGGGGCAGGACGACTCCGGCCGGATTGATGGGATTGTTCAGAACCACCAGCTTGGTCTTTTCGGTAAAGGCGGCCTCCAGCATGGCCCGATTAAACCGCCAATGGGGCGGTTGAAGCGTCACCAATATGGGGGTTCCACCGGCTCTGCGTATGAGGGGCAGATAGGCGTCATAGACCGGCTGAAAAACGACAACCTCGTCACCCGGATTGACCAGGGCTAGGAAGGCCGCCGCCAGGGCCTCAGTCGCGCCAGAGGTGACGGTAACTTCGCTCGCCCAGTCCAGATCCAGGCCCTGGGTGCGTGCATAATGGCCCGCAACGGCCTGTCGCAGTTCTGGCAAACCAACCATGGGCGGATATTGGTTATAGCCGTTAAGCACGGCGTCCGCCGCCTTTTGCCGGATGGCCAAGGGGCCCGGCGCGTCGGGAAATCCCTGGCCCAGGTTCACGGCGCCCAGGCTTCGGGCAAGTCCCGACATTTCTTCGAACACCGTCATCGGCATGTTGGCGTAAACGGAATGAACCATAGCGCGTCCCCCTCAGAAGCCTTGCCTAGCACACCACCCATGGCAATATCCAAGCATGGACGTACGCCCCTTTGAGCCCGCCGACGCTGATGCCTGGAAACGCCTCAATGAGGCTTGGATCGGAAAATTGTTCAAGATTGAACCAAAAGACCGGGAGGTCTTAGATTTTCCGCAGGAAAATATCCTGGCCAAGGAGGGACATATCTTCATGGCCCACCAAGGCGGTCAGGCCGTGGGCTGCGTGGCCCTGATCAAAATGCCCGATGGTGGCTATGAGCTGGCCAAGATGACCGTGGATGAGACGATGCGGGGGACCGGCCTTGGACGGGCCCTCATGGACGCCTGTATCGAAAGGGCCAGGTCGCTTAATGCGACCCGGCTCTATTTGGAAACCAATTCCAGCCTGGCACCGGCCATGAGTCTTTATCGCGCTGTAGGATTTGTCGACATCCCAAGCCAGTCAACCCCCTATGCGAGGGTCGACGTCTTTATGGAGCTGAGGCTCTAGGCCCTACTCTTCCTTGACGCGGCGCTTGCGGAAGCTGGGGTTCAGCACTTGCTTGCGCAGACGGATGGACTTGGGTGTCACCTCGACCAGTTCGTCTTCCTCGATATAGGCAATGGCCTGTTCCAGGGTCATGCGACGGGGCGGGGTCAGGCGCACGGCCTCATCCTTGCCCGAAGCGCGCACGTTGGTCAGCTGCTTGGCCTTCATCGGATTGACGTCTAGGTCGTCCTGGCGGGAGTTCTCGCCAATGATCATGCCCTGGTAGGTTTTTTCGCCGCCGCCCACGAACATGGTGCCGCGATCTTCCAGGTTCCATAGGGCGTAGGCCGCTGTTTCCCCGTCGGAGTTGGAAACCAACACGCCCTTACGGCCCGCATCAATGGCACCCTTATAGGGCTCATAATGGCTGAACACCCGGTTCAGAACGCCAGAGCCGCGGGTGTCAGTGAGGAATTCCCCCTGATAGCCGATTAGCGACCGGGAGGGTGACATCAGGCTGATACGGGTCTTGCCAGCACCGGACGGACCCATGTCCTTCAGCTCTGCCTTGCGGGCCGACAGCTTTTCGATGACGATCCCAGAGAATTCGTCGTCGACGTCAATCATCACGTCTTCAATCGGCTCCAGGCGGGCACCGGTCTCCGGATCAATCTGGAAGACCACCCGTGGCCGACTAATGGACAGTTCGAAGCCCTCACGGCGCATACCTTCGATCAGCACGCCCAGTTGAAGTTCGCCGCGGCCCGCCACTTCATAGGCATCCTTGTCGGCGGTTTCGGTGACGCGGATGGCGACGTTGGACTGTGCCTCCTTGAGCAGACGGTCGCGGATGACCCGGCTCTGCACCTTGTCGCCTTCGCGGCCAGCCAGGGGACTGTCATTGACCGAAACGGTCATGGAGATGGTTGGCGGATCGATGGGCTGGGCGGGCAGGGCCTCGGTGACATCCATGGCACACAGGGTGTCGGCGACGGTGGCCTTGCTCAGGCCTGCAATGGCGACGATGTCGCCGGCCTCGGCGTCTTCAATGGGCTGGCGCTTCAAGCCGCGGAAGGCGAGAACCTTGGTAATCCGGCCCCGTTCAACTTCCTTGCCGTCATAAGACAGGGCTTTGATTGCCAGACCAGGGACAGCCTTGCCAGATGCAATACGGCCAGTGAGCAGTCGGCCCAGGAAGGGGTCATTTTCGATAAGAACCGACAGGATCTGGAAAGGTTCATCCTTCTGAGCAATGGCCTTGGGCTCAGGAACATGTCGCACGATCAGATCAAACAGCGGGGCCAGGGTGTCGTTGGGCTTGCCCATATCCAGGGTCGCCCAGCCGTTCTTGCCCGACGCATAGATGTGCGGGAAGTCGAGCTGCTCATCGGTAGCCCCCATGGCGGCGAACAGGTCGAAGGCGTCGTTCAGGACCCGGTCAGGATCAGCATGCGCCCGGTCGACCTTGTTAAGGCAAAGAATGGGACGCAGCCCCATTTTCAGCGCCTTGCCCAGAACGAACTTGGTCTGAGGCATGACGCCTTCTTCTGCGTCCACCAGCAGGACGCATCCGTCCACCATGCCGAGGATTCGCTCCACCTCGCCGCCAAAGTCGGCGTGGCCTGGGGTGTCGATAATATTGATCCGGGTTTCACCGGCTTCACCATGCCAGAGCACGCTGGTGCATTTGGCCAGAATGGTGATCCCCCGCTCCCGCTCCTGGTCGTTAGAGTCCATGGCGCGCTCGACCGTGGCCTCATTGGCTCGGAAGACGCCGGACTGGGCGAGGAGTTGGTCAACCAGGGTGGTTTTGCCATGGTCGACGTGGGCGATGATGGCGATATTGCGAAGGGACATGGATTTCTTATCTTTTGAAGGGCGCGCGCTTGTTAGTGGAGCCTGCGGGGTTAAGCCAGCGACTTCTCGCAAAGCATGACGCATTTCCCATGACAGACTTGTGCAATGCGGCACATTTTCATACCTGACCCGAGGCTTTTGCGCGATGGATGTTCCCGCAATAGCAGGGTTTCCGGCCATAAATTAATCTTTTTATAAAATTGACCCTTGAACTTTTGTGCACTGCACTCTAACTTTGCTCTCGTGAGGCGTCGCTGATGCCTCTGCCCTTCCTGGGCGTTTCCTCCCTAATGAACTGCCGCGTCCTCGGGCGCGGCTTTTTTTTGTGCCCAATGCCAGAGGGCGTTAAGGGCGAAATTGTTCCCAGACTTCAGCGGCCAAGACTTGCGTTAGCCGAGCGAAATCTGCGCGGAGCCGCTTATAGCCTTCGGTCAGCTCCAGACAGTCTTCATCAAGATAAAGGCTACGGCGAATTTCAATTTGCAACGCATGGACCTGGGCGTGAGGTCTTCCGTAATGCTGGGTGATGTAGCCGCCGGCAAAGGGCATATTGCGACCCACGCTATATCCTAGAGCGGAGAGTTCCCTCTCGACCCGATCCGTCAGCGCCGGATGGCAGGCCGCCCCGTAACGATCTCCCAGGATGATATCGCAGGTCTCTGAGGCCTGCATCGATTGTCCGGCCGCTGATGGCATGGAGTGCCAATCAATCAAGATAGCGAAGCCGTGTTTGGCTTTGGCCTCTGAAATCAGCGCGGCAAGGGCCTGATGATAGGGCTCATGAACGGTATCTATGCGTCGCTGGGCCTCGGCAAAGGTCAACTTGCGCGCATAGATATCAAGGCCCTCATGGATCACGCGCGCCACAGCCCCCAGTCCCGCGATGACCCTCGGAGACTGGTCATTCACAAAGACAGGCAAGGGCTCCGTGAACATGCCCGGGTCAAGCTCATAGGCCTCCCGATTAACATCCAGATAGGCACGACCTGCCTGGGCAAGGATGAGGGCCGCGCCCCACTGGGGTGCCATTTCCACGAGCTTATCGACGAAGGCGTCTTCGGAGCGGCGCACATCCAATCCCGCAAGGCATGACCCGAAGTCTAGAGGATAGAGTCGACCGGAGTGGGGGGATGAAAAAACCAGCGGGGTCGGTGGGTCGAGTTGCGAGGGCTCAGCGCGCTGAACAGCGTGGAAAGGGCCCGCTAAGGTCGTATCATCAATCGACGTCGTGATGGCGGGCCCAGGGTTCATGGGATTTCTATGACCTCGAGGTCGAGATGGGGGTCAAACGCCCCGGTCGGACCAATCGGTTCATGGTGAATTTACACCTGGGAGTCTAGTTTGCCTCCCCCAACCTAGTCTCTTTGGAGCCGAAATGCCCCGGATACTCCTCGCCGAAGATGATGATTCGCTCCGCGGCTTTCTTGCGCGCGCCCTGGAGCGGGCGGGATATGAGGTCACATCCTGCGCTGATGGCGAAGAGGCTGCTGCCGTTCTCGATCAGAATTGGGACTTGCTGCTGACAGATATCGTCATGCCCGGCATGGACGGCATCGAAGTCGCTCGGTTGGCTGCCGCAAGGCATCCAGGTCTTCGTATCATGTTTATCACCGGATTCGCCGCCGTGGCCTTGGCTGCCAACGAGTCTGCGCCCCTAGGTGCCAAGGTGCTGTCCAAGCCCATCCACCTGCGGGAAATCGTTTCTGAGGTGGAACGGATGATGGCGGCGGCCTAACCCACCTTGCGCCGGGGCCTTCGCCCCGTTATACCGCCGCTCCCGATCCCGAAAGGGAGACCGCCGGTCGGACGTGTAGCTCAGCGGGAGAGCACCTCGTTGACATCGAGGGGGTCACAGGTTCAATCCCTGTCACGTCCACCATTTCTCCCTTAATTTCGATCCCTTAGGTGGAACCCAATCGGGTTCCGCGAATTTGCGGTGTGCGCCCGCCATCCATTGCGAGATCCCAGTGTTGCGCGGGCACCGCAGGGCAAGCTGCATGTAAAGCCGATTGTGGTCGTATTGAGGCGAGCCCTTGCGCAGGTCTCCATTCTCAGGTTCATATAGACCGGATCAAGTGGCCGACCTCCCGGTTCAGTGGATTTAGGCGGACCCTTGAGGGGAGGAAATTATGTCTAAAAGCAATTTTCTTTGCGGCGGATCCATTGTGGCCGTCGCACTTGCCATGGGCCTCAGCAGCCAAGCTAATGCTGCCGATGCCAAGGCCGACGCGAAGGTGGACGCCACGGTGTCCGAAGTCGTCGTCACCGGCTCATTCATTGCCGGAACATCCGAAAAAGCAGCCCAGCCGGTTGACGTCTTCGGCCAGCAGGAGTTGGCAAAGCAGGGCGCGCCCAGCGTCGTTCAGCTTGTGAAGACTCTCACCGCCGCGCAATCGTCGCTGGGTGAAAGCAATCGCTACAACGGCGGTGCGGGCACAGCGTCCATCAATCTTCGTGGTCTGGGTTCGTCGCGGACCCTGGTGCTGATGAATGGCCGACGTCTGGCCGACACAACGGCTGCAGCCTATCAGGGCGGCGGCGCTGACCTGAACTTCATGCCCACTGCGGCCATCGCTCGAATCGAAATCCTCAAAGACGGTGCGGCCGCGACCTACGGCTCTGATGCCGTGGCCGGCGTGGTGAACTTCATCACTCGCAAGGACCTGAATGGTTTCGAGTTCAACGCAAACTACGGCTACATCAAGGACTCCAGCGGAGACTGGGATGCCAGCATAGCCTACGGCCACCAATTCGATAACGGCAACTTCCTGATCACCGCCGGTCTCCGGGACCGCGGCCGTCTGGGCGTTGATGACCGTGACTTCGCCCGCGTGCCCTTCCAGTCCGTTTTCTACGGCGGTTGGTCCGGTGCAGCGAGCCCGGGCACCTACGGCACGGCAACAGGGACAACACTTTTCCGCGACAATGGTTGTAATGAACTCGGCTCCCAGCTCCTGACCGGCGGCCTCAAGCCGACCACGACGGCTGCCGGCAATGCGGCCCTGTGCCGCTACCAGTTCACCCACTTCAACGACCTGGTGAATGAAGAGCACCACTATCAGCTCTATTCCGAACTGAACTTCGACCTGTCCGACAATGTCGGCTTCCACGGCGAAGTGGCATGGAACCGCAACTCTGTTCCCGATCAGCGGATTTCCCCCGCCAACCTCACCACCCAGTTCCCGACCCCGACCATCAATGGCGGGACCTCCGGCGCTTCGGTGGCTGCAGGCTTTAATGGTCAGTCGCGCTTTTTCATTCCGTCCAACAACCCGGGCCTGATCGCTCTGCGTACCAATTGCGCCGCCCCTCTTACGGCGGCCCAGTGCGCGGCTATGGCGGCAGGCGTTACAACCAGCCAATCCTCTTGGCGTTTGATCGGTGTTGAAGGTCACCCGCTGAATTCCGACGGCGCTGACCACCAGCAAATCGAGCAGACCCAGTACCGCGTTTCCGGTGGCCTGCACGGCAAGTTCGATGGCGGCATGCTGGACGGCATTAAGTGGGATACGGCTCTGACCTTCATGGAAAATCAGGGCATTGTGACCACCAACGACCTGTTGGTGAACCGCATTCAGCGCGCCTTCAATGGTCTCGGCGGTCCAGATTGTAACTACAAGACCGGAACACCCGGTGTTGGAAACTGCAAGTGGCTGAACCCCTTCTCCAACGGCATTGCCGCGAGCGCGATCACAGGGGCGACTAACCCCTACTACGTCGCCTCCGTAGCCAATGACCCGCAGATGAAGAATTGGCTTTACGGCACCTATACCAATGTCCGCACCAACCAGATCCTGGTGGCGGATGCGGTCCTCAGCGGCGAAACCAAGCTCGCCCTGCCCGGCGGCAATATCGGCTGGGCCGCCGGTGCCCAATGGCGTTTTGAGCGCAACATCGATGATTGGTCTGGTCTAGGCGACGTTCAGGCAACACCTTGCGTCGACTCAATTGATGGACAGCAAGGAACCTGCACCAATCCAACGGGGCCTTTCGTCTTCTTTGGTGCTCAAGCCGATTATGATGTGGATCGTCGCGTCGGTGCCGTGTTTGGCGAATTGAAATTGCCCGTCCTTGAAAACCTAGAAGTCAGCGCGGCATTGCGTCACGAAGACTTCGGCGGAAAAGTGGGTACGACCACCAATCCCCGACTGTCAGCACGCTGGCAGGCTCTTGATTGGTTGGCCTTCCGTGCTTCGGGCGGCAGCACTTTCAGAGCACCAGGCCAGCCGGCTCTTACCCCAGGCAGCACCAAGGGTGTCCGTCAGCTTGGCGGTCAGTATCGGGCGGCGGTTGTCGAAAACAATCCGAACCTGCAGCCTGAAACGGCTAAGACCAGCAATTTCGGTATCCTGATCAACAAGGGTGGATTTAGTGCGTCGGTCGACTATTGGACCTTCGACTTCCGCAAGGAATTGATCGTTGAAGACGCGACCCAGCTGTTCAATGCAATCAATGCGACGAACTGCGCCAAGCCCGCCTTCGCAGCGCGATTTGTCTTCACCGGTACAGGGGCCTGCTCCCAGGCCAATGTCTTGGTGGAAACCATCAAGAACGTGAATGGTCAAAATACTAAGACCTCAGGTTACGACCTGCGGGCTCAGTATGACTGGGACAACTTTGCGGGCTTCGACTTCTATGACACCCGTCTGTCCATCGGCGGTGAAGCGACCTTGCTGAAGGAATATAAGCGCACGGCCACGACCCTGCTGGAAGATCCTTCTGTGATCATCGCACCCGCGATCGACCGCGCTGGCTTGCATGATCTGACCGGTGAATTCTATTCCTTCCCCAAGGTCCGTGCGAACGCCTTCGTGAACCTCAATGGCGGCAATTGGAACCTACGTTACCAGTTGCTCTATCGTGAGGGCACCAAGTTGGCGGGCCCAGTGTGCACCGGCGACGCCAGCGCCGGTTTGACGGCTGACTGCCGCTACAACTATTCGACAGGCGTTTATGAGAGCATCGGCAAGCTGGATAATTTCTGGCAGTCTGACGTCACCCTCAGCCTCGACCTGCCGATGGACTCCAAGGGAACCCTCAGCATTCAAAACCTGTTTGATGCTGATCCGCCCTTCGCCCAAAGCTTCTACAACTACGATGTGACCAACGGTAACCCCCTCGGCCGCGTCGTGAAGTTCGGCATTAAGAAGCAGTTCTAAGCTTCATAGAGTTGGGCTTTTAGATTGGGGGCGCTCTTCGGAGCGCCCCTTTTTCTTGCGCGATATGCAGGCCCATAGGGCGCATTAAAGTTTTGAATTATATATAGGTTTTACCCTACAGAGGGGTCAGGCTAATGGCAAAGAGCTCTAGGGCCGGCTGCGTTTTGGCAAGGCCGCAAGCTCTTCCGCTGACAGCTTAGTCAATTTTTTGACCTGGCACTTTTGTGGCCCGATCGGCGTCTTGGTGATCACTGTGGCGTCAAGGGCTGAGCAGATCCAAGAAGATCCGCGGCTTTCCAGGGCGATCTCCCAGGCCCAATCCACATCCGGGCAGGGGGAAAACAGGTCCAGACGAAAGACGTCTTTCCGGTTGACCCGCACATAGACCGTCCGGTCATCCGGCGCGCTGAAATTCTCGACGTCATTGGCCCTGAAACAGGTTCTGTTCGATGTCTTGGGGGCTGGATTGGCGGGGGCTGCCATGACGGGCACGGCGAGGGAGGTTGCGGCGACCAGAGCCAGCAGGGTTCGGGAAAGGATCATAAGGAAGCCTTCGCTAGGGTTTGCTAGCTCTCCATCTCGCCAAGGCTTGCGTCAAGACTATGGCCTCGCCGCAGAGCGCGGCGTCTGAAACGATCTGGGTCGATTAGGTCTGCAGACTCGCCAGAAAGCGGCGATGGGGTGCCGGTGATCAAGGCCGACACATGCTCGCCCATCACGGGGGCAAAGGAAAACCCATGGGACCCAAAACCGCACATAAGGTACAGGCCAGGCCGGCCTGAGGGCCCCGCCATGGGCAGGCTGTCTGCTGTGGTTGCGCGCACCGCTGTGCGATTTTCCAGGGTCAATTTTGCCACTCGCCCTGCGAGGTCGGGACGCGCCTGGCCTAGGGTCTCAAGATTGCTCGCCTGGTCTTCTGGCCGAACATCATCACTGCCATCGCCCCGGTCATGGGTGGCGCCGAACAGAAGGCCCGTGGAGGTCGGGATGACATAACCGCCCCAGGCCGCGGCCTGAACCGTTTCGTCTGTTTCTACCCAGGTGGCCTGACCGCGAACCGGCCTCAAATCAAGGTGAGGCGCCAAGCCAAGGCTCTGCTGCCCGCCGGCGAGAACCACGATATCGAAGTCGCCAAGGGTCTGACCGTTTGCGCCCGACAACCGCCAACCCGTGCCAAGTTGATCTAGACGATAGACCTTGTCCCGGGTCACCTTTCCAAACCACCCTGCGAGGATGGCGGAGGGATTCACGACCAGGGCGCTAGCAAGGTCCATGCCCGCATGCCCCGTGATTTCTCCCAGGCGGTGAGAGGCACCATCCGCCCCCATGACATCCAGATCCCCGGGCCCAAAGAATTCAGAGGCGGCGATTTTTTCAAATCGGGCGAGGTCTCGCTCACCCACCGCCAATTGCAGGACACTTTGGGCCAGGACGGCGTCTGGCGTCGTGAGATAGAGGTCCCGCGCCCTCATAAACGCCTGGGTGGTCAGGCGTGCCACTGGCCCCAGGCCAGCGTCCAGGCGCGGCGTCACCAGGGCGGCGGGGTTGCCGGAAGCGCCTGCGCCGGGGCCGATCTGATCAAAGACCTGATGCCCTGCGCCTGCGGCCGTCAGGGCACGGCTGACGCCGGCACCCGCAATCCCTGCGCCAATGACAGCAATCGATGGAAAGGCCCGCTGGGAGGCAACCGGCCCTGGAAAAACCGCTGCCAGGCGCTCACGCTTTCGGCCAAAGCCAGGGCGTTTTTCAACGGCAAAGCCTGCCGCCTGGAGGCCCCTGCGCACCTGACCTGCAACGGTGAAGGTCGCAGCCTGCCCGCCGGGGGCGGTCCGCTGAGCGACCAGGGCCAGCACCTCGTCTCGCCACATGGCTGGGTTCTTCGCCGGTGAAAATCCATCCAGAAACCAGGCGTCGGCCCGGCCCTGCCACCCCTCGAGCGCCGGGCTGACCTCCATCAGGGCGAGGTCTAGATGGACGTTGAGCTCGGGCAGGTCGAGGCGGTGCCGGCCACGCGCCACCCTGGGCCAATGTGCCAAGAGCCAGTCTGCGAGACCTGCAATCTCTGGCCAGCGCGACAGGGCGCGTCGAGCCTGCGCCACGGACATCAGGTGGGCTTCAACGGAAAAAATCGTCAGGTGGCCCTGAGGCGGCCGCGTCTGTCGCCAGAGGTCCAGTAGGGCCAGCACATTTAGGCCAGTCCCGAACCCCAGCTCGCCGACCACAAAGTGGGCCCGGCTGTCCCAGGCGTTGGGAAGGTCACAGCCTTGTAGAAAAACCGTCCGCGCCTCTGCCAAGCCGTCGTGTGCTGAAAAATAGACGTCGTCATAGAGACGCGACCGAGGCTCTCCCTCCGGCGACCAATCAAGAAGTTCGGACTCGGCGCTCATGGGTGACCCATGGCGCCCCAGGCCCCAAATGAAAAGGGCCGCTCCATCAGGGGCGGCCCTTCCAGGGTCTGACTTTGACCTAGCCTACTTCTTGGCTGGGGCCATGGCGTCTGCGGCAGCCTTGGTTGCATCTGCAGCCTTGGAAGTCGCATCGGCAGCGCTTGAAACAGCACCAGCTGCGGCTTCTGTGGCAGCGGCGGGTGCCGCATCTGTGGCGGCGGCAGCGGCTTTGGAAGCATCTGCAGCAGCGTCTGCGGCGGTCTTGGCTGCGTCCGTTGCAGTGGCAGCGGCGTCGGTCGCCGTTACAGCGGCGGTGTCAGCGGCCTTTTCGGCGGGCTTACTGCAGGCTGAGACGGAGAGGGCAGTCACGGCGACGCCGGCGACAATCAGCTTGCGAAGACTGGAAGTGTTCATGTGCTTGTTCCTAAAGGAAACGAAGATTGGGATGCGATCCCCAGCCAAGGTCGACTGCGACCGCACCTTGAATATGGCCCCCCTCCAGGCCAGCACAAGTCCAGTTTTCACGGGTTCGTGATCACTTTTTTCACCCCCGCATCGCATTGGGGTTGGGGCGCTGTCTTGAGTTGCAGCATCATCCCCTAGCTCTGTGCCCTGACCTTGCTATAGCTCATCTTAGGGAGACCAGGATCATGACGCCGATGGAAAACAACCTTTTGCGCCCCCGTGTCATCGCCATCCCTCAGAGGGGCGGTGAGACCACGGCCTATGAGTTTGGTCCCGCCGATCGACCCATTGATATCGTCTTTTCCCACGCCAATGGCTTTAACGCCCGTACCTATCGCACCATCCTTGAACCCCTGACGGATAACCTGCGCGTGCTGATGGTGGACCAAAGGGGCCATGGCCTTTCCCGCCTGCCTGCTGACGCGAGCAAGCCCCGGGATTCCTGGCGTGATGTGGGTGAGGATCTGACAGCGGTTATCGACGCCCTAGACCTAGAAAACGCCATCCTCACTGGCCATTCCATGGGCGGTGCCTCTAGCCTGATGGCCGCGGCAGCCAGACCTGGACGGGTCCGGGCTCTGGCCCTGTTCGACCCGGTGATCATGTCCCCAACACTCCTAGCGGACATGGATCGCGAAAGCATGAATGACAGCCCCCTGGCTGTGGGGGCCCGCAAGCGCCGCCCTTCCTTTGCCAGCAAGGCGGCTGCCCTGGAGGCCTATCGTGGGCGGGGTGCCTTCCGAACCTGGTCTGAAGCCATGCTGGTGGATTACATCGAAGACGGTTTTGCTGAGACGCCAGACGGGGATGTCGCCCTGACCTGTGCCCCGGCTTGGGAGGCCTCGAACTTTACGGCGCAAGGCCATGAGCCCTACGCAGCTTTCGATGCCATCAATATGCCGATCCGCATCCTCCGCGCCGAGCAGGGCTCTACCTGTCGTCTTGAGGGGCCTGAGCCTATCCTGACCCGGTCGGGCAAGGTTAAGGTCGAGGTCGTGGCCGGAACCTCCCACTTCTTGCCGATGGAGCGGCCAGACCTGGTGGTAGAGGTGCTTCGGAGCCTTTAGAGGCCGAGCCCTGGGACGGAGGTTTCCATCATCTGGGCCACAGCCTCTGGGTTGATGTCCACGGTCTTGCGGGCGTCGAGGTCAAAGCTGATGGTCACCGCCTCGGTGCTGCCCCAGGGCTTGCCGCTGACCGGGTCGACCATCCAGTGCATGACCCGGCGGATCCTGGGGGTGACCTCGGATAGGGCGGAGCGGACCTCTATGTGATCCCCAGCCCGGGGCCAGTCATGGTGCACGATTCGGTATTCCAGGACAGCGCCGCCGATCCGCTTGGGGGCCTCGCCTGGGGCCAGGGCGGGACCGGGGCGATCATTGCCAAACAGGCGCGAGACCCCATCAGAGATCCGCCCCACCAGCATTTCCCCGCGCATGCGACCAAACACGTCCAGTTCGGCGGTTTGTATGGTGCCCAGGCCAATGCGTTTCAGGCCCAGCGCTTCGGCCTTTGCCAAGCTGGCCATAGTGGTCACGGGCGAAAGGTCTATGCTCCGGGCTGCGGCATGGGCTGGAACCGGGGCCGTGATGGCTGCGGCGGCGTCGCGCACCCTTTGCGGCCAGGGAAAGGGTTTCAGGTCGCCTGCCGTCACATGGGACACCACGGTCTGAAAGGTCGCCGCCGGTTCTCCCGACAAATGGTGCAGAACGATCAGCAGGCGGGCGTCATCTTCGCCCATCTCGACGACGGACCCCAGGGCGGTCAGGGACATGCCGGCCCTGGCTTCGCGCAGGAACCGCATGTGCTGTTCGCGGACCACAAGGGTCGCCCCCGCCTCAGCGGTGAAAGCCTCTGGCATGCCGAGAACCCGCGCGAGGCCGCCTAGGGCCTCGAGAGACTTCGCCACCCAGAACCGGACGTTCAGGTGCCCCATCTCGTCGCTTTCCCAGGTATTGGCGCCACCGCTCCAAACCTCTACCGCCTCGCCCATCGGCCACATCTCCAAAGTTCTGCTGCACGGGGTGTAACCAACAAGCGCCCTCGCGCGAAGCTGATAAGCGTGAAAGTGGTTGTCCTTGCCAACTTGCTGGTAGAGGTTGGCCTTGTGCGCCATTTACGATTAGGGGGACGCAATGCCAGATCCAAGGCCGGTCACGAAAGTCCTCACCTATCGCCACACCCTGGTGGTGCGGATCAGTCATTGGCTCAATGTCCTGGCCATCTGCCTGCTCTTGATGAGTGGCCTGCAGATTTTTAACGCCCATCCGGCGCTCTACTGGGGCCAAAAGGCAACCTTTGCGGAGCCTTGGCTGCACATGGGTGCGGTCAATCAGGGGGATACGACAATTGGTGTCACCAAGATCGGCGACCTGTCCTTCGAGACCACCGGCCTATTTGGCTATTCCGGCAAGGTTGGATTTCAGGAGCCCCGAGGTTTTCCCGCCTGGGCAACCATTCCCAGCTATCGCGCCCTGGTGGACGGTCGTCATTGGCACTTTTTCTTTGCCTGGCTGTTTGTCCTGAATGGCGTCTTCTATGTCGTCGCCAACCTGATGAATGGGCACATCAAACGCGATCTTCTGCCCACCAAGGATCAGCTAACCCGCAAGCACATTTGGCATGAGATCATCGACCATGCCCGGCTGCGCTTTCCCAAGGGGGAGGAAGCCCGCCGCTATAATGTCATTCAGAAGTTCACCTATCTGGCCGTGATCTTCGGCCTTCTGCCCCTGATGATCCTCACGGGCCTAACCATGTCGCCGGCGGTGAATGCCGGTCAGCCCTGGCTTGTGGCGGTGTTTGGCGGTCGTCAGTCGGCCCGCAGCCTGCATTTCATCTGCGCCAATCTGATCGTCCTGTTTGTCCTGGTCCACGTCGCCCTTGTGATGGTGGTCGGGCTCTTTAACAGCATGCGGTCCATGATCACCGGCCGTTACGTCCTGCATGTCGAAGGAGACGCCCAATGACTGACCTCCTGCACCGCCGCGGTTGGATCAAGGGCGTCGGGGCCAGCTTGACCGGCCTCTGGCTCGCCGCCTGCGACAAGGTCAACGACAACCCCAAGGTCCAGGAAACCCTACTCAAGGCAGAGGGCTTGAACCGAAAGCTCCATCGCGCCCTGATCGACCGCAAGGCCCTTGCCAAGGAATTCACCCCGGCAGACATCTCCAGAGACTTCAGAGCCAATGGCTCCATCAGCCCTGGGGACGAGGACTATCGCGCCCATCTCAAAGAGGGCTTCGCCAATTATAAGCTCAAGATCGACGGCCTGGTTGATCATCCCATGGAGCTGACCCTGGCTGAAATTCGCGCCCTGCCGTCCCGCACCCAGATCACCCGCCATGACTGCGTTGAGGGCTGGTCCTCCATCGGCAAGTGGACCGGTGCCCGGCTTGGCCCCCTGCTGGACAAGGTCGGCCTCAAGGGTGAGGCCCGCTATCTGGTCTTCCATTGCTTTGACAGCCTGGAAGAAACCCTCGACGGCTCGGGCCAGTATTACGAGAGCATTGACCTGGTCGATGGTTATCATCCCCAGACCATACTGGCCTACCAGATGAATGGGGCCACACTGCCCGTCGCCCATGGCGCGCCCCTACGCCTGCGGGTCGAGCGGCAGCTGGGCTATAAGCATGCCAAGTACATTTCCCGGATCGAGGTCGTGTCCGACTTCAAGGATATGGGCCGGGGCCGCGGTGGCTATTGGGAAGACCGTGGCTATGAATGGTATGCGGGGATCTAACCTACCACCGGTCACACCGGCGAAGGCCGGTGTCCAGATACATCTCCGGTGCTCGTTTCTTAGGATCCCGAAAGAAGTCTGCGCTTTATGACCTGGACCCCGTCCTTCGACGGGGTGACCGGGTGGCTAAGGGATGCGGCGGGAATTCAGTCCTTGAATTCGAGCTTGCTGGGCGCGCGGGCCAGAACCACGGCGACCGCACCCTTGGCGAGCTTTGGGTCGTAAATGGGGACGCCATTCGACAAGCGCAGGGGGGTTTCCTTGCCATCGGCAAAGCGCAGGGTGCCCGACCCGGCGCCCACGAAGCCAACCCCTTGCAGCTTGGGCACAGCAAAACGCATTGGCCCGGCAATGCTTGAAACCCCGCGGTTGGCCTGGGCAATGGCCAGGTCCAAATCCTTGGCCGACAGGTCTTGGGTCAGGGGAAGCAGGGGCACAATCGACAGGCGAATGCCCATCTTGGTCGTCGCCGGAACGTCAACTTCAAGTTTCGCTGTCTGCAACTGAGCCAGGGTCGGCAGGGCCTTGGGTCGTCCATCTGGACCAAGAACCAGGGGCGTTCGGCGACCATCGGCCTCCAGGATCACGGCCTTAAGACCTGGCGCTGGTTTGTCGTCCACCAAAATGGCATAGACCGGTCCGAACCGGTTCCGCTCAGCCGTGGGCAGGGCCAGATACTTATCCAGAAAGACAAACACCTTGCTCAAAGGGACAGGCGGCTTGGTTCCCGCCAGGGCCAGCTGCGGCACAGCCGCTAGGGCCAGCCCCAGCAGAAGGTGACGACGATCCATGATGCGCTCCGGGTGTTTTAGTAGACCCTAACCCCTAGGGCGCGAGTGTGGCGCTAATTCGGCGTTAGGCTCGGCGGGAGGTAGCAAAAGTACCCAATCCGACGCGGGCGTCACGGCCACCGCTTACCTATGCCACCAGAAGCGGAGACATTTGATGGTTGGGAAATTGATCGCCTTGGCGTTGACCGGGTTATGTGTAGTCGTTCCCGTAGTTGCTAAACCGGCCGTTTTCCACCGACCAAATTCGCCCACTGTAGAGGTGAGCAAACCGTGTTTCCCTTTTTTCTTCAAAAGCATCAATATAGTGAACAATACCTGTGACACAAAGGGCAGATTTTCCAGTGTAAATTTCATTTATTAGTTTAACATCAAACGGGGTAGAGATAGATTGATTGGATTTTTTATCACTTGGACCAAGCATCATAGACACATTTTCGACAGGATTATGAGCAACACTCAATAAATATTCTATTGATTTGCTACTGGGATCTAATGCATCTACGGACAAAGACCACTTAACAAACAAGTTTTTCGCGGGCGTCTGCCCTCTATTGATAGTTTCAATAGAGGCCTCGATGGTCCCATCGGGGAGCATAGTGGCCCCTCTCATTTCTACCGTCACATACGCCCGAAGTTGTCTTTCAGCGCTCTTTTCTGAATGCTTGAGGGCAAGGAGAGCAGCAGTGGCGCTCTTTTCGGCTTCCAGCCATGCGAGCCGCGTATATCTTACGGTGAAGGCAACCCCGGCTATTCCGACAAATCCAAGGATGATCTGGAAAACGGAAACGTCGAGCGCAGCATCGGCATTCCAGGCTTGCCGCGCTTCGACCCAAGTGGCTTGTTTGCTGCCTTTATTGCCAGGCCTCCATTGTTCTTCGTGTTCGGGGTAAGCCTTGTAGAGTGCTTCCTTAAAGGCAGATCGGACGTTCCACGCGACAAAGGAAAGGATGCCTGCAACTACAAGGAGCCCTCCAAGCAGCGCTAGTACACAAGCCTTAGAGCGGCGGCTGCCTTCGCTATCAGACATTGAATCAAGAAATCCCGATGAATCCGCCACGGCTGATCTTGCTACGCAAATCAGCGTCTGTCTCGCCAATTCCGAGTGTCGAAAAATTTTCAACCAGGACGGTGTTGGCTATCGCGTTCCATTTCTCGACGCCCGCTACAGAACTCAGCCGTGAGCCGATGTTAGATCAGCGCCTCAAAGGCATCTACCCGCCGCTCCAGCTGCTTCATCCCCGCCGCCCAGAAGGCCTTTTCGCGGGGGTTGAGGCCAAAGGGCTTTAGGGCTTCCACATAGGTCTTGGTGCCGCCAGCCGCCAAGAGGTCTTCATACAGGGGGGCGAAGGCCTCGGGGTTGTCCCGGCGGGCTTCCATCAGGCCGCGCACCAATAGGTCACCGAAGGCGTAGGCATAAACATAGAACGGGGCGTGGGCGAAGTGGGTGATATAGGCCCAATAGTGCTCATAGCCAGGGTTCAGCTTGACCGCCGGGCCCAGGCTCTCGGCCATGACCTCCATCCACAGGGCGCTGATGTCGGCGGGTGCCAGTTCGCCCTCCATCCGGGCGGCGTGGAAGCGGCTCTCGAACCGGTGAAAGGCGATCTGCCGGACCACGGTATTGAGGCCATCCTCGATCTGACCGGCCAGCAGGCCCAGACGTTCAGCCTTGGTGGCACCGGCCAGCAGACGTTCAAACACCAGGCCTTCACCAAAGATCGAGGCGGTTTCGGCCAGGGTTAAGGGGGTGTCGGCCAGCAGGGTACCCAGGGGCGCGCACAGGGTCTGGTGCACCGCATGGCCCAGTTCGTGGGCCAGGGTCAGGACATCGCGCCGCTCACCCATATAGTTCATGAAGACATAGGGGTGGCGCTGGGAGGTGACTGGATGGGAATAGGCTCCGGACTGCTTGCCAGACCTTGGCAGGGCATCAATCCAGGGATTGGCGAAGAAGGTCTTGGCGGTGTCGGCGAATTTGGGGGCCAGGTCGGAAAAGCTGTCCAGCACCATGCTCTGGGCCTGGGCCCAGCTATAGGTCCGGGGCTGGCCGGTTTCCAGCGGCGCATTGCGGTCCCAATAATCCAGGGTCTTGCGGCCCATGATCTTGGCCTTCAGCCGATAATAGCGGTGACTGACACTGGGATAGGCCTCGACGACCGCGGCCTCCAGGGCCTCTACGGCGTCGGCATCCACCTCATTGGCCAGGTGTCGGTAGGCTGCAGGATTGGCATAGCGCCGCCAGCGATCCTCCACCTGCTTTTCGAAGGCCAGGGTGTTGAGGGATAGGGCCAGGACTGAAGTCCGGGCTTCCAGGGCCTTGGCCAGCCCTTGGGCGGCTTGCTTGCGTCGCTCGGCGCTGGGATCTGACAGGCGGTTTAGGGCCTCAGGCAGGGTCAGGTCTTCGCGCCCAACCTTGGCGGTCAGCTTGGCCAGGGTCTCATCAAACAGCCGGGTCCAGTTCGCGACGCCAGGACCGCGGTCAACCAACAGGCGCTCAAGGTCAGCGGACAGCTCGTGGGGTCGCGACAGGCGCACCCGGCGCATCCAGGGCCGCCAGCGGGCGGCGGGCGCATGAGTCTTGAAGGCTTGCTCTAGCTCGTTGTCGTCCAGCTGGTTGAGTTCGAGGGTGAAAAAGAGGCTTTCTGCGGCAATCTGAGAGGAACGGGTCCGCAGGTCGCCTTCAAACTTGGCCCAGGCCGCATCGTCCCGCGCCGTGGACGCCGACAGAGAGGCATAGGCACCGACGCTCCACATGGCGTTGGTCGCGCGCTCATAGAGGCTTATCCCGTGGTCGAGCAGTTCGCCCAAATGCAGGGGGTCACTGCGCATGGCCAGGAACCGGCCCTTAAGCTTGACCAGCTCATCATTGGCTGCCTTGGCGTCGGCGAGATCGGCCTCGATCTTGGGATCGTTCCGGTCTGTGTAGAGGTCATCTAGTCGCCACTGGGGCAGGTTCTCGAAGGTGGTCGGAGCGTTCATAGGCGCATCTAGCTGACCTCCGAGCGAACCGCCAAGTCGGTGTCGGCTATTTTTTGGACTGGTAGGGGGCTGATGCGCTTTTTGAGATCATGCCGTGCGTCGAGTCCGCGACCCCAGCCAGGACGAACTGTACCGCCATGGCGCAGAGGATCAGCCCCAGAATGCGGACAATGACCGTCAGGCCGATCTTGCCCATCAGCTTGGAGATCAGTGGCGCGGCCCAGAAAGACAGCATGGTCGAAATGGCGATGGCGATAAACACACCCAGACCGATGAGAGTTCCCATGAGGCCATAGGTCTTGGATTCACTGGCATAGATGATCACGGTGGAGATGGCGCCGGGCCCGATCAGCAGGGGCATGGTGAAGGGCACGATCATCCGCTCGAATCGCTTGCGGGCACCTGCTGCCCCGTGAAGCTGCACCCCGTCGTCGTCGATGGCAAAGGTCGCGGTGAAGTCGTCTCTGGCCATTTCCAGGCCCAGCAGGAACAGGATGATGCCGCCAGCAATGCGGAAGGCCGGCAGGGAAATTCCGAAAAAGGCCAGTAGGCTGAGGCCTGTAAAATAGAAGAAAGTCAGGAATAACAGGACGACAACCGCCACATAGACCGCAATCAACCGGGCATCTTTGCTCCGCACGCCCTCGGTCGCCGCCGCAAATAGGGGCACATTCCCGATCGGATCGATCAGGGCGAAGAGGGCGATGAAGAAGTTGACCGCAAAGTTTTCGGGGCTCATGTCTGACTCTTAGCCTAATTTGAAACGGGCGCCGACCTTCTGCTTGGGGGCGTGCGCGCATGTCGGGAGATGTCCATGACCCTGGTCGCTGCAGAAATGGGTCTGAAGGCCGATCCGCGTCTGATCATTCCGCTGGATTTCCCGACCGTCGATGAGGCGCGCAAGGTGGTCGACCTGCTGGGCGACTCAATTAGCTTCTACAAGGTCGGCCTCGAACTGTTTGCCACGGGGGGCATGGACCTGGCTCGAGACCTCAAGGCCCAGGGCAAGCAGGTCTTCCTCGATTGGAAACTCCACGACATTGGGGCCACTGTCCAGAAGGCGGCAGCTGTCCTGGCCGATACCGGTGGTGATTTTCTGACGGTCCATGGGGAGCCCCAGGTGATGGAGGCGGCTGTCCGCGGCAAGGGGCGTTCCAGCCTTAAGATCCTGGCGGTGACGGTCCTCACCAGCCTGTCGGAACAGGACCTGATCGAGATGGGGTTTTCCGAAAGTCCGAGATCCTTGGTGGAGCGACGCATTCATCAGGCCCTGGCGGCCGGATGTGATGGCGTCATCGCAAGCCCCCATGAGGCAGCCCTAGCGAGGTCGATCGGGGGTAAGGACTTTTTGGTGGTGACACCGGGGGTTCGCCCCGATTGGTCGGCCAAGAATGATCAGGCCAGGGTCGCGACCCCTGCGGAGGCCCTTGCTGCGGGGGCCTCTCATATTGTTTGCGGCCGCCCGATTACCGCAGCCAATGATCCTAAGGCTGCGGCCCAGAGGATCATCATGGAAATGGCCGGGGCCTAGCCTAGGCTCGCGAAAGCCCTGGCGGTTTGGCGGGATGGTCTAGTGACCGCCCCCATGACCGCCGCCGCAGGTATTGCAACCGCCGCCGCCATGGCCGCCTCCACCATGGCCACCGCCGCCATAGTGCACGGTGACATGAGAGCTGGATGAAGCATAGGCGCTGGCCGAGGCGTAGGCGTTGCTGCTCTGGTTAAGGATCATTCCGCCGCCGCCGCCCCCGCCGCCGCCAACATATCCGCTGTCTGGAATGGGGCCGACGCCGCCGTCGCTATAATTAAAGCCCTGACCCAGGATAACCTCACCGGAGGTGCCAGGCTGGCCATCATCACAGCCGCAAGACGACCTCTGGCTATAATGACAGCGGGGCGTTCCATAGTGTTGCTCTGCGCCGCCATAGCTGCGGACATGGAATTCCCTTCGCGGCCCAGGGCCATAGTCTCCTCCCCGATCACAGCCCTGTGGCGGGTCGCGGTCGCGGTCATCAATGTAGATGTCGATGACCTGCACAGGTGCAGGCTCTGCATAGCGCTCGACATAACGGACTGGCGCTGGGCTGGCATAGTTATGAACATGACGCCGGCTATAGGTTTTCCGCGTCACAGTAGGGCCGCGTCTGGCCTGGGCGGGTCGATAGGCGGGTGCACTCCTATAGACTGGAACCTCAACAATGCGGGTTTCGTGACAGCAGGGCCCGGCGGACCGATAGTCGGGGGTCGGCTCTGGATAAAGGTTAGGGCCCACAAAAGAGGGACGACCATAGGGCGGTGGGACAGGATAGGCGGCCCCGGAACCCTGGTGGGCCGAACTATAGCCGCCCTCATAGGTGTAATAGTCCTCAGCGCTGCGCACAGGGACCGGGACATATCGGGTTTGACCGGCGGGCTGCCCACAGCAGGACGAAGATGGCCCGCGATCGGATGAGGCGTTCCAATAGGGGCCTGGGCCTGCGAGGTCACTATTTCCAGAGGGTTGCATGGATCCAGCGCAAGCGATGGAGGCCAGCAGGGCCGCACAAAGGGCGAGGGAACCGCGCAGATACCAACCCATAGATTCAGCCCCAAAAACGTGGAGTCAGCAAACTATGGACAATTTAACCCAGGCGCGAACCCATGCCCCTATTGGGCGAGGCCTGCTCGCGTAATCAGAAGTCTACGGCAATGCCCTTACGTTCCCAATCGCCGTAGCGGGTGGGCTCAGGTCCCGCGGGTCCGCCATTTTCGGCGTCGCGCTCAAGCTGGGCGGCGGCGGTACGTCGGGCTTCAGCTTCGGCCAGGGCTCTTTGGGCCGCTGGCGTCAGGACCTTGGCAGGAATGTACTCATCTCTATCGCGCATGACCCGTGTTTAGCCCAGTTCCTGGGGTTTCGCCAGCTTGACCCTTGCAATCGGGGTCCCAAGCGGGCACCCCACCTCCGTGACCGAAACCTTTCAAGACATTGCTGGCCTGCCTGCACGACGGGCCGCCCTCGACCTACTCACCGCTGCCCTCGCGCGCCGGGCTGGAATAGAGGAGGCGACATCGACTCCAGGTTTCGCGGCCCTCTCGCCCCGCGACCGTGGCTTTGCCCACGCCTTGGTTCTGGCCAGTCTGCGCCATCTTGGCCCCATTGATCGCGCACTGGAAGGCAAGATCAAAAAGCCACCGCCAGAGAGGATTCTGAACATACTGCGTCTAGGTATGGCCCAGGCCTTTGTCATGGGTGCGCCCGCCTATGCCGCTGTCAGTGCCAGTGTTGACCTGACCGGCGATTCCGGGGCGACCCGGAATTTCAAGGGGCTGGTCAATGCCGTGCTTCGGGGCTTCACCCGCGAGCCGCCAGACTTTTCAGATGCCGAGGCCTTTGCACCACCTTGGCTATTCACCCGTTGGCAGGCGGCCTATGGGCGCGACAATGCCCTGGCCATGGCTAAGGAAATTGCTGCAGAACCCGCCACAGATCTCTCTCCCAAAGACCCACTGGCAATTCCCGAAGCGGACTTGGAGGTCGAGGTTCTAGCAGGGGGAACCTGGCGCACGGCCCTGCGTGGCGAGGTCTCAGCTTGGCCCGGGTTTACCGAGGGCGCTTGGTGGGTCCAGGACGCCAGCGCCGCCATACCTGTGCGACTGTTGAACCTAAAGGCAGGCCAGACCGCCCTGGATCTCTGCGCGGCACCCGGCGGTAAGACCCTGCAAATGGCCGCTGCCGGCGCGCAGGTGGTATCCGTCGACAGATCCGCGGCCCGGCTAAAGCGGGTTGAGGCTAATCTCGGTCGCATGGGACTTTCAGCACAGGTGGTCGCCGCGGATGCGACCCAATGGGCCGATAAGCGGCAGTTTGACGCTGTGCTACTCGATGCACCCTGTAGCGCCACCGGTACCTATCGGCGCAATCCTGATGTTCTCTGGGCGGTTCGGCCCGGTGACATTGCAGCCCTGGCCGAGGTCCAGGCCCGTATGCTGCAATCTGCGGCGCAAAGGGTGAGGCCTGGCGGGCTTTTGGTCTATTGCGTCTGCTCCTTGGAATCTGAGGAGGGCGAAGCCCAGGTCGCGGCCTTCTTAAAGCTCACCCCCAGCATGGTCAGAGAGCCGATCACCCTTGGGGAGGGCGGTGCTCCGGAGGCCAGCCTGCTGCCGACCGGTGACTTGAGAGTCCTGCCACACCAGCGTTCTGGCGGTACAGACGGCTTTTTCGTCGCACGGTTTCGCAGAACCACGGATTAGAGTTGGCGAGTCGCAAGGCCAGGGTTAAGTCGGGACTATGAAATCTAGTCCTCCAATCATTTCACCCTCACTGCTCGCTGCTGATTTTGCGCGGCTTGGCGAAGAGGCGCGGGCTTTGGAAGCCGCGGGTGCAGACTGGTTGCACATTGATGTCATGGACGGCCATTTCGTGCCTAACATCACCATAGGTCCTGATGTGGTGAAGGCGCTAAAACCTCACGTCAGCTTACCCTTTGACGTCCACCTGATGATCGCACCAGTGGATCCCTATCTTGAGGCTTTCGCGGCGGCTGGGGCGGACATTATCAGCGTCCACCCTGAAAGCGGCCCGCATCTCAATCGGACCCTAAAGCGCATCCGAGAATTGGGCGCTAAGGCGGGGGTGGTTTTCAATCCCTCGACCTCTCCAAACGTCATTGAATGGATGATGGAGGATGTGGACCTTATCCTGGTCATGTCGATCAACCCTGGATTTGGTGGGCAAAGCTTCATGCCCTCACAGCTCGAGAAAATTCGTCGTCTTCGGCAAATGATTGATGCAACCGGTCGCGATATTCCCCTTGAGGTGGATGGCGGCGTCACGCCGATCACAGCCAAACAGTGCGTCGAGGCCGGGGCCACTGCCCTGGTCGCAGGTACAGCCGTCTTCCGGGGCGGGCCCAGCGCCTATGCCGACAATATCGCCGCGTTGAGAGGCGATTAGGGGAAGTTTGATGGCGGGGAGGCGTTTTGAACTGACCCGTCTTCCCGGCGGACTCCTCGCTCTAGCGCTAATCCAGGCCACCGCTGACGTCCTGCGACGGGAATGGTCACTTTCGATCCTTTACCGGTGGCTATTGACGCGTCCTGTCCCGGAAGGACTGAACGCAGTGACCCCTGCAAATCCCCGGCCTGCTAGCCCTTCACAAGGTCGGGCGATTCTGGCGGGCCGCTATGATCTCGCCGCCGCTGTACTGGATGTGGGGACCGCAGGAGACCCCTGGGACCGCCCCAGTCCTTCCCTGGCCTTTGCCCGAGACCTTCACAGCATGGCGTGGTTGCCAGACCTGTTGTCGGTCGGCCCTGATGCCCGGGCTGAGGCCCTTCGCCTCGTGGTTGGATGGTCCCGGATTTTTGCAAAATGGAATGCTTTCTCCTGGGGAGAGCCTGTTCTGAGCCGGCGGGTTTTCGCCCTGGCCTGCGCCCTGCCCGAGCTCCTGCAAGAGGCAGCCGAGCCCGACAGATCGAGCATTATCAATGATTTCGCCCGCCAGGCCCGTCATCTTCTTGCAAGTCGTCACAGGCCTCAGGTCGCGGCACATCAAGCCATAGCCGTGGCCCTTGCCGGGTGTATCCTGTCGGGCAAGGCTGGTGATCAGCTTCTGAAAAAGGGCCTGGACCGCTTGGTCACTGCCCTCTCTGCGAGTCTCGAAGCCTCGGGGGGGCACGCTTCACGGAGTCCGCAGGCCGCCCTCGAGCTGATGTTCGACCTACAGACCTTGGCTGGGGCCTTACACCAGAGGGGCACACCGCCGCCGCCGCCTGTGGTAAGGGCTATGGAGACCCTGCACCAAACCCTGCAGGTCTTCATTCTCAGAGATGGCTGTCTGCCCGACATGCAAGGCGGCGAAGCCTGCCGCCCATCCTATATCGCAGCAGCTCGGATTGAAGCGCCAACCGGCGCCCTCCCTGCTGGGCGCAATGGCTATCAGCGCATGGATGGTCGCAGTCTGCAGGTTGTGGTCGACGCGGCAGCGCCAGCCGAAGGACCGTGGAGCGCGGGGGCCTGTGCTCAGCCCCTTGGCCTGGACGTCCTGGTTCACAGTCGGCGTCTGATCGTCGCCTGCGGATGGTCGCCTGGCGCTCTTGGCCCACAGGCGCTCCGCCTTGTGGACGCAGGATCCACACTCACTGTGGGGGATGGCGGATGCGGCGTACTTCTCACTGGGTTCGCAGCAAAGGTGCTCGGAACGCGACTGAACAGCTCCTATCGAGAGGTCGATGTTCGGCGTCATGAGGCTGAGGGGGGTGTTTGGTTAGACCTTCAACATGATGCCTGGACGCGGCGATACCAGCTTCGGCATGAGCGGAGGTTGTTTCTAGATCTTGATGCTGATGAGTTGCGCGGTGAGGATCGATTGACGCCCTTGGTCGACGGGGCCGCCGCTGAAACCAAGCGACGCCTTGTGCCCTTCACCCTGCGTTTCCACCTCCATCCGACCGTCCGAGCAAGTCAGAGTCGCGATGGCCGCAGCGTCGTCCTTCAGGCGGGCGACGCGCCGATTGGCTGGCGGCTGCGGTCTGATGCCCAAGACATTTCCATCGAGGCCTCGGTCTATTTCGACAGTTTGCGGACCCGGCGAAGCCAGCAGGTGGTGCTCAGGGGCATGGCCAGAGTCGACAGCGGCGCGCGGGTGCGTTGGAAACTGGCGGCCGATCCCCAATCCAGTTCGCGGATTGACGTTCGGTCAGGCGCACTCTAGAGCCCGTGACGACCGCGTGTGACTGGCGATGAAGGTGGGTGACCACCGGGGAGCACGGGGGCCATAGACGCCGCTCGCCTGGGCACTTCTTCTTTGATCACGTCAGGAGAGCGCCTTGCCCGCAGCACCCGATTTCCCGAAACCTGCCGATCGTGCGCCGATGAAACGGGCGCTGATTTCCGTCTCGGATAAGACCGGGCTTGTTGATGCCGCTCGCCGTCTGGCCGCCCAAGGTGTTGAGCTGGTTTCAACGGGCGGAACGCGAGCTGCCATCGCTGCTGCTGGCCTGCCGGTTCGGGACATTTCAGAACTGACCCAATTTCCAGAAATGATGGATGGCCGGGTCAAGACCTTGCACCCCATCGTCCATGGCGGCCTGCTGGCGGTGCGAGACGCCCCAGAGCACGGCAAGGCCATGGTTGATCACGGCATTGGCGGCATCGACCTTGTCTACGTTAATCTCTACCCGTTTGAGGCCACGATCGCCGCTGGGGCCGATTTTGAGACCGCAGTGGAAAATATCGATATTGGCGGCCCCGCCATGATCCGATCAGCGGCAAAAAACCACGGCTATGTGGCTGTCTGTACCGAGTTGGCAGACCTAGAAGAGGTCTTGGCTGAACTCGAGGCTACGGGCACCACCGGCCTAGACCTCCGTAAGCAGTTGGCGGCGCGCGCCTATGCCCGGACTGCCGCCTATGATGCCGCCATATCGACCTGGTTTGCCCAGGCCATTGGCGATGCCGCCCCCCGTCGCCGTGCTTTTGCCGGCAGTCTCGTGCAGACCATGCGTTATGGTGAAAACCCCCACCAGTCGGCGGCCTTCTACCGTGACGAAAACCCTCGGTTAGGTGTTGCCACGGCCCGCCAGCTTCAAGGTAAGGCGCTCAGCTACAACAATATCGCTGACACCGACGCGGCAATTGAGTTGATCGCTGAGTTTGATCCCAAATCAGGCCCAGCAGTCGCGATCATCAAGCACGCCAACCCTTGCGGCGTCGCCCTGGGGTCTGACCTCAAGTCTGCCTACGAGCGGGCCCTGCAATGCGACCCGGTCTCGGCCTTTGGCGGCATTGTCGCCGTCAATACCCGCCTGGATGCGGCGGCGGCCCGGGAAATGATCAAGATTTTCACTGAAGTGGTTGTTGCCCCCGACG
Source organism: uncultured Alphaproteobacteria bacterium (assembly GCA_937920085.1). Lineage (GTDB taxonomy): Bacteria > Pseudomonadota > Alphaproteobacteria > Caulobacterales > Caulobacteraceae > Phenylobacterium. Next base: position 33,446 of record CALETE010000011.1, on the reverse strand, counting down.
CCGATGAGGAAGCGATCGCCCTCTTCGCCAAGAAGAAGGATCTTCGACTTCTTCTGACCGGCGGTCTGCCCGACGCGCGATCCGGCAGCGACATCTTCAAGCAAGTGGCGGGGGGGTTCCTGGTCCAGAGCCGGGATGTTTCGCACCTGACGGCGACGGATCTGAAGATCGTCACCAAACGGCAGCCGACACCGTCCGAAGTCGCCGACATGCTGTTTGCCTTCACCGTCGCCAAACATGTGAAGTCTAACGCCATTGTTTTTGCCAAGGACGGCCAGACTGCAGGTATTGGTGCTGGCCAGATGAATCGCCGGGACTCTGCCCGGATCGCCGCCATCCGGGCCGGCGAGGCCGCCGAGACCGCGGGGCTGCCGGTCAGCCTGGCCAAGGGCTCGGCCTGCGCATCTGAGGCCTTCTTTCCCTTTGCTGATGGCCTGATCCAGGCAGCTGAAGCGGGAGCGACGGCGGTGATTCAGCCTGGCGGCTCTATTCGCGACGCTGAAGTGATCGCGGCAGCCGACGAGGCGGGCGTGACCATGGCCTTTACGGGGGTGAGGGTGTTCCGCCACTAAATTTTGGCGTTCGCCACCGGGCGAAGGCGGCACCGGCCCAGAACAACTCGATCAGACCAAATGGCCAGGCACCCTGCAGGAAACCGTAGAGGGCTGAGGCCAGGTTGGCGGCCATGAAGCCCAAGGTCCACCAGTTGCTGCGGGCCTCCATCACATAGCAGAGCAGGCTCGATGAGACGGCTGCTAACCCGAAAAGTGAGAGAGCGTCGAAGTTAAAGCCGCCCACTATTTCGCAGCCTTCCTTAGGCTGGCGGCATCAAGATCAAGGTCGCTGACCGGGATCACTTCGAGAGACTGCGTCTTGGATTTCAAGTCTTCTACAAAGGATTTGGCATCCCCCGCGATGATCACAGACGCACTTTCCGGATTTAGGTAGGTCTTGAAGAAGCTTTGCACCTGATCGGCGGTGACCGCTTCGACCTTGTCGGTATAGGCTCCAAGTTCGCTAAGCGGGATCTTATAGAGCGCCAAGACGCCTAGGGTCTCGGCCAGTCCATCAGTGGTCGCTAGAGTGCGCCCATAATGGCCGATCAAGGAGGATTTGCGGGCCTTGAGTTCCTCCACGGTCGCTGGGGTTACCATCAAGTCCTGCATTTGGGCGCGGATCAGATCCAGGACCTGGGCTGCGGATTCGTTCTTAGTCTGGGCTGAGGCCCGAAACTGTCCTGTCGTCTGCTGAGGGGTGAGGCGGGAGTTGGCCCCATAGGACAGTCCCCTCTTGATGCGGATTTCAGAATTCAGTCGTGCGGAATAGCCACCTCCAAGCACGGTATTGGCCACCACACCTGGGTAATAGTCTGGGCTATTGCGGGCTATACTGGCCTTGGTAACGGTGACTGAGGCTTGGCCGGTTCCTGGCAGGTCGATGACCACCGCACGGCGGCCGGCAGTCGGCTGGATTTTCGGCAGTTTGGGCAGAGGGCTCCTGGGGCGCGTCCAGCTTCCGAAGGCCGCTTGTGCCAGGGCAAAGCCCCGCTCAGGTGATATGTCACCGGTCAGGACCAGGGTGGCGTTGTCGGGTCTGAAATAGGTCTGATGGATCCTGCGAAGGTCCTCTGGCGTGATCTTCTTCAAAGAGGCTGGAGTTCCCCCAGGTACGTGACCAAAGGGTGTTGCGGAAAACAGCACCTGCGACGCCACATAGGTGGTCAGGGACCCTGGCTCCTGTAGAGACACAGATAAACTATCCAAGGCCTGGGATCGCTGGCGCTCCAACTCCGCCTTGGCGAAGGCCGGATTACGCGCCACATCGGCCATCACCGTCATGGCCTGGGGCAGTTTGCTCGGCATGACGTTCAAGGTCACCGATGCCGATTCCTGGCCACCGTCTGAGCTTAGAACGGCACCATAGGACTCTGTCAGCTTGGCAATGGCCTGCGCGCTGCGGGTTTTTGTACCCTCGGTCAGCATGTCTGCAGCGAGGTTTGCGGTTCCCGCAAGGCCCGTCGGGTCAGCCCAGGCACCCGCATGCAAGGTAAGGCTCGCCGTCACGAGGGGTAAGGCCGATGACCGTGCGACGATGACGCGTAAGCCGTTGGCGAGGGTCCTTTCCACCGGTTTGGGAAGTTGGGCCGCGACGGGCGCGCTGATAGGCGGCGGCGCGGCGCGCTGACCTTCCGGTGCCAAGACGCTGACAGGGCCATTATAGGCGACGGACTCGACTTTCGGGGCGATGGTTGTGGGAGCCTTGGAGCTATTCGGTGTGGTCGCCTCGGCTTGATACCGAATGGTCATACGGCGATCTTCCGCCAGATATTTCCGTGCTACCCGCTGGATATCTGTGGCGGTCACTGCCTGGAGGGCTGATAAGGATCGATTGGCCTGACTGGCGTCACCCTCTGTACGAAAGGCGTAGCCCAGGGCAAAGGCGCGACCGTCTATGGTTTCGCGCTCGCGGAGTTTACCTGACACCAGTTCCGATTTTGCTTCTGACAGTTCAGCCGCAGAGGGCGGGGCGTCCCTTAGGCGTTTGACCTGGGCCAGTAGGGCCTTTTCGCCCTCATCAACCGAATGGCCAGAGGCCATGATCGACCCCACCATAATCATTCCAGCCTGCTGTGGCAGATCAGCATTGGAGAAGATCTGGGCAGAAATCTGCTGGTCATAAACAAGGCTGTCATAGAGCCGAGAAGATTTTCCAGATGACAGTATGGCATCGAGCACCCGCAGGGCTGGTGCGTCGGGATCGGAGGCCTTAGCGCCCAGCCAGGTCACGGCGACAGCAGGAAGGGGAACATTTGGTCCATAGCCATCATAAACGCCCGGGCCAGTTCGCGGAGGCTCTACGGCAGTGACCTGGCGCAGGGGAACCGTCGGGTTCTTCAGCGGACTAAGATACTTGTCGACCCAGGCCTGGAGTTGCTTTTCATCAAAATTGCCCACAACCACCAAGGCGGCATTGTCTGGACGATAATAGGCATTGTGAAAGGCTCGGACGTCATCGAGGGTCGCGGCGTCCAAATCTTCGATGGAGCCAATGCCGGGGCGCTTATAGGGGTGAACCTTGTAGGTCGCCTGCGGCAGATAGAGGGCAAAGAGCCGCCCATAAGGATTGGCCAGCACCCGTTGACGCAATTCCTCCTTCACCACATCCCGCTCAGAATTGAAGTTGGCCTCATCAACCACCAGAGATCCCAATCTCTGAGCTTCGACCCAAATCAGGCGTTCCAGATGGTTGGCGGGCACAACCTCGTAATAGTTGGTGAAGTCATCCCAGGTTGAGGCATTGTTGACGCCCCCCACATCTTCGGTGAAGCGGTCCATGCTTTCGGCCGGCAGATCATGGGTAGCCTTGAACATCATGTGTTCAAAAAGGTGGGCGAATCCGGATCGCCCCTGGGGATCGTCCTTCGAGCCAACCCCATACCAAACTTGAATTGTCACATTTGGCGTTGATAAGTCTTTGGATGCAAAGACCTTCATGCCGTTCGGCAGAGACCGTTCAGTGTATTGAATTGGCGGGATTTTGTCAGGCTTTGCCGGCGCTGCAAGGCCAGCGGCGCTGACCAGGGAGAAACCGATTGCAAGGGCGATCTGGGTAATACGCATGGGCGAGGTCCAGGAAATGAAGCTGACCCTCCCTATCATGTTTCCTGTCATCGCCATCGCAGCCTTTCCATAAATGCTTGCGAGGCGACAAATCATGCGCCCCATCGAACTCAGCCATGAGTTGATTTATGATGGCAGGATGTGCCGAAGCACAGGATAACAACCCAGTTCTCAATGGGCTTGTTTTACACGCGATTAATCAAATCGGTTCCACCTCGAACCGTTCGGCTTTGTACGTTTTCCAGGAACCTAAATCGCATGGCGCAGTCGATAAGGTCGAAGGTCCTGATGGCAAGCTTGGCCATACTGGTGCTTTGCGCGATCATCGGCGGCTGCGGCGTCTATACGGCGAATAAATTAGCCGGTGAGTTGGCAGCTTCGCACAAAATTGCAACCCTTCGGCGTAACCTGACCGAAGCCGACATCATGCACGACGCTATGCGTGGTGATGTGCTCAATGCCATGCTGGCCAGAGATGCCACGACGGGGTTAAACTTCGCAGAGATCAAGGCAGACGCCGCCGATCATGCCCAAACCTTCCGGGCCTCGGTTCGCGCCAGTGAAGCCCTGGCTGATGATGACCTAGGTGTCGCCCTCCATACCCTTGATCAATCTGTCGAGGACTACGCTAAGGCGACCAATGACATGGTCGCCCTTGCCGAAGCTAATCACAGCGCCGCCATTGCAGCCTTGCCGAAATATGTCGCTAAATTTCAAGACCTTGAGGGTCGATTGAGCATTGCTTCAGATGCGATCGAAGCGCGTGTTGCGGCACAGATCCAGGCGGCGAATGCGGTCGCCACCATGACCCAGACCATTGTGATCTCCGCCCTGATCATCGGCTTGGCTGGGGCTTGCGTGATGCTGATGGCCGCCAGCAAGGTCCTGATCGTCCCCGTCATCCGTCTGGCAGAGGTGATGACCCGACTTGCTGCAGGGGACGTGAACATCAAGGTTCCCTTCACCGACCATTCCGACGAAGTGGGCAATCTGGCCAAATCAATTGAGGCTCTCCGCGTCAGTGACGCAGATCGTAGCGCCAAAAATAGAGACCAGCTCGTCCTGCAGGATGCCGTCGACCTCGAGCGCCATAGGAACGATGCGGATGCTCAGGCGGCTAAGGTCGAGCGCCATGGGGTCATTCAAGAGCTGGCGGCTGGCCTCTCAGATTTGGCGACAGGGCGTTATTATCGACATCTGACCACCCCCTTCCCGCCAGAATATGAAGATCTGCGTCATGGCTTCAATGATGCCGTTTCGACCCTTCAGAAACTGGACAGCCAGCGACTTCAGGACGAAAAATCCCGGGCAGTTGCCGATGAAAACCGCGATGATGTGGTTCGGAAATTGGCGGAGGGGCTGTCTCTGGTCGCCGATGATTTTGCGCAGCGAACCGGGCAACACTCGACCTATCTCAGTCAAACCGCCGCCGCGATCGATAAATTGACCGCCACCGCCCATCAGACCTCAGTGGTGGCGCTAGAAGCTCGGCAGTTTGCTGGCGAGGCGAAGGAGGGCATTTATAAGTCTGGCGAAGTTGTGGGTCAGGCCGTCTCGGCCATGGTCGAGATTGAATCGTCGTCTAAGCAAATCGCGCAGATTATGGGGGTTATCGATGAGATCGCCTTCCAGACCAACCTATTGGCCCTGAATGCCGGGGTCGAAGCTGCGCGGGCCGGGGAGGCTGGTCGCGGCTTTGCCGTCGTTGCCTCCGAAGTTCGCGCCTTGGCGCAAAGGTCTGCCGACGCGGCCAAGGCCATCAAAAGCCTACTTCAGGTGTCTGAACGGCATGTGGGCAATGGCGTAAGCTATGTCAGCAAAACCGGTAAGGCGCTGGGTGCCTTCGCCGATCAGGTTTCGCGCATTGACTCACTGGTCAGCCAAATTGCCACCGCGACCCAGGCTCAGTCAGCGGCCCTTAGTCAGGTCAACTTCGCCGTCAATCATATGGATCGGTTAACACAGCAGAACGCTAGCTTGGCGGAAAAAACCACGGCTTCCGCTCATTCTATGCGCGATAACGCCACCCAACTTTTGGAGCAAATCGGCGATTTCAGAGCCAGCACAGGTCAAGGTCGCGAATCCTTCGTGCAACCAGAGCTTACGCGAACTCCGAGGACCTATGCGCCCATCATGGCCCAGAACCGGCTCTAGGGTCCTGGCCTTGCGCGCCTGAGGGTCAGGTTCAACCGCCCGCCCCCTGGCCACACCCGGGAAGATCCGGGCAGGATTCGGTCAATACCGTGGTGGGCAAGGCGGGCGGGCCCTCTGAGGACACAGACATCACCCGAGGCGAGCCGAAATGACCGCGTCGGGTCTTTACGGTCAGTTCCGCCGAGCCTGAATACGCCAGTATCTCCCAAGGACACGGAAACGACGGGAAACTGGAAATCTGCTTCGTCCCGATCCTGATGCAGGCCCATGCGCGCTGTAGGGCCATAGACATTGACGAGACATGCATCTGGGGGGAAATCGCGTTCCCCTACCTCCGACCAGATATCAAGCAAGCTCTGGGGAATATCGGGCCAGGGCTGGCCGGTGCCCGGATGCCGGTCTTGATAGGCATAGCCGGAGGCTGATGTGCACCAGCCTAAGGGCCCTAGGTTGGTCATTTCGACACTCATCTGCTTGCCGCTGGGGGTCACGGGCCGATACAGCGGTGACCCCTCAATACAGTGCTGAATTTCCACGACGAGGCGCGCCTGTGCCTCAGGATCAAGGTGTCTAGGATAAATTCGAAATCCAGCGGTCGCTTCGAAACTCATGGTCGATCATATTAAGCACATGAGCAGGGCCCCGCGCATGTCTCCTGGCGAATTTCGTAAACTAACCCCTGGGGAGGTCGAGCTTGCCCGGCTTGTGTTTGGCGACCAACTGGAGGCAGGCAAGGTCACCATCTTCGCCATGCCATTTTGGAACCGGGCTTTTGTGACGGGAAGGCACCTGATGGTTTGGCCAGCGGCGACGGCGTGTCTGGATTTCTCCTCTGCCCCCCTGCAGGTGAAGAGCGTCTTCATCCATGAGCTCACCCATGTTTGGCAGGCTCAATCGGGGGTGAATCTGATTCTCGCCAAATTGGCCGCTGGGGATGGTCGTCGGGCCTACACCTACGATCTTTCAGAGGGCCGGGCATTTCAAAGTCTAAATATTGAACAGCAGGCCATGATTATCCAGCATGCCTTTCTCGCAGCCCATGGGGCAGAGGCACCCTTCAAATTACATGCATATTCAGTGGCCTTAGCCGATTGGCCTGAATCAATTTTTTCAAAACCGTATCAAGTTTAGGGGCATTTCCCCTTGCAGCGGCCAGCATCAGCCCCATATCGCGACTCGACGGCGAGTGGCTCACAGGCTAACCGCCCGAGACCCTGATCGAACCGGGGGCCATGACGAAAAATGGAGCGCTTGATTTCAAGGCTCTGCAAAGCGTGGCCCGCCTTATTGGAGCGAATAGAGACTCAATCATGAGCAAGATTATCGGCATCGACCTCGGCACGACGAATTCGTGCGTTGCCATCATGGACGGCAAGACGCCCAAGGTGATTGAAAACGCTGAGGGCGTTCGGACGACGCCCTCGGTTGTAGCCTTCCTGGAAGACGGCGAGCGCCTCGTCGGACAGCCTGCCAAGCGCCAGGCTGTGACCAATCCCGCCAATACGCTGTTCGCCATCAAGCGCCTGATCGGCCGCAATGCGAACGATCCCTTGGTGGAAAAAGACCGGGGCATGGTGCCCTATGACATCGTCAAGGGTCCCAATGGCGACGCCTGGGTTCGGGCCCAGGGCAAGGACTATTCACCTCAGCAGGTTTCAGCCTTCATTCTGCAGAAGATGAAGGAAGCCGCTGAGCAGCATCTCGGCGAAAAGGTCGAGAAGGCCGTCATCACGGTTCCTGCCTATTTCAATGACGCCCAGCGTCAGGCCACCAAGGACGCCGGCAAGATTGCTGGCCTTGAGGTCCTGCGGATCATCAATGAGCCGACGGCGGCGGCCCTGGCCTATGGCCTGGATAAGAACGACGGTAAGAAGATCGCGGTCTACGACCTCGGTGGCGGTACCTTCGATGTTTCCATCCTCGAGATCGGCGATGGCGTCTTTGAAGTGAAGTCGACCAATGGCGACACCTTCTTGGGCGGCGAAGACTTCGACATGCGCGTCGTGGAATTCCTGGCCGATGAGTTCAAGAAGGAAACCGGCGTCGATCTGCGGAACGACAAGCTGGCCCTTCAGCGCCTCAAGGAAGAGGGTGAAAAGGCCAAGAAGGAACTGTCCTTCACCACCACCTACGAAGTGAACCTGCCCTTCATCTCCATGAACGCTTCGGGCCCGCTTCACCTGAACATCAAGATGTCCCGCGCCAAGCTGGAATCCCTGGTGGAAGACCTGGTGAACAAGACCATTGGCCCTTGCGAGCAGGCGTTGAAGGATGCCGGCCTCAAGAAGTCCGATATTGATGAGGTGATCCTGGTCGGCGGTATGACCCGCATGCCCAAGGTCGTGGAAATCGTGAAGGCCTTCTTTGGCCGCGAGCCCCATACCGGCGTCAATCCTGATGAAGTCGTGGCTCTGGGCGCTGCCGTTCAGGCCGGCGTTCTGCAGGGCGACGTGAAGGACGTCCTGTTGCTGGACGTGACCCCTCTGACCTTGGGCATCGAAACCCTGGGCGGTGTGTTCACACCTCTGATCGAGCGCAATACGACCATCCCGACCAAGCGGTCCCAGACCTTCTCCACCGCTGACGACAACCAGTCGGCCGTGACCATTCGGGTCTTCCAGGGCGAGCGTCCCATGGCCCATGACAATAAGATCTTGGGTCAGTTCGATCTGGTCGGCATTCCGCCAGCCCCGCGTGGGGTCCCACAGGTCGAGGTGACCTTCGACATCGATGCCAACGGCATCGTCAATGTGTCGGCCCGGGACAAGGCGACCGCAAAAGAGCAGTCGATCCGTATCCAGGCGAATGGGGGTCTCTCAGACGCTGACATCGAGGCCATGGTCCGTGAGGCCGAGGCTAACAAGGCCGAGGACGAAAAGCGCAAGGCCGTGGTCGAAGCCAAGAACCATGGCGAAGCCCTGGTCCACTCAACCGAAAAGGCCATGAGTGACCATGGCGACAAGGTCGGTCAGGCCGAGAAGGACGCGATCACCGCCGCCATCGCCGATCTGAAGTCGGCCCTGGAAGGTGATGATGCAGAGTCCATCGCCGCCAAGACCCAGACCCTGGCCCAGGCTTCCATGAAGTTAGGTGAAGCCATGTATGCAGCCCAGCAGGGCGGCGGCGAGGGCGACGGCGCACAGGCAAGCGCCGATGACGTGGTCGATGCTGAGTTTGAAGAAGTCAGCGACGACGGAAAGAAGTCGGCCTAAGGGCCTCAAGGCCGCGACAGGGTTGCCCCCTGTCGCGGCTGATTTTTTGAGCGCGGACGAAGTCCGTTGTTGTGGCGACGTCCAAAGACCCCCACCTTTAACGCTGAAAACCACAGAGACCTGATCTTCGATGCGGGACTATTACGAAATCCTGGGTGTTGGGCGTGGTGTCGATGACGCCGCGCTGAAATCCGCCTTTCGCAAACTCGCCATGGTGCACCACCCGGACCGCAATGCGGGCAATCCGGAGTCCGAAGCGAAGTTCAAAGAAATCAATGAAGCCTATTCCATTCTGGCTGATCCGCAGAAGCGCGCGGCCTATGATCGCTTCGGCCATGCCGGGGTAAATGGTCAAGGTGGCCCTGGTGGCGGTGGCGGGTTTAGCGACGTCAACGACATCTTCTCTGAAGTGTTCAGTGAAGCTTTCGGTGACATGTTCGGGGGCCGCCAGCGGCGTAGCGGTCCGGCTAGGGGCCAAGACCTGCGCTATGATCTCGAAATCAACCTAGAACAGGCCTATGCCGGGTCTGAGGTCGAGATTGTCGTTCCGGCCTCCATGATGTGCGAAGGCTGTGAGGGGTCTGGGGCCAAGGCTGGAACCAGCCCAACGGTCTGTGGCACCTGCGGCGGCGCTGGCCGGGTTCGCGCCAGTCAGGGCTTTTTCTCCATTGAGCGTGCCTGTCCTCGATGCGGCGGTGCTGGTCGGGTCATTGCTGAGCCCTGCACGGTGTGTCGGGGCCAGGGCCAGGTCCGCAAGGAGCGCACCCTGCAGGTTCGCATCCCGGCTGGTGTTGACGACGGCGCACGGATCCGGCTGGCAGGTGAGGGCGATGCCGGTGCCCGAGGCGGCCCTCGCGGAGACCTCTATATCTTCCTCTCTGTAAGGCCCCACGAGCTCTTCGACCGCGATGGGCTTGATCTATTGTGTACGGTCCCTGTGCCCATGACGGTTGCCGTACTTGGCGGCGAGATCGACGCGCCCTGCCTTATGGGCGGCGACAACTGTGACGGTGCCAGTAAGATTTCTGTCAAGGTTCCCGAAGGCGCTCAGACTGGAAAAACCATCCGTCTGAAGGGTAAGGGCATGCCATCCCTGCGGTCTCGGGAGCGCGGCGACCTTGTGGTGGAGCTCTTTGTCGAGACCCCGGCCAAGCTAAACGCCCAGCAAAAGGCGCTTATGCGGGAATTTGCCGATCTTTGTGGCGACCAGCAGCACCCCAAGTCCGCTAACTTCCTGGGTAAGGCCAAGCGTTTCTGGGAAGACGTCACCGGCGTTTAAGCGTCCTCAGGCGAGGGTGATTTTCACCGCGACCTTCACGCAGGCATGGCTATAGTCCGACTCAGATCAGCGTCCGGGAAGGCCGCGATAGGGTGGGAGAATAGATGATGTCGTTGAAGGCTTTTGTCCTGGCGGGAAGTCTCGTCCTCGGGGGCTCAGCTCAGGCCGGGGATTATTCAAAAAGCCTTGTACCCGGCTATAGCGATGTCACCGCCGAATATGTGCAAATCCCAGGCTTTGCTGCAGCCGGTACCCCCAAGCCCCTGAATACGGCAACCTTTCTGCGGCTGCGTGCAGCCGCTGATGGCGATGCGCCCAAGCCAGCCAATGCTGTGATCGTTGGCCTGCCAGGGTTTTCGTCTACGCCGCCCCATTGGCTCTTCCTGGCTAGCCAGCTGGTTCACAAGGCGCAGGCCCGCGATTGTGCTGGGCAGGCCTGCCGGCTGGAGGTTTGGGTGCTGCAGAGGCGCGGGGCCAATCTGGCGGAAACGACAGCGCTCACTGAAGCGCGAAAGGCTAAGAACCCGAAGCTAGCCCTTGATTATTACCTTGGGTCCGATGCCCAGAAGCCTTCAGCCATTCCCGGGGCCCCTGGCCAAGTGGGAAGTGCGACGGACAAGGCCCAATGGAAGGCCCTCACCCAGACCGACCTTAGCTTCATGGCGGACTGGGACTTTCAGGCCTATGCGGGCGACGTTGATCACATCATCGGCCTGATTTCGCAAAAGACCGGCAATCACAACATATTCCTGGCGGGTCACAGTCAGGGCGGCGGCTTTGTGGCCAATTATGCCGCCCGCCAACAGGACAATGGCCAGCGGGCCGTATCGAAGCTGGCAGGTTTGATCTTTTTAGACGGTGGCCCCTCGGCAGGAAATCAGCCTGCGCCAACGGCCTCTGACTTGGATGCCTATTTCGCCCATGTGAAGGATCTGCGGTCCGGCACGGCACCGGTTTATACCGACGCCTCTGGCCTACTTGGCGCGGTTGCCGGGCCAGCCTCTGCTGTCTCCCAGTCCGTCACCGGGCTTTACTATGTTTTCTCCGATCCTAAGGCGGAATCGATCTTTCCCCTTCGAGTGCCAGGCATGCCTGACGCCCCAGGCAGTGGCTTCCTAAAGGCCATCCGCACAACCTGGCTGGCCCGGGCTGGCACCAGCTTTGATACCGACCCGGTTCCTGGGGGTGGAGTTCAAATGCCGATCCTTCAGTTCCTGGGGGAAGGCATGGGCTATCTCGACTTCAAGCCTATGCCTGGAACAGAAGACAAATGCGACCTTACCCCGCCTGCGCCCATGCCAGGGCCCATGCGTGCCATGGCGCCGCCGCCGCCTAAATGCGCACCCTCTGCGGCCATGGTGGATCCAAACCGGGTCTATGACTGGGTCGAGGGCGGCGGGAACGGCGGCTCGGCCATTGATGGCGGCAAGGCCAAGCTCTGGATGGAGAGCCAGGGCTTTGCCCCTGCGCGGTCGAATATACGCCCGATGAAGGTCGTCTTCAGTCAGTCTGGTGCGCGCACAATCGACGCCTCGGACATGGTGTCATCCAACTGGTATGCCTCCGAGCGGTGGGACTATGACGCCAATTTTGTCGGCCGCTACAAGGTGCTGAAGATCGACCGTGAGGGCGTGAAGCTCGACGTCGACAAGACCGCCATCGCCAATATCCCGGTTTATGTGGCCCGTCAGGGCTTCACCCAAGGAACCGGCGGCAACCCCTTCCCAGGCGTTACCGATTATACCGAGATCAACAAGACCGGCACTTGGCAGACCGATGCCGCAAAGGCCGTGACGGCCTTCGATCCCAAGATCAATGTGGCCATCCTGCACCATACCGACTTTGTGTCAGCCGATGATTCGACCCCTGATAAGGGACGGCCTGGCGAAGCGGGCAATTCAGCTGTGGCCAATACCTTGATCGATTGGGTGCTTAAGCGCTCCAAGGGCGTCGCCATCACCCCGACGCCAAAGGCTTTGGGCGTGGTGAGTCGCTACTAGGCCGGACTTAACCACAGGCCAGACCACCTCCCGCCCCATGCGGGGGGTGGCGCCCGGCGGCGAGGGCGTTAACCTGTGTGCTGAACATGACCGCCCACGATCCCTCCCTGACCTCGGCCGCAGCCGACTCCGCCGGTGCCACGCCGGTGATGGCCCAATTCTTTGAGGCCAAGTCCCGCCAGCCTGACGCCCTGGTTTTTTTCCGGATGGGCGATTTCTATGAGCTGTTTTTCGAAGATGCGCAGAAGGCGTCGGTCGCCCTTGGCATTACCCTCACCGCCCGCGGCAGTCACGGCGGCGCACCCATCCCCATGTGCGGCGTGCCCGTCCATGCGGCGGAGGCCTATCTCGCCAAGCTGATCCGGGCCGGCTTCAAGGTCGCTGTCTGCGAGCAGATGGAAAATCCGGCTGAGGCGCGCAAGCGTGGCTCAAAGTCTATCGTCCGGCGCGATGTTATCCGGGTGGTGACGCCAGGAACCCTCACCGAAGATGGCTTGCTGGATGCTCGGGGAGCCAACCGGCTGGCTGCGGTATCTTGGCGGGCTGGATCGGCCGCGGTGGCCAGTGTCGAGCTCTCCACCGGCGAGGTCGAGGTCTGGGCCGTCGCTCGGGAGAGCCTGGGCTCAGCCCTGGCAGCGCTCGGGCCCTCCGAAATCCTCGTCCCGGACCGGATGTTCGCCGACGAAGGCCTCAACGCCATGCTGAGGTCGGTGGGGGGGCTGGTCCAACCCATGCCATCGGCCCTGGCCGAGCCGGGGGCCGCGAAGGCCAGGCTCAAGCGCCTCTACGGCGTGGATACACTGGATGGCTTTGGCCAGTTTTCTGGGGCCGAGATTTCTGCCCTGGGCCTCATCGCTGCCCATCTTGAAACCACCCAGGCCGGTAAGACACCGGCACTGAGCGCACCCCGCCGATCCGGCGAAGCCGACGTCATGGCCATTGATCCGGCCACACGGACCAGCCTTGAAATCGAGCGCAGCCTGTCTGGATCGCGGGAGGGCTCCCTCCTGGCCGCCATTGACCGGACCATGACGGCACCGGGGGCAAGGCTGCTGGCGGCACGCCTGGCGCGGCCCCTGCTGGATCCCGCCGCCATAGATGCCCGTCTCGATGCGGTAGCTTGGTTTCTTGAACAGCGCCCCTTGAGAGAAGACCTCCGCACCGCCTTGAGGGGCTTGGGCGACATGGCCCGGGCCCTGTCCCGGCTGGCCCTTGGCCGAGGCGGCCCCCGTGATCTCGCGGGCTTGCGAACAGGTTTAACCGTGGGCCAGGCCATTTGCGCTCAGTTTGCCCGCCCCAGGGGCCCGCTGATGGCTGCGCCACCGCGGGAGGTCGTAGCGGCCCTCGAAGCCCTGGATACCGCCCAACACCCGGCCCTGGCCGATTTCAAGGGGGTTCTGGACGCGGGCCTCGGGGAAGACCTCCCCTTGCAGGCTCGGGACGGAGGCTTTGTCGCCCCGGGTATCCGTGCAGAGCTAGACCAAGCCCGTGCCTTGAGAGACGACAGTCGGCGGGTGATCCTTGGTCTGGAGGCGCAGCTGATCGCCGACAGCGGTGTGGCCCTGAAAATCCGCCATAACGCCGTCCTGGGTTATTTCGTCGAGACCACGGCCAAGGCCGCCGAACCTCTGATGACGGCGCCCCTCAATGCGACCTTCATTCATCGTCAGACCCTGGCCAATCAGGTGCGGTTCACCACAGTTGAGCTGGCAGAACTGGACGCCAAGATCGCCCAGGCTGCTGAGCGGGCCTTGGCCATTGAGGCCGCGATCTTTGAGGCTTGGCGAGAAGCTGCGATTGCTGTTGCCAGTGACATTCAGGCCGCCGCCCAGGCTGCAGCAAGCTTGGACGTGGCTTCCGCCTTAGCCGAATGGGCTCAGGACGCGGGGGCCTGTCGACCTTTACTTGACACCTCCACCGCCTTCGAGGCGGTTGGTGCCCGTCATCCAGTGGTCGAGGCTGCTGTTAAGCGCAATGGCGACCCCTTTACCCCCAATGATTGCCGACTGGATGGACAGGGCATTGCAGGGGCCCGGCTATCGATTGTTACCGGCCCGAACATGGCTGGTAAGTCGACCTTTCTGCGCCAGAATGCCCTGTTGGCGATCCTCGCCCAGGCGGGGTGTTTTGTGCCCGCCCTCAGCTTCCGCCTTGGGGTCGTCGACCGACTGTTCAGCCGTGTCGGGGCTGGCGATGATTTGGCCCGAGGCCGCTCGACCTTCATGGCGGAGATGGTGGAGACCGCCGCCATTCTAGCTCAGGCCACCCCAAGATCCCTGGTGATCCTCGATGAGATCGGACGGGGAACTGCCACCTACGACGGTCTAGCCATTGCCTGGGCCTGCGCCGAAGCCTTGCATGAGACCAATCGCTGCCGGGGCCTCTTTGCGACACACTATCATGAGCTGGCGGTCCTTGAAGGGCGGCTTGCCCATGTGGCCAACCTGTCCCTGAAGGCCAAGGAATGGAATGGCGACCTGATCTTCCTGCATGAGGCGGGACCGGGGCCAGCCGACCGATCCTATGGTGTTCAGGTGGCCAAGCTGGCCGGGGTGCCGCCCGCGGTGGTGGCTCGAGCTCGGGAGGTGCTGGATCGGCTGGAGCGCGAGGCAGGGGCGCCTGCCCATCTGGAAGACCTGCCCCTATTTTCAGGCGTCGCGCCGACGGCGACGAAGTCGGGGCCAAGTCCGGTCGAACTCGCCTTAGCCGAACTCGACCCCGATGGCATGAGCCCGCGAGAGGCTATGGCGGCCCTCTATCGATTGAAGGGCTTGGTGGCGTAATCACCAATTCCTTCATGATCGATTTTGGACAGGCGCCGGGTCCTCGCAGTCGTCTTGGCCCTTTAGTTCGCCTTTGGTGGCTTGGTGCTGACGTCGATGATCAGCTTGGATAGCAGATAGGTCCTCGGCGTTACCGACTTGAGGTCCACCCACTCCTTATTGGTATGGAAGGAGCCGCCCACTGGGCCGAGGCCGTCCAAGGCTGGGGTGCCAGCCTCGTGGGCCAGGGCAGATTCGGACGCGCCGCCATTGCCCCCTGTGCCTAGGGTCAAGCCAAGACCCGCATAGATCGCCTGGGCGCGGGCCGCCAAGGCGTCCGTCGCCGGATTGTTGGGCAGGGGCGGGAAGGAGGTTTCCCGGGTCACCGTGACCTTGGTGTCAGGAATGACGGTGGTTTTGGCCGACTCGCGGAAGAGATTTTCCACACGGTCGAGGTCGGCCTTCTCGCGAATGCGGACATTAATCTGCGCCCGGGCATCTTCAGGGATGATGTTATAGCGGCTGCCGGCCTGGAGAATGGTCAGGTTTGCTGTCAGCCCGTCTCCGGAATGGGGCAGGGTGTCGACCACGGCCAGTTGGTGGATCAGCTCGACGGCGGCATTGCGTCCGTCCTGGGGGGCGACGCCGGCGTGAGCGGGACGGCCCTTGACGTCGATGTCCATGGTGGCGCTGCCCTTGCGCCAGACGGTCACCAGATCGGGGGCGTCGCCGGGTTCAACATTGAACTCAACATCGTGAGACTTCACCAACCGGTCGATCAAGGCTCGGGTTCCAGGCGAGCCGCGCTCTTCACTGGTCTCTATCAGCAGGGTTAGGGTTCCAAAGCCCTTGAAGCCCTGGTCTTTCAGAATTTGCAGGGCCGTGATGGCCTCGACGACGCCGCCTTTTTCATCTCCAACGCCGGGACCTGTCAGGCGGTCTCCGTCCTGCTTGTAAGACCAGTTGGCCACGGTGCCTGGGCCAAACACTGTGTCGATGTGACCGATCAAAAGTATGCGCGTCTTACCCGTGCCCTTCAGGGTCGCCACCAGATTTTCGGGCAGGCCATCAGCTTCCGCCGGCAAGACCTCAACATTGGCGCCCAGAGCCTTCAGGCGTGGAATCAGAATTTGCGCGACCTTGCGGCCGCCTTCCACATCGCCTGTGCCAGAGTCGATGTTGACCACGGATTTCAGCAGGTCCAGCTGACCGGGAAGGGCGGCCTCGGCGGCGGCCCAAATCTTGGCATCCTTTTTCGGGGCGGGCGCGGCATGGGCCGTGGTCGCCAGAAGTCCAAATGCGGTAATCCAAGCCAACTGCGCCCGCGCCATCGTCATCACTCCAAATTCGGGAAGGAAGATCATGGCCGACCTCAGGGGTGTCGTCTAGGGACGCTTCCAGGGCCTGACCCGCTGAACCGGTGTTGCCAGCCGATAGTCCACATGAGCCTTGTCGAAATTCGGCCCATAAAAGGGATCGTTGTCGAGGACCGCGCCCCATCGGCTGCGCATATAGGCAATCTCATTGCGGAACCGCCCGATCACCTCGGGTTCGAGGTCTGACCCCCTCGAGGCGGATTCCAGATGGTAGAGCGTGGCCCGAGGTGTCCAGATCAACTGATACCCCAAGGCCCCCACCTTTAGGCAGAGATCAACATCATTAAAGGCCACGGCCAGGTTGGTTTCATCAAATCCACCGGCCTCAAGGAAGACGTTCTTGCGCATGGCCATGCATGCCGCTGTTACCGCAGACACATTTCTGGCTAGTCTTAAGTGATTGAAATAGCTCTTCGAAATGGATCTAGCACCGGCATAGAGGTGACCTGCAACCGCGCCTTCTCCAGCGATCCCCCCGACCCCCAGGATCACGCCCCCATGCTGAACGCGGCCGTCGGCATAGAGTAGCCCCGCCCCGACGGCCCCGACCTCGGGCCGCGCAGCTTGCGAAATCATCTCCCCTAGCCAGTTGGGCTCGATCACGGCGACATCATTGTTCAGGAACAACAGGATATTGCCCCGGGCATGGCTGACGGCCATGTTGTTGATGGCCGAATAGTTGAAGGCCCCTGGCGCAGGAATGACTCGGACCCGTTTGTCCCGCGCCAGCCGTTTGAACAGAGCGTGGGTTTCTGGCTCGGCACTGTCATTATCGACGATGATCACGTCCAGCGCCTTATATGCCGTCTGCTTCAGGACGCCCTGGACACACTGCTTAAGCAGTTCTGCCCGATCCCGTGTTGGTATGATCACGGAAACGAGGGGCAATGGATCGGGCAGGGGGCGCTTCACGCTGAGATAGGCTGGCGCATTGGAGAGGGGCGCGACGACCGCGCCTTTGACGCCTGTGCGCTCAAGGTGCGCGGTCACGGCCTTCCGGGCCGCCTCCAGGCACTGATCAAGGGCTGTCTCAGAGAATGACTTTGCCGCTGTCCTCTGCCGCCAGTGATAGAGGATGGCTGGAATGTGCGCGATGCGTTCAGCGGGCACGCCTTCTGCAATCCGCAGGGCCAGATCATAGTCCTGGCTGCCCTCAAACCCTGCCCGGGCACCGCCCAAGTGAAGAACGCGCTCCCGTCGGGCGACGCAGAGGTGCTTGATCATGTTCTGACCGAGCAAAAGTTCAGGGTTCCAGCCAGTCTTGAAGTGGGGGTCGAAGCGTTGGCCGGTCTCGTCGATCTTGTCCTCGTCGGAATAGATCAGTTCGACCGTGGGATTTTCCAGGATTTCAGCGGCGACCTCAAACAGGGCATGGGGTGGCAGGATGTCGTCATGATCCATGAAGGCCACGAAATCGCCAGTGGCCATGCTGAGTGCAGAATTGGTGGCCGCGCTAATGTGTCCATTGGTCTCTCGCCGCAGGATCTTGATCCGGGAATCCTGGGCGGCTTCTGACAGCAGGATTGCCCAGGTCTCGTCCCCAGGCGAGGCGTCATCGGCGATACAGAGTTCCCAGTGTGGATAGAGCTGAGCCCGGACCGAGGCGATGGCCGCGATCAGAAATTCAGGGGTGGTTGCATAGACCGGCATGATCACCGAGATCAGGGGGCGAAGCTTCAGGCCGGCGACCTTGTCGGCGATCTCCTGGCGGTCCGTGGCACTCAGGGTGTCATTATCTCGAATCCAGCACTCATACTCGTAGGCGGTCAGGTAGTGTTCTTCCAAAACTGCCTGGATGAAGGTCGCCGCCATCTTGTGGCGGGACGCCCTGACCGCGAGGGCATGCATCGGCCTGTGCAGCCAGGGGTGCTTACGGATTTCGGCGAGGAGCCCCACGGCCACGGGCCGGATATGCTGCCACAGGCGTTCCTTCAGAGGCACAGTCTGTAATTGCAAGCGAGCATTCCGTTGATGACCCGCGACCCCATCAGGCCTGAGCGAGTAGCTGGTCCAGATCCTTGATGCTCGTGACCGGCGAAGCAACGCCGCCGTCCATACGCATGACCTTGTTACAGTACAACCGGATCAAGTCCATGTCGTGGGAGGCCAGAACCAAAATGCCGGCCCGTTCCACCAGGCTGAGCAGCCTTTGGTGGGCGATTTTCTGGAAATCAGCATCGCCCACAGCGATCCATTCGTCCATCAGCAGAACATCTGCGTCGACGGCTGTGGCGACGGCAAAGGCCAGGCGGGCAGCCATGCCAGCGGAATAGGTCTTGAGGGGCATAGCTAGAAAGGGGCCAAGACCGGTAAACTTACCGATCTCGTCCATCTTGGCGTCGATTTCCTTGGTGGTCAGGCCCGCAATCCGCCCGCGCAGGCGGATGTTCTCAAGTCCGGTGGCCGAAGGATCAATGCCAAGGCTGAGGTCCAGCAGGGGGGCGATGCGTCCCTTGACCTCGATCTGACCCTCATCGGGTTCGTAGGCACCCGACAGGGCCCGGAGCAGGGTGGTCTTTCCCGAGCCGTTATGGCCGATCAGTCCAAGACGGTCGCCGGCCTTCAAGGTCATGGACAGGCCGCTGATGGCGGTGACCTCTGCCGACCCATGGTGGGCACTGCTTAGCCGTCCACCGATGGCCACCCGGGCCAGGTGCTTTTTCAGCGACTTGGCGTCCACCCCATAGACTGGAAACCGCAGGGTGAGGTCCTTGACCGTAATGGAGACGGGGGGAGCCTTCATAGGTAGTGCACAATCCGGCGCCGGGTGAGGGCGAAGAGCGAGAAGGTCAAGGCCCAGCCGATCAGGGCCATGACAATCAGTACCACATAGGTCTGAAGGGCAGGCTGGGCCCCCAGCAGTGGGCCCCGGATCGAGTCCAGCATGTGGAAGAAGGGATTGTAGACCAGCACCAGCTTCATCATCGGGCTGTGGAAGTCCGGCTTCCAGAAGACCGGGGTCATAAACATGGAAAACTGCATGACCGAGGTGACGATCTGCGGAATGTCCCGGAACCGGGCGGAGGAAATCGCCACGGCCAGGCTGATCCAGGAGACGTTCAGGAGGGTCAGGGCTAGCCCCGCCATCGCCAGGGGCAGGTTCATGGTCCGCCAATAGCCAAACCAGATGAGCACGCCGATTATGATGATCAGGTGGTGCAGCAGGGTCACCAGATTACGCAGCAGGGTCCGCCAGACGAAGGTGAACATGGGCAGTGAGGTCTGGCTGAGCATGCCCGAGGCGTGGACGAAGGTCTCGCAGCCCTCGATAATGACCAGGGAAATCATCCCCCAAAACACGATGCCCAGGGCCACGAAGGGCATGGTCTCCTGCAGGGAGATATGCTGCAGCTCAGAATACAGGAACCCGATTCCTAGGACCATGAAGGCCATGGAC
Organism: uncultured Alphaproteobacteria bacterium; assembly: GCA_937920085.1. GTDB lineage: Bacteria > Pseudomonadota > Alphaproteobacteria > Caulobacterales > Caulobacteraceae > Phenylobacterium. Next base: position 13,646 of record CALETE010000011.1, on the reverse strand, counting down.
AGGGTGATCCAGAACGGCCCGAGAATGGATCCGCGATAGCGCGAAATCACATCGTGTGACGCGAGGGACCAGGCCAGACCCAGCTTGGGAACCGATGCCCGAAGGTCGGCATAGGCCATGGCAAATTCATGCAAGCTTCCACGGCGGCCCGTACGCAGCATGTGTTGGGCAGTATGCATCCGGTCTCCGTATCGAGGGCCGCTGGTATCAGGTCGTTTTTTTCGGCGCAAGCTTTGCCCCCCTATCCAAACATCACACAATGTGGACGACAGTGCGGCACCCATGTTAGCCGAGGGGTAGAAAACCCATGTCCTCGATCAAATCAGACACCCCACTCGCGCTGGCACGCCGCAAGGCAGATGGCCGCCAAAATGATCCTAGGCTCAGCGAGTCCGGGGTCTGGCTGATTGTGCCCTGTTACAAGGTCAAGGCGCACATAAATCGGGTGATTGCCCGGGCCCCAGAGTGGATCGAAGGTATTGTCTGCGTCGACGATGCTTGCCCTGAAAACTCCGGCGACTTCATCGAAGAGACCAATACCGACCCCCGGGTGCGGGTGGTGCGTTTGCCACACAACCGCGGCGTTGGTGGTGCGACCCTGGCTGGTTATGCCGAGGCTGACCGCCTGGGGGCCCGGATCCTTGTCAAGGTCGATGGGGATGATCAGATGGACCTCAGCTATCTGGCCCAGCTGGTTGCGCCGATCCTGTTGGGGGAGGCCGACTATGCCAAGGGCAATCGGTTCACTTCCATCAGCCACCTTCAGGCCATGCCCGCCCTGCGGGTTTTCGGAAATGGGGCCTTGAGCTTCGCGGCCAAGGTCAGCACCGGCTATTGGAACGTCTTTGATCCGACCAATGGATTTACCGCGATCGAGTCCAGTGTGGCGCGGTTGGTGATGGAAAGGTCTGTTTCCCAGAGGTTCTTTTTTGAGACCGACCTCCTCTACCACCTTGGTACCTTGCGCGCCGTGGTTCGCGATGTGCCCATGCCCGCGCGATATGGCGATGAGGTCTCAAATATCCGGATCAGCGCGATCATCGGTCCCTTTGCCGGCAAGCACCTGACGAATTTCATAAATCGCATTCTGGGTCAGTATTTCGTCCGAGATTTCAATGCCGCGACCATTGAGTTCCTGGTCGGTTTAGCGCTGTTCGGCTTTGGCATGGTCTATGGCCTGCATTGGTTGGCCACCCGTAATGTTCATCAAGCTGCGTCGGCGGGCGTCGTCATGACTGCGGCTTTGCCGGTGATAATTGGTGTGCAGCTCCTGCTTCAGGCCATGAATTACGATGTCCTAAGTGTCCCAACCCGCGCCATTCATCCCTATTTGCGGGCGATCGAAAGGCTCGAAACCACATGAGCCTGAGCCTTAAAGACACCGTGCTGTGTTCTGTCTTCGCTATTGCCCTGCCTGTTGGGCAATTGCTCTTCAAAATGGCGGCGATCGCCAATGCGAAACTCGATGGGCCGATTGTCTTTCGGCTCCTGAAGAACCTTCCATTGATGGGTGCCTTTGCCTGGTATGGCATTACCGCTTTGTTCTGGTTCTATGTCCTCACCAGGGTTCCCCTCTCCAGTGCCTATGCATTTTCTATGGCGGGGTCCGCCCTTGTGCCGCTCATGGCCTGGGTCATCTTGAAAGAACCCGTGAACTGGCAGATGGGGCTTGGCTTCTGTATCGTCTTTGTTGGACTGGTGATTGTAACCAGGGCGCGTCCGGCCTGAATTTCGCAGAGAAAGCGGCTTATGATGTTGACCCCATACAAGCTCACAGCCAAGCGTCTAACCCAGGCGATCCTGATCCTTGGCTTCCTGCTGGTTGTCGCCGCCAACATGCCCGGTCAGCTTTCCAACGACTCGGTCCGCCAGCTCCACGAAGCCCATATCCATATGCGCGAGACCTGGGGACCGGTGGTCTACGCCTCGATCTTAAGCGTCTTTGACCAAATCATTCCTGGAACTGGTCTCTATCTGGTCAGTAGCGTGTTTCTGTTTTTCGCCACCCTCTGGGGCATCCTGCGCAGCCGTGATCGGGTCAGTTGGTTTGCCCCGGCTGTGGCCCTGGTCCTGATCCTCAGCCCATCTGTGATGATGTATCAGGGGATCGTCTGGAAGGATGTGCTGTTTGCAAACCTAGGGGTGGCCAGCTTCGTGCTCCTGGCCCATATCGCCAAGGTCTGGCGAGCAGATCAAAAGCCCTGGATAGCAATCGCCGCTCTGGTTATCGCCTTGGCTGTCGCCGGTCAGGTGCGGCAGAATGGGCTCATTACGGCGATCGTCGCAGCAGGCGTACTGGGTTGGACTTTGAGGGGGTTGGGCTGGCGCCGCGCCGCCCTCTGGGGCCTGGGTTTACTCACCGCCGTCGTCCTCGTTTCGCACATCTTGGCCCTCGCCTGTACACCCAAAACCTCGCTGGTTCAGGGCATAGAAAACCAGGGGATCCGATCCCTTATTCAGTATGACATTGTCGGCATGGCGGCCCATGATCCAGCGGTGAAATTAGAGGTTATCTCAGCGCAGAGTCCTCGTGTCGCTCAGACCATTATGACCTATGGCGTGCCGCTCTATGTGCCCGAGCGCATTGACTATCTGCAGCAAAACCCCCGTGTCGGACAGGCTCTGGATGGTGTGCCGCTAAGGGTGGTCGGCCTCCAGTGGATCAGTCTCGTCCGCCATCATCCTATGGCCTATATTCATCATCGGTGGGACGTGTTCGCCGCAGTCTTTTTGACCCCCCATATTGACAGTTGTCTGCCGCTCTACGTCGGAGTGGACGGCCCTGCGGAAAATTTAGCTGATCTCAAACTGACCTCCGGCGTCGACGCTGTGGACCAGAAACTCTACAATTACGGGACGCGTTTTCTCGATACCCCTGCCATTTCGCACCTTGCCTTCGCCGGTCTTGCCATTGCGCTGATCGCGGGGTTGCTGATCCGACGAAGCCCGCAGGACATCGCCATGGCGGGCCTGCTGCTGTCTGGTTTGGCGTTTGCAGGGTCTTTCTTCCTGATCTCAATCGCTTGCGACTATCGCTATCTCTATTTCCTCGACCTTGCGACCCTGGCAGGCTTGTTCTACTTGGCGGTTGATCCGCCATGGACCCGCGCACAGTCAGGCAAAGACTCATGAAGACCCCGAATATTCTGCTCCCGACCCTCGCGGCGTTACTAGCGGTCGCTGCTTGCGATACGTCCAAGGTGCGTTCGGCAAATACAGCAAAGGCCCCTGTTCCTGTTAGCAGCCCAGCCTCGACGGGGGGCTTGGTGACCAGGCCAACGGGGCCCGTCACCGAGCGCGCAAACGCCGTGTCTTGGAACCCGCAAGGTCAGACTTTTGAGTTCCAGGGCAAGCCGCTCATCACGGCGCGGCAATGGGTGTTCAGCTCTGCGCCCAACGAATTTATGGTGGCAGGCGCAGCCGCAGGTCCAGCCGAGGGCTCAGGTCTCGCGGTGACCGAAACCCAGGCGGATGTGCTCATCCGCAGCGCTGGCGGCTTGAACCTCGACGGGGGGGCATACCCCCTATTGGTCGTGCGCCTTACCCGGGTAAAGCAGGGTGCGGATTGGGATGGCTCCGTCCACTATACGACGATCAAGCATTCTGAATCAGAAGGCTATTTGGCCAAGGCCCCCAAGGATGCCAATCCCGCGGTCAACGAGACCGTGACCATTGTCTACGACATGGAAAAACTTCGCCGCGGTGGCGATGACTGGAAGACGTCCAAGATCGATCAGATTCGCCTAGATTTGGATGATTCTCCCGGCGGCGCTTTTATCCTTCAGCAAATCGCGGTGGCCAAGAGGCCTGCAGGATACCCCTAGCCCCCGGCCTGTTATCGGGCCGCAAGGAGGGCGTCCAAACTGCCCTCGATCTCTCTGCGTTCTTCGATTTTCTGCAACAGCTGTTGGCTGAGGCTTTCCACCTGATCGTTAAGCTGGGCGTTGGTCGCATGTGCCTGATGCAGGTGGGACTGAAGGGCATCAATATTTGACCGCAGTTCATCGGCCTGGCTCTGGGCAAATGTCAAAGCCGCGCGCGCCTCGCCAAGGGCTGAGAGGGCCTGATTATTTGACCGAGTCACGGGGGAAATCAGGGCGCCGACCTCGTGGCGCAGGCGCTTGATCAGGTCGTGACCGGCCTCCATCAAGGCAGGAGATGGGGCCTCGCCACGTGCTGTCGCGATGAGCCAATTATAGACCCCCTCAGCTGCAGCACCGATGTCGCCATAGGTCGAAAGGGTCTCTCCACCGGCATTGTGGCGAAGTTCGGGGGTTAGGAAGGCGTCGATCGCGGCTTGCGCCTTGAGGGTCAAGTTCGGCAGGGCCGCACCGAGGGCGGTTTCCATAGCCTCGACCACGGGACGCCAATCGGCCAGCAAGGCGTCATACTCCACAAAGGCCCGCGGTAGGTCCCGCGTTCCAAGCTCTGTCTCGACCATATAGGTCATCCACAGCAAGATGGATTTCTGGATCGGAAACCCGTCTCGTCTGGCCAATGATCCCGCCACAGCCAGGGGATGGCGGACGGGAATCACGCACTGCGCCGTCATGTCCTGGGACTCAAGTACATCTCGCCAGAGGGGCAGCAGCACCGAAACCCGTGGGTCCTTGAGGAGGGGATGTTTGGCGCGGCCATACTCGCTGCGGAATAACTTGATCGCCCGATCCCGCCAGTCCGCGGCGTCGGCAGGAAAAGACGCAGGGTTTGTCAGGGGGTCATCCCAGGCACTGTCGGCGGCGCGCAGTCTTTCATCGTTGAAGATCGCGATGCGCCAGGGCTCGAAATACCCCTTCGCATTGTGCTCATCGCCAGGCATGACATGGCTCGGTAGCTTTGCCCCTGCCAAGGCCAGCAGCTGTGTCACAGCCGAGGTTCCAGAGCGGTGCATGCCCAGGACCAGATAGGCTGAGCGGCTTGCGGCAGTTTTAGCGGGCGAAACAGGGATGGCCATGGTCAGACTTGGAGGTTATCGGGCGTCGCCTGAGCAACACGCGCAATGGGTTTCTTGGCACACACCCAAGGTCGACCAGATCGTGATGTCTTGCGCACGTTTCTGGACCACCAAGGTTGATCACCTATGGCTTCTGTTGCACACACGGAAACCGATTCAAAGGAAATGCCGAATGGCCAGCCGGGCCTCACCGGAAGAAGTTTACAACGTCGTCGCCGGCGCGTTCGATGTGGACTTCTACCTCAACATCTATGAGGACGTCGCTCAGGCAGGCCTGGATCCCATCCGACATTTCCTCGATGAGGGCAGCCGTGAAGGGCGAGATCCAGCGCCCTGGTTCTCAACCAAGGCCTATCAAAACGACGTTCAGCAGGCTGACCCGGACATTGCCTTCTACCACTATCTGACCCAGGGCTGGCGCTCTGGGATCTCGCCCCAGCCTTCGGCGTTTGGCGCGTCCTACCTCTGGATCGCTGCTGATATGGGGCGCGTCGCCCCAGGCCCAAGGGGGCAGACCGTCGTTGGAACAGGAGGTGCACCCGCGGCTCGGCCAGCGTCCCTGGCAGCTGGCCATGACCCATGGGCGGTGGATCCCAAGGTCCTTGAGGATGCCTTTGACATCGAGTTCTATCTGGCAAGCTATCCCGATATTGAGGTCGCTGGCGTCAATCCTCTGGACCATTTTCTGACCGAAGGTTGGCGCGAAGGCCGCTCACCCAATAGAGAATTTTCCGTTCCCGACTATCTGGAATTTAACCCTGATGTTGCGGCGTTGGGGATCAATCCCTTCCTTCACTATCTGGTCGCGGGCAAGAGCGAAGGTCGGCTAGGCGTTCATGATCTCGGCTTCCGCCATCGCATGTTGGCGCAGATGAAGACGGTGCCAGAGCGCCAAGCCCACGCGCTTAAAATGATGTCCAAGATCATACCCGATGGCCCCTCAGGTCTCGCGACGCTGGCGGGGTGCGGTGGTGATCTCCACATCACCTTCAGTCATGACGACTTTACCGCCAATATCGGTGGGCTTCAGCTGTGTCTGCAGCGGGAAGCGGCGGGCATAAAGCGCCTGGGCATTGACCACCTGCATCTTTTCCCGGTCTCGCCCTGGCCGACCCTTCGACCAGAGTCTGTCCCCGGTTTGATCGGGGTCTTGTGGAATGGGCAGAGGCTGGGAACCTTCAAAAGTGCGCAGTTGGTGGACGTCCTCAAGCACGGCGAAGCCTCATCGAAAGAAGCCTCGCGCCGGACCTTTGCCATCCACAGCCTGCTGGGACATTCGGCCTCAGAGGTCCTAGATCTCCTTGGGGCGGCCCGGATTAAGAAGGGTCACCTCTGGCTCCACGATTTTACCAGCGTTTGTGCAGGCTTCCACCTGATGCGAAACGATGTCGCTGACTGTGGCGCACCACCACCCGACAGTCCGGCCTGCAGTATCTGCGTCTATGGTAACCACCGCAGGGCCCATGTGGAGGCACATGATCGCCTGTTTGAGGCCCTAGAGATGACCGTCGTTGCCCCGTCGGTGTCGGCCTATGAAACCTGGCGTGCAGCATCGACCGCGCCACAGGATACAGCTCATCTGGTCCATCCACACGCCACTCTGACGCCAACCCAGCCGTCGACGGTAACGGGCAAGAAGGCACCGCTCAAAGTGGCCTATTTGGGCATGACGGCCTTGCACAAGGGCTGGGCAGCCTTTGAGGACTTGGCCGAGGCCTTTGCAGATGACCCTCGCTACACCTTCCTGCACCTGGGCTCGAAAAAGGCGGCGTCTAAGATTCCCTTCAAGGAGGTGTCCGTCTCCGCCCAAGGCCCTGACGCCATGCGCAATGCCTTGCTGGAAGAGTCGGTAGACCTTGTTGTGCTTTGGTCCTTATGCCGGGAAACCTTCTCGCTCGCTGCTCACGAGGCAGCAGCAGCCGGTGCCTTCATCCTTACCCATGCCGACAGCGGCAATATCGCAGCCTTTGCCCAGGTCGGGGGGTTTGGGCGGGTTCTGAACTCTGAGGCCGACCTCGCCGCCCTGTTTCGCACGGGGCAGGTGGCGGATTACGCCCGGCGGCGGCGAAATCCCATGCTCTATGACCTGACCTTCAGCGCCACGACGGCTGACCTTCTGGACGCCGCCCAATGAAGGTTCTCGTTTATTCCAGCTTCACCTTTTCCTATCTAAATCGGGCGCGGGTCCTATTTAAGACCCTAAAAAAGTTCCATCCCTCCTGGGATCTGGTCGCCCTGATCACCGATGAGCCGCCCAGCGGATTTCAGTTCGACGTCAGAAAAGAACCCTTCGACAGGGTGGTCTATGCCCAGGACCTTGGTATCGAGAACTTCAAGTCCTGGCTCTTTCGCCATGATGTGATCGAGGTCTGCACGGCGGTGAAGGGCCCCTTCATTCATCAGGCCTGTTCCGGCGACGCTGATGTGGTCATGTATCTCGACCCAGATACGGCCCTGCTGGCACCCTTGGACCCCCTGATCGACCTGCTTCAGACAGATGAAGTCCTGCTGACCCCCCACCTGATTGATCCCAACGAGGATCGCGCCGCCATCCTCGACAATGACCTTTCGGCGTCGCGGACGGGCATTTTCAATCTGGGCTTTGTGGCGGTTCGAACCCAGGGGGAGGGGGCCCGCTTCGCCAAGTGGTGGAATGACCGCCTGCTGCAGTTTTGCTTTGACGATATGCCCAGGGGTCTGTTCGTGGACCAGAGGTGGTGCGACCACGTCCCGGCCCTGTTCGACAAGGTCAAGGTGGTCCGCGACCCCGGATACAATGTGGCCAGCTGGAACCTTTCCACCCGCAAGCTTGCGGTCGGAAAGGATGGGGCCATCACCGTTAATGGCGCGGTCCTGCGGTTCTGGCATTTCACCAAGCTTGGCCCCACCGGCGACATCATGACCAAGCGCTATGCCGGCGACAACTATCCGGTCTACGAAGTCTGGCGCTGGTACAAGTCTGAGATCGCCGAGGTCACAGACCCGAAAATTCCAGAGCGATATTGGGCCTATGATCACTATGACGATGGCTCCAAGATCGCCAAGCCCCATCGCGTCCTCTATCGCGAGCGGACGGACCTGCAGGAGGCCTTTCCCAATCCCTTTTCCACCAAGGGCGGCGGATACCAGGCCTGGCTCATCGCTGAGGGATTGCTGACCCATGGCTAAAGCCCAAGCTTTCGGTGCGCCACCTCAGACCTTGCAGGACAAGGTCGCCGTGATCGCCGCCCGCCAGTCAGCCTTTCGAGAGGAAGTGCAACGGGCCCAGACCTCCGAAGGCCTGACGCGCCAACGGCTGGGCGTCGCCCTGGCGAGTGTCCTGGCCGAAAAGGCCCAGGCGGATCTGCGCGCCCACGACGCACAGTTTGCCCGCTATCTGGACACCTTGCGCGGACGGTTTCGGCCAGATCGGCGAAACCGACTCCGCCGCCGGATCGAGCAAGTCCTCGTCCGCCTTGGGCCGATCGGTCACCGGTGTCTGCTCCAATGGTCTGGACTTATCGGGCCCCAGAGCCATGGGCTGCTGTTTGATGCCCAATGGTACAGGCGACAATACCCAGACGTATCCCGGTCTGGCCTAGAGCCCCTGGTCCATTACCTGGTGTTTGGCGGAGATGAAGGCCGATCGCCCCATCCCCTGTTCGATGATGCCTATTACAGGACCGTGGCCACCGACCTTGGGGCAACGGGCCTAACGCCCCTGGCGCACTATGAACGGATCGGGTTTGCCAGGGGCCTAAGCCCCCATCTTTTGTTCGACGTGAAGTTTTACCTTGCCCAGGCCCCCGACCTGGCCGCCACCGGGGAAACGCCGGTGCATCACTATATGCGGGTCGGAGCTGCGCGGGACTTGAGCCCGAGCCGCCTGTTCCAGCCGCTCTTTTACAAACAACAGCTGGCCGCTGACGAGACGATCGCAAATCCCCTCCTGCATTATGTCGAGCAGGGGTTTGCCCGGGGCTTGCGGCCTCATCCCCTCTTCGATCCCACCTGGTTTAAGGCCACCTATCCGGAGGTGGGGGCCCGCGAACCCGTCAGCTATTTCATCCGCCAAAATACTCACGGCCCCGTCGATCCCAGCCCCTGGTTTGATACAGCCGCCTATCTGCGGGCCCGGGGCGAGGGGCGACTGACCCGGCTGGATCCCCTGTCAGACTATCTGGCCGGCGGGGCATGGATCTATCCGCCGCCGCAACACCAGGCCGCCGCTTCCGCCTTTGCCGCCGCCTTTCCCGAGGTTGCCGCCATGGGCCTGACGCCCCTAGAGCACTGGGCCGCCGGGGGCTCATAATCGGGCAGGGGCTATCGCGCCTCGATATCCAAAGTCGGACTGAGGGGCTTAGCCGTGTCTTCCAGCAGGGGGGCCAGTTGTCGGCAGACCTCTTGGTAATAGGCCGGGATATAGTGGAACGGACTTAGCCCCCATTGATGGGTCTCATCGGCCACCACATGCTTGCCGGGCGCAGCAATGGCATGGGCCTGAGGAAACTGCGCCAGGAAGGCGGTTTCATACCTTGCGAGAAGGGCGTTGTGCGCCGCGCGCGACCCCAGCTTGCCGGGCAAGATTTCGAGCACATCCGGCAGGGTCGCAGACCTGGCCTTGGCCGTTCGATAGCGACCGGCCCATTGCGCCCTGTGCAGGATAATTTTCGCAGTATTGAGCGGGGTAATGGCGATGAAGGCGGCCAATTCCGCAAGGGCTTGGTGCCACAGGACGTCACAGCCGGCCGATAGCCGGTCAAGTCGCTGGCCCTGTCTCAGGGCCGGTTGGTCCAGATAGCCGCTAACCTCCAATTCCCAGCTGTCAGACACCAGACCCGCCCCAGCGGTCATCAGGTCGAACCGCTCGTCAATGAAGTCGAAGATGATGTGGGTCGGCCTGTGCTGCACCAGGGTGGCCAGGGTGGTCTTGGTCAGGTCGGCCACCACGGCATTGTGGGTATGGCGCTTCAGGGGCGGCGGTGGCTCAGGGGCCACATCGATCCTGCCCGGCGCCTTTGCAAACAGGCTCGGCAGGGAGGTTCTTGCCACATAAAGCAGATCAAAGGGGTCCTTGCCCATAAATGGCCACAAGTCCCGCGTTATGCAGCTTCCGATGATCGCAACCCTAGCCACCTGTGGACGCCTCTCGCTTCTGCATGGGTTTAGGCTAACGCAATTTCACAGGACTGGAATGCCGCTCAGGCCAGATTTCCCCGCTCAGCCAAGCCTGAGCTCCGGCCCCGTCGCATTGACAAGGGGGCTGAGCGCAATCATGTGTCGCGCGATTTCGGCCTTTCCGCTAAGAAAAACAATCCAGGGTCTCGCCAGCTTGGATTTCGTTCACGATATTTGGCGATGGTATGTGACGCCCTTGAGGGCGGATTTTAGCAGGACGGCGCACGGCGCATGAAAATCTTTAATCCGTTGGCAGCACAGCCGGACAATCCCCTGACCCGGTCCGTCAAGGAGGGTTACAGTCCTCTGCTGTTTGCCTTTGCCTTCAGCCTAGCCTCGAATCTGCTCTATCTGGCCCTGCCGCTTTATACCTTCCACATCTATGGCGGGGTGATGACCAGTGGCAGTATCGAGACCTTGATGGTCATTACCGTTGGCGTCTTGCTGGCCTTCGTCATGTCGGGCGTCATTGACCATTATCGGGCCAAGGTCCTGATCAATTTCGGCGTTCTCATGGACCAGCGGGTGTCGGGCCATGTGTTTGCTGCCCTGTTCCAGAGCAATATGGCTGGCACCAACCAAGCCAAGTCCCAGGCCATGCGGGATTTGGACACCTTCCGGCAAATGCTGACCGGCTCGCCCTTTGGCGTTGTCTTCGACCTGCCGTGGCTGCCGCTCTATATGGGCATTCTGTTTCTGATCGATCCTCTGGTCGGGGTCGTGACCCTGCTTGGCGCAGCCCTACTGTTTGGGATTGCTGTCCTGCAGGATCAGGTCACCCGTCCGCCCATGCGCGACGCCAATGAGGCCGCCATCAAATCCTACGGCTTTACCGACGCCGCCCTGCGAAATCTTGAAGCCGTGCGCGCCATGGGCATGGTTGAGGCCCTGGGCAAGCGCTGGGCCAGCTTCCGCCAGATCACCATGGATCGCAGCTCCGTCGCCTCGGATCGGGCGAGCTTGCTGTCGAACTATACCAAGTTCGCAAGACAGGCCATTCAGGTGCTGATCATCGCCATCGGGGCCTATCTGGTCATCAAGGGCAAGATCAATTCGGGCCTGCTGTTTGCCAACATGATCCTCACCGCCCGGGCCCTACAGCCCATTGAACGGCTGGTGGGGTCCTGGGACCCGCTGATGAACGGCACCCGGGCCTATGACCGGCTGATGAAGATTTTCGAGGGTTATCGTCCCGCCAATGTGTCAGGCACGGTCCTGCCCAAGGCCAAGGGCGAGGTCTCGGTGGAGGGGGTCAACTGGGCCCCGCCCGGCAGCAATAAGTTCATCCTGCTGGGCCTGAATTTCAGGGTCGAAGCCGGTGAGATGCTGGGCATTATCGGCCCGTCGGGGGCTGGCAAGTCCACCCTGGCCCGGCTGCTGGTGGGGATCTATCCGCCGACCAATGGCACGGTGCGACTGGATGGGGCCGATGTCTCCACCTGGGATCGCACTGATTTTGGACGCAATGTCGGCTATCTGCCCCAGGATACAGAGCTGTTTTCCGGTACCATCCGCGACAATATCGCCCGCTTCCGCGATGGGGTGGAAGATGCCGACGTGATCTGGGCTGCCCAGGTGGCCGGTATCCATCAGCTGATCCTGCGCCTGCCCAATGGCTATGACACCGACCTTGGCGACACGGGTCAGGCCCTGTCTGCCGGTCAGCGCCAGCGGGTCGGCCTGGCCCGCGCCATCCTGGGTCAGACCAAGCTGATCGTGCTGGACGAACCCAATGCCAGCCTGGATGCCGAGGGCGAAGAAGCCCTGATGCAAGCCATGGAAACCCTCAAGGCCAATGGGGCAACCATTATCGTGGTGTCCCACAAGCCGACCATCTTCCGCTCCGCCGACAAGATGCTGGTCATGCGCGATGGCCGGATGGAACTGTTTGGGCCCCGGGATGCGGTCATGGCCAAGGTCGCGCCGACCCCGGCCCTGCGCGCTGTGGAGGCTGGCCGATGAAACTCGACCTTGCCAATATCAAACCCTATGTGACCCCCGCCTTTGGCATGGGCAGCCAGGAGCTGGATCCCAATCTAGAGCGCCGCCTGCAACGCCCAATGATGGTCGGCAGTGTGCTGGTCGGGGTGTTTGTGGTGGGCCTGCTGATCTGGGCCGCCTTTGCCCCCCTGACCGGCGCGGTCATGGCACCGGGGATCGTGCGGGTGGAGTCCAACCGCAAGGAAATCCGCCATATCAGCGGCGGTATTGTCCGGCAGATTTTCGTCAAGGAAGGCCAAAGGGTCGCCGCGGGCCAGACCCTGCTGATCCTAGATTCCGTCCAGGCCAAGGCCTCGGTGGACATTAATCAGAGCCAGGTAGACGCCTATGTCTCCCAGCTGGCCCGCTATCAGGCCGAAGCCACGGGCAAGCGCGTCGTGACCTTCCCCGCCGAGATGATGGCCCGGGCCTCTGAGCCGGTGATCGCTGGCCTCATGCGCGACCAGGAATTCCTCTTCGACACCCGGCTGCAGTTCTATGAAAGTCAGAACGATATCCTGGCCCAGAGGATTCAACAGATTGACGCCAATATCGGCGGCATCAAGGCCCAGCTCGACGCCACCGACGACAGCATCAAGCTGACCCAGCAAGAGCTGGCCGGTTATCAAACCCTCTATGAAAAGGGCTTTGCGCCCAAGACCCTGATCCTGCGCTATCAGCGGTCTCTGTCGGATCTGGCGGGCCGTCGCGGTCAGCTGGTGGCCCAGATCACCCAGGCTCAGGAGCAAAAGGGCGAAACCCGTATGCAGATCGCCACCCAGCGCGATCAGCGGGTCAGCCAGGCCGCCGATGGCGTGCGCCAGATGCAGATGAGCCTGACCGATGTCCTGCCCCGCCTGACCGCGGCCAAGCAAATGCTGGCCGACACCGTGGTGAAGTCGCCGGTGGACGGCTATGTCCTGCAACAGACCCAGTACACCCAGGGCGGTGTCATCGTGGCTGGCGAAGCCCTGATGAGCATCGTGCCCGCCAACAGCCCCCTGATCGTCTCGGTGAAGATCAAGCCCAGTGAAGTGGACGACGTCCGCATCGGCATGAAGGCCAAGGTCCGCCTGACCGCCTTTAATGCGCGGAAGTCCAAGACGGTCGAGGCCGTGGTCACTTCAGTATCTGCCGATCAGATCGTCGATGAGAAGAGCGGCGGTGGCTATTTCCGGGTCGATCTGCGCATCGAACCCGGCGAAATCGCCAAAAACCTACCTGCGGGATCCAAGCTCACGCCCGGCATGCCGGCCACCGCCCAGATCACCACGGGCAAGAATACCGTCCTGCATTACATTATCAGCCCCCTGACCGACACCATCGGCAATGCCCTGCATGATGGTTAACCCCGTGCGACAAAAAGAGCGCACCGGCCCCCCGAAACGCTAAAAGAGTGTTGCGCTGAGACCGAGCATCCGGTAGGCGTTCAATTGGGCTCGTTTAACATTAGCCGCGACTCGTCGTGGTTAAGTTGAGCGCACCTTCGGGGCGAGTTCGCCGCGCCATCCCGGCGGGCATGCGATTCGAAGGTTTTGTGACACACGACTGGAGA